>DDFO01000017.1:327-30017 GCA_002337215.1 Phycisphaerales bacterium UBA1926 | reverse complement strand
GGGCTCGGCGAGCGCGACAAGGCGGGGTTGCTGTTCAACGAGATGGTGGCGGACGGGCGTGTGCGCGCGCCAATCGTCATCGGGCGGGATCATCTGGACTGCGGCTCGGTCGCGAGCCCGAACCGCGAGACCGAATCCATGAAGGACGGCAGCGATGCCGTGAGCGATTGGGCGATTCTCAACGCGATGGTCAACATCGCGGGGGGCGCGAGTTGGGTCAGTTTCCACCACGGTGGCGGCGTCGGGATCGGGTTCAGCCAGCACGCGGGTCAGGTGATCGTGGCCGACGGGACCGAGGCGTGCGCCACGCGGCTCAAGAACGTGCTCACCAACGACCCGATGATGGGAGTGATCCGGCACGTGGACGCAGGCTACGAGGAGGCGGAGACGTGCGCTCGCGAGCGAGGGACACCTATCCCGATGCGTCGCTGCTGAGGGTGTCTCGCCGCGTCCGTAGCGGCCTGTCAGGCCCGAACGGTTCACGCTATTCTCGATGCCATGCGAGTCCCGCACACCGAGTCTTTTGAATGGCCGAATGCTCCCGCTGGCCGGTTCGTGTCGTCGATCCGGACCGGCGATCCGATCGGCTGCGCGATTGGTCTGATCGGCGTCCCGGACGACACCGGCGTCCGCATGAACAGAGGCCGGATCGGGGCGGCTCAAGGCCCCTCGGCGTTCCGGGCGGCGCTTGGCAGGTACGGGTCGGCGAAGCCGGCAGGAATCGCTTGGCCGGGCGTGTTCGACGCCGGGGATGTGGAGCCGGGCGGTTCGCTCGAAGAAACACACGAGCGGGTGACGGAGGCGGCGGGAGCGCTGCTCGACGCGGGGTTGCTGCCGGTGATGATCGGCGGAGGGCATGACCTGACGTTCCCGTTTGTGCGCGCATTGGCGGGGCGGCTGAGCGAGCCGTTGCACGGGGTGTATTTCGACGCGCACCTCGATGTTCGCGCAGAGACGGGCAGCGGGATGCCGTTCCGGGCCCTCGTCGAGCGCTGCGGCGTGGGTGGGCTGACGGTGCACGGGCTCGACCGGTTCGCGAACAGCACCGAGCATGTGCGGTGGTTCGAGGGGCACGGCGGGCGCGGAGCGACGCTCCCCGCGGGGGGTGAGCATTTCGGCCCGGATGATCACTGGCCTTCTGGTGATCTGTTCGTGAGCTTCGATCTCGACGTCATCGATCAGGCCTATGCACCAGGGGTGAGCGCAATGAACCCTTCCGGCTGGGATCCCGGGACGGCGTGCGCGTGGGTTCGCGCGGCGGGTCGGTGCGAGCGGGTGCTGTGTTTCGATATCATGGAACTGAGCCCGCCCCACGATTCGCCGGCGGGGGAGGGCGGCCGGACCGTTCGCCTCGCGGCGCGGCTGTTCTTGGAATTCCTCGCCGGCTTCTCGGAGCGGTCGGCCTGAACCATTCTCGGGGCTGAATCGGTACCGTGTCGGAATGGACGACGCCTCTCCCCCACCGCTGCTGATCCGGAACGCTCGTGTGCTGACGCTCGCCGGGGAGGGGCCCCGGCGTGGTGCCGCGATGTCGAATCTTGCGGTACTCGACGAAGCCGACGTACTCGTGCGGAACGGGCTGATCGATCAAATCAGCGAGAAGCTCGATCCGGCAGGAGCCAACGTGATCGAGGCGAACGGTCGGGTGCTGATGCCGGCGTTCGTTGATGCGCACACGCACGCGTGTTGGGCGGGGGAACGGCTGGACGAGTGGGACATGAAGCGACGCGGGGCGTCGTATCTCGAACTGCTCAAGGCGGGTGGCGGGATCATGTCGACGGTCCGGGCCGTGCGCGCGGCAAGCGAGGACGAACTGTTCGATGGGATAATGAATCGGCTCGATTGGATGCTCCGCGGGGGGACGACGGCGGTCGAGATCAAGAGCGGGTACGGGCTGACGACCGCGGACGAACTGAAAATGCTGCGGGCGATCGCGCGGGCGGGGGATGCCTGGGCCGGGTTCGTCTCCCCCACCGCCTGCATCGGGCACGCGATCGACCGCGAGCAGGACGGCTTTGTCGACCGCACAATCCACGAGACGCTCCCCGCCGTGCACGCGGAGTTCCCCGGAATCACGATCGATGGGTATTGCGAGGACGGGGCGTGGTCGCTTGAGGAGACCGTCCGGCTGTTCGAGGCGGCGGCTGCGCTGGGGCACCCGCTCCGGATCCACGCCGACCAGTTCAATTCGCTGGGGATGACGTCGGCGGCGATCGGACTCGGGGCTCGCAGTGTCGATCACCTTGAGGCATCGAGTGAAGAGGACCTGCGGCGACTCGCGACGAGTAACACATTCGGCGTGATGCTGCCCTGCTCCGGGTTCCATACGGACGGGAGGTATGGAGACGGTCGCCGGTTCATCGATGCGGGTGGGAAACTCGTCATCGCGACGAACGTGAACCCGGGTTCGGCGCCGTGTTCATCGACGCCGATGGCGATCGCGCTCGCGGTGAGGCATCTGGGGATTTCAGCTGCGGAGGCGATCTGCGCCTGCACGGCGAACGCCGCGGCGCTGATGGGTCTCTCCGATGGCGGATCGATCGCGGTTGGGATGCGGGCGGATCTGCTGATGCTGCGGTGGCGCGATGAGCGGGAGCTCGGCCACACCTTCGGGGGAGATCCGGTCGACGCGGTGATCTGCAAGGGGCGAGTCATTCGGCAATCCGACTAGCCGCGGCGTTCAGACCCGGCGGAGATCGGGGACGAGGACCGGGAGCCTGGCGTTGTCGAGCGAGATATCGATGGTCGGCTTTGCCGTTCCGTTGGGCTCGAGGTGCCCGGCGATGTGCGGGTCGTGCTCGCCGTCGAGTTGGAATGTCAGGGCTGCGTCGGTGCTGTCGGCGCTGCTCTCGATGCAAATCTTCGTTCCGTGTGCCGTGATCATGCGCGGATCGCGTGTGTGGCGTCGGGCCCAGGCGCGGAGGGTCCAGTTGAAGCAATCGCGGAGGTTGGTTCCCGGGAGAAAGACCGCCGCGAGAGAACGGTTGAGCGGGCCTGCATCCGGGGCAAAGTTGAGACGTGCGGCGTACTCGCGGTCGTTGGCGACGATGAGCCAGCCGGGGCGGTCCGCGACCTTGATCTCGTCGTCGACGGTGATGCTGAGACGTGGCATGTAGGGGGCGGTCGCCTCGCGGAGAACCGGCTCGACATACGCGAGGTGGCCCAGGGCCTTGGTGCGGGTGCGGTGCAGACGCTCGATCACGCGGGCGTCGGGCCCGACGGTCGCCATGATAAGAAATCGCCGGCCGGCCACGAGGCCGACATCGGAATGGATGACGCGGTGCTCCGCAAGGGCGCGGAGAAATGTGTCGGGGTCCCGGTTCATGCCGTAGCGCCGGGCGATGAGATTCTCGTTTCCGCAGGGGATGTGGTAGACGGGGGTCTCGGTGCGAATCGCGGCGTCGGTGACGGCGTTGACGGTTCCGTCGCCCCCGAACGCAAGGATCGCGCGGGCCCCCTTGAACCGTTGTGCGTCGAAGCGGGCTTCCTCCGGAAAGTTCGGGTCGTTGAGCGTGAGTTCGAGAACGCGGACGCCGCGGGATTCGAGACGGTCCGTGAACCGACGGAGAAGCCTGCGGGTGAGGCCGCGGCCCGATTTGGTGTTGCCGATGCAGACGACGGTCATGGGCCGGGAGTCTAGCGCGTGGGGTGGGCGTGCTCGCTACGATCGGCCCTATGCGGAAGCCGCCCAGAATCAATTCGGACGAAGCCGAGCAGGCGTACGCTGCGGCCCAGAAGGTCGTCGACGTGCACAAGCGGCTCGTGGACTTTCTCGCGGTCGGCCAGACGCTGGCGCAGATCGATCGGTTTGTCGGTGAAACTCTTGATGCGATGCGGTGCAAATCGTGCTTCAAGGGGTATCGGCCGGGCGGGCTGCCCCCGTTTCCCTCGCAGGCGTGCCTGAGCGTGAACGAGTGCGTTGTCCACGGGACGGCGGGCTATTACGAAGCGCCCATGAAGCCTGGCGATGTGCTCAAGATCGACATCGGTGTGTCATTCCGCGGGTGGATCGGGGACGCGGCGTGGACGTACTCGTTCGGGGAACCAGCCCCCGAGGTCCGGAAGTTGCTCGACGCGGGGAAGAACTCGCTCCGGCTCGGGATCGAGCAGCTGCGACCGGGGAACACGTACAAGGACTGGGCGAAGGCGGTGCAGGGGCACGTCGAAGGCGAGCAGGGCTTGCACCTCGTCCGCGGGCTCGGCGGGCACGGGTACGGTCGAAAACTGCACACGCCGCCGTTCGTGAGCAACGTGTTGCCGACGTACCCGGGGGAATGGCCCGATTCGGACCGTCCCTGCGAGCCGGGCGTGCTGGTCGCGCTCGAGCCCATGATCGCGATCGGGACGGGGACGGTCTCACAGGCGCCGGGGACCTGGCCGATTTTCTCGGCCGATGGATCGCTGTCGTCGCACCATGAGCACGACGTGCTGATCACCGAAGATGGGCCGCGGGTGATGACCGAGGGGCTGGATGATCTGCCGGACGTGATCGATCGGTGACTGACTGTTCATCGTCGATCCGTCTGAGACTGACATTGGGGATGTATTGCAATGAACCGGATCGATTCGATCTTTGAGACGCTTCGAGCTGAGGGTAAGAAGGCGCTGATGCCGTTTGTGTGCGGCGGGCATCCCTCGCTCGCTGCGACCGGGGCGATGATCGAGGCGGCCGAGCGGGCGGGGGCGAGCGTTGTCGAGGTCGGGATCCCCTACTCGGACCCGATCGCGGACGGGCCTGTGATTGCGTCGGCGATGCACGAGGCGCTGACGGCAGGGGTGACGGTCGAACAGGTCTTCGAGCAAGTAAAGGCCGTGCGGGAGCGGGTCTCGCTGGGACTCGTCGCAATGGTGAGCGTTTCGATCGTCAACGGTGTGGGTGGACCCGAGCGGTTCTGTGAGCAGGCGAAAGACGCGGGCTTTGATGGGCTGATCGTGCCCGATTCGCCCTGGGAGGAATCAAAGGCCATCCATGACGCGTGCGAGGCGAACGGGCTCGTGCTGAGCCTGCTGATCGCCCCCACGACGCCAAAGGAGCGGGCGTTCGAGATCGCGAAACGGTGCACGGGGTTTGTGTACCTGATCGCACGAGCCGGGATCACGGGTGAGCAGAAGAATGCACCGGAAATCGCGGGCCGGGTCGCGGCTCTGCGTGAAGTGACAGAGACACCGATCGCGTGCGGGTTTGGGATCTCGACGCCCGACCATGTCCGGGCGGTCGTGGAGCACGCGGACGCGGCGATCGTGGGGAGTGCCCTAGTCCGGCGGGTGAGTGGCGTAGAGGACCCCGCGGGCGAGGCTGAGGGGTTCTTACGGGAACTCGCGGCCGGGCTCGGAGCGCAGTCGAGCGAATAAAAACCCCCGGCTTGCGCCGGGGGCTCGCTGGGATACTGGATTCAATCCGTTACAGATCAGTCGTCCTTGGCGAACTTCTTCTTGAAGTCCTCGGCCGACATCTCCTCGACCTTCGCCTTGGCGATGATCGCGTCGATGGTCTTGTGCTCGCGGATCTGCTGGACCACGGCGCCGACCTGGTTGGACTGGATCAGCTGCTGGCGGAGCTGATCGGGGCGGGCGCCGCGTTCGGCTGCCATCTGGGCGATTCGCCCGTTGACCTCTGCCTCCTCGACGCGGACCTCGAGATCCTCGGCGGCCTTGCCCAGAATGAAGCTGAGCTTGAGCTCCTTGGCGGCCTGCTCGCTCGACGAATCGCGCATCTCGGCGATCCGCTGCTCGATGACCATCTCGTCGATGCCCTGGTACATCATCTCGACGCGCTGGCGGTGCATGAGCCGCTCCGCCTGGCCCGCGGTGAGGCGCTCGGGGAGATCCATGGTGACGTTGTCGAGCAGATGGTCGGCGACCTGCTGACGCATCGCGGCCTGCTGGTTGATCAGGACGCGCTGACCAAGACGGGTCTTGAACATCTCGCGGACTTCTTCCTCAGACTCGTAGCCGAGCTTGGCGACGACGTCCGCCATCGGGGCGGGGACGATGCGGTCCACGCGGTCGACCTTGAAGGTGACGACGAGATCCTTGCCGCGGATGTCCTCCCGCTCGTGGTTCTGGGGCCCCTTGACCTTGATGGTCGCGGTCTCGCCCGGCTTGGGCATGCCGAGCTGCTTCTCGAAGTCCTCGACGACGACACCCAGGACCATGCCCCGGCCTTCGTCTTCCTTGGCCGGGACGCGGACGACGGCGCCCTCGATGTTGTAAAACTCTTCGCCGTCCTTGGCGCTATCGGTCATGATGCCATGACCGGTGAGGTAATCGCCCGCCTCGGGCTCGTCGCGCTGCTCGAGGTCGCCCTCGTTGATCGCGAGTTTCTCGAGTTCGCCGTCGACCTGCTCGTCGGTGACCTCGAGCAGGGGCTTGGCGACCTCGATGCCTTCGAGCCCGGGCAGCTCGAACTCGGGGAGGACCTCGACCGCGAACGTGAACTTGAGCGGCTTGCCGGTCTCGACTTCGATGTCTTCGACGCCCTCGGCGATCGGGTCGCCGATGACCTTGAGCTCGTTCTCCTCGACGGCCTGCGAATAGGCGCTGGTGATCAGCTCGCTTTTCGCCTCGCGGCTGATGAGGTCTGAGAACTTCTTCTCGAGAAGGCGTTTGGGTGCCCGGCCCTTGCGGAAGCCGGGGAGTTCCGCCTCGGCGGCGAGGGTGTCGAGCGAGCCAGTGAGCTTCTCATCGACGACTTCGGCGGGGACCTCGATCTCGATCTTCTTGCGGCTCGGGCCGTCTTCGGTGATGGTGACCTTGTTCTTGCTTTCAGTGGCGGTTGCCATGGATCAATACTCCGCGCTGTTTGCGTATCCTCCACGCCGCCTGGTGCGCGCGTCTCCGTCCCGGCGTGGCAAGCGGAAAGTCTAGGTCGGTGCTCTGTCGGAAGGCGGGGTGCCCCCGGGGCCGAAAACCCGTGCTAGAGTGGTCACCAGCCTTGGCCGGAGTGGCGGAATTGGCAGACGCGGCGGATTTAAAATCCGCTTGGGGGTAACCCCAGTGTGGGTTCAAGTCCCACCGGGCCCATTGACGGACGCGGATCTTGGATCGATCGGGCCGAGGTTTGGCGCCTATGAGGCGTGAGCAAGTGTTCGTAGAAATGGCTCCGGCCCGCCTTTCGGCACGCCGGAACCGGTTGTGTTACGGGCACCCCGCGGTGAATGCACCGACGAAGGCGCCGATGTCGTTGAGGTCGAAGACGCCGTTTTCGTCGAGATCGGCGGCCGGGTCCATCGTTGTGAAGCCTGACACGAACGCCGCGATGTCCGCCAGGTCGAGCGTCCCGAACGGCTCGGCGATGTCGGCGGGGTTGCAGCCTCCGTCGGTGGCGACGATGGGTGGCTGCCAGAAGCCGCCTCGCAGCGTGTAGGTTCCGGCGGCGGAGTGCGACGGCGTTGCGTCGTGCTGGCCGACGGTTCCCGTGAGGATGTACGCCGCGCCGGTCATGGTCTGGACGCCTCCGTCGATGGACGACCAGGGGATCTCGGGGCTCGCGGCTGCTGCCGTCGCGAGGAGGGCGATCACGGCAAGGTGTTTGGGCGTGTGTTGCGTGCGCATCACTGTGCTTCCTTTCGGTGTGGGCTCGTTCGTTCGGGCCAATCAGCGGGCGGTGACCATGACGCGGATGACGCCTGTGCCTGCCTGATCGAAGTCTTCGAGGGCTTTGCCGATGATCGCGCCGAGCATCTTGCTTCGGTCGGTGCCGAGCATGGCGTGCCCCGGCGTGCTCGACGAGACGAGCAGATCGCCCCTGCGAATGGGTCCGTTCTCTGCTGAAACCTTGGTCGGGATCACGCCGATGACGCCCATGGGCACCATGTCGGAGTGGTCGGCGTCGACGTGGCGCTCGGTGAGGAGCACGCCGGGCCTGGTCGCGTGCACACCCGAGACGAGCGTGCTGTAGGGCTCCGCGGATCGGGTGACGGTCCGGTCCGACTCGGTGGAGATGACGAGCAGGTCGCCCGGTTCATACTGCGCGGCTTCGCCCTCGACGGCGAACCACTCCGCGACGTCGGCGCCGCCTGTCTGGGTGCCGCCGTTGAAGTAGCCGCGTCCGTTTCGATCGATGCGCGCCTGGTTGCCTCCCGAGTTGCGGAAGACGGCGTAGTCGGAGTTGAAGGTTCCCGGCCCGGGGATCTCGATATCCAGAATCGGGCCGTTGCCCGAGAACGACAGGAGCTTGAGCGCCGTGGCGGCCTGGAGGTTCTGGATCTCGACGGTGGGCGACACGGATTCATCGCTGACGAACTTGGCAGCGCGGGCCTCTTCGGCGTAGACGTCGAGCGCGCTGGTTCCGGAGAGCCCCCCAAGTCGGACGATGTCCACCGTTGATTTGTCGGTGTCCGGCGCCGCGCCGGGGAAGGGAAGGCCCGTTGAATAGAAGAACTCGGCGGCGCCGTCGGCGTTCGCGGGCAGCACGTAATCGGTCGCGTCGACGTCGAGGAGTGTCATCGGGGATGAGGTGTTGACGCCGAGCAGCCCGCTTGATGTGAGCCGCATGCGTTCGGCGTTGTTGGTGTGGAACGTGAGAGTCTGCGAGCTGGGGTTGTTGATGCCCAGGCCCTGCTGGTCGATGGTGAGGCGGAGATTGGGGTTCTTCTCTTTGATGCCGAGGTTCCCGTCTCCGTCGATGCGGAGGAGTGTGGCGTCGCCGATGCGTTGGATGTCGAACCCGCCGTTCGAGCCGGGGCCGCTCCCTCCGACACGGAGGCGTGGAACGTCGTCTTGCCATGCCAAAAAGAAGGACGCGGTCTCGCCGTTCGGGTTGAAGAAGCTCATGCTGTTCGGTCCCCCGATCGCGCGGAAGCCTCCGGCGCGGACGGACCCATCGACGTGGAGCTTGTTCTGCGGGTCGCTGATGCCGATGCCGACATCGCCGGCATCGGTGACGGTCAGGCCTCGGGTCGCGAGCGAGAAGGGCGCGGCGGTCACTTTCTGACGCGGGGCGAGGGTGTTCCCATCGATGATGACTTCGAGCCAGAGTTGCGAGCCGTCGAAGGCGGCGACATCGAACTCGAGATCGGCGGAGAAGAGGCCGTCCGAGAAATCGATCTCGCCTGGGTTCTTGGTGACGGGTCCGCCGACCGGCTGGTCGAGTGTCGGGCTGGTGTGGAGCTGGAAGACGACGGGGACATCGCTCGGCCCCTCGACCGCGGCGCCGTTGTCTTCCATGTAGCCCTGGTATGTGAACTCAACATCGAAGGCGGCGGCGGTGCCTGCGAGCGCGGCGAGCATGACGGCGGTGAGCTTGCGAACACGTGTATCGCGGATCATGGTGTACTCCGATTCAGTCTGGGCCAGCGGTTTCTTCGGGACACACGCCCGCTGATCCGCTGAACGATCTCGGGACACCTGGCGACAACCGGCGTTCACCGGGCTCATGTGGTGTGAAAAAAACTTAAGAGGCCCGGCGTTGCGTGTAGGCTGTCGGATGGTGGCTGGCGGTTGGTTTGTACATGGAGTCTGCGTGTGAGCGGTATGACGGAGGCGACAGTGCTGTTGCGGGCGGGCCGCGGAGGGGACGCGAGCGCCGCCGACCGTCTGTTCGGGGTCGTCTACGACGAACTGCGGAGGCTCGCGGGCTCGTTTCTGGGTCATGAGCGTGCGGACCACACGCTGCAGCCGACAGCGCTCGTGCACGAGGCATACATGCGGCTGATCGACCAGGGGTCTGCGGGTTGGGACGACCAGACCTATTTTTACGGGGTTGCCGCGAACACGATGCGCCGCATCCTGGTGGACCACGCCAGGCACCGGCGCCGCCTCAAGCGGGGTGGTGGTCGGCGTCGGGTCGCGATCGATCCGGGCGATCTCGCGGTGGACCCAACCCTGCTCGACCTTGTGGATCTCGACGACGCGCTGACGCGGCTGGAGGACATCAGCCCACGCCGGGCAAAGGTCGTTGAGTTGCGGTACTTCGGAGGTCTCGGCGTGGAAGGTGCCGCGCGGATGCTCGACGTCTCGCCCGCGACGATCAAGCGTGACTGGGACTCCGCCCGCGCCTGGCTGCTCCTTGAACTCAGCGCCGCGGGGGATGGCGGCGGGATCGGAGACAGTGATGCACGATGAGCGGACCGGTACCGCGCGGAGCGAGGCATGGGAGCGGGTGTTCCGTGCGATGGACGAGTTCGGCGACGAGCCCGCGGGCGAGCGTGAGCGGCTGATCCGCGAGTACCTTTCCGATTCGCCTCAGGCGCTTGCGCTGGCGGAGTCCCTCGGGAAGGCCTCGGGTTCGGCGATGGGGTTCCTCGAGCATGATCCGGCGGAGGCGTTCGCACCGAGCGAGGATTCGGGGCCCGATCCGCTGCTGGGTGCGCGGCTGGGTGTGTATGAGATTCTGGAGCCCATCGCATCGGGAGGGATGGGCCGGGTCTACCGGGCGCGGCGCGCGGACGGGCTGTACGAGCAGACGGTCGCGGTCAAGGTCCTGCCCGCTGATCTCACGACGCAGGAGGCCAGAGAGCGGTTCCGGATCGAGCGTCGGCTGCTCGCGAAGCTCGAGCACCCTTCGATCGCCCGCATTCTTGATGGCGGGGTCGGCGAGGACGGTGTGCCGTACTTCGTCATGGAGCACGTCGATGGGGAACGCCTCGACGTCGCCGTGGAGCGGCTCGGTCTCGATGAGCGGCTGGCGTTGTTCGAGCGCGTCGCCGATGCGGTCCGGTATGCGCATGCACGCATGGTGGTGCACCGTGACCTCAAGCCGGCGAACGTGCTCGTGACCCATGATGGGACTCCCAAGCTCCTCGACTTCGGGATCGCGAAACTTCTGAATGACACGGCCGAGGATCTGACGCAGGCGGGCAACCGCCCGCTCACGCCGCAGTACGCCGCGCCGGAACAGATCCGCGGCGAGGAGATCACCCAGGCGACGGATGTGTATGGGCTTGGGCTGCTGCTCTACGAGATGGTCACAGGTTCTCGCCCCTATCGGGTTTCGGGATCACGGGCCGAGGCCGAGCGGGTTGTGTGCGAGACCGATCCGACGCCTCCCAGCCGGGCGGCGATGGACGACGCGGGGGCGAGCCGGTGGGCGCTGCGCCTCCGCGGGGATCTCGATCTGATCGTCCGGCGCGCGATTCAGAAGGACCCGCGGGAGCGGTACTCCAGCGCCGACCGGCTCATGGAGGACGTGCGCCGGTTTCGGACGCGCCGACCGATCCTCGCGAGGGAGCCGTCGGCCCGGTACAGCTCAGCGATGTTCTTGCGTCGCCATCCGCTCGCGACGGGCGTCGCCGCGGTGGTGTCTCTGACGCTGATCGGCGCTGGGATCTTTGTTGCGTCGGCGTATCAGCGAGCGTCGGATGCCGTGCGTGCCGAGCACGACCATCGTGTGATCGCAGAGCAGGTGGGGCTCTTTCTCGACGACATGCTGCGCACCATCGACCCCGCGAACGCTCGCGGGCGGGATACCGGGCTGCTCACGGAGGTCCTTGACCGCGCGCACGATCGGCTCCGCGGTGGAACAGTCGATATCGACGCGGTGCGCGCGCCGCTCGAGCATCGGGTCGGCTCGGTGTACGCGGCGATCGGTTCGACGGACCGGGCGGTGGACCATCTATCGGCGGCGGAAGAACTTTGGGATCGGCTGGGCAAGGGCGATTCGACGGAGATGGCGGACACGCTGTTCGGGCTCGCTGTGATCGACAGCGAACAGGCGCGTTTCGATGACGCGAGTTCGCGGATGGAACGCGTGATCGAGATCCGAACGACGACGCTCGGGGAGGACCATTTCGCCGTCGGGCAAGCGCTCGACGCGATGGGCGGCATTCTCCTCGCTCAGGGTCGTCTCGGCGAGGCCGCTCCGCGGCTCGACGCGGCGTCGGCGATCCTCACGTCGCATCTGGAGCCGGGTGATGACGACCTTCTTCATAATGTCAACAAGCGTGCGATCATCGGTGCGGAAGCCGGGGACTACGCGGGCGCTCTGGACCTGCTCCGTCCTTCCGCGGAGGCAGTGATCGATCGCCGAGACCCCACGCCTGCGGTCTCGGTGACGCTGAACACGATGGCGATCCTCAGCAGCCGAGCGGGCGATCATGAGTCAGCGAACCGGTGGTATTCGCGGACGACCGAGGTCGCCGAGCAGATCTATGGCCCGACGCACGCGCACACGCTGAAGGCCCGGATGAACGCGGCGGTCGCGAAGGAACGCGCGGGTCTGAAAGCGGAGGCCGAGGCAGACTACAGGGCGGTGCTCGCGATGCAGGAGGGCGCGTTGGGCGTCGATCACCCGGACACGATTTCCACCCGGCTGAACCTTGGTGTTTTTTTGAGTCGTGGCGGCCGGGCTGAGGAGGCGGCTGGCATCCTTCGGCGCGTCGTTGACGATTCGATCCGTGTTCTTGGGGGGCCGCACCTCACCACGGCGATCGCGCGATCGGCGCTCGGTGAATCGATCATGGATCTCGGCGACCCTGGCCGGGACGCCGAGGCAGAGGCCTTGCTCTCCCGGTCGCTCGACGACCTTGAACGGACCATCGGCCCGGACGCGGGCCCCTCGCGGAAAACCCGCGAGGCGCTCGCTCGCGTGCGGGCGAGGAACGATCTCGCGGCTGAGGACGAAGCCGGGGACTGATTGGTTTCCGGGTCGGGATCGGCTTGCTACCGCGTCACGTCACCGTCGGGGGCGACTGTGCGCGTCATTACTCGACGGGGCCGGTGGTCTTCATCCGCCGAGCAGCATGCAGACGACCAACGTCGCGGCGAGGCCAGCGACACCGATGATGGCGCCGATGCGGAGGAAGTCGAACACAGACAGACCGCCCGCGGCGAAGGAGACCGCGTTGGGCGGGGTCGATACGGGGAGACCCATCGCGAGGCCCGCGCCGAGTGCGACGGCGATGCCCGCCTGGGTGAGCGAGAGGACGACGGGGACCGTTGATTCGCCCCCGTCGGTTGTCGCGGCGGCGCCGGCGAGGCCAAGGGCGATGGGCATGAGGAGGTTCGCCGTTGCCGTGTTGCTCATGAGCGTGGACATGAGCAGGGTCATCGAACTGATGACGACAATGACCGCGATCGCGGGGAGCCCGGCGAGGGGGATCTGATCGACGAGCCAGGCGGCGAGTCCGGTCGATTCCATGCCCTTGCCCAATGCGAGCCCACCCGCGATGAGCAGGAGGATGTCCCACTCGAGGGTGTTGATGTCGTTGCGGGACATGATGCCCGACGCGGTGAAGACCATGAGCGGAACGAGCGCGGCAGCGGCGATCGGGAGGCCTGTCCAGGGGCTCGTGACCCAGAGAAAGACGGTGAACCCAAAGGTGATCGCGGTGACGACGGCGGCGAGCCCTCCGCGTTGCGGAGGCGGCATCTCGAGCGATGCGCTCTTGGCGCGGTCGTCGTCGGTGAACTTGTAGAACACGAGCAGCGCCGCCCACGCGACGAGCAGCAGCACGACGACGACGGGGACCGCAAAGAGCATCCAGCCGAGGAAGTCGAGCTCGACGCCCGCGGCTTTGAGCGCACCGAAAGCGATGGCGTTGGGGGGCGTGCCGATCGGGGTGCCGATGCCGCCCACGTTGGCGCCGACCGGCACGGCGAGGAGGAGCGCGCGGCGGAGCTTTGAGCTCTTGTCGAGCGAGAAGCAGAGCGGGCCGACGAGGGTGACCATCATCACGGCGGTCGCGGTGTTGCTCATCCACATGCTGAGGAAGGCGGTGACAAGCAGGACGCCGAGGATCAGGCGGGCCGGGGACGCGGCGAACGGGGTGAGCAGGACTTGGGCGAGGAGGGTGTCGAAACCGGTCTTGTGCGCGGCCTTGCCGAGGATGAAGCCGCCCAGCATGAGGATGACGACGGGCGCGGCGGCCGGCGCGATGAAGTCGGTCCAGTCGGTAATGGTTGATCCCCCGGCGGGGACGGCGAATGGCCGGCCGTCCTTGGCGGGGTATCCGAGGAAGAGTGCGCCGAGGCCCATGATGAGGACGCCAGTGGCGAACGGGGGGATCGCGGCGGTGATCCAGTACCAAGCGGTGAGCACGAAAATGCCGAGCATGACCCGGGCGTCGGCGTTGAGGTGTTCGTTGCCGGGAAGGGCTGTCTCAGCGGCAAGGAACGTGAACGACCCGAGGATGGGGCCGAGGCCGACGGAGACGATGGGCCACCAGCGTGCGTCGACGAGACCTTTGATGATCGAGGCGTCGGGGCGGTAGCCCATCTCGGATGCGATGCGTCGCATCCGGGGGAAGTCGCGCTGGTTGGCTCGTGTCGGATCGAAGCGGAATGGTTTGTATCGCACGATCGATGGTAGAGAGCGCGAGATGGGCTCTGGAGATATTCTTATCCGAATAGAGATTGATACTTCAGAATCTGGCGCGCACAGATCGTGTTCACATCGGTGGGACCGGGAAGCGTTGGCGCACGAAAAACCCCGGGGTTGCCGGGGTTGGATCCGATCGGCGTTGTCGTTCGGCGATCAGGCGCGGCGGCGACGGGCGGCGGCGAGACCGCCGAGGCCGAAGAGGGCGGCGCCGGCGGGGGCGGGGACGACGCCGGGCGACCCGATGAGGGAGCCGAAGGTTTCGGCCCCGAAAACCCCGTTGGTGTTCTCGAACTGGTCGGACGAATACGCGCCGTTCTCGCCAAGGACGGAGAGGCGTGTAACGCCGTTGACCTTCTCAAAAGTCGCGATATCGCCGCTGGCGTCGTAGCTCAGGCTGTCAAGAACGTTTCCGGCGGCGTCGAGAAGATTGGCGGTGTCGCCGCCCTGGCCGAGGCCGCCGCCGCCGTTTGTATAGCCAACGTTGCTGACGTTGCCCCAGATGGCAAGAAACTCTTCGATGGCGGTCGCGAATGCCGCGCCGTTCGCTGGATCGGCGTCGAGCAGGAAGATGGCGGACTCGCCCGAGCTCAGGATGAAGCTGTCGAGCTGGCCGGCAGCACCGAGATCGGCGCTGGAATCGTCGTAGAAGATGGAGCCCGTATCGAATGTGCCTTGGCCGTTCCAGGTGACTTCGATCCAGTCCTCGGTGCCGTCGGCGCCCGAAAGACCTGTCCAGATCTCTGTGATCTGGACGTCGGCGGCGGCGAATGCTGCGGTCGCGGCGAGCGCGATAGCGGTCACGGTGGTCTTCACGTTGATCTCCCTTGTGTTCCTCCGGCTGCTCTGCGCAGACGCGGCAGGTGCGATTGTGCTCTCAACGTTCCTCAGAATCGGGGATCTCGCCAGTGAACCGCGGGGAAACCGGATAATCCTGTGTCAAGATTTCATTCAGACGGGTGATCGGTTCTCAGCGCGTTCCGAGGTTCATCGCCTCGGCAATATCGCGCCAATCGACGGCTTTAAAATTCTGGCGATCAGGGCTGTTGTCGTCGTCTTGCGCGACGAAGAGGCCGCTTGGGAAGTCCGGGCCAAGACTGGATGCACACGCGGCTATGCCGTCGGTGTGGGTGGTGCCGTCGATGGTTCCCTTGCCTTGCACGATCTGAAACGAGCCAAGGTACGTGTTGGGCGCAGCACGCTCGTAGACGCAGTAGCGGTCGTCGCCTTGGCTCGAGGCGATGAGATACCCCCCGTTCGACGAGGGAGGCGAGGCCCAGAGGGTGAGGCCTTCGACGTCGCTGGTGAGGTTCCCGAAGCCTTGCGTGTCGCGGCACGTATCGATGAGTCGGCGCGCGTGCCTCGCCTCATCCCACTGGATCGAGCCGTCGGGATTGGTCGGGAGGTCGTATCGCCAGATCCCGACGGCCTCTTCGCCGATGTAAAAGGTGGTTGTAGCCGGGTCGGCAACAACGCCCTCGAGTTGGCCGCCGACCGGGATTGTCGCGGTGTGCGTGGCACGGGTGTTCGGGCCTGCTGCACCTGTTTTTACCGAGATCTCTGTGACTTCAAGAAGACCGGCCTTGGAAGTGGTAAGGGCAAAAGTGCTGCCGTTGAGGGTGGTGAGCGCGAAGCCGTAGATGTCAGGCAGGGTTGATGGGATGCCCCCGTTGTCGATTCGCGAGAGCGTGCGCGACCGCGGATCGATGGCCCAGATCAAGAGGGCGTTCTGATCGACAGCCGTGCCGGCGACAATATGGATTCCATCGACGATCGCGGTATCGATGTTGTTGATCGAGCCCACTGAGTGGAACGCGACTTGGTCGCCCTGGAGTGTGTAGGCGCCGAGGCCGGCGTCCTTGTCGGAGCCGAGGATCAGGCTTCGGGCGGGGTCGGTTGGGTGCACCCAGATTGCGGGGTCGTCGGCGGCGTCGTTCATCGAAACGGTGGGCTCTGTTTCGGCGGCGGGCGAGACCACCGCGATCGGCCTGGGATTCTGGTCGCGAGAATGCTCTTGCGTTGTGCATCCGACGATGCCTGCACAAGCGGCGAAAGCGGTGAGATTGATCGTGGTAGCGCGGGTGAACACGGTATCGACTCCTTCGTCGTTTCTTCACATTCTTACGGCGTTCTTCACATTCGAGTCAGCGCGGTCATGCTTCGCGAAATCTTCATGTTTTCGCCGGTGATCGCGCATGTTTGCTACGGCTAATCTCGATTCCCTCACACGCATGGAGATGCCACCGTGAAGACCGCCGAACTGTACCGTGCGACCCAGAGTCGTGTCGCAGTCCGATCAGCATTCACACTGATTGAACTTCTCGTCGTCATCGCAATCATCGCGCTGCTCATCGGCATCCTTCTCCCCGCGCTCGGGGCGGCGAAGGAATCGGCGCAGCAGGTCGCGTGCATGTCAAACCAGAAGCAGATCGTGACGATGGGCCTCGCCCACGCGCTCGACAACAACGCTGGGATGAGCACCGGTCGCTGGCACAACAACAGCGACTGGTCGCTCGGCCCGCTCGATGAAAAAGGCTGGGTCGCGGACTATGTCCGCGGCGGGTACGGCAAGCCCGGTGATCTGCTGTGCCCGACGAACCCCGGCGAATCGTCGACCGCGTGGTCTCGGCAGGATCTCTCCGAGGGCAACCAGTGGAAACAGTACACCCAGGAGGACTTCGACCGGCTGATCGGCGAGGGGTACAACACCAACTACGCCCTCTCGTGGTATGGGGCATACACCGGGCACGCGAACCCGTTCGATCCGATCGGCCGGACACAGACCCAGGTCGCCGCGTTCATGATCGGCCCGCTTCGTGATGACAGAATCGCCAACACGAGCCCGACGATGGTGCCGTTCATCGGTGACGGTGTCGCGGATATTGGAAAAGAAGGCGAATACACCGAATTCAATCTCAACGGGTCTTCGGCACCAACGGCCAAGAGCATCACGGACGGGCCAGCGGGGCTCGCCTTCGGCCCTCAAGGGCCTGTGCCCAACCGTCAGGAGTGGAGCCGTTGGGGCCCGATGCACGGAAAACTGACGGCTCGCTCCAACGCCGCCCCGGACCAGCAAGGCGCGGTCGGCACGGTTGGTCAGATCGGGTTCGTGGACGGGCATGTCGCGAAATTCCGCGACTCGAACGCGGACGGGCAGTTTGACGTCTCGGGACGGGTCGAGCGCGGCGCGTACCGCCTGCTCGCGGTCCATACGGATCCGGATATCGATAAGAACCTCTTCGGCGGGTGGCTGACCCGCCGCGGGGTGGACTTCTGATCGATCCGGTTGAGTAGTTCATCACCCGTCGGCGGTCTCGCCAGCGGGTTCGCTGCACGAGAGATCGCCGGCCGAGAGTTCGGACGGCAGACGCGGCAAGGCTGAGGCCGACCGCGGAATGCATAGAGAAACAGACAGGAGAGTCAGCATGAATCGCACACTCGGAATCGTGACGCTCTGCGGGATGGCAGCCGGTGCTTCGGCGCAGGCCGTGGACCTGGGCAACATCACCCTGTTCGGCACGGAGTACAACGTCCGTCGCGCGAGTTTCAACGAGCAGATCCAGTATGAGGAGCCCGTGTTCGGCGGGTTCACATACGAGTTCACGGCGTCGGAGGGATGCCACTACAAGGGCAACAACCGCTTCCTGATGGCGACGGACGCGGGCGATGATTTCGGCAGCGCGAAGTGCCAGATCGTCGAGGTCGAGATCCTCGAGAAC
Organism: Phycisphaerales bacterium UBA1926; assembly: GCA_002337215.1. GTDB lineage: Bacteria > Planctomycetota > Phycisphaerae > Phycisphaerales > UBA1924 > UBA1926. The sequence continues at coordinate 12,041 of DDFO01000017.1, read as the reverse complement.
GCGGACGGCCAGTTCGACGGTCTCCAGTTCGTCGACCTGCTTGTGCTTGAGGATAGTAATGTTGTCGGCCTCAACAACGAAGTCGACTGCGACCCCTCGGGCCTGACAATCAACACGAGCACCGAGGGCTTCGGCGCCGGGCAACTCGTCAATGTCTCGGGCGACGAGGAAGTCTGGGCGTGGGACCTCGCGGGCGGCAGCAGCCTGATCGATGGCCCCGTCAGCATCCTGGGTTCGAACACCGACAGCGAGGACATCGAGTACATCCCCGCGACCGGGCAGTTCTTCACCGTCATCCAGGACACCCCGGTCAGCATCATCCGCTACGACAACATGCTCAACCCGCTCGACGCGGCAGGTGACATCCCCGTCGGTGCCGATGGCCCGCTCCGCGGCTTCGGTGATCCGAAGGGCATCTTCGACATCCCCGATGGGCCCAACGCCCCCGCCGACCTGCAGGGCTTGGGCGGCACCGCGGTCGTCGTGTTCGACGACACCGGGCCCGGCCTCGAGGCGTACCAGTACGACGGCACCCCGGTCGCCGCGGCGGAACTCGCCGACGGCATGGGCGAGAGCCTTCTCGACTTCACCGAGATCTGCTCAAGCATCGATCCGTTCAACCTGCAGCTCGAGTCGGGTTCGTTCGACCCCGAGACGGGGCGGATCTTCCTGGTGAACCAGGGCGATGTGAACATCTGCGGCTTCGTGTACGTGCTCGAGCCCGTCGATGCCGGCTGCAACGTCGCCGACCTCGCTGAGCCCTTCGGGACGCTCGACCTCGCGGATATCTCGGTGTTCGTCACCGCGTTCACGACTCAGGGTGCCGCGGCGGATCTGGCCGAACCGTTCGGCACGTTCGACCTCGCCGACATCTCGGCGTTCGTGACCGGTTTCTCGGCCGGCTGCCCTTAAGCCTGAGAATCGATTCCATTGATCCTCGAGCGCCGCCTTCAGGCGGCGTTTTTTCTATGCGCACGCTTCAGCCCGGGCTCGGACGCGTTCACAGGTCCCGGGACGGAGCTCAGGCGATGATCTTGCGGCGTTGGTTCACGTAATCCCAGAGCACGAAGCGGTCAAGGTCTTCGCCGCCCACAAAGACGACGCGTCCCGTTGTCTGCTCGGCGAGGCGTTGGGCGAAGGCGATGTCGTCCTCGTCCTGACTCCACGACGGCAGCAGGAAGACGTTGATGGTGATGCCCTCGCGGGCGCAGGCCATCGCTTCGCGCATCGTCGCGCGCTCGGTCAGCGGATCCGGCGGGTAGAGCATGTAAAGGAAGTTTTCATTGCCGGTCTGCTTTCCCTTTTTGATTCCAGTCTCCGGGCCGTTCTCGAAGTGGGCGGTGGGCAGGCCGTCGGTGAAGAGGATGACCTGCTTGTTGGGGGTGTCGACGTTCGCGAGGTGCTTGCGGGCGAGGCTGAGGCCGTGCTGGATGTTGGTGAAGTGCGGGTGGACCATCGACTCGCTGACGTCGGGGTCCGCCATGTCCACGCGCATGCGGACGACGGAGTCGCGGATGGTCACGGGCTTGGGCATGAGCGAGATGATCTCGCCCGGAGGGACGGTGCGGGCGAACGTGGCGATCTCGATGGTGCGGAGGAAGTCGCCCGGGTATTCGCTGCGGAGCAGGCCGTCCATCGCCATTGCCATGCGTTTGGACTGGATGTACTGCCCCATCTGCGCCATCGACCCCGACATATCCACCAGCAGGCAGGTGGCGCACTTGGGATTGTTGCGCGTGCGGTGGATCTCGATGTCGTCGGCCTTGATACGAACTCGGGAGGAGGCTCGGCCCGAGCGTGTCCGCTCCGCCCCCCCGCTGCTGACGGCGGCATTGATCAGGGTCTGGGTGAGGTCGATGTTGGAGACCGCGTCGCCGAACTCATAGGGGCGGGTCTTGGGGATCTCGACGACGCCCTCGCCCTCGATGGGCCCGGTGTGGCGGCCCCGCTTGCCCGCTTCCAGATCGCTGAAGATTTCGTCGAGCAGTTTCGCCTGGAAAACACGGTGGGCCTTGGGCGTCAGGCTGTAGTTCCCCTCGGCGTCGCGCTCGAGACCCTGAGCCTCGGCCTGGCGGCGGACGAGCTCGGCGATCTGCTCGCCCATCTGGTTGAGCTGATCGATGCTCGCCTCGTCGACAAACTGCTTCAGTTCGTCGAGGTCGATGATGCCGATCTTCGCGTTCTTCTTCGCTTCGCGGAGCTGCTCGAGCAGCTTCTCGATCGACTCGAGCTCCATCTTCAGCTGGATCGCCTGCTCAACGGTCAGCGGATCGCGGCCCTTGAAGTTCCAGCGGGCGGCGAGCTCGTCGACCTCGTACTGATCACTCAGGGCGCTCAGCGCGGCGAGCAATTCTTGGGCGAACTCGGGATCGCGACGCTCGGCGGCGTACCAGACGCGCTCGAGCTCGGGGATGTGCCCCCGCCGGAGGGCCTTGCGGACGTCTTCTCGCAGCGGCTTGGGCGGGTCGATGTCGCGGGCGATGTCGCAGTAGCGGCGGTCGGCCTCGGCCTGGACGGTGTCAGTCTCGTAGGTCTCAAGGATCTTGCGTTTGCGCTCTTCGAGCAAGTGGATCAGAGCGTCGAGGCTCGGGCCGAGCCCGGCGATCTGGGAGGGATCGATCTTGACGGCGTTGGCGAGGTCTTCTTCGGTGAGGCGGCGGCGATCGCCGAACATCATCATGTGGTCCATCGCGGCGCCGGCGAGGTCGGGTCCGGCGGGGCCCGAGGGGGGCGGGAAGCGCTGGGGGTCGTAGCGCTGATAGGTGTGGACGATGCCGCCGGGTTGTTGGCTCGATGGGCTCACGCGTTCTGGCTCGCTTTCTCGATCTGATACAGCGTGGCACGGCGGAACGGCTCGCCGATCTTGAGAGGTTTCGGCGTTGATGCTTCGACGTTGTTCAAGCGTGCACCGGTCGTGTTGTCGGCGTGATGGGTGTAAAACAGAACCTCATCAGAATCGCGCGATAGAGACTCGATCGGAGCCCATGCCTCGCGCACGAAATCGATCGGATCGGCTTCGACGTCGATAAACAACCTCCCTGCATGATCTGGGTTATCACCGAAGAAGGCCAACGTCGGCTCTCCCTTCTGGCGATAGAACGAAGGACCGTGCGAAGGCCGCGGGAACGCACCGGGATCCGCGAAGACCCACACCATCCAGCTCACACCTCGTACTCCATCGTCCCGAACCGCTCGGCTCGGCTCACACGCTCCGTCGCCCACAGACCCGCGAGCACGAATTCGATGCAGCTCGCGCGCACGGCCGGGTCCTCGCTCGCGTTCACCTCGAAGGCGCGGTCCCACACCGGGGGCACGGCCTTGACGATGCTCTCGTAGTGCGTGCTGGGGAGGGTGTCGCCCACTTCGATCTTGACGCCCTTGGCGAAGATATCGGCGATCTCGCCGACGCCGTGCTCGTCGATGTATTCGCTGAATACTGAGCCGATGGCCTGGGCGAGGATCGCGTCGAGGACCTGGCGTTCGGACATCTGGTGGGTGCCCATCATGTCGAGCTCGAGCTTGCCGAGGCTGGAGGCGTGGAAGTGGGCGAGGTCGCTGATGCGCGGGACGGCCGGGGTCTCGTTCTGGCGGATCGCTCGCTGGCGGGCGCTCGCGACCATCTGCTTGTAGTTGGCGATGCTGAGGCGGGCGCTCACGCCCGAGTCCTGGTCGACGAACTTGGACTTGCGGGCGTGGAGGCTGATCTCCTCAACGACCTGCTTCATAAATAGGGGGACGACGACGGGGAAGGTGGAAGGGTCGTTGATGTCGCCGAGATCGAGGCCGTCCTTGAGGGCTTCCTGCTCGGTGATGTCGATGCCGGCCTCCCGGCTGCGCGGGTAGTGGGTCTGGATCGTCGCGCCGATGCGATCTTTGAGCTGGGGGATGACCTTGCCGGATCGGTTGTAGGTCTGGGGGTTGGCGCTGAAGAGAACCATAACGTCGATCTCGAAGGAGACGGGGTAGCCGCGGATCTGGACGTCGCGTTCTTCGAGGATGTTGAACAGACCCACCTGGACAAGGTCGTCGAGGTCGGGGAGTTCGTTCATCGCGAAGAGGCCGCGGTGCATGCGGGGGATGAGCCCGAAGTGGAGCGCTTCTTCGGAGCCGAGGCTCGCGCCAGCCGTGGCGTTGGGGTGTTCGCCGTCTTGCACGGAGGCGTCCATACCAAGGATCTTGGCGGGGTCGATCTCGCCGATGATGTCGGCGAACTTGGTGCCCGGGGCGAGGCGCTCGGCGTAGCGCTGCTCGCGGTGCCACCACGCGATGGGGGCGGCGTCGCCGTGCGTGGCGAGAAAACGCTTGCCCTGGCTGGTGATCGGCTCGTACGGATCCTCGTGGACGGGGCATCCGGGGATGTCGAGATAGGGGATCGCCTCGTCCAGAAAGTTGACGAGCATCCGCATCAGCCGGCTCTTGGCCTGACCCTTCTCGCCCATGAAGAGCATGTCGTGGCCCGCCAGCACGGCGTTCACGATCTCCGGGATGACGGTGTGGTCATATCCAAGAATGCCCGGGAACAGATCGCCTCCCGCGCGGAGCGCATCGGTCAGGTTCTCACGAAGCTCCCGCTTGATGGGTCGGCTCTGCCAGCCGCTGGCGCGGAGTTCGGCGAGCGTGGTCGGCCGGCGCTGCTCGCGCGAGCCGGCCCGGCCTTCGGCTCCCATCGGGCTCAACGCCTGGACTGCCGATTGATCTGACGTTGGATCTGTTGATTGGTCGGTCGAGTGATCGGTTGATTGATTTGGGGGCATGCACCATGATTCGCCGCCCGGGCTTGGGTGGAGTCGGGACTGGGCATCGAATCGGAGACTTCGCGCGGCGGCTTCGAGAAACGCCGGTTGAGTCGGCTTTATTCCGCGACGGCGACGGCAGGATCGCCCGATTCTGATGCCGTCGCGGCGGTTGCGAACGGGGCCGTGGCGGTCGAGCGGTCGGCGAGGCTGGCGAGCCGATCGGCGTCGGTCGCGTCCGGGGCCCGGGCCGCGGGGGTGACGAGCACGCCCGCGGGGATCGTGAACGACGCGGGCTCGAACTCGAAGACGACACGGGTGGCGCGGGACGTCGGATCGACCCTGGGCTCGGCGTAGCGGACGCGTGCGGCGACCACGGCGTCGATGGGCTTGGCGAGTTGGAGCGCGACGAGGTCACCGGTGCGCAGGCCCAGGGCCCGCTCGGCGGGGAGGTGAATGTCGGTGAGGGCTCGGTCGAGAGTGAGGAGGTCGGCGAGCGGCTCGCCGGGGCTGAGAACCTCGCCCGCTTCGGCGTGGACGCGGACGACGACACCGTCAAAGGGGGCACGGATGCGGTGCTCTTCGAGCTGAGCCCTGGTGAGCTCGAGCTGGATCCGGGCCTTTTCGAGCGTTTCCTGTGCGAAACGAAGGTCTGCGTCGGCGACGTCGCGCCGGTGGCGTGCTTCTTCGAACCGCTCCTCGTTCATTGCGCCGGCCGCGCGGGCTGCTTCCGACCGCCTGAGGGCGTCGGTTGCTCGCTCGAGGACGGCCCTTGCGCGGATGACGGCGGCGTCGTGGGCGGCGTCCGCCTCGGAAACGAGCAAGGCCTGGCGGGCAACGCGGTCGTCGAGCAGGGCGATGATATCGCCCTTGCGGACACGCGTGCCCTCGACGACGGGCAACTCGGCGATCAGCCCGTCGAACGGAACGCCGAGCGTGGCGCTGCGCGCCGGGCGGGTGACGCCGGGAATGACGGACCCATCCTCGGCGCCGAACACGATGACCGGGGCGGGGACTTCGTCGGTCGCGACCACCGGCGCGGGAGCGCTGTGGATCGGCGGGGCGATCGGGTCGGCGGCGCCGAACGCGAGAAGAGAGACAATCGAGGTGATGAAAGTCGTGCTGAACATATCGGTGCTCCGGGGTTCGATTCGGCGATTGGCTGTTGGCCGAACCGGATGGTGCTGCTCCCTGATTGATGCTGATTCGTGCCACGATCCGCGGACGGGTCAGCGGTCGGCACCCTGTTTGGTGCGGTTGAGGAATCGGGCGACGCGGCGTTCGATAACGTCCGCGGTGGTGCGCGGGCGGGTGGGAATCTTCGCGACGAGCCCCGCGCCGGCGAGTTCCGCCTGAGTCGGGTGCAGGCGGACACGGATCTCGAAGTAGGGCTCGGCGGCGCGTCCATCGACGGGAGACAGCGGGACGAGTCCTTCGGGGACGGCACGCAGCAGGTGGGGATCGATGTCCCGTGTCCCGACACCCGCGACGTGGGTGACGGTTCCGCTGATCGTGCGGTCCGGGAACGCGACGGCGCGGCAGATGAGCTCGTCGCCCTCGGCGAGCCGGATCGCGTCGAATTCGAACGCGCGGATGTGGAAGACCGCCTCCGGAGCCCCCGACGCAAAGACGAGGATCGGATCGCCCGCTTCGACGCGCACGCCCGGATTGGGGGCGAGCAGTTCGATCACGCGTCCCGGTCGCGGGGCGCGGACGTCGAGCGATGCGAGCCTGTGGTCGAGTCGGTCGAGCCTCGCCTGCAGCCGAGCCGACTCGGTGCGGGAAAGGAGGATCTCCGCGGGCGATTCGAGCACGGCGTTGGCGACGCGCGCTCCGGCGGCCTCGATCTCGGCGAGCAGCGACGCGTGCTCGGCCGACGCGTCTGGATCGACGATCGAAACGAGCAGGTCGTTCTCGTGGACCGTCGCGCCGCTCTCGGTGTGGATGGCGTTCAGGACGCCGGGCTCGGGTGCGCGGATGGTTCGGGAGGTCTGGAACGCGACGACACCGTCGGCGTGGGCGGGCCAGGGCACCGGGACAAGAAGGACACCAGTGATCACCAGTCCGGCGACGCCGAAGGTCGCGAGAGACGCGCGAAGGCGCACGGGCGCGGCCTCGTCGCTCGTGAGAACATACCTAGTAACTGTGGAGAGCGCCTTGAAGAGCGTCATCGCGACCATCACACCGGCGAGGGCGAGCCCGGGCGTGCCGAGCTTCATGATGAGCACGACGGTGATCGTGCCGAGCATGAGCGTGCGGTAGATGACCTGGGCGAGCCCGAACGAGGCGAGGGCCGGGCGGACGGGGAGACGGTCGCCTTCGGCGTCGGTCTTGAGGCCGAAGAGGGCACGTTTGACGATCGCGGCCAAGGCCTCCTGGCAGCGGGCCCGGAGGTTGGGGATCGCGACGAGATCGCTGACGAGGTAGTACGCGTCGTACCGCAGCAGCGGGTTGAGGTTGAACGCGGCGGTGGTCACGGTCGCGAGGATGACGACCTGGTACGCAAAGGCGTTGAGCAGCGATGACTCGGTCGCGGCCCAGACAAACAGCGCGATCGCGCCCACGATCGATTCAAAGTAAACCCCTCCGAGCGTCACGATCGCGCGTCTCCGGGCGCTCGGGAACGTCCACGAATCGGTCGCATCGACATAGGCGACCGGCGTGAAGAGAATGAAGAAAGCCCCCATCTCCGGAACGTGCCCGCCGAAGGACTTGCAGGCATAGGCATGACCAAACTCGTGGATGACCTTGAGACCGATCAGCGCGACCCACATCAGGGCGAGGTTCTGCCCCTCGAGGATGGTCGCCGCGGGAGCGACGAGATCGTCGAATCGGGTCACGGCGACCGTCAGCGCGGCGACCGCAAGGATGAGCCACCCGATCAGGGCAGGGAGCGTGTACATCCAGCGGAAGCACCGGATCGTCCGTGAGAGCAGGCGGTCTGGGTTGATGAGCGGCACACGGAGGAAGAAGATGCCGAGGACTTTGGAGAGACGCTCGGCCCGGCGGCGCCGCTCGAAACGCTGGTAGAGCGCGTCGGCGTTGTTCACGGGGAGCGTCAGCAGTGTCCGCTGGTGGAGATCGAGCACGAAGGAATAGAAATCCTCCTCCTCGTCGCGTTGCATGACGCCCGTCGCGACGAGATGCTCGAACGTCTCACCCAGCGTCTCGTCGTGGCTGAGCGCAATCAGGATGGCATAGTCGTCTGGATCGAAGCGATGGGTCGCGAAGGTGACGGGGTCGCGGACGACGTAGGCGGGGCCGTCGCGGAAGACGTGCCGGCTGATGTCGAGTTCACCGCGCAGATCGACCACGACGCCCGCCAGACGCTCGGCGAGCGACGGCCCCTGTGGCGTGGGCGGCTCGGTCTCAGGGTGATGTTGCTGCGGCGTTATAGTCATCAGTCGATCCAGAACCTCAGGCGTGCGGCGTCGGCGATCCGGTGCGTTGCGATCCACCAGTTGGGGCGCTCACCGGCGTCGATGATCGCGACGCCCTCCATGCCGGGACGGAGCCAATCGGTGTCGCCCTCGAGAGCGGCATCGGCGATGAAGACCTGCCCGCCTTCGCGTTCAACGGAGGCCGGGGCAACGCGATCGAGGCTCGTGATCGCGGGCGACTCCGGGCGTGCGTGGCTCGTGAAGCGGAGGTCCATGCCCGGCTGCAAGTCGGCGACCCGGCCCTGGGGCACGCGCACCTCAAGCATGAGGCCCCCCGCCTCGGCGATGCTGAGCAGGGGGTGGCCCATCGAGACGATGCGCCCCTCGGCCTCGGCAAGCTCGCTCCCGATAATGGTGCCCGCGACCGGCGCGACGATGGTGGCATCGGCGATCCGCCTGTTCACTCCAGCGAGGCGGGCGGCATGCGCGCGGCGCTCAGCAGTGAGCACCGACGCCTCTCCTGTGTCCCCTTCCGCGGCGGCGGTGTGCAAGCGCGCGTCGGTCGCGGCGAGGTCGGCGTTGATCTCCATTGCCTCGAGTTCCAGGGCCGCGGTATCCATCCGGATCAGCGGGTCGCCCGCCTCGACCTGATCGCCCGCGCGGACGAGAACACTGGCGACCGGGCCCGCGATCGGTGCCGCAACGACACGCTCATGCTCGGCCTGGACAACGGCCTTGGTATGGATGTGGTAGGACGACGGCGCAACGGCAAACCACGCGGCCGCGGCGGTTGCGACGAGCGTGAGGACGCGCTTGCGGAGCGATCCGCGGTGGGTCATCCAGGCGACGGCGTTGGCGGTTGACTGGGCGGCGTGCTTGTGGAGCGGGAGCGTCGATCTCGCGACGAGCGGGACGGCGCCGCCCAGCGGCGCGAGCAGTTTCTGGAGCGCGACGAGATCGTCGGCGTCAAACGGGCGATCCACACGCCGGCGGAACGAGAGCACCGCGACCGGCTCGTCACCCGAGAGCACCGGCACGCTGAGCACGCAGGCGTTGTCCGCCGCGGCGCGCCAACGGAGGTGGAGCTTGCCTTCGCGGGCGAACCCCGCGTTGTCCCACTCCCCGGCCGGCTGGCTCACGACCGGTTCGGTCGCGTCGGCACACTCACCCATCGCCTGCTCGATGCGGTGCACACCCGGGCTTCGTTTCTTGATCGTGTCGAGCCCAGAGATGCAGAGCAGGCCGATCTTGCCCCTGTGAACCCGGCCCATCGCCACCTGATCACAATCGAAGCGCTGCCGGGCCGCGTTGGTCACCGCGTACGCGAACTCGTGAAGATCCTTGAACTGCCCGGCTTTCGCATAAATACGGGCGACGTCGTCCATCTCGACCGCGGATCGGCGCGCCGGGGGACGGGAGAGCATCCCCGCCGCGTGCAGGCACGCGCTGCGGAGGTGGAGCTGGATCCGCTCGGCCTCGGGGATCTCGGTGCAGCGCACGAGGATCGCAACGCCGCCGAACGGGTCGCGTCCAGAGGTGTCGATGGGACAGGCGATCAGCGCGAACCTGGGGGTGCCGTGCTCGTCGCCGAAGAGGCGTGCGACGGTTCTGGCGTGCGATCTCGATTCGAGGGCGGCATCGGCGACCGTCCCGATCCACGCCGCGGTGCCATCGGCGTCCCCGGAATGACGGAGATCATGCTCTTCACCGGCAGCGGAGATCGTGGCGGCACCGACGAGCGAGCCGAACGATTCAGAGACCGTCTCCAGGAACGCGGCGGCGCGGTCGCGAGGGGTCTGGTGCCGCCGCTCGATGCTCGTGAGTCTCGCAAAGAGATCACCGCCCTGCGCAGCGGGGCTGCGCTCGTTCTCATCGGCGATTGCTTCGAGATGTGCTGTCGACTGTGGCATCTCTGGACCAGATTCCCTTTGTCTTCTGTTTTCGACCCGCGGGCCGTCCTGTCGTATCCGCGGCGGGCTTGAATTGCCGCGTGGCTGCTGGGCGAGTGCCCCTGTGAATCAGAGCAACGATCGAGATTCGCGCCCGCCCTGATCGGGCAGTGTCACGTGCTCAAGGAATCGGAGCCCCGCTTCGAACGCGTCGGGGCGGACCTGCCTCCCGCGGAGGCAGAGGGCGTAGACCGGCGGCAGATCGATCATCTCGCGGTCGAAGGAGAGCTGGAAGACGTCGCCGATCCCGAGGGGCCTGGGGACGAGGATCTGCGTGCCTCCCGCGGAGATATCCCCCGTGACGCCCTGGAGCTTCCGTCCGTCCCTGTGGCTCAGGCTCGCGGGCTCGACGGTGACCTTGGCGCGGATGGACAGCCGCGTGCTGGAACGCATCTTCTGCACCGCCTCGGGCGTGCTCTCGGCGAGCTCGTCGATGAGGGCGTCGGGGTCTGTGCCGGTCTGCCCGTTGCCTTGTGGTTGCTTGACCATGGTGTGGTGCTTCCGTGTCTTCTCGGCTCTTTGCGATGAATCGCGTCCTCAGGTCAGTTCTTGCTCGGTCCGTTCTGAGCGCCCGCTTTGCCTTCGATCGGACGTCCGCCAACGGAACGGAGCAGGCCCCACAGGAACGCGAACGAACGGCCGAACTGGGTGCGTGCGGTCTCCGCGGCGTCTTGGGTTTCGCTCTGAGCCGTCCCCCCGGCTTCGGCGGTCGGAACGGTGAGCCGACCCGCGTCGTTGATCTCGGCCTTGGTCGCGCCCTCGTCGTGGGTGAATTCGAAGATCGGACTCGTCGGAGGCGGGAGCGGGGAATCGTCGACTCCATCAGCAGCGTCGAGCGGCGGGACTTCGGCGATCTGGGTATACGCGAGCGACTCCCGCGGCGCGTCGGGGTCGGTCGAAGGCAGATCCAGCCGATCGACCTGACCTTCGATGTCCTCGAGTGTCTGATCGATCTCGGACACAGTGTCGATGACGCCGAGTTCGATATCGTCGTCCCAGGCAAGCTCGGCGAGCTGATCGGGATCGCTGAGCTTTTCCGAGTCGTCGGCACCGGCATCGCTCGATTCGACCAGAGGGAAGATCTGCATCGTGGAGGTCATGCTCGACTCGGCGACGTCACCGTCCGACTCGGTCACCGTCGCTGTAATCTCAATTTCGAAGACACCGCCCTGCGACGGGGTGTTCACCACGCGCAGCCCCTGGAGCTCGTCGGGATTAACCGTCCAGCTCCCATCGGGGTTCTCGGTTCCTGCCGAGAGGCCGGCACCCTCCGGCAAACCGCGAACCGTGATGACCATCGTCTCCGAGCCGTCCATATCGAATTGCGTCGCGGTGATGTCGAGCGGGATCTCTTCGCTACCGAAACCCGAAGCGTCCGAGACGGTCAGGCCCGGTGTGTCGGCAACGCCGGCGACTTGCACGGTGAACGACGACGTTGTCGACGCCTGGTCCCCGCCGTCATCGGTGGTGATCGCCGTGATCTCGATGTCGAATGAGCCTGAGTAGTTGCTGGGCGGGTTGAGACTCAGCCCGTCGAGATCGTCGGGCGCGAGCGTCCAGGTCCCGTCCCCGTTATCGGTCCCCGCCGACAGGCTCGCGCCGTCAGGCACGTTCCCGACGGTCACCGAGAGCGTCTCCGAGCCGTCGGTGTC
>DDFO01000017.1:0-147 GCA_002337215.1 Phycisphaerales bacterium UBA1926 | reverse complement strand
AGCGTCTCCGAGCCGTCGGTGTCGGTCAGCGATGCCGAGAGGTCGAGCGAGACGGCGCTGTCCTCGGCACCCGAGGCGTCCGAGACGGTCAGCACCGGGGCGTCGGCAACAGCGTCGACCGAGACCGTCACCGTGTCGGACACCGCC
>DDFO01000040.1:30498-30676 GCA_002337215.1 Phycisphaerales bacterium UBA1926 | reverse complement strand
CTGCCCAGCGGTCTGCCCAGCGGCTTGGCTCCTGGGGGGCTCTACCATCGACACCGGCGCGGATGGGCGCCCGACGGAGATGACATGACCCAGGCGAACTCACCGAAGCGGAGAGCGGAGCGGCTGCCGCAGGCGTCGATCAAGAAGATGTCGGCGGCGCGGACGGCCGCGGGCAAGG
>DDFO01000040.1:29069-30290 GCA_002337215.1 Phycisphaerales bacterium UBA1926 | reverse complement strand
GATCATGGCGGCCCTTGGCGCGGCCCTGGGGATCACCGGTAGGGTCAACGCGGGGTTGAAGATGCTCGGGCGTGCGCTCGAGATCGACCCCGACTCGGCGGACACCCACTGCAAGGCCGCGCGGGTGCGGATGCTCAGCGTCGAACCGGAACGCGCGCTCGAGCATCTCGAGATCGTCACCCAGGCCGAGCCGCGCCGGCTGGAGGCCCTAGTGATGGCGTCGCAGTGCAGCGAGCGGCTCAACCAGCTCGACCGGGCCCGGGAGTTCGCGGATCGCGCGGTGGGCGTCCGGCGGAACGACGCGGAGGCGAACCTCGCGCTCGCGCAGGTCGATTCCCGCGAGAAGAAGTACGCCGATGCGCGCACCCGGCTCGAGAAGATCGCATCCAAAAGAACCGCCGACCGGGACGTCCACCACCGTGCGCTCACCGAACTGGGCTTCGTGCTCGACAAGCTGGGCGAATACGACGCGGCGTACGACGCGTTCGACCGGGCGGGGGCGGAGATCGCCGAGACGCCCCGGGTCGAGCAGATGGACAAGACGCTGGCGTACCGCCGGCTCGATGCGTACCGGGGCCGGGTGACGCGCGGGTTGGTGGACCGGTTCGCGGGCTCGCCGTTCGAGACACCGGCGCCCGCGTTCCTCGTCGGGTTCCCGCGATCGGGCACAACGATGACCGAGCAGGTGATGGCGGCCCACCCGGCGGTGGTGACTTCCGACGAGCAGTCGCTGGTGGGACCCATGGGCGGGGCGCTCATCGAGGGTGCGGCCGACCGGCTGGACATCCCCAGCCGACTCGAAGCCCTCGACCTCGGGAAGGTGAACCATTTGCGGTCGCTCTACTGGGACGAGGTGCAGGCGCGGCTCGGGCACACGCTCGAGGACCTGAACGGAAAGGTCTTCGTCGACAAGCTCCCGCTCAACATCATCGACCTCCCGATGCTGAACACGATCTTCCCCGACGCGCGGGTGATCGTCGCGTTGCGCGACCCGCGCGACGTGTGCCTGAGCGCGTTCATGCAGTGGTTCGCGCCCAATCCGGCGATGATCCAGTTGCTCCGGCTCGAGCCCGCGACGCGCTTCTACGAGGCGGTGATGGGCCTCTATCTCGAGTTCAAGCCGGAATTATCGACCCCGCTGCTGGAGGTCCGCTACGAGGACACGGTGGCGGACCTGGACACCCAGGCGAGGCGGATCATCGACCACCTGGGGCTGGACTG
>DDFO01000040.1:25231-28963 GCA_002337215.1 Phycisphaerales bacterium UBA1926 | reverse complement strand
CGCGACGAAATCCTGAACTTCCACGAGAAGGCGGCGGAGCGGGCGATCCGGACCCCAAGCTACGCGGCGGTGACCGAGAAGGTCCACACCCGTGCGGTCGCGCGATGGAAACACTACCGGAGTCACTTCGAGCCGCTGCTGCCCCGGCTCTCGCGGGCGATCGAGGCGTTCGGCTACGAGCAATGAAGCAGTATGGATCGCGGCGAACGGACTGGAGTCGCTCTTAGAATCCGTACAAAGTACAAAAAACTAAATATGCAAAGAGTCCCTTGTTTTTCTTGCGTATTTTTACCGCCCCTGTTACCGTGCATTCGACTCGGACCAATCGGGGGGTGATTCCTCCGGGCGATTCGGGGATGTGAGCCGGGAAACCGGCTCGGAGAAAGACGATTTTGTGCCACGCTGGCACGCCCATAGCCAATTTCCTTTGGAGGGAACAAGACATGAAGACCGCGATCATCGCCGTTGCCGGCCTCGCCGCCGCCGCCACCGCCCAGAGCACCGTCATCGACCTCAGCGGGATCACCGTTGACGCCGCCGCCCCGACTTCGTTCAACGTGAACGTCGGTCAGGCCGGTGCCCTCTCGAGCCTCGACTTCAACGTGACCGTCGATGCCGGCGTGAACGGCCAGAACCTTTCGTGGGGCTCCGAGGTCTTCATCGGCCTGACCCACGTCCCCAGCGGCTTCAGCTTCACCGCTGACGGCAACGACATCGACCTGACCGACGACGGACCGAACGACCTGATCTTCGGCTGGGACAACGCCGGCGGTATCTTCTCGTTCGCTGGCTCGGTCGACCTGACCGGCGCCCTCGCCGACGCCGGTGGCGACTGGACCGTCACCCTCATCGACCAGTTCGATGACTTCGGCCCCGATCACCAGTACCTCAGCGGTTCGACCATTACGATCAACCAGGTCCCCGCCCCGGCTGGCCTCGCCATCCTGGGTCTCGGCGGCCTGGCCGCGGCGCGTCGCCGTCGCTAAACGATCACGAGGGATGACCTCATGATTTGCAGATGACTGAGCCCGGCCCTCGCGAAAGCGGGGGCCGGTCTTTTGCAGACTCGTCCTTTCTGACACATCGAGCAAGTCGCGCTCGCACGAATCCGTCGTCGCGACCGGCCTGGATGGGCCTTGGATTCTGGGAAAGGGGCGTGCCGGCGTTCGTCCGGCCGCATCGCCGAGAAGGGAAGACATATGACACGCGTCGCCGTCGCTGTTCTCGCTGCACTCGCGGGCACCGCTGCCGCCCAGGTTTCCGAGAACGGAACCCGGTCCGGGCCTCGGAGCGGGACGCCCTTCGACGCGGGCGACGCAAGGTGCGGCCCGCTCGTCGCCCCGGGTCCCATGTCGCCCTACACCGAAGAAACCGCGGCCCGCGGGATCTCCTACTTCATCGGCAACCCCCAGAACAACTACGCGACCGCGGGCATGGGCTCGCCCGCGTTCGTGGACATCGACCGCGACGGCGACGCCGACCTGATCTGCGTCGGCGCGTGGGACGCGCGGGTCGCGATCTACGAGAACGACGGCACCGGGCACTTCACCGAGCGCCCCGCGGGCGTGCAGCTCGTACCCGACGCCTCCGGCATCGTCGCGGGCGACTACGACGGCGACAAGGACCTCGACCTGTTCATCTCGTGCTACCTCAACGACGACGTCCTGCTCCGCAACGAAGGCGGGTTCGTTTTCACCGATGTCACCGCCCAGGCGGGCGTCGGGGGCAGCTTCGGAACCGGGGGCGGGTCGGCGTGGGGCGATGTCAACGGGGACGGCTGGCTCGATCTCTATGTCGCCAACCGCACGGGATCGCCCATCTTCAGCCAGGGCACCCTCTCCGACGACGAGAACCGCCTGTACATCAACCAGGGCGACGGCACCTTCATCGATCAGTACACCGAGCTGGGGCTCGACCAGGGCGCCCAGCCCACGCTTGTCGGCGCGTTCCTCGATTTCGACCGCGACGGTGATCTCGATATCTACGAGGGCAGCGACAAGGGCGGGCTCTGCCTCGAACGGTCCAACTATCTCTGGGAAAACGTCGGGGGCACCTTCGTCGATATCACGCTCCAGTCCAACACACAATCGTGCACGGACACGATGGGCATCGGGTTCGGCGATTTCGACGGCAACGGCTGGCCCGATCTCTACTGCACGCACACCCCCATCCAGCCCGGCAACGCGCTGATGATGAACAACGGGGACGGGACGTTCGACCTGCGGGGCCCCGAGTTCGGTGTCCACGGGCCCATGCTCTCCTGGGGCTGCGCCTTCTTCGACCACGACAACGACGGGGACCTGGGCCTCTATGTCAACAACGTCACGGTGCCCGATGCGCTGTTCGACTACCAGGGGGCCTGGCCCGCGGTCAACATCGCACCGGCGATGGGCATCCACACCGGGGGCAAGGCGTACAACATCGCCCTGGCCGACATCGACCTCGACGGCGACCTCGACCACATGATCTCCCTCGCCCCGGGCGACATGAAGCTCTACATCAACCACGAGGGCGAGAAGCGGAACTGGGTCCAGTTCAAGGTCTTCGGGCGCGGCGCCAATCAGCACGCGATCGGGGCGCTCATGTCCCTCAGCGCGGGCGGACGTTCGCAGATCGCCGAGGTCCTCGCGGGCGCGAACAACTTCCGCAGCCAGAACGAACTCGCCCGGCACTTCGGGCTGGGCGACGCATGCCGGGTCGATGAGGTCACCGTCCGCTGGCCGAACGGCGAGACCAGGACCATCACCGGGTACCCCGCCAACGCCCGGTACCCGATCTACCCGCTCGCCCAATTGGGCGACCCCGATCAGGACGGGCGGATCTCCGCGAGCGAGATCCACGGCATCCTCGACGCGATCGGCGAGGTGACACCCGCGTCGGCGATCTACGACATGAACGGGGACGGCGCGATCGACACCGCGGACCTGAACGCTCTTGTTGAGAAAGCGATGGTCGGCGACGCGGCCCCGGGACGAGCCGTGGCAGGCAAGTAAGTTTCTATTTCGTTCTCAACATCTCGGAGTCGGTCGATCGACCGGACAGTCCTGTTATGCCGGTCTGAAACCACCGCCGATCGATCGCCCGGGTATTCGCGGAAGACGCTTCGCCGACGGTGCACGTTCACGTATCCTGCACTTGTCCCGCGACGAATACCACAAGGAGGCGATCGATGCCGCTTCTCTCACACGCGTTCTCACATGCCACGATCACCACACCTGCGCTGCTGATCGCGGCGGCCTCGATGACCCCCCTCGCTCATGCGGACGGTGCCGACCTTGAGATCTCAGGCATCGTCAACGGTGTCACGTTCGGTGAGGTGGACGGCCTCCGCTCCTACGCCGTCGGCTTCCAGACCTGCAATGTGGGTGACACTCCCATCGACTGGGTCTCGAATACGAACCGGCACCCGATTCTCGCGACGCAGCTCTATCGCCTGCATGAAGGCCGATTCGAGCAGCTGGGCATGTCGCTCGCCTTCCACGAGTTCTTCCCGCTCGAGCTCAACACCTGCGGCGACTGCACGCCCTCGGGTGATTTCACAACGCTCGGCATCGGCTGCACCAACGTCAACTCGAGCGGGCTCGCCGGCTCCCAGGCTTCGCTCGGCCCGCGCACCGAGATCGATCCCGCCGCGGGCACCTTCCCCTTCCCCCCCGCCGGGTTCAACCAGACGGGCGATGCGATCTTCAAGAGGCTCCGCGCATCCGTTGATGAGTTGTCCACGCCCGGTGC
>DDFO01000040.1:24430-25192 GCA_002337215.1 Phycisphaerales bacterium UBA1926 | reverse complement strand
CGCGGTACTTCATCGAGACCGTCAGCGTCGCGCCCGATGATGCGGCGGACGGCAACGATGCCAACAACGCCTCACACCGCGAGACGGTTTTCAACGGCGACAACCTCAACCCGTCCCTCATCGGCGACACCGCCGCGGGCCTGCCCGCGATTTACGCCTGGCAACAGGCCGACCCGTCGGTGCACATCGCGGAGGCCGACGCCCCGGATGGCGGGCGGTACATCGTCGCCTCCCGCGCCTCGACGGACATCGATCTCGGCTGGCGCTACGAGTACGCCGTCTTCAACCTCAACTCCTCGATCAATGCGACCGGGTTCGAGGCCCCCCATCACGGCATCGACGACTTCATCCGGGTCAGTTCGCAGACCTTCCACGATGTCGATTACCACTCGGGCGACCCGGTGGACGGTGCCGATTGGACAAACGACCGGTTCGCGTTCAGCACGCGTTGGAGTTCGCTGCCCGCGCCGGCCCTCTCGGGGCTCCCGAACACCATCCGCTGGGGCACGCTCTACAACTTCGGGTACTCCTCGATCGATGCGCCGGTGGAGACCACCGTGCGGGTGATCCTCGATGACGGCTCGTCGCTGCAGGTCCCCGCCGTCTCGTCGGGGCCCGCCCGCTGCGGCGAGGGCGATTTCGCCGAGCCCTACTTCGTGCTCGATCTCGCCGACCTGCAGGAGTACGTCACCCTGTTCACATCGGGCTCGCAGCAGGCTGACATCCGCGAACCGTTCCCGGTGCTCGACCTCGCGGACCTGC
>DDFO01000040.1:11833-24375 GCA_002337215.1 Phycisphaerales bacterium UBA1926 | reverse complement strand
GGTGCTCGACCTCGCGGACCTGCAAGCGTTCATCGCCGGGTTCCTCAACGGGTGCCCCTGACCACCGTCTCCCCGACACCTGAGCACAATCCCGCGCACGAAAAAACCCCCGATCGCTCGGGGGCTTTTCATTGATGGATTGCGTTCGCGGGTCTTAGGTGGACTGCGTCGAGACTTCCGTCTCCGCGTTGTCCTCGGGCTCGGAGACCTTGCTCGCCTTGAACATCAGCTCGTCCTCGCCCTCGGCGTGATCCACGAGGATGTGGTTCTTGCCGTGCAGGGCGCCGGACAGCAGTTGCTCGCTGAGCGGGTCTTCGATGTACGTCCCGATCGCGCGGCGGAGCGGCCTTGCGCCGTAGTCGGGGTTGTACCCCTTGTCGATCAGGAAGTCCTTCGCGGCCTGCGTGAGCTCGGTCTTGAAGCCCTGCTCCTCGATCCGCTTGGCGACCTTCGCCACTTCGTACTCGATGATCTGCACGAGATCCTCGCGGGTCAGCGGCCGGAAGACGATGACATCGTCGAGACGGTTGATGAACTCGGGGCGGAAGAACCGCTCGATTTCCTTCATCAGGATCGTCTTGACGTTCTCGTGGCTCCGGTCCGAGTTGCTGGGCTGGAAGCCGAACCCGCCGCCGCCCTTGATCAGATCAGCACCGATGTTGCTCGTCATGATCAGGATCGTGTTGCGGAAGTCGACGTGGCGCCCGAACGAGTCGGTGAGACGACCCTCTTCCATGATCTGGAGGAGCATGTTGAACACGTCGGGGTGCGCCTTCTCGACCTCGTCGAGCAGGACGACCGCGTACGGCCGACGGCGGATCTGCTCGGTGAGCTGCCCGCCTTCCTCGTAGCCGACGTAGCCGGGAGGCGCGCCGACGAGACGCGACACCGTGTGCTTCTCCATGTACTCGCTCATGTCGAGGTGGATGAGCGAGTCGGCGTCGCCGAACATGAACTCCGCGAGCGCCTTGCTGAGCAGCGTCTTGCCCACGCCGGACGGGCCGACGAAGATGAACGAGCCCATCGGGCGGTTCGGGTCCTTGAGCCCGGCCCGCGCCCGGCGGATCGACTTGCTCACCGCCTTGATCGCGTCCTCTTGGCTGATGACCTTCTTGTGCAGCTCCTTCTCGAGGTCGAGCAGGCGCGCGGCCTCCTCCTTCTCAAGACGCTGCAGCGGGACGCCCGTCATCTTCGCGACGACCTCGGCGATGACTTCCTCATCGACCTCGCCGTCGATCTCCTGACTCCGCGCCCGCCATTCGGTCTGCAGGTCTTCCTTCTTCTGCTGAAGCTGGCTCGCCTGGTCGCGCAGCTCCGCCGCCTTCTCGTAGTCGGCGTTCTTGACCGCGTCGTCCTTGGCGATCGTGAGCCGCTCGATGTCGGCCTCGATCTCGGCGAGATTCGGCGGCTTGCTCATCGAACGGATCCGCACCCGCGCACCCGCCTCGTCGATCACGTCGATCGATTTGTCGGGCTGGACCCGGCCTGAGATATAGCGACCCGAGAACTCGACCGCCGCCCTGATCGCCTCGTCGGTGATCCGCACGCGGTGGTGCGCCTCGTACTTGTCGCGCACGCCCTTGATGATCTCGATCGTCTGCTCCGCGCTGGGCGGGTCAACCGGGATCGCCTGGAACCGGCGGGCGAGCGCCGCGTCCTTCTCGATGTACTTGCGGTACTCGTCGAAGGTCGTCGCGCCGATGCACTGGATCTCGCCGCGGGCGAGCGCCGGCTTGAGCACGTTGCTCGCGTCGATCGCGCCCTCGGCACCGCCCGCACCCACCAGCGTGTGCAGCTCGTCGATGAACAGGATCACATTCTTGGCGCGACGCACCTCGTTCATGACCGCCTTGATGCGCTCCTCGAACTGGCCGCGGTACTTGGTGCCGGCGACCATCATCGCGAGGTCGAGCACGACCAGCCGCTTGTCGAAGAGGATCTCGGGGACGTCGTTGCTGATGATCCGCTGCGCGAGACCCTCGATGATCGCGGTCTTGCCCACACCAGCCTCACCCAGCAGCACCGGGTTGTTCTTGGTGCGGCGGCACAGGACCTGCGTCACACGCTCGATCTCGTTAGTCCGCCCGATGACCGGGTCGAGCTGACCTTCCTTCGCCAGTTCGGTCAGGTCGCGACCGAACGAATCGAGGGCCGGGGTCTTGCTCTTGCCCTTGGCCTTGCCGGAAGGGCTCTCGCCCCCGCCCGCGAGGGCCGCGTCGCCTTCGGATTCGCCGTCGCCTTCGCCGCCCGCGCCGAGGAGATTGAGGACTTCCTCGCGGACCTCGTCGAGCTTGAGACCCAGGTTCATGAGGACCTGTGCCGCGACGCCGTCGTGCTCACGCAGCAGGCCGAGCAGGAGGTGCTCGGTGCCGACGTAGTTGTGGTTCAGGCTGCGCGCCTCTTCGATGGCGCACTCGATGACCTTCTTGGCGCGGGGCGTCTGGGGCAGCTTGCCCATCATGACGACCTCAGGGCCGGCCTTCACGAGCTTCTCGACCTCGAGGCGGACCTTGCGCAGGTCCACGTCCAGGTTCTTGAGCACGTTGGCGCCGACGCCGGAGCCTTCCTTGACGAGCCCGAGCAGGATGTGCTCGGTCCCGATGTATTCGTGGTTAAAACGCTGCGCTTCCTGGTTCGCCAGCGCCATAACTTTGCGTGCACGATCTGTAAACCGCTCGAACATGTCGAACTCCCTCGCGATGCACCCTCGCGGGCCAACGCGTCGCTATCCACCACCCAGATGTGGTGGAAAATCGGATCATGGCACCCTCGTGCCGGAACCCGTCAACAAGAGGCCGGTGGTCCAAAGACGTTCCGCCTCACCGATCGGTTCGTCCGAAACCGCTGATCGGACGACCCTTGGCGTGAATGCAATCCGAATTCCGGATCACACCCGACCCCCATATCGGTTGCATGGGGCGTGCCAGTCGGCCCATTCCCGTAAATCGCCGACAGACGCCCACGATTCCGCGCCTGAACCGGATTTGCAGAATTTCCGTCGTCCCGGATCGGCCGACAGCCCGCACCCACTGCCAGACCGGCAGCAGATTCACCAAGCACCGTTGGCAACAAGGTGGATTGTTTACCCGCCATATCTGGTGGATGTGGCACCGGCGAGGGCCGGGTCGGCGACGACTCGTATCGGGATAATGCGTTCATCGACGCTCCGATCGGCGAGATCTCGGAGGACCACCTTTAGACGGTACGCGCCCACCGTGAGCGAACGGGGCAGGGTGATCTGATCGACGATGAAGTAATCCCGCGGCTTCGACCGCGAGCGATAGGACGTCACCTCTTCGGGCCGACGCCAGGCGAGCAGGCCGTCCGATTCGTGGTAGAGCAGGAGTTCCTGGCTCAGGCGGACCTCCCAGCCATCCTCGACGGCGATACCGCCATCGCTGCGCGACCCGCTGGACCGCCCGATCTCGGTCCGGTCGAAGTGCTCGACCTCGGTATAGACGATCATCCGCATGGGCGAGCCCGCGACGAAGCCCGTCGAGGCCAGTTCATTGAATCGCCCGAACCCCTCGACCCGGCTGCAGAGCGCCAGGTGCCCGATCCGGACGGGGCGCGCCTCGTCGAGTTCCTCGGCCCGCGCGACGAGCGCCTCGGTCATCGACGCCGGGTCGGTCCCCGCCTCGCCAAGAATCGCCGCGACCGCGCGCACGACGCCGCGCTGTTCGGCGGGCAGCGTCTCGGCGAGCGCGTCCAGCCGCGCCGACGCATCCGGCTCGCCCGCGAGCAGGCCCGCGAGGCGGATCGCCAGGGTGTACGGATCGTCGGTCGTCTCCCGGAGCACGGCCTCGAGGTCGGCCGCGAGCGCACGGGCCCGTTCCTCAGGCGAAACACCCTCGGGGTCGGCGTCCGCGACGTCGATCGGATCGTCGGCCGCTTCCGGCGGGGCCTCAACGGGGATCGCCGGTTCTTCGGCAGGCTCTTCGTCCGGGTCGGCGGCGGCGAGCCGCGCCGGCGCGGTGTCGTTGTTTTCGAAGAAATCCTCGAGCGCGCTCATGGAGCGGGCCATGCTGTCGGCGATCTCGGTCTCCGAGAGTTCGACGGCATCCCCGTCCCCGCCTGCGGCATCATCACCCGGGTTCATGGCGGCGAGCCCGTTGTTGATGCCCGGGCTCGCCGTGGTGGAACACCCCGCGAGCCCGCAGGTGATCGCTGTCCCGGCGACCAGCCCGGCGGTCGACACAAGAGCAGCCATGGTTCTTCGATGAATCCGATCGCCCAGCACGAGGACCTCCTGTCCGCAACAGCCGTGCACGCCGGCGGCGACCGCGCTCCGGCGGTGCCACACTCCCGACAGATGGTCTATCGGCCGATCACGCCGAACCGCTTGCGTCCCGACGCATCTCGTGCGCACGGGTCAGGAAGGCCGCGCGGATCCTGCGCTACCGCCGGCCCGCGGGGCGTCCGCCGAGCGTCTGGGCGAAGCGGACCGCGAGCGCCTCGAGGTCGATCACGGGCGTGCCCCCCCCGCTCTTGCCCTTCGCGTCGGTGTCGAGCGCGTCGTTGAGCAGGGCCCGCAGCGACTCGGCGTCCGCGCCCGACGCCGCGTCGGCGACGGGGTACAACCGATCGCCCCACAGTTTCCGGCTCTTGCCGACGGCGTTCTGCTCGGCACGGCTCGACCGTCCCACCGCGTGCAGGTTGGCGGCGAGCTGCGCGCACGCCATCGCGATCGGCACGTGCGCATCCCGCGGCGCGCTCTCGAGGATCCGCCTCAGCGACGCGATCGTGTGCCCCGGGTTCCCGCTGAGCATGGGCTGCTGGACCGCCCAAGGTTCGATCTCCCGCGAACCCGCCGACATCTCCATCACCAACGCCTGCGTGATCGTGCCCCCGCCCGACTCGGGCGTGCCCGCGGCGACGGCGAGTTTCGCGACCTCCGCCGACAGCCGGCCCAGGTCGGGGCCGAACCGATCGATGAGCATCCACGCGGC
Organism: Phycisphaerales bacterium UBA1926; assembly: GCA_002337215.1. Classification (GTDB taxonomy): domain Bacteria; phylum Planctomycetota; class Phycisphaerae; order Phycisphaerales; family UBA1924; genus UBA1926. The sequence goes on along the minus strand of DDFO01000040.1, from coordinate 19,426 downwards.
CCGCTCTTCGAGCTCGACCTCGTGCCGCTTGCGTGCGCGCAGCCGGCTCCATTTCATCGCCTGCTCGGGCGTCACCTCGTTGCACTCGACGACCGTGCCCACCTCGAGGATCATCTTGTCGAGCTTGCCGGGGCGCCAGGTCGCGGCCCGGAGCACGAGCGTCGCCTCATCGTTGGGCGCCTGCACGTACCGCTCGACGAGCGTGCGGTTCGAGTCCTTCACGAACGATTCGGCGTTGTCGACGATGATGAGCTTGTGGCCGCTCATCAGGCCGAACGAGCGGCACTCATCCAGGATGTCGGCCGCGTCGTCCTTCTCCCCGTCGAACAGGAAGGTATCGATCCCCCCCACCGCCTCGGCGAGTTTCTCTTTGAACCCCGAGGTGTGCTGGGTGCGCAGGAAATCTTCTTTGCCCTTGAGCAGCACGACCCGACAGTCGGGCCCGAGGGGCTTGGCCGGGGGTTTCTTGGAGGACGTGCGTTTGGCCATCACCGACAGCGTATCCGCACGACCGCGCGATTACACTCCTCCAGCATGGTTCTCAGCCTCACCATCATCGAAGGCCCCGACAGTGGTAAGACCTTCCAGGTCCCCGCCAACGAGCCCCAGCTCATCGGGCGCTCCAGCGAGGCGCTGCCGATCAGCGACACGACCGTCAGCCGGCGGCACGCCGAGCTCACGCCCGACGACGGGCACTGGTACGTCCGCGATCTCCAGAGCCAGAACAACACCTACCTCAACGGGGTGCAAATCACCGACCGCGCCCGCATCCGCGAGGGCGACGCGATCCGCGTCGGCGCGACGGTCTTTCTCGTGGGCGAGACGCCGACCCAGAAGGTCAACACCGTCCGGATCGTGGGCGAGGACGAGCTCGACAGCGAGGTCGAGCACCGGATCAGTTCCAACGAGGAATCGGTCATTCTCGCGGAGCCCGAGCCCAGCCGGGCGGCCGTCGATCACCTCCGCGTCATCTACCAGCTCACGACCCTCACCAGCAAGGTCCGCGATCGGCTCGACCTGCTCTACGACATCATGGATCTCGTCTTCAACGAGTTCGAGCCCGAGCGGGGCGTCATCATGCTGCTCGACCGCCCCCGCACCCGGCAGCAGCTCATCGACCAGACCGAGATCCCCGCGGAGGGCGACATCCCCCTCGTCGGCATCGACATGACGCCCGCCGTCGTCAAGTACGCCACGCTCCCGCCCCCGAGCAACAACGACGACGAGGAGGACGAGAACACCATCCACGTCTCCAAGACGATCCTCGTCCATTGCGTCCGCGACGGCGAGGGGATCCTCTCCAGCAACGCGCAGGCCGACCCGCGGTTCCAGGCGGGGGATTCGGTCGCCCGCTACAACATCCGCAGCGCGATCTGCTCGCCCATCCAGTTCGGCGACAAGTGCTTCGGCGCGTTCTACATCGATTCATCCATCGCGAATTACACCTTCACGCCCGAGCAGCTCGCGCTCATGAACGCGATCGGAGCGCACACCGCGCTCGCGCTCGCGAACGCGGAGCAGACCGCGCGCCTGCTGCAGAACGAACGGCTCGCCGCGATCGGGCAGACCGTCGCGAGCCTGAGCCACTCGATCAAGAACATCCTCCAGGGCCTGCGGGGAGGGGCCGACCTCGTCGAGATGGGCCTCAAGAAGGAAGACCTCAAGGTCGCGCGCAACGGGTGGGAGATCCAGAGCCGGAACCTCGACCGGATCGTGACGCTCACGATGAACATGCTCGCGTTCAGCAGGCCGAAGCACCTCGATCTCGAGGCGACCAACATCGGCGCGCTCGTCAAGGATTGCCAGGAATTGCTCGCCGACTACTGCGAGAAGCACGGCCTCGCCCTCATCGTCGAGACCGACCCCGAGATGCCGCCCATCCCGCTCGACCCCAACCTGATGCACCAGGCGCTGATGAACCTGATGACCAACGCCGTGCAGGCCGTGCCCGAGAACGACGGCAAGGTGCTCGTGAAGGTCAAGTACCACGAGCCGAGCCCAGACAACCTCCGCCTGCGCCGCCCGGTCGTCGAGATCAGCGTCATCGACAACGGCCCGGGCATCCCGAAGAACAAGATCAACTGGATCTTCGAGCCCTTCCACTCGACCAAGGGCCTCAAGGGCACGGGGCTGGGGCTCGCGGTGACCAAGCGGATCGTCAACGACCACAGCGGGCGCATCCGTGTGGACGCCGTCGAGGGCAAGGGCGCCGCCTTCCGCGTGCTGCTGCCGGCCGACCTCGACACCAACGCCGACCCGAGCGCCACCGAGGGCGGGCCGAACACGGCGATGTTCAGGAATCTGTGACGGCCGACGCCCACTTCTTGCGACGCTCATCGATCGTTGAGCCGCACTCAGGGCAGAGATCGCCCTTCAGTCCGACGAGTTCGTAACCGCACGTGTCGCACTGGATCCGCTTCTTCCGCCAGTACCGCGTCTGCGACATCGGCAGCGAGAACACGAGATATATCGGCACCGCGTAGAGCAACATATCGAGTGCGAATCCAAAGACAGCAATCCCTGTCGGAACGCGATTCGTGCCGAGTTGCAGATTGCCGACAACGCTCATATTCACGCGCACACAATCGAATTCATGCAGTTGCCAATTCTCCGTAACGTACTGCAGTCGGAATGACCGGAACGGCCACCCGAACGATTCCTCTTCGAACCAGGTACCCCCGGGGATCGGGAGTCGATCCCTTGCGAGGTCGAGTCCGCCGACCCAAGAAGGGCGTGACGAAGCCTCCTTCGCATACGGAAAGTGCCCCCGCCAACGTTCGAACAGCTCAGTACTCGTCGGCGCCGCGTATGACTTCGCCCAATCGCCGTAATCGGTCCAAAAGACACTCTCGAAGATGCTGCCGTCCGCGTTGAGCGCATCACCGAACCAGTACCGCTCATTGCCGTGCACTGGCTCTCCATACGGAAACTCCGGCATCCATGCGGGTTCGAGCGCGATCCACCACGCCACCAACACCGTCGCCACCGCCCCGAACACCAGCGACACCCCAACCCGCCACGGCCCGACGATCTTCACCGCCCGCCACACCCGGCTGTGCCGCCGTGCAGTGTCCATCCCGTCGTCCTTGCTGTGCGATGCTGTCATTGGATCACCCGTGCCACTGACCTGCGTTGCAGGTCAGTGTTCCCGACGAGCATCGACCAACGCACTGACCCGCGGAGGCGGGTCAGTGGCACGAATCACCCCCCCGCGCTCACGCGCTAGCCCCGCGCTGCGCCTCCACCGCCCCCACCGCTTCCTCGATCGCCCGATCCAGATCGTCGTTGGTAATAAACCGGTCGTACGCCCCGCTCGACTTCGCCGCCGCGATCTCGTGCTGCGCTTCAGCGAAGCGGCGCTGGATCACCTCTTCCGGCTCACGCTTCCGGTCCCGCAGCCGCTGCAGGAGTTCTTCCTCGCTGGGGGGCAAAATAAAGATCCCGAACGCCTCGGGCATCCGCCGGCGCACGAGGATCGCCCCCTGCACGTCGATCTCGAGCACGACGACCTTGCCCTCGTCGAGCCGATCGCGCACCCACGCCGCCGGCGTGCCGTAGAAGCAATCGAACACGCGGGCGGTCTCCAGCATCTCGCCCGCTTCTTCCATGCGCGAAAACGCATCCTTCTCGACGAAGAAGTAGTCGACGCCCTCGACTTCCTTCGCCCGTTGCGGCCTCGTCGTGACGCTCACGCTCATCGTCGCGCCCTGCACCCGCTCGATCACCGCGCGCGTGATCGTCGTCTTCCCCACCCCGCTGGGCCCGCTGAAAATCACCAAGAGACCGCTCACAGATTCACCCCGCCCGCTATCGAAGCCACTCAGACTGATTTCCCGACCGCCCGCTCGATCGCCGCCATCCGCACCGGCAGACCGGCCGACACCTGCTCCAGAATGATCGATCGCGGCAGGCCGTCTCCGCCCGAACCGCCATCGCCCGTTCCGTTTCCATCCGCGACCCAACCATCTGCAACCGGGTCGTCGATCTCGAGCCCACGGTTCATCGGGCCCGGGTGCATGACGACCGCGCCGTCCTTCATCCGTCGTGCGCGCTCGGCGGTGAGCGCGTACCCCGCGCGGTACTCGCGTTTCGAGGAGATCCCCCGCCCGCCGTGCCGCTCGAACTGCACCCGCAGCATCTGCACCGCGTCGGCCTGCTCGAGGGCCGCGTCGAAGTCGCGTTCGATCCGAACCGAATCACCGTCGCCCAGATCCGCCAGCCCCCCCGGCACCATGCCGAGCGGCCCGACCAGGACGACCTGTGCACCCAATGCCGACATGATCGCGATATCCGACCGCGCCACCCGGCTCGCAGCGATGTCGCCCACGATCGCGTAGGTCAGCCCGCTGAAATCGAACGAGCCGTGCTCTTCGCCCGCGAGGCCCCGCGCCTGCGCGAGCGCCAACGCGTCGAGCAGCCCCTGCGTCGGGTGCTCGTGCCGCCCGTCCCCCGCGTTCAGCACGCCGCACGAGACGGCGTCCGCGATCACGTGCGGCGCGCCCGACTGCCCGGCCCGCACCACGATCGCGTCCACGCCCATCGCCTCGATCGTGCGCGCCGTGTCCGCCAGCGTCTCGCCCTTGCTCACGCTCAGCCCCGACCCCGACAGATCGACAACCTCCGCCCCGAGCCGGGTCGCGGCGAGCTGGAAACTCGTCCGCGTCCGCGTCGAGTTCTCGAGAAACAGCGTCGCGACGGTCTTCTCATTGAGTGATTCATCGACGGGGCGACCCGCTCCGCCGCTCAGCGCAGACGCCCTCCTGAGCAGGGCCCGGATCGAGCCGGTCTCCATGCCCCGGATCTGGAGCAGATGCCTCGGATTGTCGCGCCCCGGTCGGTCCGGCTGGTCCATGCCCAAGTGTACCCCCGGCCCGACACAGGCCCCGGCGATTGCCGCCCGGGATTTGCTCGACAGGCCGGCGGACTCAGGAATCGAGGTCGATCATCGCCTCGGCCCCGTCCGGGTCACTGTCGTACCGGTTCTCGTCGACCGGGTCGCTCTCGATCGGCTCGTCCCCATCGCCGTAATAGTGCAGCGGGGGCACCGCGTCGGTCCCGATCTTCCAGTGCCGGGCTCGCTCGACACGCCAACTCTGCAACCCGCCTTGGACATAAAGAGTCACGGCCTGGATGATCGGCTCGCCCGTGGGGCTTGCGCCGAGCTCGTTGACGGGGCGCAGCAGATCCACCTCCGCCTTGTCGCCCCGCACCCAGAGGCGGGTCAGGTGGTACGTCGGCAGGTCCTCGAGCCCCCGTTCCATCGGGACGACGCGCTCCCCCGCCCGGGCCGCGATGACGCCGTACGTCCGGTCGCGCACGACATCGGGGAGATTGATCGCCAGCGATCCGCTCGTGCCGGTTTCGTAGCGATTGACCGCCCAGCGGACGGACTCGATCATGATCTCGTCGGCGGGCGGGCCGTTCATCTCGCCGCTCGCGACCTGCCACGAGGCGGCGGGATAGGTCGTGTAGCCGACGCACCCCGCGAGCGAGGCCGAGAGGGCGGCGAACGCGAGGGTTGCCCCGAGAGCGATCCGTGTGTTCCGTTGTGTGCGCATCGGCCCCTCCCGGGCGTGTGTTCTCGGTCGAGCCGGCCGCACGCGGCCCCCGCGTTTGACCGGCATTGATCTCTACAGGATACCCGCGCGGGGCATCCAAACCGTCCGGCGCGGCGAAACCACCGTTCCGGAGGATGGTTTTCCGAACTATCCTTCGATCACAACCGGTCCGCGGTCAACGATCGGCCCGGGCCGAACACCGCCGAACTCGAGGACAGCATGCCAAGCCAGCCAGCCCGCGGGAAAGACCCACGACCGATGACCCCGCGGTGCGCCCCCCCCGCATCGGCCCCCGCGTTGTCGGGCAAGGTCTTCGTGCTGGGCATCAGCGGCGCGTCGGGCGCGCCCTACGCCGTGCGCACGCTTGAGCAACTGCTTCTTTCGGGCGCGACGGTCCACTGCGTGATCAGCGAGTACGGGCAGCGGCTGCTGTTCGACGAGCTGGGGGTCAAGAAGCCGACGCTCGCGGAACTCTGTCCGAATCTGTCTGAGTCGCCGGCCTCCGCCGGCGAGGGGGCCGAGTCGTTGGGCGCCGCCGAAGAGGGGGTTTCCAGAGAGACCGCCGAGGCATTTCGAGGCCGGGTCATCATGCACCCCAACAAGGATGTCGGCGCCGTGATCGCCTCGGGGTCGTTCCTGCACGACGGGATGGCGGTCATCCCCTGTTCTTCGACGAGCCTGGGAGCGATCGCGACGGGATCGGGCTCGAACCTGCTGAGCCGGGCGGCGATGGTGACGCTCAAAGAGCGCAGGCCGCTGGTTGTCTGCCACCGCGAGATGCCGCTGAACCTGATCGACATCGAGAACATGCGCACGCTCGCGCTCGCCGGCGCGACGCTGTGCAGCCCGAATCCGGGGTTCTACCTCGTGCCCCAGACGCTGCACGAGGTCATCGATTTCACGGTCGGCAAGATCCTCGATCTCCTCGGCGTGGAGCACGGGCTCGCGACGCGGTGGGAAGCCTGAGTCTCCGAGCCGCTCGGACCCGCCGCCCACGAAGCCGCGCTGTCTCGACGCCGCGTTGCTCCGGGGCCTCGCGGTCCCTAAGGATGTATCTATGTATATCGAAGACGGAAAACTGTTGGATGACATGCTCGACGCCGCGATCTGTACCGGGCCGCTGCGCGACGCCGCGCGGATCGCGGGCGAACTGCACGGCCTGTGCGCCGGCGCTGGCGACGCGATTGAGCACGCCGACCGGGACTCGGCGGCGCGCACGATCGCGGGACTCGACCACGACGCGCTCTCGGACATCATCCGGCTTGTAACGGTCCGGTTCCACCTGTGGAACAAGGCCGAGCAGTTGGCGATCTCGTCGGTCAACCGGCAGCGCGAACGGGACGCGACGCCCGATGCGCCCCGGGCCGAATCGCTCGAAGAAGCGTTCAAAGACCTGGGGGCGATGGGGATCTCACCCGCCGACGCGAAGCCGCTGATCGAGTCGCTCCGGATCGAGCCGACGCTGACAGCCCACCCCACCGAGGCCCGCCGGCGGACGATCCTCGACAAGCAGCTCGAGGTCGCGCGGTGCGTGCGCGCGCTCCGCGACAACAATCTCCTGCCCCGAGAGAGAACCGAGATCGAGGATCGGCTCAAGCGCGTGATCGGGATGCTGCTCGTGACCGACGACGTGCGCGCGCGCCGGCTCAAGGTCCCCGAGGAGGTCCGCAACGGTCTGTACTACCTCCGCACCTCGATCTGGGAGACGGTGCCCCGGCTCATGCGCGACCTGCAGCACGCCTCGGGCGGCGCGGTGAGCATGAGCAACCTGCCCGCGATCCTGCGCTATCGATCGTGGATCGGGGGCGACCGGGACGGGAACCCCAACGTCACCCACGACGTCACCCGCCAGACGCTCGCGACGCTCCGCGAGACCGCGGTGGCGCTCTGGAACGACGAGCTGGAGCTGCTCAGTCGGAGGCTCAGCGTGTCGGTTCGTCACACGGCCGTGCCCACGGAACTGATGGCGACGATCGAGGCCGACGACGCGGCGCTGCCCGCCGATTGGCTCGACCAGAGCGATTCGACGCTGCTG
>DDFO01000040.1:5582-11758 GCA_002337215.1 Phycisphaerales bacterium UBA1926 | reverse complement strand
CCAGCCGTTCCGGTACCGGATCCGGCAGATGCTGCACCGCATCCGCCACGACGAGTCGTACAACGCGAAGTCGCTTGTTGACGACCTGACGCTGTTCCAGCGATCGCTGACCGAGATGGGGCTGGGGGGCACGGTTGAGCGTGGGCCTCTGGCGGACGCGATCGTGCGAGCGCGGGTGTTCGGGCTGCATCTCGCGGCGCTGGACATCCGCCAGCACAGCCGGGTGCACGAGGCGGCGGTCGCCGAGCTGTTGAGCGCCGGGGGTGTGACGGACGGCTACGCCGACATGGACGAGGAAGCCAGGCTCGCGGTGCTTGAGACCGAACTCGCCACGCCCCGGCCGCTGCGCCCGCTGGGCGCGTCGCTGAGCGAGATGACCAGTGAGACACTCGCGACGCTGGACGTGGTGCGCGAGGCGGTTTCGCGCGAGCCGAACGCGATCCGTTCGTACGTGATCTCGATGACCGACAGCGTGAGCGACATGCTGGAGGTCCTGCTGCTCATGAAGGAGACGGGGCTGTACCGTCCCGCGCGGACAACCGCGGGTGGGGAGACCCCGGCGCACAGCCCGGTCCGCATCGTCCCGCTGTTCGAGACGATCGACGACCTGGAGCGCGGGCCCGCGCTGACGGGGCGGTTCCTGGACCACCCGGCGTACAAAGCGCACCTCGGGGCGGTCGCCCGGCACGCCGGGACGCTCGGCGACAGCGGCGAGCCCTTTCAAGAGATCATGCTGGGCTACTCGGACTCGAACAAGGACGGCGGGTTCTTCATGGCGAACGCCGCGCTGCACCGAGCCCAGGACGAGATCGGCGCCGTTGTCCGCGAGCGGGGCGTGGGGCTCTGCTTCTTTCACGGGCGCGGCGGCACGGTCGGGCGCGGGGGCGGGCGAGCGGGCCGGGCGATCCTTGCGACACCCCCCGCGGCTCGGACGGGGCAGATCCGGTTTACCGAGCAGGGCGAGGTGATCTCGTTCCGCTACGCGCTGCCCTCGATCGCGCGGCGGCACCTCGAACAGATCCTCAACGCGACGATGCGGGTGCGCGCGACCACGGACCGCCCTCCCGAGGTTGTCGCCGCGGGGCCGATCTACGCGAAGATGGCGGCGCGGTCGATGGCGGCGTACCGCGACCTGATCGACGGGGAGAAATTCTGGGGCTGGTTCACCGATGCGGCCCCGATCGCGACGATCGCGGGGCTGCCGATCGCGAGCCGGCCGGTGAGCCGGGTGCACAAGCAGGGCGAGGGCGGGGGCATGACGTTCGACAGCCTGCGCGCGATCCCCTGGGTGTTCAGCTGGATTCAGATGCGGATGCTCTGCCCCGGGTGGTACGGCGTGGGGACTGCGATCGAATCGCTCGGCGACGACGAGCGAGCGACCCTCCGCGCTGCGTTCACGCAGGGGACGTTCCTTGAGACCGTCTTCGACAACGCGATGCAGGAGATGGCGCGGGTCCGACTGCCCATCGCCCGGAGGTACGCGATGTCGGCGAGCGACGGCGGGGCCATCTGGCCTTTGATCGAGCGTGAGTATGAGCACACAGAGGCCGCGCTGCTCGACATCTCGGGGCGTGAACGGCTGATGAGTCACTCGGACGCGATCGAGCGCGCGATCGCGCACCGGAACCCCTGGACTGATGTGCTCAACCTGATCCAGATCGACCTGCTGCGGCGGGCGCGAGAGGCCGGCGACGACGAGCGCGAAGCGCTGACGCCGTTGCTGCAGGCGAGCGTGAACGGCATCGCGGCGGGGATGCAGTCGACGGGGTGAAGAACTTCACGTGATTGCATGAGCGCCACGGCCGTGTAGGCCTCGCGATCTCCGGTCTGCCTCAGGGCACGGCCGAGACGGCCGTGGCACATGAGGCGCGGCGGGTGCGATCACGCCCTCTGCCGCTGGTACTTCCGGCGGTCGTCCTTGTTGACCTCGACGGAGACGCCGCCCTGGAGGTGGACCGAGCCGGGGCCGAGGATGGTGCAGAGGTCCTTGACGAGTTGCGGAACGAGGCGGACGCGGGGCTTGGACTCGGGGCTGAGGGTGACGAAGGCGGACTCGGTCTCGACGACGAGGTCGTAGAAGACCGCCTCACCCACGCTCGCGTCGGCGAAGCGGTCGGTCGTCTGAGTCGCGTCCTCGCCTGCCGGTTCGCCGTTCGGTTTCACGTTCGAGGCGGCCGGGTCGTGCTCGGTGAGCAATTCGTGGACGCGGTTGATCGCGGGTTCTGCCGACCCGTTGAGGCGCGGACCGCGGAGGGCGATGAGCAGCCGGCCCTTCTCGAGGGGCTGACCGTCGATGGGGACGAGTTTGTCGACGATGATCTGCGGGTCGCCCCGGCTGTGATCGACCCGGCCCATGACGAAGACGGGCTTGTCGCCGTCGTCGTCGTCGCCCACGACGAGGTGCGCGAACTGGCCGAAGACGTTGGAGAACATGACCGCCTCGGCGGTCCCCGTCGTGTCCTCGAGCAGCAGGATGCCCATTTTCTGTCCCGCGCTGCGGCCTGATTTGGTCACGATCGTGCGCACGGACTGGACCAGCGCGGGGAGCACGACGCGTTTGTCCTGCGGCTGCTGCTTGAGTGTCGAGCACGAAAGGCGGCAGAAGACCTTGGTCCAGTCGGCCCATTCCTCCAATGGGTGGCTCGAGACGTAGAAGCCGAGCGTGTCCTTCTCCTGGCGGAGCGTCTCGGACTCGGACCACGCGGGGGCGGAGGCGAGGGGTGTCTCCTGCGCGTCGGCCTCGGCCGGGGCCTCGTCTTCACCGAACCCGCCGCCCATGCCGAACAGCTGGTTCTGGCCCGCGGCCTTGTCCTGGGCGGCGCGTTGCCCCGCGCTGACGGCCTGCTCGATGGTGGCGACCATCGACGAACGCTTGTCCCTGCCGTGCACGGCGTCGAACGCGCCGGCCTTGACGAGCGCCTCGATGGTCGATTTGTTGACGGTTCCGGGGGGGACGCGCTCGGTGAAGTCGAACAGCGAGGTGTACTTCTCGGAGATGCGCTTCGACGGGTCGTCGGGGTGCTCGGGGTCGGCCTCGTCGCGCTCGCCGATGATCGCGTCGATGGCTTTGGCGCCGGCGCCCTTGATGGCTTTGAGGCCGAAGCGGATGTGACCGCCCCGCGCGCTCGCCTCCTCGCCTTCATCGAAGACGACGCTGAAGTCGGCCTGCGAGAGATTGATGTCGGGCGGCCGGACTTCGATGCCGGTGCGGACGACATTCCTGGTCAGCGGGTCGATCGCGACGGTCTTCTTGCAGTCGTCGAGGTAGGGCAGCCAGTCGGCGACCTTCTGGGCCTGGCTCTCGAAACTCAGGAACGCCGCCATGTACTGGGCGGGGAAATACGCCTTGAGGTAGGCGGTCTGGTAGGCGACGATGGCATAGCCGGTGGAGTGCGATTTGTTGAAGCCGTAGCCGGCGAATTTCAGGATGAGCTCGAAGAGTTCGTCGGCGGCCTTCTTGTCGAGGCCCTGCTTGCCCGCGCCCTCGATGAAGGTCGGCCTGTTGGCGTTGATGACCTTCTCTTTCTTCTTGCTGATCGCCTTGATGAGCGTGTAGGCGCTGCGGAGCGGGATGCCGCCCAGCTCGTGGACGATCTGCATGACCTGCTCTTGGTAGACCATGACGCCGTACGTCGGCTCTGTGAACTTATCGACGATGGGGTGGACCTTGGGGACGGCCTGCTGGCCGTGCTTGCGCTGGTTGTAGTCCGGGATGAGGTCCATCGGCCCGGGGCGGAAGAGCGCATTGGCGGCGATGAGGTCCTCGAGCCGGTCCGGCTTCATGTCGAGCAGGAGGCGTCGCATACCGCCCGATTCGAACTGGAACACGCCGGTCGTGTCGCCGCGCTGGAAGAGGGCGAAGACATTCGGATCGGTGTACTCAAGCCTGTCAAGATCGAGCGGGTCGGGGCCCCTCTTGCCCTTCTTGCCGGGCGCTTCGCGCCCAATCGCCTCGTAGATCTTCTCGGTGGGGAGTGTCTCACGGATGAGCGCCTTGGCGCGCTCGATGACGCTGAGCGTGCGCAGGCCGAGGAAATCCATTTTGAGGAGGCCCATCTCCTCGCAGGTCGGGCCGTCCCACTGGGTGATGACGTCGTCGGAGCCCGATTGCTTGTAGAGCGGCGTGACATCCGAGAGCGGGCGCGTCGCGACGATGACGCCGGCGGCGTGGACCGACGCGTGCCGCGCCTGGCCCTCGAGCACGCGCCCGGTGTCGAGCACGCGCGCGATCTTGTCGTCGGTGTCGTACCACTTCTTGAGCTCGGGCTCCTGCTCGAGCGCCTTGTCGATCGTGATCTTGAGCTCTTCGGGGACGAGCTTGGCGAGCTTGTCCGCCTCCTGCAGCGGGACCTCGTGCACGCGGCAGACGTCGCGGATCGCGGCCCGGGCCTTCAGCGTCCCGAAGGTGATGATCTGGGCGACGTGCCCGTACTTGTCGCGGACGTAGTTGATGACCTCGCCCCGCCCGTTCTGGCAGAGGTCGATATCGATATCGGGATACTCGGCGCGGTCGGGGTCGGTGAACCGCTCGAAGAGCAGCCCATACTCGACGGGGCAGGCGTTGGAGAGGCCGAGCACGTAGCCGACCATCGTGCCGACGCCCGAGCCTCTCGCGTTGGCGGGGATGCCCCGCTGCCGGCCCCAGTTCACGAAGTCCCACACGATGAGGAAGTACGCGCTGATCAGCTTGTCGGCGAGGATCTTGAGCTCGCGGTTGAGCCTCGCCCACTTGTCGAACGCGTCCTTCTCCTCGTCCGTTCCGAGCTTCGCCCGCGCGCTGTCGAGGCCTTCTTCACCCTCGATCAGTGTGTGGCGGTGGTCCATGATCTCGGGGCCGTAGCGCCAAACCATGCCCGCCTCGCTGAGCAGCCGCAGGGCCTTGTCGCAGTCTTCCTTGAGCGCGGCCTGGTCCATGCCCGGGTCGTTGGCGGGCTCGAGCGCGAACTGCTCGCAGAAGTCCTTGAACCATGCGGTCAGGTCGCCGCCGTACTGCGCGGCGGTGACCTTGGGCAGCCTGCTCTTCGGCGGGGCCTTGACGACCACGACCGGCGCGTGGTTCGCGCCGAGCGGGACCTCGACATCGCAGCGGTCGGCGATCGCCTTGGTGTTCCGCAGCGCCTCTCGGCCCGCCTCCCCGTACTTCTCGTTGTTGTACTCATCGCCCCCGAAGAGGTCCCACATCTGCCCGGGGCCCTTGACGTAGAGCTCGGGCGTGTAGCGCATCCGCTGCGGGTCGTCTTTGACCTTGCCGGTCGAGATGCAGATCAGTGTGTCGTGCGCGTCGTGGTCCTGCTCGAGCAGGAAGTGGCTGTCGTTGTCGCAGACGAGCGGGAGGTCTTGCTCGCGCGCCAGCCGGATCAGGTGCGGGTTGATCGCGATCTGTTCCCGGACGTGGTGCTGGAGTTCGACGAAGAACCTCGGACCCGCCTCGGTGGGCGCGAAGACTCGGCGGTGCCAGTCGCACACCTCCACGGCCTTCTGCCAGTGGGCCTCGTCTTTGGTCTCCTCATACCGGACCATGTGCCCCGCGAGCTCGGAGCCCAGGTGCCCGTTGATCGCGATGATCCCCTCGCCGTGGGTCTCGAGGATCTCCCGGTCCATCCGGGGCTTGAAGTAGAAGCCCGTCAGATAGGCCTCGGAGCACAGATAGAGCAGGTTCTCCCAGCCCTTCTGGTTCTCGGCGAGCAGGACGAGGTGGTAGCCGCCGTCCTGCACGCCCGTGTAGGTCCGGTCCCGCCGGTCGCCCGGGGCGACGTAGGCCTCGACGCCCAGGATGGGCTTGATCCCCGCGGCCTTGGCCTGTTTATAGAAGGACACCGCGGCGTGCATGTTGCCGTGATCGGTGACCGCGACCGAATCCATCCCCAGCTCTTTGACGCGCTTGATGAGCTTGTCGAGGCGGTTGCCCCCGTCGAGCAGCGAGTACTCGGAGTGGAGGTGGAGATGGACGAACGGCTGGTCCGACGGAGAGCCTGATTGTGTGGTGGGGTCGGTCGTCATCGGCAACCGTGCAGTCTATCGGACGCGCCCCGGGCCGTGGCACCGGGAAGCACCGATTCGCCTGAAAATCCGGCACGCGGCGCGCGACCGGCACGCCGGCTCCGCAAAACCACGGCATCGGCTCGCCCACGCCCATCGCGAATCGGATCTTTCAACCCTGTGTCGGCCCGGGCCAG
>DDFO01000040.1:3196-5509 GCA_002337215.1 Phycisphaerales bacterium UBA1926 | reverse complement strand
ACCCTGTGTCGGCCCGGGCCAGTCGCATCGGCCCGGGTCGGTGGTTCGTTTTCGCGGGGATCTGATTGGGGAGGAACACGATGAACAGAGTTGCAGCAGTCGTCTCGGTCGTTGCGGGGACCGCCGCCGTGTCGGTGGCAGGGCCCGTGGAGTTCGACTTTGAAGGGGTGAGCCGGGGACAGAACGTCAACATCTCGTACGGCGACCCGGGCGACCCGGCATTCGAGGGGCGGGTCTTCGCGGGCAGCATCATGCACCAGGTCGACGACGCGATGATGAGCACCTATTGCATCGACCCCGACCAGCTCGCACAGAACGGGGTCGCCAACTTCCAGCGCGTGAAACTGGAGCGGGGCTTGCTGAAGCGCGACAGCGCCGATGCCCGATCGCGGACACTCGCAGAATTGGCCGACATCGCGGGCCCGTCGATCTGGGAGAGCGGCGCGGCGACGCTCTCGACCGCCGCGTTCCAGGTCGCCGCGTGGGAAGTCGTGAGCGATTACGACCCGGGCACCGGCGCGAGTTCGTTCGACCTCGCGGGCGGCCTGTTCCGTGCGTGGGGCAACGATTCGGTCATCAACGCGGCGACGAGCCTGCTGGGCCAGCTGACGTTCAGCCGGGGCGATGCCTCGGGGTACAACGCCTTCCTCCACGGGACGCACCAGGACTTCATGGGCGTGGCGGTGCCCGGCCCCGGTGCGATCGCGATCGCGGTCATCGGCGTGCCGTTGATGGCGAACCGGCGACGCCGACGCGGGGACGCCAAGTCGCTCTGACGGTCCGGCGCTAGGCTTCGGGTGATGGACCCGAGCCGCGATCCATTCCGAGATTTCTACCAACGCACGGCGGGGACCACCCGCCGTGCGTTTTCGTGGGGCGGTGGGCGCACGAACCCGGTCGAGCGGTTCCTCGCGACGGTGCTCCTGCTCGCGGTCTTCGTGGTCGCACTGATTGTCCTCATCCCGCTGCTGGTCGTCATCGCGGCCGTGCTGCTCATCGCCACGATTTACATCCGCCTCCGCCTCTGGTGGGCGGGTCGCAAGCAAACGAGCGAGGCGAACGCGGGGCGGGAGAATGTCCGGGTGATCCGGCGTGACTGAGCGGTCGCCCAGGTTCCACAACTAAACCGACGGGTGCCACTGCTCTCCGTCCGCGGCGCAGCAGTGTTCATCCGACCTCGCAGAAACCACCCATCGCACGACTGCGCCGCGGACGGCGAGTCGTGGCACCCCAGAAAAATGACTCGTGAGATCGACGACCTTTGTGTCCAGCGGGGGTGCCATGGAGACGGCGCAGCCTTCTCCATGATCGGGCAAGAGACTCTTGGAGAATCCGCTCCGCGGTGTCTCCAAGGCACCCGATCACGCGACCTCTGTGTGCCACGGCCGTCTCGGCCGTGCGGGAGTCCGTCCGCGCTCGCACGGCCGACACGGCCGTGGCACACCAGACTCAGCGATCGCAAACGCGCCAACCAGGCGTTACCCCGCCAACTCCCGCCACCGCGCGATCATCTTCCGCGCCACCTCGCCCGGCTTGCCGTCCTTGATCGTCGCTCCTTCGAGCCTCGTCACCGGCAGCACGCCCCAGCTCGAGTTCGTCAGCATCAACTCGTCCGCGTCGAGCAGGTCATCGACCGTCATCATCTGCCGGCTGACCTCGAGCCCCATCTCCTCGGCCCATCCCAGCACGCTCGCCCGCGTCACGCCCGGGAGCACCGGGCTGGGCACGCCCCCCTGCTTCTCCTCGCCGCGCGCGATGGGCGTCATCACGACCTCGCCGTGCACGGCGAGGATGTTGCTGACGCACCCGCCGCAGACGTGGTTGGAGACCTGGAGCACGATCGCCTCGCCCGCGCCCTTCGCGGCGGCGAGTTGGAGCTCACGGAGCCTCCACCAGTAGTCGAGGCTCTTGTGTCCCGCGGTGGGTTCGAACGGGTTGGCGCGGGCATCGCTGATCGTCGCGAGCACACCGTTGTCGAACATCTCATCGGGGTAGGCCGTCGCGGGCTGCGCGACACAGAGGATCGTCGGGCGGATGTTGGACTCGCCCTTGGATTCGAGCAGATTCAGATCGCCCCCGGTGATGGTCAGCCGGATGCGCGCGCGGTCGTACCCCGATTTCTCGAACGTCTGCCGCGCGGCCTCGGCGAGCCCGACCGATTTCAGGTCCTCGCTGAGCCGGAGCGTGCGGGCGGAGTCGATCAGGCGATCGATGTGGGCATCGAGCCCGATGATGTCGGCGTCGCTGGCGGTGCGGACCGCGAGCATGGTCTCGAAGAGCCCCACGCCGTGCTGGAACCCCGCGTCGAAGGCG
>DDFO01000040.1:0-3137 GCA_002337215.1 Phycisphaerales bacterium UBA1926 | reverse complement strand
GCTGGAACCCCGCGTCGAAGGCGGAGACCCGGGCATCGTTCCGCGCGATGAATTCGCCGTTGAGGAAGACAGTCTGTTCGGTGGACATGGGGGGAGGGTACGCCTGTTGGACCGATCGGCTGTCGGCCCGGGGTGCCAAGGAGACGGCGCAGCCTTCTCCATGACGGGGCGAGAGACACTTGGAGAAACCGCTCCGCGGTGTCTCCAAGGCACCCGATCGCGCGACCTCTGTGTGCCACGGCCGTGCCGGCCGTGTCTCTGATCGTTCCCGAGTTCCGGCACGGCCGAGACGGCCGTGGCACACTGAAGCGTTCGACCGGAGAACGAGCGCACAAAAAGGGCCGGGCTGCTCCTTTTCAGGAGCGCCCGGCCAGCGTGGGGAAAGAAGGGCTCATAAGCCACCGGCCGGGGAGGGCGACCGACGCCATGCCGCACATCACGGCGTCTGGTCAAGCGCCTCCCTCGGCGCGGGGCATTGAAAGGCAAACCGCACGGAGAACACGCGGTTTGCCTCCGCCACGCGCGGACGGCCACGCGGCGGGCGCTCTCTCCTCCCGAATCGTCCGAGGCACGCCGGAGCGCCGGAGCATGCCTCGTTGCCCGGGATCCGTGCGAGACCACGCGGATCCGGGGAACACGCACACCATGCCACAGCACAGCGTGCGCGTCTCTTCGTCTGGTGGATCGTGAACCCGCCTTTCAGCGACGGCGCCGCACGACCCGCAAAGACCCTCAACCTGTGTTCCGCGGGGGTCCGAGAATCGGTCCCGCGTTCTCTCATCGAGCCGACGACCGCTGAGAACCGCGGCCTTCGGTGTGTCTCTCTCCGATCCAGCGGAACGGAAGAATCCCGAACGGACCCACGCGCAACGCGTGGGCCACTCCTAAGAGCGCGAACCCGTTCCGAGCGGAAAACCGCTCCTCACGAATCCACAACCGTCTCCGGGAAGTCCTACCCACCCGTTGTCGGTTTGCTCGCCACACGATCGGAAAAGCCCGAGAACACACGAAGATGATCACTTGCTTTCCGGCCGGCCCAGGTGGGTCGAACGACCCGAATCATGCCTGAGCAACACCCGATACGCGGCCACGAAAACCCCGGTTCCGCGACCCAGACGACTTCCTGAATTTCGAGCGAAATCCGCCCCGCTGCTGTGATACACCCGCCTGGGCACGACCCCGATCAGCCGGGGCGGGCGAACCGCGCGAGAATCGGGCGATGGTCCGAACCGGTCGGCCCGAGGACCCGGCTCTCGATGCAGCGGAGGTCCCCCGTGAACGCGGCCTGATCGAGACGGATCCCGGGGATGAATCGGAGCGCCGCGTGATGGCTGGGCCACGTCGAGCCCCGCCCCCCACCCGCCGCGCGGTGCGCCTCCGCAAGACCCGCGTCGCGGAGCGAAGTCATCCGCGTCGTCCAGAGCGGTGCATTGAAATCACCCGCGAGCACCATCGATGTTCCGGGCCGGGCTTCGATCCAATCCGCGAGCCTCGCGGTCATCCTCGGCCCTGCGACGAGCTGCCCCAGGCTGTTGGGCGCGGGGAGATGAATCCCAACGAGCGTGACAGGCCCGCCCTCGAATTCGATCACGCCCACGGGCTGGTCGATCGGCCATGCCTCCTCGCCGGGGATCGGGTCGGGGGTCTCGATGAACGGCATCCTGCTGAGCGCCATCCCCCCCCACCGGTGCGTGTTGGGCCAGACGATGTGCGGGTAGTCGTCACCGAACCGCTCGAGGATCTCGCGAGCCTGCTCACCGACGACCTCCTGGAGCATGATCGCGTCGGGCCGTTCACGATCGACAACCGACTCGAACGCCTCGAGGGACGCGGATGAGAACAGGAGGTTGTGCGAGAGGATGGTGAGCGTCGGCGTGCCATCATCGATCGCCACCGCGCGGGGAGGTAAAACGCACGCGACCAGACCCGGGCCCGCGTGCACCCCGCCGAGCACGGCGAGAAAGACGGCGGACCTCCAGCGACGGCACACCACGGCACCCAACGCGAGGGCACCCAACGCGAGCCCGCCGTGGAACGCGAAGACCTCACACAGCAGCACGCCAAACCCCGCGATCGCGCGGACGCGGGAATCGCTCGAGGGATCAACCGCCCAGAAGAACGGGATCGCGAGCGCTAGCAGGCCCGCGGAGACAGCCAACCGGAGCCCGGCGTCGATCAGCCGCGACGCGATCGGGACGCGGCCCGGTTCCGCACGCTCCTCTTGATCCTGTTCCACGCGACGCACCCCCGGCCTGAGGCCGGGGGTACGCATCCGGGGCTCCGCGGGTTCTGCCCGATCCGTGACGATCACAGCCGTTTATCGACCGGGCACCCTGCCGACTTGGTCGAGAGCACGCGGTTTACGCCCCCGCCGATTCGAAGACGAAGCTCTTGCCCTGTGCGTCGACGCGGATCGTGTCACCCGCCCCGAACTCGCCGGCGAGGATCTTGCTCGCGAGCGGGTTCTCGAGCCTCTGCTGGATCGTCCGCTTCAGGGGCCTCGCGCCGTACGCGGGGTCGTACCCCTCGTCGGCGAGCAGGGTCTTCGCCGCCTCGGTGAGCTCGAAGCCGATCTCGCGCTCGTGGAGCCGATCGCGCAGTCGCTCGGTGAGAATCTCGACGATCGCCCCCAACTGCTCGCGCTTGAGCTGGTGGAAGACGACGACCTCGTCGATCCGGTTGAGCAACTCGGGTCGGAAAAACGCGCCGCGCGTCCCGATGTCCATCGTCGCGCGGACCTCGCCCGTCTCCGGGTCGATAGTCGGCTTGCCGCTGACATCCGCGCCGGCACCGCGCCGGATGAGATCCCGCACCGCGGCCTCGACCTCCCAGTCCTCGGCGCCCTCCTGGGTCATCTGCTGGATGCGCTCGGAGCCCAGGTTGCTGGTCATCACGACGATCGTGTTCTTGAAATCGATCGTGCGCCCCTGGCCATCCGTCAGGCGGCCGTCGTCGAGGAGCTGCAGCAGAATGTTGAACACGTCGGGGTGCGCCTTCTCCACCTCGTCCAACAGCAGGACGGAGTAGGGACGCCTGCGGATGGCTTCGGTGAGCGCCCCGCCCTCGTCGTACCCCACGTAGCCGGGAGGCGCGCCGACGAGCCGGCTCACCGCGTGCTTCTCCATGTACTCGCTCAT
>DDFO01000058.1:101432-102234 GCA_002337215.1 Phycisphaerales bacterium UBA1926 | reverse complement strand
TCATGCCGACGGGGGTGCAGTTGATGTAGGCGTCGTGGTCACTACCCGCGAGATCGGAAAGCGACTCAGCTCGAACTGAGCCGGCCTTTCCCGAGTTGGAATGACTTCGCCAAAGGTCCGAGTTATTCAGATCCTCAACGATCGCTTCGGCGCGACCCGGCGTCCGTCCGTAGACGACGGCGTGTCCACCGCCGAATGCGACTGCGTATGTCGCCGCTCTGGCGGCACCGCCGGCACCAATGATCGCAACCGATTTTCCCTGAAACCCGTTCATCGCACACCTCAGAAGGGTTTCAATTGCTGTCGCATCGGTGTTCGCGCCCTGCATCAGTTCGTACTGATCCGCCCCCTCTTCAACGACGTAGCGGTTTAGGGTGTTCGCCGCACCGATCGCAACGGGGCTCGCGAGGCCATCGACTATTTCAGTCATGAACTTGGCGGCGCTCTCCTTGTGTGGAAGCGTGACGCTCGCTCCCTCAAGAACGAGACCGGTTGCGGTATCAATCGCGTCGATGGTCGCCTTAAAACTCGTGAAGCTCGTTGCCGCGTCCTTCTCATCCGCCGCGATCGGCAGCGGCAGGTACACCCCGTCCCACCCGATCTGCTCGAAGCCCGCGTTGTGGATGAGCGGGCTCAGCGAATGGCCGACAGGCCAGCCGATGACGCCGTAGAGCTTCGTTTGCTTTCCGATTTTTCGGAAGCGGTACAGGCCCAGCAGGTCGTCGATGGTGGGCTGTCCCGGCGCGGTCGCGGCCTGATCGCGCAGGCTCGCGAAGGTCAGGAAGCCGTTGAACTTGGGGGC
>DDFO01000058.1:97455-101350 GCA_002337215.1 Phycisphaerales bacterium UBA1926 | reverse complement strand
ACCGTTGAACTTGGGGGCGAGCACCCGGCTCATGAGGCCGAACTCGCCCATGCCCAGCGCGATCGTCGGTTTGGGGCTCTCGCGGAGGATCTCGAAGAGGTCGAGGTTGTCTCGCAGCGAACGCGCCCGGTAGGCGACCTTGACAACGGTGCACGCGGGTTCGTCGTACATCGCGAGGAGTTTGCGGTCGAGGTCGGCGGGCCTCGCCTCGAAGTCGTGCGTGCTCAGGATGAGCCTGGTGGAAACGCCCCTGCGTTGCTGCTTGGGATGGGTGACGCAGAGGTTGATCTTCTGGCGCAGGTTCGCCGAGCGGGTATAGGCGGCAAGTTCGACGTCGAGATACGCCGGGGGATGCTCGGTGTCGCAGCAGAGTTTCTCGAACAGCGCGACACGATCGGAGTCGTCGCCGTCGTATTCGCCGCCCTCCCAGGTTGGGCGGCAGGTGAGGATGACGGGGAGGGGCGACTCGGCGAGAAGGCGGCGGAACTCGGCGACGGTGTAGGCGTCGAGTTCGTCGGCGTCGGGGCCATGCTCGGCACCATCGAACACCGCGTCGATGCGGAACTCGATGAGGTCGGCAGACTTGTCTTTGGCGAGGCGGGCATCGGCAAGGGCCGAGTCGATCGCGCCGGCGAGGCCCTGTCCTTCCGCGGGGGATGCCGCCCCCGATGGATCATGGGCGGCGGGGAACTCGAGCATGATGGGGACACAGACAAGCGTGGACATCGTGGGCATGGGGGATTCTTACGGACCCGGGCGGGGCGTGTGGGGGGACCGAACGGTTTGCCGGGCGTTCGGGAGCCGAATCCGTCGCCGGAGCACGAAACAGCCGAAAAAACCGGCCGACCTCCAAATTCGTTAGTGATTGCAAAATAGCCACTTACAGTACGCTGGACGCGGTCCAGAGCGGATAATCGAAAAAATCGACGCGAGCGACTGGCACCGGTGAATTCCTGTGGCATCTTCTGACTGTCTTGTCTCTCTCCTCCTATGACTCGGCAGCGGGCGGAAACGCGGTGCCGAGTTTTTTTCTGCGCTGATCGCGGGGAATCCACGACAATCAGAGCTGTTCTTGACCACGCGGATGTCGACCGTGCTGTCTTTGTTGTGCGCCATGGACCGCGAGGGCCGGGCGCTAAACTCCGAGGCTGGCGTGCCGGTCGGCCGTAGACCGGTCGGACGCGGCACCCTTGCGGAGGGGCACGGATGCCTGGCGCGATCATCGAGCAACAGCACGCGAACCGGATGCACGTCAACGGGAGAGATCTCGTCGCGTTCGCGGGGTGCAACTACCTGGGCTTGGCGCACGATCCGCGTGTGCTCGAAGCCGTTCGCGACGCGACCGGGCGGTACGGGCTGAGCACGTCGGCCTCGCGCGAGACCTCGGGCAACACGCCCGCGCATCAGGAACTCGAGTCCCGGATCGCATCTTTTCTTGCCGGCGATGGGACCCACGGAACGGCCGGGCTCCTTGTGCCCGATGGGTACACGGCGAACCTTGCTGCGGCACAGGTGCTCGCCGCTTCGCACCACACCGCGGTGATTGACGCGCGGGCCCACGCGAGCCTGGGGGACGCCGCGCGGTGCGCGGGGATGGATGTGCGCTTCTTCGGCCACATGGATGCGGATGATCTGTCCCGCGAGCTCGCGTCGGTGCACGGGCCTGCTCTTGTGATGACCGACGGCGTGTTCACCGCCGACGGGGCGGTCGCGCCCGTGCGCTCGATCATGTCCGTGCTGCGCGACGGGGACCGGCTGCTGATCGACGACTGTCACGCGTTCGCTGTGCTCGGGGGCGGGCGGGGTCTGTGCGCCCAGTTGGGGATCGACCTCCAATCGGAACGCGACCGGATCGTTGTCACCACGACGCTCGCGAAGGGTCTGGGTGGCGGGGGCGGCGTTGTTGTCGGCGACGCGGGGCTCATCGAATCGGCGCGGCGCTGTGCGCACGCGTACGTCTGCACGACCCCGGTCTCGCCGATCGTCGCCTGCGGCACGCTCGCGGCTTTCGAGATCCTGCGGAGTGAGCCAGAACGCGTCGAGCGTCTCGCACGGAATGCCGGGTTGCTTCGGCTGGGGATGCATGCCGAGCCGGATGGGGATCCGGCGTTGCCTGTGCCGATTTGTGCGCGGCCTGTGACGGACGCCGAATCGGGCGAGCGGATCGCGGCGATCCTTCGGGAGCGGGGTGTGTTTGTTCCGCTGATGGCCTACCCCGGTGGGCCTTCGCCGTGGTATCTGAGGGCGAGCGTGACGAGCGAGCACACGGCCCGGGACATCGAGCTTCTGGGTGCGGCAATCGAGGAGTTGGTATGAGCAGCGCGCTGCAGAGCCGGCTGGAGCACGCGCTCGCGTGCGCTCAAGCCGGGGGCGATTTGACGCTCGAGTATTTCTCGACGGGCGTGATCGCCGCGGACCGCAAGGGCGACGGCACGCCTGTGACGGTCGCGGACCGGGGTTGCGAGGAACTGATCCGGCGGATGATCCGCGAACGTTTCCCGGATGACGGTTTGCTGGGCGAAGAGTTCGGCGATGAAGAGCCCGCCGGGGATTCCGAGTACCGATGGATCATCGATCCGATCGACGGGACGTTCTCGTTCATGCACGGGGTGCCGCTATACACGACGCTTATCGGGATCGAGGACGTGGGCTCCGGCGAGATTGTCGCCGGTGTGGTGCGCGCGCCGGCCCTCGATGAGGTTGTCTATGCGCGGACCGGGGGCGGGGCGTGGCACCGAGTCGGGTCCGCCGACCCGAGGCCGGCCCGCGTGACGGCGACCGGCACGCTCGCGGAGGCAACGGTGAGTTCGACCTCGCTGGACTATTGGGACGATGCCTCGGAATGGAACCGGTTGCACGCGCGGAGTGCGCACACCCGGGGTTGGCCGGACGCGTACGCGGTGCTGCTCGTGGCGACCGGTCGGTGCGACGCGGTGGTCGAGAGCAATGTTCACCCGTGGGACATCGCACCGTTTGGCCCCATTCTCTCAGAGGCGGGCGGCCGGTCGACGGATTGGCGCGGGCGCACGACAGCTCATACGGATTCGGTCATCGCCTCGAACGGTCGGCTCCACGACGAGCTGCTGGCGTTCTTCGACCGACGGTCTTGACCCGACAGGTCACCCGTCTTCGCGCGCACGGAAGCAGGCGAGGCAGGCGGTGTAACCGTGCAGGAACGCCTGCCCAGCAATCGGCCCGATCTCGCCGGCTGCGAAGAACCCGGCGAGGGGGATCGGTGCGTTGGGCGGGCTGATGGGCTCGCCCGACTTGGCGGCCTCGCTCCCCGACTCGGCGGGGAGGAACGCCCGCTGGACGGTCACGGCGTCTCTGTTCTGTTTCCCGAAGAATCGCTCGCCGCGACCGTTGCATGTCACGAGCAGCGCGCCGGCGGGCGGGCCGTGGAGTTGCTGCGCGTCGAGAAGGAGTTCGAGATCCTCGGTTGCGGTGGTCGCGTCCCGAAAATGGAGACGGACGGTCGCGCCCTCGGGGATGATGTCGGCGACGGCGACGCCCCCTGAGTCCTCGTCGGCACCGACGATGTTGCGGATCAGAAAGTCGCCCCGGCCCAGGTGCGATTTGTCCTCGTGGATCGCGCGTCCCAGGAACAGCCCCCCGGCGAGCAATTTGCGGTCGCTGTCGGAGACGTCGTGGACGATCTTCCGAACGGCTTCGAGCGCGGGGCGGTGGTCGAGGCGGAGGATGAGGTTGCCCTTGGCGCGGGTGACGCGGAGGTCGGGTCCGATCGGCCTGCATCCCTGGCTGACGGCGATATCGCAGCGGATGTTCCCGCTGATGGCGAGCGCGACAGCGCCCTCATGGGTCGCTTCGCCGTCGAGGATCAGCGTGTTGCCGCCCGGGGAGTCGGCGCTCGATGCGATGCCGCCGAGGAGGACCG
>DDFO01000058.1:92882-97397 GCA_002337215.1 Phycisphaerales bacterium UBA1926 | reverse complement strand
AATGCCGCCGAGGAGGACCGGCGCGTTCTCATCGGGTGATGCGGATGCGTGTGCCTCGCCCAGCCTGCCGACGAGGCTCGCGATCGGCGTGGTGAACGGATCGGCGAAGAGCAGCGTCGCCGCGTGGGGGTGCCCCTCTGGGAGCGCTTCACGGAAGGCCGCTCGTGGATCGTCGGCGGCGAGGATTGACTCGAGACGCGGGGTCGTGAAGGGTGTCAGCGTCGCGCCGGGGAGCCGGGCGGCGAGAAGGGCGATGCCCCGGCGGTTCTCGAGTTCGACGGCGCCTCCGATGACGCCCGCGGCGGAGCACCCGATGATGTGTTTCGCGCCTGTTTCGTGGGCGATCATCGCGGCGATGTCCGGGAGCGCGTGGGCGTGGTCACCGCTCGCGTGGATGATGAGCAGGTCGGGCGTCGCCCCGAGTGCCGCGTCGATCTGCTCGCCGGCGTGGCACGCGGCTGAGGCAGGATCGGCGTTGATCGAGAGCGCGTGCGCGAACTTTGGAGCGTCCTGCTCGTTGGGCATGGGCGAGTCTAGCGCCCGGTTCGCGGATCGCGGCGAGCGGGACGTGTGTGTCAGGGCCTGCCGGTGGCCTGAAAGCGATCGATGGCGGTCGGCGTGATGATGCGGAGGCGGAGGGCGTCGTCGTAGCGTGCCTCTCCCGCGACGCCGACGATGCTGCCAACGAGCCCGCCAACGTTGAGGGTCGAATCATCACGGACGTACCCGATCGTGCGGGTCAGCCCCGCCTCGCCCTCGACGACGATTCGGTACATGAGCGGCAGGTTGGTCCCGTCGTAGATCGAACTCGGGACGAGACGACCGACGATGTCGTGGCCGCGGGCGGTGCGCCAGATCTCCTGCTGCCGGCGGGCGTCGACGGTGATCTGCTTCGCGTCGCGGAGCGCGGCTTCCAGCGCCAGCCGCTGATCGCGAGCGGTCTTTCGGAGGCGGAGCCATTCCAGGCGGTTGCTGAGCGCACCGCGGACGGTCGGCGTGTCGGTGTTGGCGAGGCTTCGTTCGTACTCGGCGATCAGCTCGTCAAGACTGTCCATGAGCGTGGAGCCCCCCACCCGGCGAACGCGGGTGAGTGTCGCTTCGAGCTCTTCCCAGAGGAGGTAGTCGCGCCGCTGGGGAGTCACCGCGGGCTGCTGGGCGTTGGAGCCGGAGGCACCGGATGAGGCTGCTTCGGATGCGGACTCGCCGGCGGAACCGGAGTCGGCTTGCTCGGCGGCGGCGTTGTCGGGGGCGGCGAGTTCCTCAGGCGTGGGAATCGCCATGTCATCGACCAAGGAATCGTCTGGGATGCTGCCCGGGCTGTTGGCCGGGGTGGTTGTCGGGGTGGTTGTCGAGGTCTCCGATGGCGTGCTCGCGGGGGTCGGTTGTGTCTCGCCTGCCGAACCGGATTCGGCTTGCTCGGCGGCGTCATTGGTCGCCGGCGTTGATTCGCTCCCGGCGTCGCCCGCTTCGCTATCGGCTTCAATCGGCGATTCCGTGTCGCCCGACTCCCCGTCACTCTGCTCGGCATCGGCGGGCGTCGACGATGCGTCGTCGGCCGACTGTTGTTCGCTGGGCGCCTGGGCCTCCTTCTCCGGCTTCGCCGCCCCGCTGCTCGCCTTACGCGAGGCGACGTGGGCGTCGATCTCGTCCTTGCTGGCGTCGCGGAGTGCGGCGAGTTGGACGAAGCCGTGCGGCGGGCTGTCGACCGCGGGCGGCTGGAGGGGCTTGACACGGTAGCCGACCATCTGGCCGTCCTTGGAGAGTGCTTCGCCAATGATCTCGATCGTTGTATTGGGCTTGAGATCGCCGACGGGATAGACACGCTTCCAGCTTCCGCTGAGGCCCGAGATGCGGTTGGGAGCCTTGATGCTGCTCAGTTCGGCGATGGTGAGTGTGCCGGTCCCGTTGCCTTTGAGCGAGACGTCCTTGGCTTCCTCCTTGCGGACGAAGCCGAACAGGTCGTCGGGGTAGATCACGCGGGCCCAGCGGCTGTTGCGTCCGTCCACGCGGACGACATCGCCTCGCTCGAGAGTCGCGACCTCGTAGAAGGTGCTGAGTTCGCCGCACCGGAGGGGCGTGTCTCGCGCAGCGACCATCCAGACCGGGTCGATTGGCTCGACCTGAGCGGTGGCGTGGGGCGCACAGACAGCGCCGAGGATTGCGATCAGGAGAGCGACGGGAGTGGTGCGGAGTTGTGTGCGCATCGGTGTTTCCTTGTTGATCTTTGAGTTTACCGTCGTTCGCCGAGTCCGGTCGAGGTCCGGCGCGAATAGGCGGTACAATGGGCGATGCACGGAACCGCACAGACGCGACGTACTCACCAACAAAGTCACTGGATGGCACCGACCGGACGCGGATCGCTTCGCGCCGGTCTGGGAGTGAGTTTGGCGCTCCTTCTCTCGGCGGGCGCCGGGTGCCGGGGTCCGATCTCCGCGGAGAGCGAGGCGTCGCTCCGGGATTCCGTGCGTCGGGCGCTCGAGATGGAGATCGAGAAGCTCGACGCGAGCCGAGAGGCGCAGAAACTGCAGCGCGCGGCGGCGTCGAAAGACCTCGAAATAAAGCCGGAGTACCTGGCCGAGATCGAGGCGTCGTACAACCCGTTCAACTACCCGTCGGGGGTTGAGAAACGGGAGATCCTCGGCGAAGATCTCATGGGCGACCCACCGAAAACGGTGACTGTCGGGCTGCGGCACGCGATCCGTTCGTGCGTCGAACGCAACCTGACGGTGCAGGACGCGACGCTTGGGCCCGCGATCAGCGAGGCCTCGGTGACGGCGGCGGAGAGCGCGTTTGACTGGGTGTTCTTCAGCGACCTGACGTGGACGGACCGGGACACGCCGCAAGCGGGGCCTGGTTTTATCCCGGGTCTGAACGAGGTGCAGGATTCGCTGCAGACCGTGCAGTCTTCGACGGGGTTCAGGCGGAGCCTGGTGACGGGTGGGCAATTCAGCGCGAGCAACGAGATCGTCTACAGCGACGTGCGACAGACATCGTTCGGGGCGGTCCCGAGCCCCAACCCCGGGACCTCGGTCAACATCAGCTTCCAGCTCGACCAGCCCCTGCTCCGGGGGTTTGGTTCGGATGTCGGGCTCGCGAGCGTGCGGCTGTCTCGGAACGCCGAGCGGGCGGCGATCGCGTCGCTCAAGAGCGACCTGATCACCACGGTGACGGAGACCGAGTCGGCCTACTGGGACCTCGTGCGGGCGTACCGCGAGCTCTCGATCGTGCAGGCCCAGCTCGAGCGTGGTCTCGGCGTCCGGGAGGACATCAAGGCCCGTCTCGTGCTCGATGCGGTGCAGGCTCAGGTTGCCGACGCGGTGTCGACGGTGGAAACCCGGAAGGGTGATCTGCTCCGTGCGCAGCGTTCGATGCGTCGCGCGAGCGACCAGCTCAAGGCGTTGATGAACGACCCGGCATTCCCTGTCGGTTCGGAGGTGATGCTGATCCCCAGCGATCGTGCGATCGACGAGCCGATCGTGCTGAGCCTGGTTGAGGAGATCCGGACAGCGGTCGAGAACCGACCCGAGATCGACACGGCCCTGCTCGCGATCGACGACGCGTCGATCAGGGAGACGGTCGCGGAGAACGGGCTGCTGCCCCAGTTGGATCTCCGTGCCCAGGCGTCGCTGCTCGGATTCGACGAGTACGGCGATCGGGCGTATAGCGAGATCTCCGACAACGAGTTTCTGGATGAGTTCGTGCTGGGGCTGTTCTTTGAGCAGCCGATCGGCAACCGGGGGGCGGAGGCGGAGTTCCGTCAGCGTCGCCTCGAGCGGATGCGATCGGTGATCTCGTACCGCCGCGCGGTGCAGAACACGGTGCTCGGCGTGAAGAACGCGGTCGATGACGTGAAGACGAACTACCGGCTTATCGAGCAGGCCAAGGCGACGAGAATCGCCGCGGCCGAGGCGCTGCGGACGCTGCTGGTCGAGAAGGAACTCACCGACCGGGGGTTCACCGTTGAGCGGCTCAATCTCGAATTCGGGCAGCAGGATGCGCTCGCGGCCGCGGAGCGAGCGGAGGTCGCGGCGTTGATCGACTACAACCGGGCGATCGCACGCCTCGCGGAGGCGACGGGGACGACGCTGACGCGGAACCGGATCAACTTCGTTGTGCCGGACGCCAATCAGATCGAGCAGCGTGAGCGATCGGTGAGCCTGACGACCGGCGACGCCGGTTCGGAGGTCGAGGATTCAGAGTCGCAATGATCTCGCCGCGCGGTCGTGGCTTGCGGGGGTGCGATGACCGACTCTTCTGACATCGAGGCGGCGGTCGCACGGCTCACGGAAGGCCGATTGGTGGCGTTCCCGACCGAAACGGTGTACGGGCTCGGTGCGGACGTGACGAACCCGGCGGCGATCGAGCGGGTCTTTGCCGCGAAGGGTCGCCCCGGAAACAACCCGCTCATCGTGCATGTCAGCGATGCGGAGATGGCGCAACGTTGCGTTTCGTCCTGGCCCGGAGCCGCGGAGAAAGCGGCGGCTGCGTTCTGGCCCGGCCCGCTGACGCTCGTGC
>DDFO01000058.1:92174-92769 GCA_002337215.1 Phycisphaerales bacterium UBA1926 | reverse complement strand
GTCCATCGTGACCGGGGGCGGCGAGACCGTGGCTGTTCGCGCCCCGGACCACCCCGTAACGATCGCGCTGATTGAGGCGTTCGGCGGGCCGGTCGTGGGCCCCAGTGCGAATCCGTCGGGATATATCTCGCCGACCCGGGCGTCGCACGTGCGGCAGCATTTCGGCGAACATGACATCCTCATCCTCGACGGGGGGCCCTGCCGGGCGGGGATTGAATCGACGGTGCTCGACCTCTCGGTGAATGGATCCGCTCGGATCCTCCGACGCGGTGTGCTGGGTGTCGAAGATCTGGAACCCGTGATCGGGGCTGTCACGGTCTCTGGTGAGGAGACGAAGAGGGACGAGGTCGCGTCGTCACCGGGGCTGGTGGGCCCCCACTATCAGCCGCGGGCGCCGGTCCTGCTGCTCGAGGACGTCACGGCGCTGTCCCGCGTCGTTGCGGACGCGGGCGGGCGGGTCGCGCTGCTTTCGCCGCCTGGCCGTCGGGTGGTGGTGAGCGAGCCGCATTTGGGGATCAACATGCCCGGGCTCGCATCCGCGTACGGTGCCCGGCTCTACGCGGCCCTCCGCGAGGCGGACGAATCGGAGCCGGCG
>DDFO01000058.1:91713-92086 GCA_002337215.1 Phycisphaerales bacterium UBA1926 | reverse complement strand
CGCGGACGAATCGGAGCCGGCGTTGATCGTGGTCGTCTTTCCGCTGCTCTCGGAATCGGAAATCTGGGACGCGATCCGTGAACGTCTCCGCCGTGCTGCTGCGGTCGAACAGCCGGATCGCCGATAGACGATTTGCAGCGCGTCCGGTTGCGGTGCTTCCGGGGGACGGTTGCGAAGGCGTGACTGGACTCACCCGGGTGTGGTTCACACGGGACGCGGGCGATATCCTTCGCCCCGCCGCCGGCCTGCTTTGACTCAGATGGTCGGATTCAGCACGCGGAGATCCTTCGGAGCCTCTCGAAACAGGAGACGACGGCATGGCAGACAAGATTCGGATCGCGCTCGCGAAAGGCGACGGCATCGGCCCTGAGAT
>DDFO01000058.1:83253-91627 GCA_002337215.1 Phycisphaerales bacterium UBA1926 | reverse complement strand
GGCGACGGCATCGGCCCTGAGATCGCGGACGCCTGTCTCGCGGTCTTCCAGGCCGCGGGGGTGCTCGATTCGATCGAGTTCATCCCGGTGGAGATGGGCGAACGGGTGTTCGCGGCTGGTGATACCCGTGGGATGACCGACGAGGCGATCGAGACGATTGAGACGACGGGCCTGCTCTACAAGGGGCCCATGGGGACGCCGATTGGCGGGGGTGGCAAGTCGATCAACGTCACGCTCCGCAAGACGTTCGCGACGTTCGCGAATCTTCGGCACTTCCAGAGCCTGCCTGGGGTGGACACGGTCTTCAGCCGGGCGGGCGTGCCGGTCGACATCTACGTGGTCCGCGAGAATATCGAGGACACCTACGGCGGCGTGGAGAACAGGCTGACGAGCGACGTCGTTGAATGCAAGCGGCTGATCAGCGCCCCCGGGTGTGACCAGGTGCACCGGTTCGCGTTCAAGACGGCCGAGACGCTCGGGATCGACCTCGTGCATTGTGCGCACAAGGCGAACATCATGAAGATGACCGACGGGATGTTCCTCGAGCGGTTCCACAACACCGCAGACGATCACCCGACGATCGAGACGGCGGACGTGATCATCGACGCGCTGTGCATGAACCTCGTGCTCCGCCCCGAGGCGTACAAGATGGTCGTGCTGCCCAACCTCCAGGGCGACATCGTCAGCGATCTCGCGGCGGGTCTCGTGGGTGGGCTCGGGTTTGCGCCCTCCGCGAACATCGGCGACCAGATCGCGATCTTCGAGGCGGTGCACGGAACGGCCCCCGATATCGCGGGCAAGGGGATCGCGAACCCGACGAGCCTGCTGCTGAGCGGGCTGATGATGCTGCGGCATCTCGGTCTGCACCACGACGCGGTGCTGATCGAGAACGCGCTGCTCGCGACGCTCGAGGACGGCGTGCACACCGGCGACGTGAAGGGCGAGAAGCAACCCGTCGGCACATCCGCGTTCGCGCAGGCGATCGCCGATCGGCTTGGCAAGCAGCCCTCGGGGCGCGAGGCGAGGACCGTTCCCGAGACGAACGCACCTTCGTATACACCGCCGACAAGGCCGAACGTCAACCGCCTGATGCGGACCTTCGAGACGACGCCGAGCCAGGTGGCGGGTTGCGATATCTACGTCGCGACGGTGATCCCTGTGCTCGATCTCGCCCGACGGATGGAGCGGATCGCGGAGGGCACGCCGTTCAAGGTCACGATGATGTCGAGCCGGGGAACGCAGGTTTGGCCGAGCGGCTCGCTTTACACCGAGATTGTGGACTACTGCCGCGTGCGGTTTGAGCTCCGCGACCCGGATCTGCATCTTGGCCAGATCGGGCAGATGCCCACGGTGCATCTGCTGCGGAAGGTCGCCGAGAAGTTCGAGGTCGCAGACTTCCAGCCGCTGCGGACCTATGACGGCCTGCCCGGCTACAGCCTGGCGCAGGGCCAGTAACCGCACGCCTTCCATTGCTTCGAACAAAGCCCGCTTCAGCGGGCTTTTTCGTGCGCTCGTACGCCAAAGGCGTTACGGGCGCTCGGCTGGGTGGAACTGGGCCGTGAGCAAAGAGAGAACCGCGCAAAGAACAGGCCCGCGGTTTCCCGCGGGCCTGTGTCAGAATCAAGTTGCCAGACTCTGCGAGGATTACTCGTAGAGGTTGGTCGACTCGGTCTCACGCACCGGACGCGTGAAGGAGTCGCTGGTCATCTCGACCGCGAAGCGGACGTCAGCCTCGCCGGTCGCACGGACGACGAGGTCCCAGGAAGCCTGGGCACCCGGCGCGAGGGTCGCGACCGGGTTGAAGGTCACGGTCTTGCCGCTCATCGTGCTGCTCGTCGCGCCGGTGGCGTTGACGAACTCCTGCTCGTCGGGCAGGACGCAGGTGATGCGGACGTTCTGGTCAGCGGCCGAGCCCTGGTTGGTAACCGTGATGCGGTAGGTGGTCGTGGTGCCCACCTCGACCGGGTCGACGAGGTCGACGACCTCGAGGAGGATGGCCGGGATGCCGCGGAAGTTGGTCTCGCACTGGGTGCTGACCGGCTCGGCGCAGTTGCCCGAGGCGGTGGCACCGACGCGGAAGTCGCCGGCGGTGCGGGCCTTGAGTGTCACGCTGACCGTCTCGGACGCACCGGGACGGAGGCTGCCGACCTGGAAGGCAACGGTGTTGCCGGTGGGCATCGCACCGTTGGAGCCGCTGACGAACTCAGCGCCGCCCGGGAGCGAGACGTTGACGACGGTGTTGGCGGCAACGCCGTCACCGTTGTTGGAGACGGTGAACTCGTACTGCGAGTTGCGGCCGATGTACTGACGATCGCGGGCGTTGCACGCGATCTCCAGGCTCGGGGCAACCACGACGGTGCAGGGCTCACCCGAGTTGGCGGTCAGGCCTTCGCCGGAAGCGGCGGCGGCGGGCGAGCAGAACTCGCCGGTGCTGGCGGCCATCGCGACGACCTCGCGGGTCGCGCATTCGCCGGCGGCGAGGTCGCCGACGGGGATCTCGATGTTGCGGCTGCCGTTGACGGTCAGACCGTTGGGCAGGGTGTCACGGATGACGACGCCGCTGGCGACGCCGGTGCCCGGGTTGCAGACCTCATAGGTGAGGGTGATCGGATCGCAGCGGAGGACGCGCGGGGTCGCGGTCTTCGCGATGGTCAGTTCCGGATCGACGACCTGGGTGACGGCGCAGAGCGAGTTGTTGTAAGACACGCTCACGCAGTTGCCGGCGGTGCCGGTCGAGTTGGCGGTCGCGGTCACGCGGATGACGCGGGTCTCGCAGGGGCCGAGATCACCGATCGCCCAGGTGTTGCCCGCGGCGCCGCTCATTGCGGCCGGGGTGGCGCTGATAACGTCGAGGTTGCTCTGGCTCTCGAGGGTGACCGCGACGTTCTGGAGTGTGCCACCGGTGATGTTGGTGATGTGGTACTCGTACCCGAATTCCGCACCGCGACGGACCTGGTTGGGCATCACGGTGTGGAGCATCAGGGCGCTGCTGCCGGCATCGCCGGTCGGGAACGCCATCGCGGCGACACCCATGCCAGCGCCCGCATCAGGGCTGTAGTTGCAGTTGTTCCGGGCCGGCGCGGCGGTGCGACGGACGACCGGAGCGGCCGGGGCGGGGTCCGCGGCCCGAGCTGCGGGCTTCGCAGCGGGCTTGGCGGACGGCGTCGACAGGAACGTCGGCGAGCCCGAACCCGCGCCGCGCGGCGCGGTGCTTGTGGTCGTACCGGTCGATTCACACGCCCCGAGCAGGCCGGCGAGGCCCACGACGAGGGCGGTCATCGCCGCGTTCTTGATAGTATTGCGCGATCGCATCGCAGAAACTCCTTGTATTCTCTTGCTCGACTTGAACAGATCCCCACGATTCCCGTGCGGGGAAAATTCGGATCTCAGAATGTGTTCACTCCGAACAGCATCCTCTTCAGGGTGAGTTTAGCGGTCACTACACGCGACTGCCATTTTGCTTGAATTTTCATCGCCTCTCCAGCGTCATCCGGCCTCAAACCGGCCGCCAACACGCCCGGAACAGGTGGAAACGGAACGCGGACAGATTACTCACGCAAAGCCACGCGGTTCTGACGTTAAAGTCTCGATCGCGCCGCCCTCGTGCTCGATCAAAACCGCGTCGGCCTCGTCGAGGAACAGCCCGTGCTCGACGACGCCCGGGATACGGTGCAATTCCGTATCGATTTCCTCAAGATCCAGGCCTTCGGGGAGCGAGACCTCGAGGATCAGGTTCGCGTTGTCGGTGACATAGAACTCACCCGCGAAGCCGCGCCGGATCACACCGTTGAGCCCGAGCCGGCGGACTGACGCCCGTGTTGAGGCGAGGCCGAACGGCATGACGGCGATGCTGAGCATGCAGTTCATGCCCAGGTATGGGCTGACCTTTTCGGATCCGACCATGTAGACCCGCCGCCGGCTCGCCCACGCGATCATGCGCTCGCGAGCGACCGCGCCCCGGCTGCCCTTGAGCATCCGCATTGATCGGTCGATCTCGTCGGCCCCGTCGATGAGCAGGTCGAGTTCCTCGACGGTGGCGAAATCGACGACCTCGAGACCGACCTCGCGGCACAGGGCCTCGGTGGACTCGCTCGCGGCGACGACCCGGACCGGGAATTCCTCGGTTGAAACGCGGTGGCCCAGCGCCTGGATCACACGCGAGGCGGTGCGCCCGGCGCCGAAGCCGACGAGCATGCCGGCCTCTACCTCTTCGAGCGCTTCAGTGGCGAGACGATCGTCGGTGATGTGGTCACTCAAAGCGGATCCCTTGTGCCAACGCAAAGCTGTCTCCGAAGTGCATGGTGCAGGTCTGGCGCCGCATGTACGCCTTCCACGCGTCCGAGCCGCTCTCGCGGCCTCCGCCCGTGTCTTTCTCACCACCGAACGCACCACCGATCTCGGCGCCGCTGGTGCCCAGGTTCACATAGGCGAGGCCGCAATCGCTGCCGGCCCCCGAGGGATCGAGGAACCGTCCGAGGCCGGCGACCGAGCCGGTGAAGATCGCGCTGCTTAGCCCCTGGACAACGCCGTTCTGGAGGGCGATCGCGTCGTCGAGCGTCTTGTAGGTGGTGACATACAGGATCGGGGCGAACGTCTCGTCGAGGGCGATCGGCAGGTGCTCGCCCGCGGGCATGCGGATGAGCGTGGGCTCGACATAGTGCCCGCCCTTGATCGCGTCGTTCGCGAGGCTCTCGGGATCGAGCCGCTTGCCGCCCGCGAGCAGCTGGCCGCCCTGCTTGGTCGCCTCGGCGATCGCGTTCTCGAATGCCTGGACCGATTCCTCGTGGATCAGCGGGCCCATAAGCGTGGATTCGTCGAGCGGGTCGCCGATCCGCTTGTTCTCGACGACTGACTTGTACGCGGTCGCGATCTTGGCGATGAAGTCCTCGGCGACGGACTCGTGGATGAACGCCCGGCGGGTCGAGGTGCACCGCTGGCCGCACGTCCCGACCGAGCCGAACACGATGCTCTTGAGGGCGAGATCGAGGTTCGCGTCGGGTTCAACGATGATCGCGTTGTTGCCGCCCAGTTCGAGGAGCGTTCTACCGAGCCGGCCGGCGACGACCTCGCCCACACGCCTCCCCATGCGGCAGGACCCCGTGGCGCTGATCAGCGGATAGCGGCGGTCAGCGATCATGGGCTCGCCGATCGTGTCATCGGCACCGATGATGAGGCCGAACAGGCCCGGGAAACCCGCCTCATCGGCGACTTCCTGCGCGAGCCGGTTGGTCGCGATCGCGATGAGCGGGGTCAGCAGGCTGGGCTTCCAGACGAGTGAGTCGCCGCAGACGGCCGCGAGCATCGCGTTCCAGCCCCAGACGGCGCAGGGGAAGTTGAAGGCCGTGATGACCCCCACCGGGCCCAGGGGCAGGTACTGCTCTTTCATGATGTGCTCGGCCCGCTCGCTGGGCATGGTGATGCCGTGGAGCTGGCGGCTGAGCCCGACCGCGAAGTCGGCGATATCGACAACCTCCTGCACCTCGCCGATGCCCTCGGCCCGGATCTTGCCCATCTCCAGGGCGATCAGTTCGCCGAGCGGCTCGAGGAACTCGCGGTACTTTTCGCCGATCTTTCGGACCAGCTGCCCGCGCTCGGGGCCGGGCACCTTGCGCCAGGCCTTGAACGCCTCGACCGCGGCGGCGGTGGTTTTCTCGAGTTCCTCGCTTGTCTGGAGTCGAACCGCGGCGATGGGCTCGCCCGTCGCGGGGTTCTCCACGAGGACATGGCTGTCGGTTGCCTCACTCGGCTTGACGACGCGCTCGTCGTCCCAGATGCCCAGCGTGTCAAGAATCGAAGTGGTGGTGGCGGTTGTCATGGTCCAGTTTAGTCGCCGTTTCCTGTGTGTGGCGATCGGACCTCGGGTGCCGTGCGCTATATTCGAGGATGACGCCGACGACGATTCAGCCCGCCGATTCTGTCGCCATCCCCCCGCTGCTCATCGCGACGGGGAATCCCCATAAGGTCGAGGAGATCGGCGCGGTGCTCGGGGAACTCGGCATCGCGTGCGAGGGGCTCGCATCGCTCGGTTCGTCCTATCCGGAGCCGGAGGAGAACGGGGCGACGTTCGTCGAGAACGCGCGGCTCAAGGCGCTCGGGTACGCCCGCGCAACGGGGCGCGTGTGCCTCGCGGATGATTCGGGGCTGGAGATCGACGCGCTCGACGGTCGGCCCGGCGTGCACTCGGCCCGGTACGCCGCGGATCGCTTCCCGCCGGACGCTGACCGGGCGGCCCGTGACTCAGCGAACAACGCACGGGTGTTGGAAGAACTCGACGACGTGACGGCTGATGGTCGCGTCGCGCGGTTCGTGTGCATGCTGTGCGTCGCGTCGCCCGAAGGACGGGTTCTCGCGGAGGTCCGCGGGACGTTCGAGGGCCGGATCGGTTCGCCGGAGCCTGACGGCGTGCCGCGGGGCAGCAACGGGTTCGGCTACGACCCTCTCTTCCTCGTCGGGCCTGATTGCGGCTCGACGAGTGCGGAACTGGCACCCGAGGAGAAGAACCGGATCAGCCACCGTGGGCAAGCGCTCGTGCTGCTGGCCGAGAAGATCCGCGACGGTTCGCTCGATGTCCTCCGCGGCGTGTAATCGCCAGACTGCGGCACGCGAGCACAATGAAACAAGGCCGAAGCTGGTAAGCCTCGGCCTTGTGGAGGAGAGAGAGAAAACATGAAACGCGGTTCCGGGTTACCGCCAAGTAGTCCCGGTTCCACAGGAGAGATACGAGCATTCTCTGTCTCGAGTTCGCGGGCGTTTGAAAATTTTCATACGGCTTCGTCCGGCTGTCCGCCCAATAAAAAAGCGGCCCGTTGGGGCCGCCCTTCGAGAACCGGATTGGGGTCCATTCGCCCGGACACATGGACTCGGACGTCGCTTATGCCTTGGCGTCGTCTTCCTTGACCTCGTATTCGGCGTCGATGACGTCGCCCTCGACGGACGAGCCGTCCTCAGTGGCGTCGCCTGCTGCCGACGCGTCACCGGTCGCCTTCGCCGCCTCGGCCTCGTATACCGCCTTGCCGAGTTCCATGCTCACCTTGCTGAGTTCTTCGATCCCGGCCTCGATCGACGCCTTGTCCTCGCCCTTGAGCTTCTCTTCGAGATTGGACAGGGCGCTCTCGATGTTGCTGCGGGTCTCGGCCGAGACCTTCTCGCCATGCTCTTCGAGGCTCTGGCGGGTCTGGCTCACCAGCCCGTCGCCACGGTTTTTGACATCGACGAGTTCGCGACGCTTCTTGTCCTCCTCGGCGTGGGCCTCGGCGTCGGCCTTCATCTTTTCGATCTCGTCGGAGCTGAGCCCGCCCGAGTTCTCGATCCGGATGTCGGCCTTCTTGCCGGTGCCCTTGTCCACCGCGGTGACCTGAAGGATGCCGTTCGCATCGAGGGCGAACTCGACCTCGATCTGGGGCACGCCGCGCGGGGCCGGCGCGATGCCGGCGAGCTCGAACTGGCCCAAGGTCCGGTTGTCCTTGGCGAACTCACGCTCGCCCTGGAGGACGTGGATCTGGACGCTCGGCTGGTTGTCGGCAGCGGTGGAGAAGGTTTCCTTCTTGCTCGTCGGGATGGTGGTGTTCTTCTCGATGAGCTTGGTCATCACGCCGCCCATGGTCTCGACGCCGAGGCTGAGCGGGGTGACGTCGAGGAGGAGGACATCCTTGACGTCGCCCGCGAGGACGCCGCCCTGGATCGCGGCGCCGACCGCGACGACCTCGTCGGGGTTGACGCTCTTGTTGGGCTCTTTGCCGAAGATCTCCTTGCACATCGCCTGGACCTTGGGGATCCGGGTCGAGCCGCCGACGAGGATGACCTCGTCGATCTTGCTCGCGTCGATACCCGCGTCCTTGAGGGCGGTCACGCAGGGCTCGCGCAGGCGGCTGAAGAGCGAGTCGCAGATCGACTCGAACTTGCTGCGGGTGATCTCGACCTGGAGGTGCTTGGGCCCGTTCTGGTCGGCCGTGATGAACGGCAGGTTGACCGTGGTCTGCTGGCCCTGGCTGAGCTCCTTCTTGGCGCTCTCGGCGGCCTCCTTGAGCCGCTGCATCGCCATGGCGTCGCCGCTCAGGTCGATGCCTTCCTTGTTCTTGAACTCGCTGGCGAGGTAGTTGATCAGGGCCTGGTCCCAATCGTCGCCGCCCAGGTGGGTGTCGCCGTTGGTGCTCAGCACCTCAAAGACGCCGTCGCCGACGTCGAGGATAGAGACGTCGAAGGTGCCGCCGCCCAGGTCGAAGACCGCGATCTTCTCGTTCTTGCCCTTGTCGAGGCCGTACGCGAGGGCCGCGGCGGTCGGCTCGTTGATGATCCGCTCGACCTTGAGGCCTGCGATCTCGCCGGCGTCCTTGGTCGCCTGACGCTGGGCGTCGTTGAAGTAAGCCGGAACGGT
>DDFO01000058.1:82789-83210 GCA_002337215.1 Phycisphaerales bacterium UBA1926 | reverse complement strand
AGGCCGGCACGGTGATGACCGCCCGGTCGACCTTTTCGCCCAGATAGTCCTCGGCGGTCTTCTTGAGTTCGCCGAGAATGAACGCCGAGACCTGCTGGGGCGTGTACGTGTTGTCACGGACCTTGACGCTCACGAATTCGTCGGCTCCGCCCGTGACCTCGTAGGGGATGTTCTTTTCTTCGCTCCCGACCTCGCTGTGACGCCGGCCCATGAACCGCTTGATCGAGAAGATCGTGTTCTTGGGGTTGGTGACCTGCTGGTGACGGGCGGGCTGGCCGACGAGCCGCTCGCCCTTGTCGGTAAACCCAACCACCGAGGGGGTCGTGCGATTGCCGGACGCGTTGATGAGGACCTTGGCCTCGTCGCCTTCCATCACGGCGACGCACGAGTTGGTGGTCCCGAGGTCGATGCCGATGATCTT
>DDFO01000058.1:81888-82582 GCA_002337215.1 Phycisphaerales bacterium UBA1926 | reverse complement strand
GGAGCCGTGATTTATGGATGATCCGAACGATCCGCAGCCCTTGGCACGCCCGGCACCAGCCAAGCGTGGCCTTCTTTGCGCCGCGGTTTGCACCGATGCGGATCCCCCCCACGCTCGCGAGCGTCCGGGCTTTGCCGCACTTGGAACATTGGGCGTACCACCCCGGGGCAAGGTGCTCGGGAAGTTCGGGGCCGGGCGTCTGACTGATGGTCGTCGCAACGCGGGGGTATGACATGGTCCAGATGATCACACCCAGCGTGATTCCCGCGACGAGGGAGACCGAGATCCAGACCCAGAGTGGCATGGCAGCAGATTAGTCGGAGAATCGGTACCCCCGTTTTGACCGGACTCGGACCGACGCCGAATTGCTTTCTAGATTTCAAAATTCTTTGAAAATAGCCCGTTCAACGCTACTATTGAGCATGACGACCGCCGAACTGTCCCACACGACAACTCCGCTCCCAACCAGCGACCCCCGGCTCGATGCGATCCGCGTGAAGGTGCAACGGGGCGAACGCCTCAGCCTCGACGACGGCATGGTGCTCTATGAGACCCCCGACCTCTGGGGCGTCTTCGAGCTCGCCGACGTCGTCCGCGAGCGCTTGCATCCCGGCGTCGGCTACTACAACATCAATCGGCACCTCAATTACTCGAACATCTGCGCGCTGTCGTGCAAGTTCTGCGAGTTCTACCG
>DDFO01000058.1:62732-81777 GCA_002337215.1 Phycisphaerales bacterium UBA1926 | reverse complement strand
TGCAAGTTCTGCGAGTTCTACCGCAAAAAGGGCGACGAGGGCGCGTACACCCACGACATGGACTCGATCGCCGAGGAGGCGAAGAAAGCCTGCGAGAGCGGCGCGACCGAGATGCATATCGTGGGCGGCTTGCAGCCCTACCTGCCCTGGGACTACTACCCCGAGATGATCCGCACCATCAAGCGGGTCGCCGCCGAGCACGGGACGGACCTTCACATCAAGGCGTTTACCGCCGTGGAGATCGTTCACCTCGCCAAGATCGCCAAGAAGTACAAGCGGGCAACGCGGAAAGAGTCGATCCGGCTGATTTTGTCGGAATTGAAGGAGGCCGGGCTCGGGTCGCTGCCCGGGGGCGGCGCGGAGGTCTTCGATGACCGCGTGCACGACGAGACGCACAAGGGCAAGATCCGCAGCGACGAATGGCTCGACGTCCATCTCGTCGCCCACGAGTTGGGCCTGAACACCAACGCGACGATCTTGTACGGGCATATCGACCAGCGCCGCGAACGGCTCATCCATATGGAAATCCTGAGAAGGGCCCAGGACCAGGCGCTCGCCAGGCTCGGCTACGCCGACGATACCGACGCGTTCATCAAGCCAGGACTGCCCGCGACCGAGGACATCACGGTGGGCGCGATCTCGCTGACCGCCCCCGGCGCGGCGCTGCCGACGGCGGAGATGGCGGAAGCGGCGGCCCGGAATGCCGACGGTTCCGCGGGCAGCCCCGGCGGCTATTTCCAGACGATTATCCCGCTCCCGTTCATCCCGGACGGCTCTGAAATGGAGCACCTGCCCGGCCCGAGCGGGATCGAGAACATCCGGACCGTCGCGATCGCGCGGCTCATGCTCGACAACTTCCCGCACGTCAAGGCGTTCTGGATCATGCAGACGCTCGCGATGGCGCAGACGATGCTCCAGGCGGGTGCCGACGACATCGACGGCACCGTCGTCTGGTACGACATCACCAAGGTGGGCGGTGCGTCCACGCACCAGGAGACCACCGTCGCGGATCTCCGGCGTGCGATCTCCGAAGCGGGGTACGAGCCCGTCGAGCGGGACACGTTGTACCGGCGCGTCGAGCGGGACGGACGGTCCTGGAAGCTCGCGTAACAACTGCGCGGTGCCTCCCGTCCGCTGGATCTGCCGGAAGTATCTGGATCTGGACAAACGCACGGGTGGTCCAGACCGATAAACTCCCGACGCATGGCGACACGCATCCCCAATCTCAAGCGCACGATCCGCAACATCAAGCGGGCCCAGGACATCATCGCCGTGCTCGTGCGGTTCGGGTTCACCGATGTCGTCCAGGAGCTCTCGATCGACCGCATGCTGCTCAAGGGCAAGCGGATGGTCGGGCTCGACAAGCCGGGTGAGGAGATCTCCCGCCAGCCGCACGCCGTCCGGCTGCGCGAAGCGGCGGTTGAGCTCGGGCCGAGCTTTGTTAAGCTCGCCCAGATCCTCGCGACGCGGCCCGACCTGATCCCCGAGGACTGGGCGACCGAGTTCGCGAAGCTGCAATCCGGGGTCCCCGCGGTCGAGGCCGAGAAGATCAAGCCGCACATCGCGTCGCTGTTCAAAGACAGGGTCGATGAGCATTTCCGCTCGATCGACTACGACTCGTTCGCGGCCGCGTCGGTCGGGCAGGCCCACCGCGCGGTCCTTCACGACGGCACCGAGGTCATCCTCAAGGTGCTCCGCCCCGGGATCCGCAAGACGATCGAGTCCGACATCGAGATCATGCGGGCGCTCGCGGAGATCGCCGAGAGCCGGTTCGAGGACATGGGCTACAGCCCCACGGAGGTCGTCGAGCAGTTCGAGCGGCAGGTGATGCGTGAGTTGGACCTCGCGCTCGAGCAGCGCTCGATGATGCGGATGTCCCGCGCGTTCGCCGACCACCCCAAGCTCCGCTTCCCGAAGGCCTACTCCGAGCATTCCAACAAGGGTGTGCTCTGCATGGAGAAGATCGACGGGACACTGCTGAGCGAGATGAAGCCCGAGGACTTCACCGACGCGGAGCGACGCGACATTGTCTCGATCGGGTCCGAGGTTGTCTTCAAGCAGTGCTTCGAGCACGGCTTCTTCCACGCCGACCCGCACCCCGGCAACATCTTTGTGCTCAGGGATGAGACGACGCCCGGGGTGCCCGCTCCGGACGAATCGGGCACCGCCAACGAGAACACCCCGGCCCTCCCCCCTGGCGAGGAAGACACCGGCATCCGCATCTGCCTGATCGACTTCGGGATGACCGGCAGCATCGATCCTCATACCCAGGAATTGCTCGCCGACCTCGTCCACGGCACGGTCAACGGCGATCTCGAACGCGTCATCGACGTCGTTGTTTCGCTGACGGATATGAAACCGATGGACGCCGCGTCTCGCCGGTTCAGGGCCGACGTCTGGGAGTTCATCAGCAAGTTCCAGACCGGCAACCTCGCCGACCTCGAGATGGGCGCGCTGCTCAACGAGTTCTTCGTGAAGCTCAAGCGACACCGCCTGCGCTGCCCGTCCGACATCGTCTATCTCATCAAGGCGATCACGACGATCGAGGGCGTGGCGGAGGCGGTCTGCCCAGAGTTCGATCTCGTGGGACACGTGCAGCCTCAGATCGAATCGCTCGTCAAACGCCGGTACGGCTTCGCGGCGGTGCGCCGTCGTGTGCAGAACACGACGCTCGCCTACGCGGAACTCACCGAGAACCTGCCGCGGGACATCAAGGCATTCTCCAAGATGATCCAGCAGGAGCAACTCGCCGTCCAGCTGAAGCACGACGGGCTCGAGGACCTCACCGACGAGATCGAGCAGGCGAGCAAGAACATCTCCTTCTCGCTGCATATCGCAGCGCTGCTGGTCTGCGGGGCGATCCTGTTCCTCGCCGATGCGGCGGGCGACAAGGGGTTCGGTGTGCTTTCGGCCCTGGGCACCGTCTCCGTGCTGCTCGGCGGCATCGTCGCGGCGTACCGGGCGATCCAAACCACCTTCCGCTAGGTCGATCTATCCGCTTGGCACGTGAAGTTCCACTCGGCCGGCCGAATGGAGAACCCAGATCCTCTTGCAGGAACGGCAACTCTCGGCTCAGCGTCCGAGCCGCACGTCGAGCGTCTTCTCTTCGATTGCGCCGTTATCGTCGATCGAGCGGACCCGGACTTCGATCTCCTTGGCCGACAGCAGCCCCTTCGCGGTCAGCAGCGTGAACACGTCCGCGTCGTTGCGGACCGATTCGCCCCCGATCGTCAGGATCTGCTGCCCCCGCTCGAAGCCGATCCGGTCGGCGACAGACGACTCGAACACGCGGGTCACGATCGCGCCAGTTTGGTTCGTGCCGACCTGCAGGCCCAGCTGGTAGGTGATCGGCACGCGTGCCCGCCCGCCGAGTACGCTCGCCGGGAGCTCGCCCAGAACAACCTGCACGGTCTTCCGCTCGCCCTCGCGGTAGAGCGTGATATCCACGCGCTCGTCGGCTGGGATGGTGCCCACGATCGACTGGAAGATCTTCGATTCGGGAACGTCCTGCCCGTTGACCTGGGTGATCACGTCCCTGTCCTGTATGCCGCCCAGGTCGCTGGGCCCTCCCTGCGTAACCTGGACGCTCATCCCGCGGGTGTAGACCCCCTGCTCGTTCTCGAAACCGACCGCGCCGATCAGGGACACACCGAGGAAGCCGCGTGAGACACCGCCGGTCGCGATCAACTGGTCGACCACGGTCTCGATCGTCGGCAGGGGGATCGCGAACGAGATGCCGGCAGAGTCGCCGCCGGATTCATCAAGCTCGGCCCCGGTACCCCGGGCCGTCGCGATAGCGACGTTCATGCCGATGATCTTACCTCGGGTGCTCACCAGCGGGCCGCCCGAGTTGCCCGGGTTCACCGCCGCGTCGGTCTGGATGAAGTTGGTGAACCCGCCGAAATCGGTCGACGACATCGGATCGCGTCCGAGACCGGAGATAATCCCCTGG
Organism: Phycisphaerales bacterium UBA1926; assembly: GCA_002337215.1. Classification (GTDB taxonomy): domain Bacteria; phylum Planctomycetota; class Phycisphaerae; order Phycisphaerales; family UBA1924; genus UBA1926. The sequence goes on along the minus strand of DDFO01000058.1, from coordinate 77,825 downwards.
CTCATCGAGAACTTGAAGCCGAACGGCGAGCCGAACGCGAAAACGCGCTCGCCTCTCCTTGGGATATGCCCCGTGTCACGCGGCGCGGGGTAGACCGTGATCGGATCCTCGATCAGGATGACCGCGATGTCGGTGAACGGATCGATGCCCACGAGGCCCGCGTCGGCATACCGGCCGTCCTCAAACTGGATACTGATGCGCTGCGCTCCGCGTACGACATGGGCGTTGGTGACGATGTGCCCGGCGTCGTCGTAGACCCACCCGGACCCGGTCGAGCGGTTGCCGCCGCGTCGCCGCCCGCTCGCATCCTCGATGCCCTCGCCCTGAACGTCGATGTGGACGAGCGATGGCGAGATGTTCTCGGCGACCGCGGTCACGGCCCGGTCGATCCGTTCGAGGATGTCGTCGGTCTCGAGCGTGTGCTGCGCGAGCGTAATGCGAGCCGCGGTGTCGGCGTCGCGGAGCGCGCTGATGATCGCGGGCGTCAGCAGGAGCGCCGCGCACCCGACCAGCAGCACCGCGAGCGAGGGACCGAGCGACGTGAAACGTCTCATGCAAAACCTCCTGCGACAACACCGGGTCGGTGCCGTCCCCGCGGATCATTCCGAAGGCCGGCCCGACCGATCCACACATACTCCAGCCCGACAAACCAACGAACAGATCGGCAGAATAATTCGATCGGTCCGTTATTCTCCAGGCTCGTTCTATCGATTCACGCCGCCGGCGTTGCTCGAACCTCGTTCTTCAGCCGATTTTGTGCCCTGAGATGGATCCCCGGCGACGTCTATTCGGAGTCGCAGGCCCGGACAGATTCTGTGTCCGAAGGCGTTTTCGCGCCGGCGTCTAGAGAGCTCTCCGCACCAGACGAACCGCCGATTGGCTCCCGAGGCCGATAGACCCCCCCACCGATCCGGCGTTCCCGAACCCGATTCACCCATTCTTCCCCGGCTCTCTTGAAGGCCTGACCGAGCGACGCGACGGGATCGACGAACCGGGGCGTGAAGTCTGAAAGCCCCAGCAGGTCGTTGACCACAAGAATCTGGCCGTGCGGCGCATCCCCCGCCCCGATGCCAATCACCGGCACGCCGACCGCCTTGACCACGCGCTCCGCGACCTCGGGGGGGACCGCCTCGATCAGCAGCATCACCGCCCCGGCCGCTTCCAGCGCGAGCGCGTCGTCGAGGATCTCGTCCGCCTCGCTCCGCTCCCGGCCCGCGACCTTGGGACCGCCCGCGAGCGCCCACTGCTGCGGTTTGCTGCCGATGTGCGCACAGACGGGGATCCCTGCCCGCGTCATCTTCTGTACCAGCGGCGCGAACGAGGCGTCGATCTCGAGTTTCACCGAATCCGCCCTGCCCTCGCTCAGGAACCGGCCGGCGTTGCGGATCGCCTCCGCGTCGTCGGCCTGGTAGCTCATGAATGGCATGTCGCCCATGACGTGCGCACGCTCGGCGCCCAGCCTGACAGCCTTGGTGAGCCAGATCGCAAGATCCATCGGCATGCCGTGTGTGGAGTCCTGACCCAGCACAACGTTCGCGGCCGAGTCGCCCACCAGCAACAGGTCGACCCCGGCGCGGTCCAGCCAGCGGGCGGTCGTGAAGTCGTAGCACGCGAGGCATGCGAACGGTGTGCCCGCGTCGGCCATGCGGCGGAGAGTCCGCATCGTGACCCGAGGCCTGGGCTCGGCGTGTGCCGGAGCGGACGCTGATCCGTCGCCCTTGGGTGTAGAGTGCGTGTCGTGACCGGTACTCATCGCCCACAGTATAGAGACGGCTCGGGCCGGCACCGCCGAATCGTGGTGCAGCCGGTCCTTCGATGGGTTCCGCGGCTGATCCTGCGGTTCGCCGTGCTGCTCGCCTTGGTGCCGCTGACTGTTTCAATACAGGCGGCCGCCGGTGATATCGAGCCAATCCTGACCGAGACCGACGCCGTCGCGGGGCTGCCGCTCGTCATGCCGGTTCGGGTGGGCGATACCGGGCAACCCAGATCGACAGTCACGCTCCGATTCCCGGACGGACAGGAAGTCCGCGGCGTCGTCGCGGCGGTGCGATTCCGTGCGCCCGATCGCGTGTCGGGCTGGCTCCCGCCGGGCCCGGTCTGGGATGTGCTCACGCCGGCCCAGGCCCCGCGCGACCGATCGGGACTTGCCTGGTTCGTGCTCGCGGATCTACCACGAGGCACCGTCGGCCAGGAGATTTGGCTCGACGGCAAGCCGGTCCGTCTGCGTTGGCTCTCGCGACCCGCGATCCTCGGGATGCGGCTCGGGTTTGACCCGGACCAACCGGCGGGCCCGATGGAAGATCCGTGGGCGAGCCCCGTCCCCGACGAGTGGCGCGCGCGCGCCGACCTTGTGGGCTTTCTCTCTGCCGCGGGCGCTGACCCGACCCGGGCGTGGCGCGCGGCCCTGGCGACGACCGGGCTGCACCCCGATCCCGAGGACGGATCGGGTGGCACGGTCGCGATCACGCCTGACCTGCTCGACGCCTCGGTCGTTGAGGCGGCATCGGCACCGGTGCCGATCGCCGAGCGGCTCGCGCGGACCGTGCGCGCGCAGACCGCCGCGAGATGGCGGGTCGGACTCGCGCGGCTGTGGGCCGCGGACCCGGTGCTCTCGCTCCGCGTACGGCACGCGCTCGCGGGCGCCGGAGGATTCAGCGACGAGTCGAGCTCGCGCGTCGTCGCGCCGCTCTGGACCGCCGACGACTTGGCCGCGGCGTCGCTTCTCTCGATTCTCCTCGACACCGAACTCGCCGCGAGTGAGCGAGCCCGTCGGGCCGAAGACTGGCTCAACGGGTTGCCCGACGCGGCGCTCTGGGTCGTCGATGACGGTGTGCAGTCCGAATCGTTGTCGTCCTCGGCGACGATCGGCGCGATGCTGTTCTCGGCGGGTGATGGGAGCGCCATTCCGATGGGAGGCGGGACGATCGGCCGCCCGGTGCCGTTGCGCGCACGCGACGCGGCTTTGCTGCGCGCGCCACGAGAACTGGTGCGCGACGGGATGGCTGTCTATCGGATCGCCGGAGAGAACCGCGGCGCGCGCATCAACGGGGCTGTTGTCCCCCTTGAGCCCCCCGGCGTCGCAACCGGGACTTTTCGGGGCGATCTGTCGATGGCCGCGATGACGGGTGGCGGGCAACCTGCGGTGAACGACGCAGGATCGGTCCCGAGCGGGCTTCTCTCGGTCGGCAACGCCCGACTCGGAACGACGCCGGGCGTGCGTGTCGTCCTCCGGCTTCCCGGCGCGTCGCGGGACGCGGCGGGGACGCTGCTGGAACCGAGCGCCGCAGGGCGTGGCTGGTCGGCCCGCGTCTGGATCGGTCCGTACGCGCGGAGCCGCGCGGTGGTGCTGATCTCGGGGTCGGGCGGCGCCGAAGTGCAGGCTTTGCCCGGTGCGGATGGCGGGGATCTGCCGCTCCCCGGCATCGACCTCGGTGTCGACGGGAACGATCTTCTGATCGAGGTCGCGTTGCCGCCCGAGGCGGCCGAAGCGAACGGGTTGGTCCACCTCGGGATCGAGGTTCTCGATCCGCACGGGGATCGGACGGCTTGGCCCCGGGCGATGCCGCCGTGGGCGGTGGAACCCGCGCGGCGGGCGGTTGATCCGTCGGCCTGGCTCGGCGGGCTCGGCGGGTGAGATCTATCGGGTGCATCGGGAGGTGTTCCGGTGCGATATCGTCGGAGGAACAACGCCCCGCGTGCATATTCAATGATCGAAGCCGAACCAGAGAGGACAGTCCGAATGCCGCTCATCGACCCCGGTAAGAAAGCCCCCGCGTTCACGCTCAAGGACCAGGACGAGAAGAAGCACAGCCTGAAGGACTACGCGGGCTCACCGCTCGTGATGTTCTTTTATCCCAAGGACATGACGAGCGGGTGCACGCAAGAAGCGTGTGACTTTCGCGACCTCGGCAAGGCCTTCCAGAAGATCGGGGCGGCGGTGGTCGGCGTGTCGATCCTGCCCCCGAAGAGCAAGAAGAAGTTCGCCGACAAGGAGGACTTGTCCTACCCGCTGCTCGCCGACGATCGGGTGAATGAGGAGGGGAAGCCTGACCCGGTTGTCTGCCCGAAGTACGGCGTCTGGGTCGAGAAGAGCATGTACGGGAAGACGTACATGGGCATCCAACGGACGACCTACCTGATCGACGCGGACGGGAAGGTCGCGAAACGATGGGATAAAGTGAAGGTTCCCAATCACGCGGAAGAGGTGCTTGAGGCGGTCAAAGCGATGTAACCCAGCACATCCACCGAGAAATCCAGCCCAAACATCTTACGGAATTGATAAAATGCCAATTGATTTTGGGAATTTTCCAGATTTTCTTCTGACCTCTCGCCCTGGTCCGCTAATTTCGTGGATGAGAAACCGCGGTTCGCTCCGCCGGTCAGGAGGCACAGAGATGAAGACCACCTTTGCAATGACAACACTGCTGAGCTCGGCTGCGGCATTCGCCGGCCCGATGCCGTTCATGATCTTCGAGAACGCCGATAGCGTGGTGACTGATCATCTCCATCTCGGCGTCGAAGCATTCGATGCCGGGGGGTCAATCGATTTCGTCCTGACCAACGCTTCGGCCGGCCCCGGGGTCATCACATCGCTTCTGATCGAGAACTCGACGGTGACGTCTGGACTCACGTTCTCGGAACTCATCGGCCCGGACTGGTCTGCGGGGGGGCACGCCAACCCGCCCGGCTCGATCGATCACAGCACCGGCTGGGCCGGGACGTTCATGAGTTTCCGTGCGGATCCGTCTCCGGTTCACAACGGCCTCGATGCGGGCGACTCGCTCACGCTCCGCTTCGACCTGAACGGAGCGAGCTTCGCCGATGCGTACGAGGCGTTCGCGAACAGCGACTTCCACTTCGTGGCGCACATCCAGGCGATCGGCGCGTCGAGCGTGTGGGGCGTCAATGTGCCGACACCGGCATCCGCCCTGATGCTCGGAATGGCCGGTATTGCCGCCAGCTGGCGTCGCCGCTGATCGGCTGATCCAGACTGCGATACACCAAAATGCGACTCTGCAAGGAGCACCGACATGGTGCTCTTTTTCTTATCCGGCCCGATGTATCGAGGCAGCATTCATGCCAGTGGCAGCGAGACCTTTCGCTCGAGTTCTTCGCTGGGGCGGGCGATGAGGTCGTAACCGTCGGCGGCGACGATCGTGCAGCGAACGAGTTCGCCCGGGCTGAGTTCCCGCTTCGACTCGATGTAAGTCGTCGCGTCGATCTGGGGGGCCTGGAAGTACGTTCGGCCTCGGTAGAGATGGTTGCCGTCCTCGGTCTGGCCGGCTGCTTCGTCGATCAGGACATCGAACCGGCTGCCGGTTTCGTCGGGATTCGACGGGTCGAACTGCTCGGCGACGAACTCGGCCTGCTCGAAAGCGATCTCCTGCTGCAGCGCCATGATCTCGGCGTAGCGGCGTTCCTTGACCTCATCGGGGACGTGGAGCGACGGGTCGTCGTCCATCGTGCCCGCCCGGGTGCCCGGCTCGTTGCTGTATCGGAAGCAGCCGACGGCGTCGAATCCGACCTCTTCGATGAACTCGAGTAGTTCCTGGTGATCCTGCTCGGTCTCTCCCGGAAAGCCCGTGATGAAGGTCGTGCGGATCGCCATCCCGGGGATGCGTTCCCGCATCTTCTCGCAGAGTTCCTGCTGCTGTTCGCGTGTGACGTTGCGACGCATGAGTTCGAGCACGCGGGACGAGCCGTGCTGGAGAGGGATATCGAGGTAGGGAAGCAGACGGCCCTTCTGCGAGAGCTCGGCGAAGGTGTCGATGATGCGGTCGTCGAAGTTGGTCGGGTAGGCGTACATGAGGCGGACCCAACCCGCGCCGCCTTCCTGCGTCACGGCGTTGCAGACGCGGGTGAGAAGTTCGGGGAGGCCCTTGCCCGCCGCGAGTCCCGTCCCGATGTCGTCGCCGTAGGAGGTGGTGTCCTGCCCGATGAGCATGAGCTCGAAGGCGCCGTCTCTCACGAGTTCGCGGGCCTCTTCTTCGATGCGGTCGAGCGGCTTGGACCGCATCTTGCCCCGGATGCTCGGGATCGTGCAGAAGGCGCAGTTCTGGTTGCACCCCTCTGCGATGCGGAGGTAGGCGTAGTGCCTGGGCGTCAGCCGGAGGCGGGCGGAATCCGACTCGAAATAGCCGATGCCCTTGCCGTCCTTGCCGTTGACGGTCAGGCCCGCGGTCTGTTGGCCGAGGGTCTTGGCTTTCGCAAGCCCGTTGGCGCTGATCCAATAGTTGGGACCCGCCTCCACGGCCTCCTCGAGGGATTCACGGACGGCTCTGGGACCACGGACGGCCTCGATGACCTTCTCGCGATCGAACACCCCGAGCATCGCATCGACACCCGGAACCCAGTCGAGGATCTTGGCGCGGTGTCGCTGGACCAGGCAGCCCGCGACGACAACGCGTTTGATCTCGCCCCGGTTCTTGCGTTCGACGGCCTCGCGGACGACCGCCAGAGATTCGTCCTTGCTGGCCTCGAGGAAGCCGCAGGTATTGACGACAACGGCGTCGGCGGGGGTAATCCGTCCGGCGCTGGCGCTGGTGTCCTGCTCGGATCCGGCGACCGAGAGATCGTCGTGCTCGTTGTCCCCGTCCGCGGTCGCGGAGACCGGGGCGATGCCGTCCTCGGCGAGCAGGCCCAGCATTTTCTCGCTGTCCACGGTGTTCTTGGGGCAGCCGAGGCTGACGAACGAGACGGTGCGGATCTCGTCGAGATCGCCTCCGCCGGGATCGAGGGGATTATCAGTCGGAATGTCAACAACTTCTGGCATCGGGCGATGGTATGCATTCCGAGAGGGGGCACGGGTTTACCATGGGTCTCGGGATCAAGTCGCCGGGTATGCCCTCAGGCTGGCATACAGAGGAGTCGAGGTTATCGATACGAGTCCGCACATCACACCCGCCGCGTACCTCTCGGCCGACATTCCCGGCATCGGGGGGCGGCTGAAGGAAGTCCCAGAGGATTTCCTCGTCGAGGAACTGCCGCTCTACGCCCCGAGCGGGTCGGGCGAGCACATCTACCTGCTCGTCGAAAAACGCGGCATGACCGCGATGGAGATGTACGCGCTCATCGCCCGCCACTTCGGTGTGAAGCGATCGGCGGTCGGCTACGCGGGCCTCAAGGACAAGCAGGCGATCACGCGTCAGGTCGTCAGCGTCCACACCCCGGGCAAGACGGTCGATGACTTCCCCCACTTTGAGCACGAGCGGGTCAAGATCCTCTGGGCCGACCAGCACGACAACAAGCTGCGCCGGGGACATCTCGCGGGCAACCGGTTCTCGATCAAGGTCCGGGGTGTCGCGCCGACCGACGTCCGCACCGCCCTCCGCGTCATGCGTGTCCTCGAACAGCAGGGCGCCCCCGAACGCTTCGGCCCCCAACGCTTCGGCTACCTCGAGAACAACCACCTCATCGGCCAGGCGATCCTCCGGCGCGATCCCGTCACCGCGCTCGATCTGCTGCTCGGGCCCTCGGAGACCTCGCCTGACCAGCAACGCCCGGCCCGCGAGCACTACGCCGCCAAGGACTACAAGGCCGCCCGCGACGCGTTCCCGCACGCGTTCAAAACCGAGCGACTCGCGCTCATCGCGCTCGCGAACGGCGAATCGCCCGAGCAAGCGATCGACGCGATCGACCCCGACATCCTCGGGTTCTACATCTCCGCGTTTCAGTCGGCCGTGTTCAACGCGGTGCTCGACCGGCGGATCGAAGGTGGCACGTTTGGCACGCTGTTCGAGGGCGACGTCACCGTGACGCATGCGGGGCGGAACCCGGCGGTCGTGGACGAGGTGTCGCTCGCCGACGAGGAATTCATGGCCCGCTACAAGGCGATGGAGTTCTGCGCGTCGGGTCCGCTGTGGGGGCGGAAGATGAAGCGGGCGGCGGGAGCGGTCGACGCCGTGGAGGTCGAGATGCTCGGCGAATTCGGATTCACGCCCGAGACGCTGCCGGACCCCGCCGAGTTCGATCTGCCGATGATCGGCGGCACCCGCCGGCCCTTGCGGTGCCCGGTGACCAACACCGAGGTTGAGGGCGGGTCGGACGAACTGGGGCCGTACATCCGGGTTGCGTTCGATCTGCCCCGCGGTGCGTTCGCAACGGTCGTGCTGGATGAGATCATGAAGCTCAATCCCGAATCGTCGGAAGATTCTGAAGCATCCGTCTGAGTCATCGCCCCCGAGCAGCATCTGCGCAGTGTCGGTCGCGGTTCAAAAACGGCCATGGGCCCCCGCTCTCGCGAGGGCCCATGTCTGTGGTCGCGCGGCTGGTAAGCCGAGTTCTGTCCCCGGTCGCGTTGATCCGCACCCGTTGCATTGACGGGGGCTCTGAATGCGGCACCACCGGTGGGCGGTCATTTCTCTGCGTCCGCCGTTGCCGACGGACTGGAGGGTTTCCCCTCAGCACTCTACCCGACGCCATTGACCGGGCCGGCCTGGCGCCTGCTTGAGCTTGCACGCGGTGTGGAGTCCTGGTCGCCCGGTGTCGCCACCGGACCGGTGCGCTCTTACCGCACCGTCTCACCCTTGCCTGTGCCAATGCCCGCTCCGAAGAACTGGCCCTGGCCATCGGCGGTCTGGTTTCTTCACGCCCCCCGCAGGACGAACCTTGCGGGGATCTACCGCTCGCCGGGGACCACACCCGACGGGTGGGTGTTGCCCACCACCGTGCCCTGCCGTGCTCGGACTTTCCTCATGCGCGACGCCCCGGTCCGAAGGCGGGGACGCCGGCACGCGACCGCCTTGCCGCGCTTGGAGAAGTCTATCCGGCTTCGGTCCCGATGCGGCCGGATGGGCGGAAGGCTAATCTGTCGACATGGGCGCGAGCGATGCGATCATCTGGGCTGGGGGATCCGCGGCGAGCCGGCTCGCGGCGATCGTCCGCGACGCGGGCGCGACGCTTGTCGCCGCGGGGGGGCCGAATCCCGAGGCGGTCCGCGAGTCTCTCAACGACGACGATGTCCGCGTGTTTGACGATCTCCGGGCGACGGTGATGGCCGAGAAGCCGAGCATGGTGCTGATCGCGGCGTTCCCGGACAGCGAGACCGGCTCGCTCGATGGGCGGACCCTGGCGGAACTCCGAGCGTCGGGCACCGCGGTGCTCACGACTGTCTCCCCAGCGACCGGGTTGATCCAGGCGGGTGAAAGCGGGCTCTTCAAAGAGACCGGTGGCACAAGCCCCGCGGCGGGAATTCGTCTTGTTCCCCGTGTCCGCCGGCAGCCGAGTTTCCGCGCCGCCGAGGACGCGTTCAGCGACTTCGGCCAGGCAAACCTCATCACGATCGAGTCGTTCGCACCGCCGGGCGTGGGCGGCGCGGCCGCGGCGATGCTCGGTGCGCTCGACACCGTCCAGACGCTTGTCGGACAGCCGGAACTCGTGGACGCCGCGGCGGCACGACCCACCAAGCGGCTCAGCGAGTTGGAGGGCAGCGCCGCGGCGTTGCTCCGTTTCGCCGACGGGCGTTGCGGGCAACTGCTGATCTCGGACCGGGCACCCTGGGGATGGCGGATCACGCTGAGCGGGGCGAGCGGACGGTTTACGGTGCGCCCGAGCGGGTTCGACTGGGTGGACGCCGAGGGGAAGAAGCAGGATTCCTCACGGACGGACGGCCCGAACGCGGGGTTCGAGGGCGTCGTCGCCGATGCGGTGCGCGGAGCGATCGATGGATCGCACGCGGGCGAGCCCGCGACGGACTGGGTGGGCCTGCTCTCAACCGCGGAGGCCGTGCTGCTGAGTTCGAGGACAGGTGAACCCGAATCACCGCAGACGATCGCGCGGGCGGCGGCGCAGCCCGGCGTGTGAATTCTCGTGCCGAGTGCGAAATGAAAACACGGCCGTGTCGGCCGTGCTGAGAGAATCGATTGTGTTATCTCCGGCGTGAGCCGCGTGCTCAGGCCGTGCGGATGTACATCTCGAGCTGCTCGACCTGCTCGTTGAGGGCCCGCGACTCGGCGAAGTTGAGATCGCCGATCGAGATCATCCCGACGAGACGATCACACTCGATGATCGGCATGTGCCGCACCCGGCGTTCGCGCATCGTGTTGCGGACTTCGTCGAGACGGGTATCGGGCGTGCACGTCAGGATCGAACGGGTCATGATCTCGCTGACGCGGGTTTCGGCGGGGTTCCGCCCATCGGCGATGACGCGGCGGAGGAAGTCACGCTCGGTGACAATCCCGACAAGCCCGCCCTCCTGCCCGACCACGACGAGCGAGCCGATGTGCTGGTCGTTCATAATCTTGGCCGCGTCGAGCACCGTCGTGTCGGGCGAGACGGTCTCAACGGTCCGCGTGCCGGCCTCGTGCTTGCGAGCGATCAACTGGGAAACCAGAAACATGTTGCCCCCTTTCCGTGGATGGCAGATGTCATGCCGGGTTTTCTCACTGAGCGGCGGCTCGTCGTGATGCCACGGCTCGGAACGCCGCGCGAAGAACTCCCGCGGCGGCGTTCCCCCCACGGGAATCGCCACTTCGTATCTTCCAGAAATCCCGCTCGAAAGCAAGAAAATTCGCTCGGCGCGATCAGTTGAACGCTTCACACTCGGCCGCGACAGGCCCGGTTTCGGGGCGTGCTGTCACTTCCATCTTGTCAGGTGCCATTTTTTCTTGCCACGGCGCACAGCGATCAATGAGCCGTGCAGGAGGTGGGATTCGGTGATCCGCGTATCACCGTCGATCTTCGCGCCGTTGATCGAGACGGAGCCGTTGCCCAGAAACTCGCGGGCCTCGCGGTTCGAACTCGCGAGGCTCGCCCGCTTGAGCAGTTCGATCGGGTCCAGTCCATCACCCGCGAGGTCGGCCTTCGGGTGATCGCTCGAGGGCACATCCGCGAGCACTTCGAGCAGTGTCGGCTCGTCGAGATCCGCGATCTCGCCGCTGAACAGCGCCTTGCCCGCCGACTCGGCGCGGTGCATCGCCTCCTCGCCGTGCAGGATGGTCGTCGCGTGCTGGGCGAGCGTGCGTTGCAGTTCGCGCATGCCCGGGTTCTCGGCGTGGCGAGCGATGAGCGATTCGATCTCGTCCTGGGTGAGGAACGTAAAGATCTTGATCCAGTTTGTCGCGTCGTCGTCGGTGGCGTTGAGCCAGAACTGGTAGTAGGCGTAGGGGCTGGTTTTGTCGGCGGTGAGCCAAACGGCGCCGGATTCTGTTTTGCCGAACTTGGTGCCGTCGGCCTTCGTGACGAGGGGGGCTGTGATGCCGAAAGCGAGACGTTCGTAGTCAGAGCCGGAGAAACTGACGACTTCACCGGCCTCTTTGCTTTGTTCCTGCTTCGCGGCGAAGAACTTATCCTCTGCAGTCTTTCGTCTTATCAGATCCGTCCCCGCCACGATGTTCCCGTACTGATCGCTCCCGCCGATCTGCACGGTGATGCCCTCATGCTCGTACAGATGCGCGAAGTCGTACGCCTGCAGGATCATGTAGGAGAACTCTGTGTACGAGATCCCCTGCTCGCGGTTCTCGAGGCGTGCCTTCACCGATTCCTTCTGCATCATCATGTTGACGCTGAAGTGCTTGCCGATGTCGCGGAGGGCCTCGATGTAGCCAAGCCCGCCCAGCCAGTCGAGGTTGTTGGCGATCGCGTGGGGATGGCCTTCGACATTCCCGAGGACCGCGTCGAAGATCGGGCGCTGGGCCTCGACGTTCGCCGCGACGGTGTCGGCGGTGTTCAACTGCCGCTCGGCGGACTTGCCCGAGGGATCCCCGATCAGGCCCGTTCCGCCCCCCTGGAGCGCGACAGCGACGTGCCCCGCCCGCTTGACGTGGGCGAGAAGCATGATCGGGACGAGGTTGCCGATCGTCAGGCTGGGGGCCGTGGGGTCGAATCCCGAATAGATCTTGCGGGATGCGTTCGCGGGATCGGCGAGGTGCTCGCGCAGACCAGCCTCGTCGGTGCACTGGTGGAGCAGCCCCCGCCACTGCAGTTCGGCGATCAGGTCGGTCACGGCTGGCGTTGAAGAGGTCGTTGTCATGGCCCGCAAGGTTATGCGTGCCGCCCCCGGCTCGGGCCCCGTTCAGCACCCGCGGCTCAGAACCGCCGGTCGATCACCGCGTCGGCGCTGAACTCGATGAAATCCCGCACCGGGCTCGCGGGGAGCACGCCCAGCGAGGCCTTCGCCCGCTCGACGATCTTCTCGGCGCTCGCCTTGGCGTAGTCGATCGAGCCCAGGTCGCGCATCGTCGCGACGAGTTGATCGACCGCGGCGCTGGCGGCCGGGCTTTCGGCCCCCTCCGCCTCGCCCAGGTTCTTCACCTCGCGGAGCAGCCTGCCCCGGACATCGGGGCTCGCGGCGTTGAAGGCGTGGATGAGCGGGAGTGTGAGTTTGCCCTTGGCGAGGTCGCGCCGGACGGACTTGCCGATGATCGTCTCCTCGCCCATGAGGTCGAGCAGATCGTCTTTGATCTGGAAGGCGATGCCCATGTCCCGGCCGAAACGCTTGAGCGCATCGACGGTCGCGTCGTCCGCCCCGCTCGCGGCCGCGCCGAGCGAGCAGGAAAGCCCGATCAGGGCGCCCGTCTTTCGGTCCACGATCTCGTAGTAGGTCGGCTCATCGAGCGAGAGATCCTCGCGATGATGGAGCTGGAGCAACTCCCCGGACGCCATCGTCATCGCGGTATCACCGACGGCGAGCGCGGCCTGCCGGCTCTCCACCGATGAGCACAGGTGGTACGCGGACGCGAGGAGGTAATCGCCCAGGATCACCGCGGCCTCGTTGCCCCGCAACGCGTTGACGGTCTGCCCCCGCCGCCTGATCTCGGCGTCGTCGAGGACATCATCATGGACCAATGTCGCCATGTGGACCATCTCCACGACGGCCCCGAGCCCGATGTGCTCGTCGCTCCAGAGTCCGGCGAGACCATCCCCCGACGAGAGCCGACCCGCGGCCTCGGGATGGGCGGCGAGCCCCGTGAGCAGCACCAGTGTGGGACGGAGCATCTTTCCCCGGTACCGCTCGATGTGGCGGCAGAGCTCGGCGACCGGCGGGATGTCGGTCTCGAGTTGGCGATCGAAGCACGCCTCGACGCGCTCGAGCCCGGCGATGATCGCCTCGTTGATCGGGAGAAGCGATTCAGGTATTTCAAGCACGCCGCGCATGGCAGCATGGTAGGAATGCGAGCGTGTTCACGGGGCTCGTGATGCTCGGCAGTCGTGCGGCGGGTCTCTTGAAGACCCCAGAGTCGGGGTGCCGATAACACGGAGGTGGAGGCTGGCGCATGCCTCTGGTATCTTGCGAAGATCGCATCCGGAACGAGTCATCCGGATTCGTGGCTCGTTCGAGAACTTCATCGGGGAAGAACATGCAAGGGAAGAAGAAGACATTTGTCGCGTTGTGCGCGTTCATGCTGTTCACGTTCGGTGCGCGAGCCCAGATGCTCGCCCCGACGCTTGAGGCAGTGTCGAGCGCGAGAGCCGGGGGCGCGACCGACTTCCGGAGCGGACAGTGGGCGCTTGGTAACAAAGCGGGCTCCCCGCCGGGGCTGAGTCAGTCGTTCTTCACCTTCGATCCGATCACCTTCGAAGAAATCGAGTTCGCTCGCCTCACGCTGACTTCGTTCTCTTACGACCTCGATCCCTGGTCCGAGTTCGCGATCCGCGTCGAGAACTTCACCGATCAATCGCTGCTCATCTCGTCGTCACTGGTGCTGGGGCCGCTCGCGCCGGGCGAAGGGGACACCCTCTTCAATTCCTCGGTCTCGGTGCGGAGCATCGACGGGACCTCGCGCAGCGGCGGCGACGGGCTCGCTGGCGTCGGCGGCGCCGGCAACGGGGCCCTCGCGTACACCGGGCTCGGCGGGCTCAACTCCGCGGGCCTCGGCGACGGGAACGAGATCATCGGTGCATCCGTCGGGTCCCTGTCCACGGATCTCGGGCCCGGCGAGCAACTCGAGAGCGGTCTGGTTTCGCACCATGTCGGCGTCACGCCGCTCAACGCCGCGGATCCAGAGGCATTCTGGGGCGTGTTCCTGTGGGGCTTCCAGGTCGAGATCACAGCAGGCGACAGCGCCGTGATCTCGGGGCGTGTCGACCTGATCCCCGGCGCGGGGACCGGCATGACCGCCGCCTTGGGTTTCGGGCTCGCGTTCGGCCGACGGCGCCGATGAGCCCTATTTCTCGCTGACGATGTAGCAGATGAACGCGGGATCCGCCTCGCCCTCGGCTTCCGGTGTGTACACGCCGTTGCCCTCGCCGGTCGCCTCGCCGTCGTCGTCGAGCTCGTCGCCTTCCCAGTAGACCGTCGTCCGACCGAAGCCCGCCTCGGCGAGCATCTCCTGGATCTCGGGCAGCGTCCAGAGACGCCAGTGGTAGACGAACGCGTTCTCCATCTTCGACGTGTCTTTGAACTTGAAGTGGATCCGGCACTCGACCTCGCCCGTGACGGGCTTGAAGCGGTGCTGGTCCCAGACATAGGTAAATCGCCCGCCGTTCGGCAGCTCGCACACGCGTTCATCGGTGCGCTCTTCCATCGTCTCCGACCCGCCGTAGAAGTCCTGGAAAAATATCCCATCGTCGCCGAGACTGCTGAACACGGACCTGAAGTAGGTCACCATTTCGGTCCTTGTCTTGAAGAGCCAGTACGAGAAGTTCATCGCAAGGATCGCGTCCATGCCGATCGCGTCGCCCGGGTCGAGCACGTTTCGCTCGTGGAGGACGACCCGCTCCCGCTGCTCGGGATCGAGCCCACCCAGCATGTGCTCGGCACCCCACGCGAGCGTCTCGGCGTCGATATCGAGCCCGAACGCGAGATTCGACGCCCGACGCCGGACCCACTCGCAGGATGTGTTGCCGGTCCCGCAGAAGTCCTCGCGGAGGCGGACGGCGTCCCGACCCCGCAGTTCCCGGAAGGTCGCGTCCACAAAATCGATCTCCGCCTCGACGTTCTGGACAGACGCCTGATACAGCTCGTGCCGGCTGTTCGTGGCGGCATTGACGATGGGACGGGTTTTCTTGGGCTTCTTGTTCTTGTTTTTACGCTTTGCCATGGTCGCCATGATCTCGCCTCCGTGCTGAGCCGTACTCGGGATGACGCGGAGTGTAAACCCGGCGAAAGCCCAACGTGATGGTCTCGACGCCGTATCATCCCAACCCCGCCGACGG
>DDFO01000058.1:62063-62663 GCA_002337215.1 Phycisphaerales bacterium UBA1926 | reverse complement strand
ACCCCGCCGACGGATGTGCCGATGGCACGGCGGGCGAATCTCGGAACCCGATAACACCGAGGGCCGACCGGCCCGACGGCAGACCCCGGCTCACGCCGGCGACCCAGGAGCGGCAGCGATGCGATTGACGATGGTGGGCACGGGGTATGTGGGCCTGGTCACGGGCGTCTGCCTGGCGAACACGGGCAACGATGTGATCTGCCTCGATGTCATCGAGGAGAAGATCGCCAAGCTCAAGAAGGGCGTCTGCCCGATCTACGAACCGGGGCTCACTGAGCTGATGCTCAAGAATGCCGACGCGGGCCGGCTGCGCTACACCACCGACAAGAACGAGGCCTATCGCGACGCGGACATGGTCTTCATCTGCGTGGGAACCCCGAGCGACGAGCGTGGGCACACGGACATGAAGTACGTCCACGCCGCCGCGGATGACATCGCCGACATCATCAAGAAACTGGGACCGGATCAGACGCCCAAGACCGTCGTCATGAAGTCCACGGTCCCAGTCGGCACGACACTCAAGATCCGCGACCGCATCCGCGAACGCGTCGGGCCGGGCATCCCGTTCGACGTCGCCGACAACCCCGAGTTCCTCAAAGA
>DDFO01000058.1:53699-62012 GCA_002337215.1 Phycisphaerales bacterium UBA1926 | reverse complement strand
GACAACCCCGAGTTCCTCAAAGAAGGCGACGCGATCACGGACTTCAACAAGCCCGACCGCGTCGTCGTGGGTGTCGAGAACGACCGCGTCGGTGAGCAATTCCGCGACCTCTACGACCCCTTCGTCCGCAACGGGCACCCGATCTTCCTCATGGACATCCCGTCCGCGGAGATGGTCAAGTACGCGTCCAACAACTTCCTGGCGACCAAGATCAGTTTCATCAACGAGATGGCCAACCTCTGCGAGGCCTACGGCGCCAACATCAACCGCGTGAGGGAAGGCATGTGCTCCGACAAACGCATCGGCCACTCCTTCCTCTACCCCGGCGTCGGCTACGGCGGCTCGTGCTTCCCCAAGGACACCCTCGCCTGCATCATGATGGGCGAAACCAGCGGCACCCCCACGCTCGTCTCCAAGGCCGTGCACGACACCAACCAGGCCCAGCGCGACCGCTTCTTCAAGAAGCTCGTTGCCCACTTCGGCGGCGAGCAGGGCCTCACCGGCAAGACCCTCGCCTTCTGGGGCCTCGCCTTCAAGCCCCGCACCGACGACATCCGCGAGTCTCCCGCCCTCACCCTTGCCCGCAAGGCCCTCGGGTACGGCTGCAAAGTCCGCGGTTTCGACCCCGTCGCGATGGAAAACGTCAGCAAGGAAGCCCCCACCATCGAACTCATCGAGGATATGTATGAGTGCGCGCAGGGGGCCGACGCCCTCGTGATCTCGACCGATTGGGACGAATTCAAGAGCCCCGATTTCGCCCGTCTGGGCGAGGCGATGAACGGCAAGGCGATCTTCGACGGCCGGAACCTCTACCGCCGCCAGCACCTCGGCGAGATGGGCTGGCACTACTACTCGGTGGGACGTGCGGCTGTGAAGCCGGTGTGATGGATGCAAAATCTCATCGACCAGAAACTGCTCGATCGACTCATCGGCAAACGCATCGAGTCGCTGACGATCTATGCCAACTGGTACGAGGCGACGTTTCGGGACAGGTCTGATCCACCCGAATATTGCAGGGCGACGATTCACCAATCGTCCAAGGTTGTACTACAGAATGGCTTAGAGCATGCTGTCTCAACAGGGCAACACGGAGCCGAATTCCGACCGGGCTTGGATAGATTCTGGACCGATGCAACTCCGCTGACAGAACTGCTGGAAAGTGACGTGGTCAGTAGCCGGATCAATGACGACTGGTCATGCTGGATCGAGTTCGAGAACGGATGCTGGCTATCTGTCGAAACCAAAGAGCCCTGGCCCGTCTAATCGCAATCATTGCACACACTCTCGTGCACGCCCCTAGGCATAAACCACGACGCGGTCGTTGGCTCCCGATGTGCTGATACGAACTCGGAGCCCCCTACTTCAATATCGGACCAAACATCGCGATTTCACTCCGCCGACCGTCTGACCTCTGATATCGTGCCGATACCCAGAGCGTGAGTCGGAGATTTCATCGTGACTAATTTTGTTCGTTTAAGTGCATTGGTTGCGTGTCTCGCGGTTTCGTCGACAAGCGCCCAGCAACCCGCCTTCACCGAATGCGCCGCCGACATCGGCTGCGCCCACACCTTCGCCCCCGCACCCGGCTACCCCGGCACCCACGACCAGATGGCGGGCGGGCTCAGCGTCGGAGATTTCGACGCCGACGGCTGGCCGGACATCTTCGCCCTCGGCGGGGGCACCCAGCCCGATCGGCTCTTCATCAACAACCAAGACGGCACCTTCACCGACCACGCGGCCGACTGGGGCGTCGCCGACCTCCACCGCGGCATGTCCGCCATCGCGGGCGACGTGAACCGGGACGGGCGCACGGACCTGTACATCGTCTCGCTCGGCCCCGCCGGCTCACCCGCGACCAACGCCGGCAACCGGCTGCTTATCAACCATGGGAGTTCGTTCGAGGAAGCCGCCCAGGCCGCGGGCGTGCGCTCATTCTCGCCCACACCCGACGGAACGAGCAGCGTGCTCGGCGACATCGACAACGACGGCGACCTTGACCTGTTCATCTGCTCGTGGTTCCAGAACAACACCGGCAACCGGCTATTGATCAACACTGGCAACGACGCCGCCGGCGTGCCCCAGTTCACCGACGCGACCGATGCGATGGGCGTCGATTTCTCCGAACTCCGCGGGTACACCCCACGCATGGTCGATGTTACGGGCGACCGCCTCACCGACCTGCTCATCACCGCCGACTTCGGCACCAGCCGGCTCCTGATCAACGAGGGGCCCGGCCCGGACAGCCTCCCCCGCTTCCGCGACGAGACCCTCTCGGCCGGGATCACGTTCGACCAAAACGGGATGGGGGCCGCGATCGGCGACCCCGACAACGACGGCGATCTCGACTGGTTCATGACCAACATCTTCTTCGAGTTCGCCAATGCCACCAACACGCTCTACCTGAACCAGGGCATCGACCCCGGAACGGGCGCTCCGGTTTTCACCGAGGAAGCGACCCCCGCCGGCGTCTTCACCAACGGGTGGGGCTGGGGCACCGTCTTCGGCGACTTCGACAACGACGGGGACGAGGATCTGGCGGCAACCGGGGGCTGGTTCCAGTACCCCGGGGTCCCCGCCAGACTCTGGAAAAACACCGGGACCGTCCTCGGCGTGCCCCGCTTCACCGACATCGCCCCCTCCGCCGGCGTCCAGTTTCAGGGCCTCGGGCGCACGCTCGTGACCCTCGACTTCGACCGCGACGGCGACCTTGATCTCGCGATGAGCGCCAAGGACAGCCCGATGCGGGTCTGGCGCAACGAGACCGCGGCGACGAACCACTGGGTCCAGTTCGAACTCGATTCGAGCGCACACCCGTGCCTGCCGCCCGAAGGCCGTCACGCGGTCGTCGAGGTCGAGGCGGGCGGCGTCACCCATATGCGCTCGCTCGACGGTGGGCCTACCTATCTGGGCAACCCCGAGCTGCTCGTCCACATCGGTCTGGGCTCGAACGCATCCATCGACACCGCCCGCGTCGTCTGGCCAGACGGATCCGTCACCGATCTCGGCTCACCCGCGATCGACACCCGCCACACCGTCGCCGCCTATCACCCGGCCGACATCGTCCGGAACGGCGTCTTCGACCTCGCGGATCTGCAGGCGTTTGTCTCGGCCTTCCTCGCGGGCGATCTCGTCGCCGACCTGACCGGCGACAGCGTGCTCGACCTCGCGGATCTTGTACCCTTCGTCCATGCCCTCACCGGCTCGCCCTGCGGCTGAAACCACCGAGACCGGCACCGTTGTCCTCGACGACTGGTTGTCGTTCGTGCGCACGCTCACGCCCGGATCGATCGACCTGCTCTACGCCGACCCGCCGTTCAACACCGGGAAGACCCAGCGGGGCCGATCGCGCACGAACGCAGGGGGATCGGCGCCCTCGTATGAGGACACGTTCTCGACCACAGCGGATTGGGTGGGCTGGCTCCGTGATCGCTTCGTCGCGACGCTGCCGGCGATGAAACCGACCGGCGCGGTCCTGCTGCACGTCGATTGGCGCACGAGCCACCACGCCCGGCTGCTGCTCGACGAACTGCTGGGCCCCGACCGGTTCGTGAACCACCTGATCTGGTCGTATGGGCTCGGCGGGTCGTCCCCCCGCCGCTTCGCGCGTAAGCACGACGACATCCTGTTTTACGCGCTCGACCCCGACCGCTACTACTTTGACCCGCCCATGGTCCCCGCGACGAGCAACCGGATGAAGGGCGAGCTCAAGAAAGCCACGGACGTGCTCGATATCCCGGCGATCAACAACATGGCGAGCGAGCGGTCGGGCTACCCGACCCAGAAGCCGCTCGCGCTGCTGGACGTGCTTGTGCGCGCCTGCTGCCCTGAGAACGGGACGGTCGTCGACCCGTGCTGCGGGTCGGGGACGACGCTGGTCGCGGCAACGGCGGCCAAGCGGCTCGGGTTCGGGTGCGACCGAAACCCCGATGCCGTCGCGATCGCAAACGGTCGGCTCGGTGCGGTTCGGCACCCCCGGGCGGGGGGATAGCATCCTCGATGCCGGGCCGACTCTTTCGCCTCTACCAGCGCAAGCGTGTGATCAACATCAACGCGAACGTGATCGCCGCAGGCCTGGGGTCGACGGCGATCGTCGTCGGTCTCATCTGGCTCATCAAGCACCCCTTCGCACAGCACTGGCCCACCTGGGGCTACACCGCGTTCTCGCTGGTCGCTGATCTGATCCTCGATGTTACGATCTTCGCGGGGCTGCACTGGATCGCGAACCACTGGCGGCCCGTGGACGGGAAGACCACGAAGGAGCAGATGGAACTGGGCGCGGCCGCGCCGCCCCACCTCGAGGACACCGCTCGCGTGCAGCTCGAGCGGGCGGTGCTGAGCCCGCTCTATTACCTCATCGCGGTCGTCGGGACCGAGTGGCTGCAGCGTGTGGGCCTCCACCCGGCGTGGGCGGTCCTGATCGCGTACCCCGCTGGGCTCGCGGTGACGCGGACGCTCCACACGATCTGGGGCTTGCGGACAGGCACCTTCGATGACCACGCGGTGCGGGAGAAGAAGCTGCGGATTCAGGCGAAGCGAGCCGATCGGGTCAAGCGATCCGGGCGACACTGACCGAACCGGGGCGGCTCACGATCGCTTGTAGAACGGCAGCGGCACGCGTTTGGCTTCGAGTTGTGCCCGGCCCGCGTCGACCACACACACCGCGCCGTCTTCGAGCGCTCCCGTGCGCACGTACGCCATCGCGATCGATTTGCCGAGCGTGGGGCTCATGCACCCGCTGGTGACGTCGCCGATTTTTTCACCCGAACCATCGAGGACAGGCATCCCCTGGCGGGCGGTCCGCTTGCCATCGATCTCAAGGCCGACGAGGGTGAGTTCGGGGCCGCCGGCGTCGGCGATCTTCTGCAGTGCGTCCTGGCCGATGAACGTCTCGCCGTGCTCCTCTTCGTTCTTGTTGAGGGCGATGGCAAAGTTGAAGCCGCAGGCGAGGGCGGAGATATCTTCCCCGAGCTCGTGGCCGTAGAGGGGCATGCCGGCTTCCAGACGGAGCGTGTCGCGGGCACCGAGCCCCGCGGGCTTCATCGGGGCGTCGTCGGCGTTCGGATCGATGTCCTTCATCAGGAGCTTCATCGCCATGTTGACACCCGAGGCGGGGAGGATGACCTCGACACCGTCTTCACCGGTGTAGCCCGTTCGGCTCACGACGAGCTTGAGAACGAGCAGGTTCTTGGTGAGGAACCGGAACTTCTTGAGCGTCGGGATCTCTTTGCTGACTCCCGAGATCAGCTCCATCACCCTGGGGCCCTGGGCTGCGAGCATCGCGGTCTTGAAGGTCTTGTCGGTGACGGTGACCTTGAACTCCCGGCGGGCGACGACCTCGCCCAGATGGGGGATGATCTTCTCGCGGTTGGACGCGTTGACGACGACCAGGAACTCGTCGTCGTCCATCCGCATGACGATGACGTCGTCGAGCACACCGCCGTGCGGGTTGCACATGAACGAGTATCGGCACTGGCCTTCCTGCATCGAGCCAACGACGCGGGTGCAGGTGTGCTCAAGGAGCCTTTTGGCGTGGAGGCCCTTGATCTCGAGCCGGCCCATGTGGCTGACGTCGAACATGCCGGCCGAGTTGCGGACCTGGTTGTGCTCGGCGACGATGCCGGCGTACTTGATCGGCATCTCCCAGCCGGCGAAGTCCACCATCTGGGCATTCTGGGACTCGTGGAACTCGTGGATGGGGCTTTTGTGGAGGGCGGTTGTGGTCATGACCACAGGATATGCAGCGAAGGGCGGGTCCCGCCGTCAGACGCGCGTTGCCAACCGGCTTACGACTATCGCGATGCCCGCGATCAACATCGCCGCGCTCGCGACGAGATAGAACACGCGGTACACGCCGGAGTTTCGGTCCGTTCGATGGTCGGGCCCGGTCCAGCCGAACGCCTCGGCCCCACCCGGGTGATCGACAAAGTGTTCCGCGATGAAGAGATGGGCGGCGGCGACGTCGTCGGCGGGCACCCAGACCTCGACGGGAGAGATGACCTGCACGTCCCACCGCAGCCCTGCCTGAGCGGTGTCCATCGCGCGGGCTCGGATGCCGGCGTTGTTCATCGCCGCGACGAGGGGCTGGTAGACGGCCTCGTTGGTGCTTCGAAAAACGGTGACAGGGCCATCGCTCATGGTGTCCTTTCCCGCCCGCCGAGCAGGCCGAGCCAAGTGCCCGATCCGAGATGACCCCGAGTCGGCTTGAGCCCAGTAGATCACGAATCCGCGATCGAAACAAGCACCTCGCCTGTTCGTCGCTCGAACTGGACACCCGCGTCGCCGAATTTCTCGATCCCCTCGGCGCGGAGCGCCACGGCGGGCCCATCGCAGTAGGCGACGTACGCTCGCCGGTCCGCGAAGGCGTATTGCGCTTCGACCCGGATCGCGCCGGGTTCGTCGGCGTCCAACCGGATCAGCCGACCCCGGAGCGCCCCCGCGCGGACGACATCGGCGATATGCCCTTCGGCGAGCCAGGCGATAAACCGCCCCGCGGTTGCTTCGTCTGGGAGTGTCGCCGTCACGCTGTAGTGGAACTCGCTCATCGGCTGTTTTCCTGAATTTTGTTCCCCGCACGCACAGATCGGCGAAACGGAATCGAACGCTCACCCGGTCGCCCGCGTCCAAAGATAGACGCCCGCGAAGACCGCCCAGAACACGATGCCCGCCCAACTCCAGAGCCGCATAGCCGCGCCCGGCCGATCGGCGGTCCTGATCTCGGGGCCGGTTATCGCGCGGTGATTGAACCACGCGAGGAGGGGCGTGCCGAGAAAACTCAGGGTGGTCGCAAGATCGATGAGGCTTCGGAACCCTGCCCCGCCCACCCCCGCGATGATCCAGAGCGCTCCGCCGACGATGATGAGCAGCGCCGCCCAGTAGCCCCGCGTCCGGCAGAGCTCCCGCGTGGGACGGTCCGGGTCCTGCTTCAGTTCGTCGGTCGCGAAGCGTCGGGCGAGAACGACGATCGTCCGGGGTAGGGCGTCGAGTACCGTGAGTGTCGTTGAGAACATCACCGCGATGGCGCAGGCCGCGATGATCGGGCGGACCCACGCGCCGAACGACGCGGTGTAGAGATCGATGAGCTGGGTCGCGAAGGCGCTCGACGAGGCCGCCGGGGCGACATCCGACCCGTGCATCTCCGCGGCTCCGAGGACGAGGAACCCGAGCGCGAGCAGCACGCAGAGCGCGTAGCCGACTCCGAAGTCGAACCCGGCCTCGCGTCGTGTCGGGGCGTGGTGCGTCTGCTTCTCGCGGGCGAGCGTCCAGAGCGAGTGCCAGACGGAGATATCGAGCGGGGCGGGCATCCATCCGGCGAGGGCGACAACGAACGCGATCAGGGCCGCCCTGGATGCTGCGTCGTTCGGGATCGACGGAAGCACCGGCAGGCCTTGTTCGAGCAGACCGGGGAGGGCGAGCCCGGCGGCGACGAAGGTGGTGATTGCCATAATGCCCATGAGCACCTTGAGTACGCCGTCGAGCCAGCCGAAGCCGCCGACGCCGATCAGCATCGCACAGAGACCGAGAACGCCCGCGGACACCACCCAGAGCGGAAGATCCAGACCGAGCACGGGGCCGATCAGGACCCCCTGCACGATCGCCGCGGTGACGAGGGTGACTGCCGCCTGGATCGTGAACATGGTTCCGAGCGTGATGATCGAGAACGCGATAATCGCGTGCGTGCCCTGCCGGCGGTAGCCCTGGAGGAGCGAGGTCCCGGTCGCCGCCGCGTAGCGCGGGCCGAACAGCATCGCGGGGAGTTTCATGGCGTGGGCGAGCAGGACGAGGCCGATGAGGGACAGGCCGTACACGGCACCGGCCCGCGTGGCTTGGACGAGATGGCTTACCCCGATCGCGGCACCGGCGAACAGGATCCCGGGTCCCAATGCCTTGACGCAACGGGATACGGCGCCAATCTGCGGTTCTTCCACCCCCGGCTCATGGCACGACGCTTCCACGCGGGCATGCTACCGGGGGCGGCCTGATGCATGTGAGCAGTTTGAACAGACGCGGGGCCAATCCGAGTGCTGGCTCAGAAAGCTGGCTCGAGCGCGATCAGAGACCTTGCGGGAACTCGGCGCCGTCCCCGCGAGAACCCACCCGGATTTCTGTGCGTATCGGGGTGGGCAACGCGTGATTTGCCGGCGTTTGGCCCGTTGGAGTGAGCAGGCGGTCTGTTTCGAATCAGTTCCGAGAATATCGATGCCCACGGTGGCTGACCGCGTGCCGCCTTGGCGATTCGATCATCGATTTGGCATCGGATAGAAAATCTGGGATAGTGCAACGCCACCCCGGCACCGACGGTGGCGATCGTGGCTC
>DDFO01000058.1:46961-53619 GCA_002337215.1 Phycisphaerales bacterium UBA1926 | reverse complement strand
GTGGCTCGGGCGAAACGCCCAAGCCGAGAAGTTCAGAGAGGGAATCCATGCGAATCATCAAGACCATCGCGTCCGCTGCGCTCCTGATTGCGAGCGGCCAAGTCTCGGCGGCGGAGACAAATACCGTTGCGACCGGATCGTCCGACGCCGCGCCGACTCGGCTCCAAGAAGTCACCCTGCGGCCGAGCCGGACGCCGACCCTCGCCCGGAACCTCTGGGGCGAGGATGTCCCCTCTTCGGAAGGCCAGCAGCTCCGCGGTTGCCAGCAGACCAGCAGCTATCTCTCCAACGCGTTTGACGACACCCAGTGGACCGCCCAGGCGGGGTTCGCCGAGCAGGAGATCATGGCGGCCTCATACACCGTCAACGCGTCGGACTTCCCGATCCGGATCGATACCGTCCAGGGCCTGTTTGTCACGTCGAACACGAACGTCACGACGACGACGCGGTACACCGTGTTCGTGTGGGAAGGTACGCCGCAGAGCGGGTCGATCGTCGCCCAGTTCTCAAGCGACGACGTGATCCTCCCGAATCTCATCATGCCCCCGGGCAACAACGCGACGCTGCTCGAGGTCTCGGTCGATCCGGGCGATCCCGAGCAGATCATCGTCCAGAACAACGGGACCGCGACGTTCTCGATCGGGTTCCGCATCGACGACCATAACAACCAGACGCAGAACCCCTGCTTCACCGCGCCCCCGTCGGCGTCCAACGCGTTCCCTGCGACCGACACCAACGGGCTCAACAACGCAACCAACAACTGGCTCTTCGCCGTAAACTGCGGACCCTTCGGCTGCAACCCCGGATGGTCGCGGTTCAGCCAGCTCGGCCTCTGCACGCCCTCGGGCGACTGGGCGCTCTCATCGACATGGACGAGCCTCTCGTGCACACCCGGCGTCGGCGCGTGCTGCCTGCCCGACGGATCCTGCGTGCTTGACGCCCAGGAGAACTGCATCGCGAACGGCGGTGCGTTTCAGGGCGACGGCACCGTCTGCGAGAATGTCGTCTGCGAGATCCCCCCGCAGGCCTGCTGCTTTGAGACCTCCGGCGGGTGCCTCAACCTCGATCCCGAGGACTGCATGAACGCCGGGGGCGTCCCGGGCGGCATCGGCACGACCTGCGAGACAACCGTCTGCTTCCCCGAGGGTGCGTGCTGTCTTCCCGACGGGTCCTGCGCCGATGGGCTCAGCCCAGAGGACTGCGCCGCCATGAACGGTGTCTTCCAGGGCGACGGGACCAACTGCGGCGATGTGAGCTGCCCCGAACCGACCGGCTCGTGCTGCTTCCAGAACGGTTTCTGCCTTGAACTGACCGAGGGCGATTGCGGCGACGTGGGCGGCGAATGGGGCGGCGTCGGCACAATCTGCGAGGACGCGAACAATAACGGCGAGTTCGACGCCTGCGAGGGGCCCTCGGGCTGCAACGCGGCGGACATCGCCGCGCCGTTTGACGTGCTCGATCTTGCCGATATCGGCGCGTTTGTCACCGCCTTCATGAGCCAGGACCCGCTGGCGGATATCGCCGACCCGAGCGGGGTGTTCGACCTCGCCGATCTCAGCGCATTCGTTACCGCGTTCACCGGCGGCTGCCCCTAGGAACCAGAACCGGGCCCATCCGCCGCCGAGGCGGCCCGTGGCATCTCTCCGAGCCCCCGATCCCGACCGGGGGCTTTTTCGTGCGCATACCCTCACCGATGCCTCCAACGACCGATGCACCGCTGCTCGAAGAACTGACCGCCGCACAGGATGCGCTCAGCGCGTTCGCGACACCCGCGACGGGCGCGACGCTCGAGCGGATCGCCGACGAACTCGCGAAGGCCTTGCGGAACGGCGGCAAGATCCTCGCGTGCGGCAACGGGGGCTCTGCGGCCGACGCGATGCACTTCTGTGAGGAACTCACAGGCCGATTCCGCGACGATCGCCCCCCGATCGCCGCGATCGCGTGCACCGACCCCGGGCACATCACCTGTACTGCCAATGACTACGGCTTCGAGCATGTGTTCTCGCGGTGGGTCCGGGGGCTGGGACGGCCCGGCGACGCGCTGGTCGTCCTCTCGACGAGCGGCAACAGCCGCAATATCCTGCGTGCGGTGGACGCCGCCGGCGAATCGGGTCTGAAGGTCGTCTGCTTTCTCGGCAAGGGGGGCGGCGTGCTCAAAGGGCTGGGGACCCACGAACTGATCGCGCCCGGCCTCACATCCGATCGGATCCAGGAACTCCACATGCTCGCGCTGCACGCTCTGGTGCTCGGAATCGAGCGCAGGCTGCGTCACGCGTCCGATCATGCCCCGACCGATGCGAGCTAGTCCGCGATTTCTTCACCCCACCCCGGGCCGAAGCTGCGCGATACGAACGTGCGCACACCCAAGTGATCGGGGAGGTCGGGCCTCGACTCTGCGTCTCTGCCGTACGTGGCGCACGGATCGCCCACCACCGCAGGCCGGCAGGCGTCGCGACGCAACTGCCTGATGCACCGCGAGACATTCCCGCCCCAGTACGCCTTTTCCGGGTTGTCGACCGAGTCGGCCCGAGGCACGTGGACACGCGGGCTTTCCTGCGGAACGAGTCGTTCGAGCGTGTCGTACCGCGCCCGTGCTCGCATCACCCAGTCGTCGATCGGGAACGTTGTCGCGAGATGATCGAAGAGATCCGAGTCTGATCGCGTCACGGGCGCCGCGGTCACGAACCCGGCGCAGAAGAGCAGCGCGAGCAGCACGCCCGCACGATCGCTGCGCTGAATTCCTTTGATCGAACTCATCCTGATCCGCTGCTCCGCCCACCGCCCGGCTTTGCGACGTCTTCGCGACATCTGTGCCGAGGTTTTCGACTGAGTGAACATACACCGTGAACGTCGGACCGACGACTCTACCACGACCTGAACGGTGAGAATCACGTTCGATTGCTCCGCGCGACTGTGCAACCCAGTGGAACCGGACCGTATCATGCTTCTGCGGGAGTCGAACAAATCGACCGTACCGTGTTCGCTCCCGAACGAGCATCGAACCTGTCGAGATCGAGAAACGCCATATGCCCTACTACATGAAACTCGGCGAGATTCCCGCCAAACGCCATATCCAGTTCCGCCGTCCGGACGGCGCGCTCTACTCCGAAGAAGTCTTCGGTACCGAAGGCTTCGTCGGCCCGACGAGCACGATGTACCACATCCACCCCCCGACCCAGGTGTCGGGGTGGGAGACCATGTATTCGACGAAGACCGAGTTCGTCGAGACCGACGTGATGCGGATGCGGCACCTCAAAACCCAACCGATGTCCGCCGAGGGCGACATCATCACGGGGCAGAAGGTCATCCTGGGCAACGCCGATGTCGAAATGGCGGTCTGCGTCCCCGCCGAGCAGATGCAGTACCACTACAAGAACGGACAGGGCGACGAGTGCTGGTTTGTCCACTACGGCTCGGGCACGCTCTACACCATGTTCGGCTCGCTGAAATTCGGCAAGAAGGATTACATCGTCATCCCGAAGGGAACGATCTACAAATTCGTCTTTGATGAGCTCAGCGACGAAGACCGCCCCGCGGACGCAACGAAGCAGAGCATGCCGCTGGGCAAACTGGTTCTCTTCGAGGTGATGAACACGAGCCACATCGTGCCGCCGCCTCGCTATATGTCCAAGACCACCGCCCAGTTTCTCGAGCATTCGCCGTACTGCGAGCGCGATCTCCGCGTGCCCGAGATGCCGATGACCTTTGACGAGAAGGGCGAGTTCGAGGTGCGGATCAAGGCCCGTGACCGCGTCCACCGCTACACGTACCCGTATCACCCGCTCGACGTCGTGGGCTGGGACGGGTGCTACTACCCCTACTGCTTCAACGTCGACGACTTCGCGCCGATCACCGGCAAGCTCCACATGCCACCCCCGATCCACCAGACCTTCGAGGCGCACAACTTCGTGATCTGCTCGTTCTGCCCCCGCCTGCTCGACTTCCACCCCGAGGCGATCCCCGTCCCCTACAACCACTCCAACCTCGATTCCGACGAGGTGCTCTACTACGTCGAGGGCAATTACAAGGCCCGCCGCGGGATCGACAGCGGATCGGTCAGCCTCCATCCCCAAGGCATCCCGCACGGCCCGCACCCCGGGACAGTCGAGGCGAGCCTCGGCAAGACCGAAACCAACGAACTCGCGGTCATGTGCGATACATTCCGACCGCTCTTCCCGACGAAATTTGCGCTCGATATCGACGACATGTCGTACCCCGAGAGCTGGCGAGCCGACCACCATGCCCCGGGCGAGATCCGCAAGGCCGACAAGGGCGGCGACGCTGACGCGACCGACACATGGGTCTGAGCCGAGGCATTCCGGTAGTATGCGCGTCCGTCCGCGTATCGCACCGAGTCCAAAACTGGAGACCGTCCGATGAAGTCCTTGTTCCACGCGATCCCCGCGCTCTCCATCCTCGCCGTTTCCTCGCTCTCGCTGGCGTCGGCTGCGGCTGATGATCTTTCGCCGGCCGAGAAGGCCGCGGGGTGGCGGATGCTGTTCGACGGCGAATCGTGGAAAGGGTGGCGCGGCTACCGCAAGGACGCGCCGCCCGAGAAGGGCTGGGCCATCGAGGACGGGACCCTCCATGTGAAAGCGAACGGGGGCGGGGGCGACATTGTCACCGAAGAGATCTTCGGGGATTTCGAGCTCAGCATTGAGTTCAAGGTCGCCAGCGCGGCCAACAGCGGGATCATCTACCGCGTTGATGAATCTCTTGCATATCCGTGGATGACAGGCCCCGAGTTCCAGATTCTCGACGACGCCGCGAGCCATGAGAACCAGTTCCCGAGCCACACCGTGGGATCGGTCTACGACCTCTACATCGCGGCAGAGACCAAGCCGCTCAAACTCGCCGGCGAGTGGAACCACGCGCGGATCCGCATCTCGGACGGGATCGTCAAGCACTTCCTCAACGGGATGAAGGTTGCCCAGTACGACATGAACAGCGAGGAGTGGACCGACAAGATCGCCCGCAGCAAGTTTCGGGACATGGAGGGCTTCGGCATCCAGAAGAGGGGCCGGATCTCGCTCCAGGATCACGGCAACGACGTCTGGTTCCGCAACATCAAGGTGCGGGACCTTGAGGCTTCCGCTGCTCGCGGCACCATGCTTTTCAACGGACGAAACCTCCGGGGGTGGGAGGTCGTGCTGCCCGACGCGTCCGACGATACCGCGACCTTCTCGGTCTCGGAGAACGCTGTTTTGCGGTGCGAGGGCGAGCCGACTGGCTACATCCGCACCACCGACAAGCACGACAACTACGTCCTCCGACTCGATTGGCGCTACCCCGAAGACGCAGGTAACTCCGGCGTGCTGCTCCGAGCCGTCGGCTTCGACAAGGTTTGGCCGAACTGCATCGAGGCGCAGCTCATGTCGGGCAACGCGGGAGATTTTGTGAATCTGTCCGACGAGCCCATGACCATGCCGCGTACAGAGGGCCGGTTCGGGCGCAGAAGCCACAACGCCGAGAACCCGCTCGGCGAATGGAACACCTACGAGATCATCGCAAACGATGAGGAGATCACTCTCTACGTCAACGGCGAAAGACTCAATCACGCGACCGAGTGCCCCACCCGGGCCGGCTACGTCGCCCTCCAGTCCGAGGGTGTGCCGATCGAGTTCCGCAACATCCGGCTTTCCCCGATCGACAACTGACATATCGATCCACCGGGAGTCCGGGAAGAGCGTGAATCCGTCGACGACCGGTTCTCTCTCGAGATCGCCGGCGGAGACTCCAGTTATAAAGACTTGGATCCAACATCTTGGTTCTCTTATTCGAATATTGTGATATATGGTCCGCTTTGAAGTAGCAAACAGCCCGCGGCTTCTGGGCCCTTGGCCGCGTTGGCGATAGCCCAACGAAGCCGGGCCCTGAAAGCCCCGGGTCTGGACCGAGACTATTATCGGGAAGGCGAACAGGCTGCGCTGGTGCGAGCCGGGTTCTCCCCTTCGGGGTTCCCGGCATAGATGCGTAGCAGCAATCTCATCAATGGAGAATGGGTCGAGGCGGATGACGCCGCGGTGATCGACGTGGCGAACCCCGCGACCGGTGGCGTCATTTGCCGCGTTCCCGATGTTGGGCGATCGGGAGCGTTGCGAGCCATCGACGCTGCTTGCGACGCTCAACAGGTATGGGCCGCGACGCCGGCCGCCGAGCGGGGCAAATTGCTCTCAGCGCTGTCGCTGTTGATGAAGCGGGACGCGGATCGTCTCGCCCGGCTCATGACCGAAGAGCAGGGCAAGCCCGTGGCCGAGTCTCGGGGCGAGATCGCCTACGCCGCCTCGTTCCTGGATTGGGCGGCAGAGGAGGGCACGCGCCTCAACGGCGACATTGTCCCGGCCTCGACGGCCGACAAGCGGATCCTGGTGCTGCGGCAGCCGGTGGGTATTACCGCGATCATCACGCCATGGAACTTTCCCGCGGCCATGATCACCCGAAAGTTGGGTCCGGCGCTCGCGTGCGGATGCACAACGATCATCAAGCCGGCGGAGGAGACGCCGCTCTCGGCCTTGGCGATCGGCGAGCTCGCGGTCGAGGCGGGTATTCCGGCCGGTGTGGTCAACATCATCACGGGCGACCCCGGCAAGATCGGCGAGGCACTGTTCGACGATGATCGCGTCCGCAAACTCTCGTTCACGGGCTCGACCGAGGTCGG
>DDFO01000058.1:34755-46884 GCA_002337215.1 Phycisphaerales bacterium UBA1926 | reverse complement strand
TGGGCGGGCATGCGCCGTTTATCGTGTTCGATGATGCGGATCTGGATCTGGCCGTGAAGGCGGCTGTGGCGTGCAAGTTCCGGAACGCGGGTCAGACGTGCATCTGTGCCAACCGGTTTTACGTGCAGGCTGGCATCGCGGAGGCTTTTACGGCGTGGTTCGCTCGGGCGATCGAGGGACTATCGGTGGGCAACGGGCTGGACGCGGGCGTGGATGTCGGACCGCTGATCAACGACTCGGCAATCGAGAAGGTGGAAGCCCACGTAGATGACGCGTGTACCTTGGGCGGCGATGTTCTCGTCGGTGGGAAGCGTATCGCTGTGAAGGGGCTCGCCGATCGGTTTTATGCCCCGACACTCATCAGCGGGATGACCCCAGAGATGCTTGTGAGTCGTGAGGAAACTTTCGGCCCCGTCGCGCCCGTTGCGACGTTCCGTGACGAAGCGGAGGTCATCGAACTGGCGAACGCGTCGGAATACGGGCTCGCCGCGTATTTCTTCACGCGGGATGCATCACGGCTCATGCGGGTTGCCGAAGCGCTTGAGTACGGCATCATCGGTGCGAACGACGGTGCGCCGTCGACGGCTCAGGCTCCTTTTGGAGGCATGAAGCACTCGGGTTTCGGCCGAGAGGGTGGGTCGTACGCGATGCATGAGTACACCGAGTTTAAGTATGTGTCGTGGCGGCTGTGAATCAGCGTTGCCAGAATGGAGCAGTTGCGATGGATGTTGCGAATGATCTGATCGCGCGTCGCGAGCGGGTGGTCTGCGCTGGAGTTGGGCGGTTGTCGGATATGACGGCCGTGAGCGCTTCGGGCGCGATCATCGTTGATGCCGACGGGAAGGAATTCATCGATTTTGTTGGCGGAATTGGCGTGATGAACGTCGGGCACGGTGACCAGTCTGTTGTTGATGCGATTCGCGAACAGGCCGGCAAGCTCATCCACTCCAGCATCCATGTGACCACGTACGAGCCTTATGTGGCGCTCTGCGAGAAACTGGTGGAGATCCTTCCGCACGGCGAGCACACCAAGGCGATGCTCGTGAACAGCGGTGCCGAGGCCGTTGAGAATGCAATCAAGATCGCGAGGCAGGCGACGGGGCGTGAAGCCGTCATCTGTTTCACGGGAGGCTTCCATGGGCGCACGCTGCTGGCGACCACGCTGACCTCAAAGATCGGCTACAAGGTTGGCTGCGGCCCGTTTGCGCCGGAGGTCTACCGCCTGCCCTACCCGGTGGTTCATCCCCGCGGCGGTGCGACCGAGGATCAGGTTGCCGCGTGCGAGCTTGCGAGGCTCAGATCCGCGTTTCTTGACACCGTCGCGGCCGCGGACGTTGCGGCGATCATCATCGAATTGGTGCAGGGCGAAGGTGGATTCAATGTCGCCCCCAAGGCCTACATCGAAGGCCTTCGGGAGATCTGCACCGAGCACGGGATCATGCTCATCATCGACGAGGTGCAAACCGGATTTGCCCGCACCGGACGATGGGGCGCCTACGAGCACTACGGCGTTGTCCCGGATCTTTCCCCCTGGGCAAAGTCGATGGGTGGCGGACTGCCAATCTCGTGTGTGATCGGCAAGGCCGAGGTGATGGACAAGGTGACGCCGGGCACACTCGGAGGCACCTACGGCGGCAATCCGGTCGCGTGCGCCGCGGCCCTGGCGACGATCCGCCGCATGGAGAAACTGGGCCTCAACGCGAGGGGTGAGCAGATCGGTGGGATGATCCGTTCGAGATTCGAGGCGATCGCCGAGCGAGTGCTGGAAGTTACCGACGTTCGCGGTTTGGGCGCGATGATGGCGATCGAGTTCTCGGAGAGCGGTGACCCGACCTTGCCTGATAAGCACCTCGTCACGCGGATCATCGATCGCTGTCGTGATGACGGACTCTTGCTGATCCCGGCCGGCGTCCATGGAAACGTGATCCGAGTGCTGTCTCCGATCGTGATCACCGACGACGAACTCCACCGAGGTCTCGATATCTTCGAGAATGCTGTAGAATCAATCGCTTCGTACACTGCGAACAGAACCTCCTAGTAGAAAGCACCACTATGCGCCCCTTCGCCGTTGCTGGACTCCAGCTCAATATCTCCGGACGCCGATCGAACCTCGATCACATTTGTGACCGGATCGAGATGCTGATGCTGCTCTACCCATGGGTACAGATGGTGCTCGTCAGCGAGCTCGCGACCTTCGGCGGCTGGACCGGGAACTCGATGGCGTTCCCGAATGACATCGAGAAGCGGTACTGCAACCTCGCGGCGAAGCACAAGATCTGGCTTCTCCCGGGCTCTCTTTATGAGAGCACCGACAAGGGCATCTACAACATGACGCCGGTGATTGACCCGAGCGGGGTTGTCGCCACGCGTTGCCGCAAGATGTTCCCGTTCATGCCGTATGAGACCGGCGTCGAATCCGGGACGGAGTTCTGCGTCTTCGATGTTCCGGATGTCGGGCGGTTCGGCGTCAGTATCTGTTACGACATGTGGCTCCCAGAGACATCCCGAACGCTGGCGGCGATGGGGGCTGAGGTTATTCTGCACCCGACTCTCACGCCCAGCATCGATCGCGATGTCGAGCTCTGCATCGTTCGGGCAACCGCCGCGATGAACCAGTGCTTTGTCATCGACATCAATGGCATCGGGGATGGTGGGAACGGACGTTCGACGATCGTCTCACCGACGGGTGACGTGCTCTATCAGGCCGGCACGAACGAAGAGAGCATGCCGATTGAGATCGATCTCGATCGAGTCCGGCGTTCTCGTGAAGTCGGGCTCAAGGGGCTCGGCCAGCCACTCAAGAGTTTCCGAGATCGCACGGTGGAGTTCGCGGTGTATGACCGCAACTCGGGTGTCGCGTCCTACCTCGATACGCTCGGGCCGCTCGAGAAAATGGCCCGTGGATCGAGGGCGGGCCTGGAGGGTGCGGCCTCTGTACCGCCTCCTGCAGATGCAGGGGGGAGTGCTGAGTCTCATGCGGCACCACCGTCCATCCATGCTCTTGCCGACCCCCACCAGCATCCGGCACCGCCGACGACGGGGTCGCTGTGAGTGGTGCTCCAGATCTTACCGATGCCGAGTCATGGGGCCCGTACTCTGTTCCGCAACTGCGGATGGATGCGTGGAATGATTTTCAGGTCCACTCAACGTGGCTGAATGAGTTCGCGCGATCGAATCGTGAGATCGATGAGCCCAGATCGCTCGTCCAGGCAAGCCTCAATGATCTCCGCGAGTTTGAGACATATTGGGCTTTTCCAGGTCCGGGCCGTTTCGACACGCTCGCCAAGATGTTCGACCGTGGTGCGTATGCCGATCTTGTGATCGAAGCTCGCGAGCTTGCTCGGCAGATCGTGGGAGATACCTATCGCCTCCGGGAGCCTGCGGATGCTGATTCTGCGGCTCGAGGGCGAGGGCATCGCGAGCGGGATCATGAACGACCGACGAGGGACGGAAAGCCTTACTTCGAGGTCCTGATCGTCGATGGTGTCGATGCGTATGACCATGAAGAGATCACAGACGGCCTGCGCGAGTGCCGTCGCGATACCGACGAGTTTGTGTACGAGATCGTGACGGTTCCGACCGTCGAAGACGCGATCATCGCGGTCCAGTTCAACTGGACAATCCAGGCAGTCTTCCTTCGTTATAACTATTCGTTCAGGACGCCGAACCAGAACCCCGCGCTGCGCCGCTATCTCGATGTGCTGGAACGGGAAGGTATGCCGGTGGCGTTCGGTCTCGAGCGGAGCGTGGAGCTCGGGAAGATCCTCAGAAGGCTCAGGCCAGAGCTGGATCTCTTCCTTGTGACCGATGCGCCGCTGGAGCGCGTCGCCGGCAACACCGGGACCGATTTCAAGCGGATCTTCTACCGCCTCGAGCAGTACATGGAGCAGCATCTGAGCATCCTGAAGTGGGTGCGCGCACGCTACGACGCGCCGTTCTTCGACGCGCTCCGTCGTTTCAGCGCAAAACCAACCGGCGTGTTTCATGCGCTGCCGATCGCTCGTGGGAAATCCATGAGCAGCGGCCATTGGGCGCGCGATCTCCTCGAGTTCTATGGGCCGAACATCTTCATGGCGGAGACATCGGCGACCAGCGGCGGTTTGGATTCTCTGCTTCAGCCTCGCGGACCGATCAAGAAGGCTCAGGACCTTGCCGCTCGCGCGTTTGGAGCGCGCCAGACTTTCTTTGTGACGAATGGCACATCGACCGCCAACAAGATCGTGGCGCAGGCCCTGATCCAGCCGGGCGACATCGTGCTCGTTGATCGTGACTGTCACAAATCCCACCACTATGCGCTCGTGCTCGCCGGCGCAATGACGGTGTATCTCGATTCATACGCGCTCCCGCAATATTCGATGTACGGCGCGGTTCCGCTCGCGGAGATCGAGCGCCAATTGCTGGAGCTGAAGGAGGCCGGCAAGCTGGACCGCGTGCGCATGCTCATCCTGACGAGTTGTACTTTCGACGGGATCACCTACGACCCCGAGCTTGTGATGGAGCGCGTGCTGGCGATCAAGCCGAACATGATCTTCCTCTGGGACGAGGCGTGGTTTGCGTATGGAAGGTTCAGCCCGAAGCTTCGCCGTCGCACGGCTATGGAGGCCGCCTCGCGGTTGCGAGATCGCTACCGGTCGGCTTCGTACCGAGAGGAGTACGAGGGATCGTTGAAGAGTGAGGATGCCGGCGTGGATGGAACGACGCGCACGAGCGGCGAGCCATCTGAAGAGATGCTCGTCGACCCCGATCGTGTTCGTATACGCGTCTACGCCACCCATTCGACGCACAAGACGCTGACCTCGCTCCGACAGGGCTCGATGATCCATGTGTTCGACGAGGATTTCGAGCAGAAGGCGGTCGATTCGTTCCATGAAGCCTTCATGACTCACACATCCACATCGCCGAACTACCAGATCGTGGCATCGCTTGATGTCGGACGGCGGCAGGTCGAACTCGAGGGATTCGAGATGGTCGAGCAGACCATCGGCTTGGCGATGACGCTCCGGCAGAGAATCAGCGAACACCCCGACCTTCAACGGTTTTTCTCCGTCCTCCGTCCGAAGGACATGATCCCGCGTGCCCACCGGGCATCGGGTGTTCAGTTTTACTACGACACTGAGCGGGGCTGGGGCTCAGTCGACAAGGCATATCTTGAGGATGAGTTCACGCTCGATCCGACGCGGGTCACGCTCTATATCGGTGCGACCGGTATGGACGGCGACACTTTTCGTCACCTGCTGATGGACAAGTACGACATCCAGATCAACAAGACCTCGCGAAACACCGTTCTCTTCATGCCCAACATCGGCACGACTCGAGGCGATATCGCGTACCTCGTCGATGTACTCGTCGAGATCGCCCACGAGCTTGCCGACCGCCTTTCGGTCGAGAGCAGCGGTGGTCTTTCGCGGCATATGGCCAGGGTCGACAATCTGATCGATGGACCACCGCTTCCGAACTTCTCGAGATTCCATGCCGCGTTCAAGCCCGACGCGTTGGCGACGCCAGAGGGTGACCTCCGTCGTGCGTACTTCCTCGCCTATGAAGATACAAACATCGACTTGGTGAGACTCGATTCAGAATTGCTCGACGAGATCAAGGACGGTCGCGAGCATGTCTCTGCAGCGTTCGTGACGCCGTACCCGCCCGGATTTCCGGTGCTCGTGCCCGGGCAAGTCATCAGCCGCGAGATCATCGAGTATCTCTTGAGGCTCGATGTGAAGGAGATCCACGGCTACGACCCCGAGAAGGGCTTGCGCGTCTTCGCGGCGCATGCGCTCGAGCATGACGGAGAGAACGAGACGACAACACACACCATCGAAAGGGAGTGAACTTATGGGCGGAACGCGACCGGCGACAGGCAAGGAAGACAGACAAGAAACCTCCCGCAGGGCTCGCCCGCTCACCACCGATCGGCCGGCGGGCAAGCGCCCGAAGGCGCTCCGGGGTGTCTCCGATATCCGTCGCTACTTCTATCGCAATACCGAGCCCGTCTACTTCATCAGTGCAACGCCGTTCAACCTGCTCGGGATGGATGAATGGGTGCGCGGACTGATGTTCATCAGCGCGATCGACTGCTTCGATGGGCAGCACCCCAGCGTGTTCGTCCCGCCGGAGATCGAGCACGAACCGTGGGAGTCGATCGAGGACATCAACAACTACCTGCTCTCGCATCCGGCGGTCGCGGAACTGATCCGAGAGCGGGGCCCGGGCGGCAAGGCCGTCTTCTTGATGTTCGACGAGAAAACCGAGGAACTCTGCGACAGGCTCGGGCTCGAGGTCTGCTTCCCGACCGCGGCTCTCCGGACACAGATCGATGACAAGGTCGAGACGACCCGCATCGCGGATCGTGCCGGTGTTCAATCTGTCCCGAACGTGCTTGCTCGCGTCGAATCGTACAAGGCGCTCCGAAAGATCAGCAAGTCGCTCGGTGAAGATCTGGTCATCCAGACCGCGTACGGCGATTCCGGCCATACGACGTTCTTTGTCTCCAATGAGGCTGAATTCGAGAAGCACGCCGACGAGATCACATCAGCACCTGAGGTGAAGGTGATGAAGCGGATCCGGTGCCGAGGCGCGGCGATCGAGGCGTGCGTCACGAAGCGGGGCACCATCGTCGGGCCGTTGATGACCGAGCTGGTCGGATTCAAGGAACTGACGCCGTACAAAGGTGGTTGGTGTGGAAACGAGGTCTTTGCGGGAGCGTTCAGCGCTGAGATCCGCGATCGTGCGAGAAAATCAGCGATGGCGTTCGGCGATGCGCTCAAGGATCAGGGCTATCGCGGCTACTTCGAGCTTGATTTCCTTATGGATCTCGACAGCGACGAGGTGTATCTCGGCGAATGTAATCCCCGCATCACCGGCGCGAGCTCGATGACGAACCTGTCCTCGTTCGCGCATGCGGATGCGCCGCTCTTCCTGTTCCATCTCATCGAGTGGATGGACATCAATTATCACTTCGAGCCGGGCAAGCTCAGCAACCGTTGGGCGAACCCCGACAACATCGACTCGTGGTCACAGCTCGTCATGAAGCACACAGGCGCGGACGTCAAGCGGATCACGTCGGCACCACCCTCTGGCATCTGGGAGATGGCCGACGACGGCAGTGTTCGGCACGTCCGGATGCAGACGCATCGCCGCACCGTGCAGCACGAGAACCGAGCCTTCTTCCTGCGGATCTCGGGCGTCGGCGACTACTTCTACGGGGGTGCCGACCTCGGCATTCTGGTGAGCCCTGGACGATTCATGGATGACGATTTCGAGCTCACCGATCGCGCGAAGGCTTGGATCAACGGCATCAACGCTCAGTACGTCGGCGAGACTGTCCCCAAGGTTGAGCACGCCAGGATCGGCATCGAGGACAGCTCGTTCAAACTGCTCTAGCGAGCCGAGGGCCAACGTTGGAGCTTTCATTCCAGTTCATTGCTGACGGCACCGATGGCGATCGGCTGGATGCCGCGTTCGCGCGGTACTGGCCTTCGTACGAGAGGTGGCTCGGCCGCTCTCGGCCGCAAAGTTTCGTTGAGTGCCTGCGGCAGCTTCGGCACCACATGCCCGAGTTGCTCCCCACGTTCGAGATGCTGCACGCTCGATTCGGTGGTTCCGATGAAATCGGCCGGTTTCTGACGCTCTACAACCCGCCGCGCGTTGTCCGGGCGTGTACACAGCTCATGCTCGACACTGATTCAGGCCCCTTGCTGCTGCGCAGCTACGACCACCATCCGGGCCTGCTCGATGGAATCATCCTGAGGAGCGAATGGAGCGGCACCCAGACACTCGCGGTGGCAGACTGCATCTGGGGGGCGCTCGATGGAATCAACAGCGATGGTCTCGCGATCGCTCTCGCGTTTGGTGGACGCAATGCGCTCGGCGATGGGTTCTCCGCACCGCTGATCTGCCGTTACATTCTCGAGACGTGTTCCAGCACTGCGGAAGCCCGGAGCGCGCTCGCCCGATTGCCGGTGTACATGCCGTACACATTCGCGGTCATCGATGCGTCCGGTGAGTTCGTGACCGCGTTTCTCGGGCCCGACGTCGACGCGACGTTCGTCACGCGACGAGCTTCGACAAACCATCAGCGAGGCATTGATTGGCCGAAGTACGCAAACTTTGTTGAGACGGAGGGTCGTCTCGAGCGGATTGAGCAGCTTGTTGATCCGACCACCACGGTCGAACAGGTCCGTCAAGCATTCCTCTCTCAACCGGTATGGCGAACGCACTATGACAACGCCAGTGGCACTCTGTATGTCGCGGAGTACTCCTGCTCTGTGAAGAGACTCTCGCTGCATTGGCCGGGTCGCACCGAGCACTTTGACCTCACCAACGCCATCGAACGCACGCTCTCGGTCGCCCTGCCCGATTCCCCGGTCACGTGAGGCTTGTCAGAACCAGCGATGCCAGTGTGAGCACGATGAAGAAGCCGCACATATCGGTGATGGTTGTGAGGATGGGGCCCGATGCCAACGCCGGGTCGGCCTTGAACTTCTTGAGGAGCAGCGGCACGAGTCCGCCGATGCACACAGCGATCACGGTGTTGAGCGCGAGCGATACGCCGACCACGCCGCTGAGGAACAGATTGCCCTTCCAGAGATACGCGACACCGCCGATGAGGATGCCGAGGGCTGAGCCGTTTATCAGGCCGAGCGAGATCTCCTTGATGAGCACCCGTGCCGCATCATTCGGACGCGTCACGCCGAGGGTGAGTTCGCGCATCGTGACTGCCACAGCCTGGTTCCCTGAGCACCCGCTCATGTCAGAGATGATCGGCAAGAAGACTGCCAGCGCGATAACCGCTTCGAGCGTGTCCTGATGCAAAGCGATCATGCTTGCGGCAAGGATGTTGAGCACAATGTTCGCGCTCAGCCAGGCGAGACGACGCCGCGAACGCAGAAAGAGCGGCATGCTCCGGAGTTCCTCGC
This sequence comes from Phycisphaerales bacterium UBA1926, assembly GCA_002337215.1. Taxonomy (GTDB): domain Bacteria; phylum Planctomycetota; class Phycisphaerae; order Phycisphaerales; family UBA1924; genus UBA1926. The sequence continues at coordinate 37,969 of DDFO01000058.1, read as the reverse complement.
CGCCCACGATGCCCTGTGATTGCCGGTACCTTTCGTCTGCTTCCTCGATATCGGCCCGTGCGACATCACTTGCTTCGATCACGCCAACCAATCGGTGCTCTGCATCGACGACAGGGAAGCCGAGAAACGGATGTTCCCGGAATTCCGAACGCACATCGTCGAGCGAGGCCGTGTCGAGCATGGCGATCGGATCGGCGATCATCACGTCGCGAACGGGTGCTGCCCGTCGGGCCAGGATGACGTTCCGTAGCGGAAGCACGCCAACGAGGCGTCCTTCATTATCAACGACGTAGGTATACTGAATGTTGTAGTCGGCGTATTTCTCCGCATTGCTTTCGATGTCGGCAAGCAACTCGCGAACAGTCAGCGAATCCGCGAACACCAAGTACTCACTCAGCATGATCGAGCCGGCCGTGTCATCCCCGTAGGCCGCAAGCCTGCGAACATCCTCGCCGATGTCGGGCTCAAGCTCAGCCAGGATCGCCTCGGCTGTCTCGGCATCGAGCGATCTGATCAGATCTGCCCGCTCATCGCTCGGAAGCTCTTCGACGATCTGAGCCGCCACCGAGATATTGACATCCTCGATCGCATGGATCGCGTGCGCTTCGGGCATGAGATCCAGAAGGTGTGCGGCAGCCTCTGGCTCGAGAAGTCCAAGCAAGGCAGAACGGTCCGCATCCGCCAACTGTGCGACTTCGTGGATGATCTCATCCGCTTGGGCTTGATCAAGCCACGATTCACACGCCGCACCGTCATTGGCGGCGATGGCTCTCTCCAGTGCGACTGGATCAAGTGCGAGCTTCTCAGATGTCCCCTCGGTGTCGTTCAAGAGCGCCTCCAGTCCATGGGTTCTATGCGTAGCCGAACGGCCTTGTGCGGAAACCCGTGCGTTGCGCTCGATTTGGCGGCATGCCTATCAGTTGTTGAATCCGGGTCAGATCGCGATCACGCTCCCTACGGCATTGCATGGAGAGCCTTCTTCAGGACGATTTCGAGACCGAGAACAGAACGCACGCCGAGAGTTCCGGGACGTGGCCATGCGATACGGCTGCCGGCGCGTCGCGGCGCGTCTTCGCTGTTCCGGCTGGCAGGTTCATCACAATCGCGTGGAGCGTATCTGAATCGAGAGGGGCTCAACGTTCCGAAGAAACAGCCCGGCGTGGAAGGCTCACACCACGAAGCGGCCACAATGTTCGCCGGAGTATCGGCCGCCGGCACCGCAGACGATCACCCCGTCGGAGGCCTGCTCCGCTTCTCTCCGAAGCCTACGGGCGGCGCGGAGAGGCACTGTTGCTGGAAATTGATGTTGGCACAGCAACAGGGGGAAAGTCAGTGCTCGGCGATGTTCGCAATGACGTCGTCGACCAGTCGGCCGTTGTAGGCCTTCCTGTTTCTTCCGTGCTGCGTATACGTCGCCAGCCGGACCCGGACGACGTCGACGGCCATGGCGCCATCGCAAACTTGGCCGGGCAATGCGTTCGGGGCACGCGGACGGGAGCGACCACGGATTCGTAGAAATCGGCCCTGACAGCTCTGAAACGGCGTTTCTTTGCTCGTCGAGCGTCGGCGGGGCTCGCGACAGAGAGAACAGGATGGCTCGACCCAGCGGCGAGTGCGGGGCCGTTCCTGTATTGGGAGATCGAAACGAAACTTCGATCGGCGGCCCCTTGTACCGAGTCCGAGAATCCGAGTTCACCCTCGTCGGTCACGATCTTCCTGTTGAGGTGGCGGGCTGCTCGATAGGCTGCAACGAATGCCGGAAGAGAACTCCGATGAGCTCGATATTGATGCCCTGTTGCGAGAGGCCCGTTCTGGATGCGCCTCTTCGTCTGGTCGGCTGTTCGACGAGTTGCATCGCGAGTTGACTCGTCTTGCGGTGACCGTGTTTCAGGGGCAGCGTTCGGGGCACACTCTTCAGCCGACGGCACTGGTACATGAGGCTTGGATCAAGATCTCGGGTGGCCTTGAGTCGGTTGAGGACAGGTCGCACTTCTTCGCCCTCGCTGCGAAGGCGATGCGGCAGGTGCTCGCCGATCATGCCCGGGCGAAGAACGCCGAGAAGCGTGGCGGCGGGTTCCAGAAGATCACGCTCTCGACCGGGGCACTCGCGGCCGAGCACGCGGGCTACGACGCGGTGGCGTTCCATGATGCGCTCGATCGCTTGTCGAGCCTCAACGAGCGTTATGGCAGGGTCGCCGAGTTGCGTATTCTGGGGTCGCTCTCGTTCGAAGAGATCGCGAATATTCTCGACATCAGCGTGTCAACAGCGTGGCGCGAATGGCAGGCGGTGCGGCTGTGGCTGATCCGAGAGACTGCGGGACATGATGTCTGAAAGTCATCTCGAGGCCGTGTTCTCGGTGGTCGCCGATGCTCTGGAGTTACCGCCTGAGGATCGCGAGCGGTTTGTCGCAGAAACAACCAGTGGAAATGAGAGCCTTCGCCGCGAGGTGCTCTCGCTCCTCCGGGCGGACGGCACGTCGATCGAGGCGCCTCTTTTCTCCGACGAAAAGATTGATGATCGGCGGCGTGAACTCGACGCTCTGCTGGCTGGGGAGACCACGGGCGATTCGGGTGGCGCGGGCGAGCCCTCATCGATCGGCGGATACCGAGTCCTGCGTCGGATCGGGCAGGGCGGCATGGGGGTCGTCTACGAGGCCGAGCAGCAACAGCCGCGGCGGAGGATCGCCCTGAAGGTTGTCGACGGCGTGCGGGCCGGGACTGAGTTTGCCGCGAGGCTGCGCTCGGAAGCGGAGATCCAGGGTCGATTGCAGCATCCCGGGATTGCCCAGGTCTTCGAGGCGGGGGTTGCGACGGTGGGGCTTGCGCGGTGCCCTTTTTTCGCGATGGAGTTGATCGAGGGACGGCCGATCCTCGCGCATGCCGACGATGCGGGGCTGGGTCTTCGGGAGCGATTGGCCTTGCTCGCCACGGTCGCCGATGGTGTCGGGTACGCGCACGACCGTGGTGTCGTGCACCGGGATCTGAAGCCCGAGAACATCCTCGTGAAGCCGAGCGGGCAGCCCAAGGTGCTCGACTTCGGCATCGCGAGCGTGACGGGCGATGCGACCATCGCGGCAACGACGATGACGAGGGACGGGCAGATTCTTGGGACCCTCGCCTACATCGCGCCGGAGCAACTCGGACGGCACGGCGACGTCACACCGAGGGCGGACGTGTATGCGCTGGGCGTCATCGCGTACGAGCTCGTTGCCGG
>DDFO01000058.1:25977-34689 GCA_002337215.1 Phycisphaerales bacterium UBA1926 | reverse complement strand
GCCGGCCGGCCGCCGGTCGATCTTGGCGGGCTCTCGATCTCCGCGGCGATCCGGCAGATCGAGATGAGCGAGGCACCGCTGCTCACCTCGGCGGACCGATCGATCCCGCGGGATGTCGCGACGATCGTCGGGGCCTGTCTCGACCGTGATCCGGCGCGACGCTATGCCGACGGGAATGCACTCGCTGCGGATATCCGTCGGTATCTCGATGACCGGCCGATCCGGGCCCGTGCCCCGAGCCGGGTCGATCGATCGGTGAAGTTCGTTCGCCGCAACAGGACGCTCGTCGGGGGTGTCGTGGCGACGGTGCTGACGCTGCTGGTCGGGCTCGTCGTTGCGGGGCTGCTGGCGGCCGGGCAGTACCGGGCGAGGCTCGCGGCGGAGGCGAGCGACCGGGAGGCCCGGCGACAGCAGGCGAGGCTCGTGTCGCGGGCCTTCCAGGCCGCGGCGGATGACTCGCTCGCGGGTCGTGTCCTCCCGGCGATCGAGTCGCTGGAGACGGTGCCGCCCGGGTTGCGCGGGTGGGGATGGGAGTTGCTCGCGGCCTCGGTGCCGGCATGGATGCCGGGGGATCGGGGTTTCGGTGGGCTCGCGTTCAACAGCGATGCGGGCACGGCATGGACCGGGAACCGCCTGTTCGCGGTGGTCGAGAACGGCGCGCGTGTGCTCACGGTCGTCGATGAGACGCTCGTGACCTGGGATCCGCGGACCGGGGAGGTGACGCCTCGCCCGGGGTTGGGCCGGTTTTCCCGGGTTGAACAGGTCCGGCACGCACCGCTTCCCAACGTCCGGGCGTACGGCCCGAACGGCGAGATGTTTGTGCTCGACACCGGCGTGTGGTCGGTTGATCGTGCTCCGGAACTCGGGCGGCCGTCTGCCGCGTCTTCAGGATACGAGCCTTCGTTGGGTGCGTGGATGTGGCTGGAGGGTTCGGCTGGTTCTGCGGCAACTCCGGGTGGCGGGCCGGCGGCCTACATCTCGACCGGATCGCACGGCCCCAGGGCCATCGATCTCGGTGCCGATTCCGACACGGATCTGCCCGGCTGGGTCGATGTCCGCGGCCTCGACGAGCGGGCGGTGGTGTCGCTCCAACGGGAATCCAAACAGCCGCACTGGTTCCGATTCGCCGTTGTTGACGCGGCTTCGGGAGCGATTGTCGCCCGGACAGAACGGATGGAGCAGAGCGTGTCCTTCGTGCTGCTTCAAGATCGAGGCGAGATTGCCGCGGCGAGCGTGACTTCTCCGGGAAAGGAACCCGCTGGCGGCGTTGGGTTCTTCGATGTCGCGACATTGGAGACAAGGCGTCGTTTCGAGGGTGTCGCGCAGCCGCTCGCCTACCTGCCCGACCGCGACCGGCTCGTCGTCCGGCTCGAAGACGGCACCTATCGCCTGATGGACCCGGACGGGGGTCGGCTCGACGATGTTCTTCTCCTTTCTGACAATGGCCGGGGCAACCCGTCCCCGCTCATCGGGTCCACGGGCGTGATGCACGGCGGGGCGTCGGTCGTCGCGATCACCGATCGACCGTACCGACCGCTGGTGATCGACACGACCAACCCTCAGATCGGACTGCGTCCGCTGTATCACGCTCGGCCGCTGCGGGGGGCGCTGTACCACCTCGCGATCTCGCCGGGGGGTGGATTGCTCGCGGTGATGTCGCCGTGGCAGGACGAGGTGGCGGTGGTCGATACCCGCACGGGTGAGACGCTGGCGTTGCTGCCCATGCGATCCAGCCAACGCCACCGGTGGCACGCGATGCTGTGGTTCTCGCCGGATGGAACTGAGCTGCTCGCGACGGTCGAGGCCGAGGATGGTTCGGTGGTGGGCGTGACGCGATGGAGCCTGAGCGACGGCGCATCACGTTGGACGGCGCCGGACAACCCTGCGCCGATCAACCCGACGGTCCCCCGGCTCAACCCCGGCACCCTTCCGGGCGGAGGGCCGATCAGTTCCCGCCATGTTGTGATGCCGGAGCGGGACGCCCTTCTGTTTACCGGCAGCGGCGAGAGCACCATCAAGCGGCTCGATCTCGCGTCACGGACTTTCGAAGCGCTGCCGCTTGGGACTGCTGAGGGCATCGCGTTGAGCCCGGACGGTCGGCATCTTGTTGCGGTCGCGACGACCGGGGCTCGTGTCATCGATATCGAGACGGGCGAGGTCCTTGCGCAGCCCATCAGCGACCCGGATCGGCTGCTGTGCGCGGCGTATTCGCCCGACGGCTCGACCCTCGCGGTGGGCTCGCTCGATGGGCGGATCTTCGTGATCGAGACCGAGTTCTACACAATGCTGTATTCGTTCCAGGCGACGCCCGCCGAGGATGGGCGGGGGCCGCTGTTCGTTCACGACCTGCGGTGGAGCCCGGACAGCCGGACGCTGTACGCCGCGCACGCGGGCGGCGTGCTCACGGCGTGGGACGCGCGGGGGCCGGTCGAGCGGCGTGAACTCCGCGAAAGATGGGGGCGGGCCGATGCCGCGGTCGCAACCGGCGGTTCACCGAGTGAGACGGGGCTCGGCCCGGAGGAGCGCGCGGCCGCGGAGGTGGCGCTCGTGAGGCAATGGAAGACGGAGGCCCCCAGCGAGCCTCCGTCCCCCTGAACACGCCGCCGGGCCCTTCCCGGCCCGGCGACATGGGTTTCCCACGAGTCCGTTTCTCGTGTATGTGATGCTCTCGGTTCAGTCCGTGTTCCGGGCGTAGGTGTCGAGCATGAGTTCGAGGCGCTCGAGGCGGACGCGGAGTGCGTCGTTGTCGGCCCGGAGTTCGGCGAGTTCATCGCCGTACCGGGCCTTGAGCTCCTTGATCGCCTGGATCGCGACGGGGGTCATCTTCGCGTAGTCGATACTGATCGCGTTCCCGGCGTCGTCCGTTGCGACGATCGTGGGCAGGACCTCGGCCACATCCTCGGCGATGAACCCGATCGCGTGCTGGCCCCTCATGTCTTCCGGTGCGGACTCGTTCCAGGTGTAGGTGACGCCCTCGAGGCGATCGACGAGCGCGAGCGCGGATTCGATCGGGGTGATGTCGTCCTTCAGTGCCCGGGACGAGGCGCACAGGAACGCCGTCGCGCAGACCTCGCCGTTGACGGCGACGGTGTAGTCGGCGGGCGCGAACCCGTTGATGCCGATGTGGCCCGTCCCGTTGTCGATCTCCATTACAGGCAGTCCCTGCGTCGTCAGGTTGTTGAGCTGCAAGGCGTCGTTGTCGACATCGTCCATCATGAACTCCCACCGGGGGACACTGTTGAAAGCTGAATCGAATCGAATCCGCGCCTGACCCGCGAAGTTGTCGCCGACTCTGTAGGTATCCGAGCTCAGTGAATCAGAGTGGGTCTGCCCGGTCACAACGACATCCCCAAGGAGATAGGAGTCGCCATTAACGTTTAATGCGCCGGCGAGTGAGTTCGTATTCAGACCAATCCCGACGTTCCCGGTCTCACCCACGATGAACGCGGGAACGCCGCCCGCCGGTGACTGGACATGGAACGGGCCGGCCGGCGCGGTTGTCCCGATTCCGACGCGACGATCCAAGGAGAGCGTCATCACCGGTTCGTCGTACAACTCAACCGCGAAGCCTTTCTCGGCGTTTTGTCCGATATCCCAGAAGATGTAGTCCGGATCGTCGCTTTCGAAACGCTGCTGCGGACCTTCGCTCTCACCGTTGTAGACGCCGAGCACGGCGGTCCCCTCCGCGATGCCGGCTGCTGGAGGGAAATCCACCACCTTGAATGAGCCGCCGTCTGCGAGCGGGAATACATCAAGCGTGCCGTCGATGCGGAGATGCGGGCTCATGGAAACGACATTGTCCGGCGCGACCTCGATCCCCCGCGTGTTCATCGCGAACGGGGCGGCGGTGATCTTCTGGCGGCCGAGGGTGTCGAAGAAGCCGCCCCCGATGCCGACGGCGATCTCGATCCAGGCGGATGCGGGGTCGATGGTGTGCAGCGTGCCGAGGTTGAGCGGGGCGGTGAACACGCCGTCCGCGACATCGACATTCTGCGTGGTCTCGCCGAAGAGCGTCCCGCCGACCGGCGCGTCGTAGAGGCGGAAGCGGATGTTCTCGGTGCCGGTGACCGGGCCGCTGCCATCGGAGAGCACGCCCTGGTAGGTGAATTCAGTCTGGGCGGCCGCGGTTGAGGCGAGGGCCGCGGCGAGGCCGGCGGCAAGGAGGACGGACCGGGCACGGTTGAGGATCGATCTTCTCTTGTTCATGGTGGTCTCTCCTGACAGCGACCGAGCACGGCCGCGGGATGTGTGGAGCGATGGAAACAAAACGCTGGTGGGTGCGACGCGCCGGATCAGGGGCAGCCGGTGAGGAATGCTGTAACGAACCCTCCGAGGTCGCTCAGATCGAAGATCCCGTCGTTGTTCAGGTCGGCGACCGGGTCGAAGGACACGAACGCGCTGACGAAGACATTGATGTCGCTGAGATCCAGCACGCCGAACGGCTCGGCGACGTCGGCGGGGTTGCAGGAGAACTCGACAGCATCCGCCCAAAACCCGCCGCTGATTGAGAACGATGTACCCGTGAGCACGCCTGTGTCGGGCTGCCCGACGGTGCCCGAGAGCGTGTATGTCGAGCCGGTGAGCCTGGCACCGCCCCCGTCTATTGTGAAAGAATCGATGCTGTACGGCTGTGCGCCGGTAGCCGCGGTGGGTAGGCTGGCCGACAGCGCAGCGATCACGCTCCATCTCGTTCGATGCATACCGCCTCCGTTTCTGCAAGTTCGCGAGCTAGACCCCGGCGGCGCGGCGTGGTTGCCAGAGAGCGCCGCCGTTCACTCCACTAGACGAGACGCAGCGGGTTTTTTTTCTGGGAACCAGATTTTTTCTGAGAATGGCCGAAGGAATGCTCACCGAGGAAGGCTCCCGCGGTGGTCGATCCTCTGCGGAACATGGTGCAAGGGTTGTCACGATGTGCGTCGCGGGGTGATCGGTCTGCTGTCGTCGTGACCTCGCCAGATTCTGAGAGACGTGGACGCGTTCCACATCTCCTCTGGCTGAGGGAGCTCAGATACGCCCACCGGTCACCGGTCACCGGCGATTCGGTCGAAGATGAAGGACCGAGCAACGCAACCCAGGCAATCCAGATTTCGGTAGGACCGCGCCCGCGAGGTGCTCGGCGACTATCCGCCAGTACGCTCCCTTCGACTCGGACGAGCCATGCGCGCCGAGATTGATGTCACGGCCGCCAATCCGGACGCGGGTGCGCCCGCTCGGCTTGTGAAGAGAGTACTTCGGGATGGAGGGGTTTGAACGCGGCATCGCGCGTACCTCGCGGCCCTGGGTGGGAATGACCACCGGCCAAGGGCTCTCGGAGCCGCTCTGCCCGACACGGGCAGGTACGCGAAGTGCTGCGTTCGGCTGAAGTTGTGACAAAGCCACCTGTCGGATTCGAACCGGCGACATTCAGTTTACAAATCAGCACGGCGCGGGCACCGATGACCAACATAACTTGGCATGCGTGCGAAGTATACGTAAGTTTGCCCGCCGATACATTCGCGTTCCGAATGGGTATATTTTCCCGAACTGTTGCAACTGAGAGCGTCCTTTGCATACTTCGGGGGTAATTACCACACCGGGTATGCCGCGGCTATTCAAGAGGCCTTGTAGCCATTCAGCCCTGCTGCTTCTCGTCGATGAACCGCTGGAACGCGGAGAACGAGTCATTGTTCAACAGGGCCTCGGGCCACTCACGGCGGATCAACGGGCTTGCGAGGCTGTTTAACAGACCACATTCTCATGTTCACCATACCGTCCGCGTGATTCACACATTTGAAAAGGCGACCTTCCGCTCGCAGAGGTTGAGATGTCCATCGCTTCGGTAGAGGTACCAAACCAGAAGAACCGAGAGATCAGCTCTGCGGGCCCTATTGATTCAATCAATGACAACCAGCCGCGAACCCGGTCACGAACACGGTGATGTCCGCGAGGTCGTAGATGCCGTTCTGATCAAAATCAACAACGGGGTCGCCGCTCGTGAAACCCGTCACGAAGACGGAGATGTCCGCGAGATCAAGCACATCGAATGGTTCGGCAATGTCGGCGACGTTGCACCCGAGCGATTGCCCGATGTTGAGCGTCGTGGTGACCTGACCGGAGATCCCGCCACCCCGACTGCCCGGGGGCGGTGAAACGGCGAGCCCGATCGCGATGACATCATCACCGTTCAGCCCGTCGACATCACCGGCGAGCACGAACAGGGGTTCGCCGCTCTGGGAGACAATCGTGGACGCGGGCGAGAACTGGAGCTGAGCGGAACCAACGTCGAGATCGTTCCGGTAGAGCTGAACGACCCGGGCGGTCTCGCTTTCGTCATTCACGACAAGGGCGAGGTCGCTGTCGCCGTCCCCGTCGAGATCGGCGGAGACCACGGAACGTGGATCGGTCCCGATTGCAAAGGCCGTGGGCGGCCTGAACTCGAGCTCACCGATGATCCCTTCCTGAAGGATGATCGAGAGCGTGCTGTCGGACCCGTCGGCGACGATCAGATCGAGAAAGCCGTCGCCGTCGAGATCTTTCGTCGTGGCGGCTACGGGGTTCTGCCCGGTTCGGATGACGGTCCGGGGAAGCAAAAAGCCTTGCCACAAACCAAACTCATTGCCCAGGTTGTCGAGCAGGTTCACACCTTCGTCGCCGTCGGTGGTAAGGAAGATATCGAGGCAGGTGTCGTTGTCAAAGTCGCCGATTTCCATTGAGCCAGCGCCGGAGCCGACAGTGAACCGGAAGGCGTTGGCACCGAGCCCGGCCCAGCCCCCACCTGTGCCCCCGCTGTTTAGGCGAACGGTGAGCTCTCCCACGACGCTGTTGTTCGGATCAAGCCCGGCGACGGCGACGTCGTTGCGTCCGTCCTCGTTGAGATCGCCGATCGCGACAGCTGTCGGGGTGTCGTTGAACCCGACCGACGCGAAGGGCGTGATCGAATCGATCTCACCAGAGCCGTTGTTGACAAGAACAAGGACGTTGTCTTCACCACGGTTGGCGACGACGATGTCCGGTCCACCGTCCAGATCGAGATCGGCGACCGCGACCGCCGCGGGATCGACACCAGCGGGGACCTGGATGCTGGATGTGAAACCGAGCCATTCGTCGCCTCCGGGGCCGCCCAGTCCACCGTTGAATAAGACGATGATGCTCCCGGGAGCGCCGGAAGGATTGACGTCGTCGGGGACAGCGAGAACGACATCGGGGAGCCCGTCGAGATTCATGTCGGCGAGCGTCGCGGCGCGGGGAACGCCCCCGAACCCCACGCTGTTCTCACTACCGAACCCGAGGTCTCCTTCGAGCGTTCCCACGACGAGCGACACCGTCCCGGACTCGTTGTAGACAACTCGAAGGAACCGCCCCGCCGAAAGACCGGGCAGGAAGGCGACATCGAACCGGCTCGCGATCGAGCCAGCCTCGACGATCGGGATGGAGACGTCGTCCGCAAGGTCGCTCAGATCGCCCGCGGCGACGACTTTGAGCCCCCCGGCGAGCTGCGCAGTGCCGCTGATGATGAGCTTGTCGGAATCCTGCTCGCCCGCGAGGTCCATGCGGAGTTGACCGGTCTGCACGACACCCTGCGCGGTGCCCTGCTGGTTGTATCCGCCCACGACGTTGAGTGTGCCCCGCAGATCATCGGCGCCCGGAGCGACAACGCCGCGGTTGCTGATGTTCGCGTTGAGTGTTCCGTTCCCCACGAGCTCGCCGCCCTGCACATTGATGACGAGCGCGTTGACGGCACCTCCGTCGAGCACTTCGACCCTGCCCTGCCGGATGACGACGCTTGTTTCGATATCGGCGACGGACCCCTCGCCCCGGACCGAGAGCGTCCCGGTTCCTGCGTTCGTCTCGGTCGCGATCAGACCGAGCAGCATCTCACCGCCCTCGACCCGCCCCCCACCGTCGATGAGGAGCGAGCCATGGCCGAACGTACCGATGTCGATGCGCGACGCGTTGGCTCGCAGCAGCGTGTCGGGGCCCGTGACGCGGACGTCACCGATCGTGTCCTGGACCGTGGCGATATGGATCGTGTCGACTGACGGGGCGGGGCCGACGAGGACGGTTCCCCCCGCGATCTCGAGCGTCGCGGGCACACCCGGGAGCACCCCGACCTCGAGGTCGCCGTCTCGTCCACCCGCTGCGGACGACCGCGCATCGCCGATGGTGAGGGTGGGCGGCATCCCGGGGCCACCCGGCGCGATCAGGCGGGGTGAGCCTCGCCTGAACTCAACCTGCTCGACCAAGAAGCCCGTGTTCAACGTCGCGTCAAACACTCCATCGAGATCGAACGCGACGTCGTCGCCCGGCGCTGGCGGGCGACGCGGGCACCACGACGACGACGCGGAGAAGAGCCCGCCGGCGTCGGTGTCCCAGTTCAGCTCGGGGAAAGTCTCGTCGCTGTCGGGGATGCTGTTGTTGTTGCAGTCCTGAGCGCCCGGGTTGCTTTCGAAAATGACCACGAGGTCGGTGCCAGCGGGCTGATCGGGATCGTTGCTATCGGCGGTCACGAGCAGGTCGTTGTCCCCGTCGGCGTCGATGTCCGCGATCAGGCACCGCTCGGGGTTGATCGCGATGCCGAGGTCGAGCTCGGCGAACTCGCAGAACGTGCCGTCGCCCTCGCCCGCAAGGACAAGGACGCGGTCCGGCGTTCCCCCGTTGAGGTCGATGATCGCGAGATCCGAGATGCCGTCGAGTGTGAGATCGCCGAAAGCGAACGAGTCGGCCCCAACGCCG
>DDFO01000058.1:12508-25873 GCA_002337215.1 Phycisphaerales bacterium UBA1926 | reverse complement strand
GCGGGGCGTTGCCCGGCACCACCGAGAAAGAGACGGTCGGACCGCCGTCATTGATGAAACCGACGATCGCGCCGGTGGCGGAGTTGGCGTTCTTCAGAGAGACCACGATATCAGGGAACGCGTCTCCGTTGAGATCGGCAACCTCGACACGGGTCGGATTGGTGGACAGCCCTGTCCCGGATGCCACGGCGTCGAACGAGCTCGACGCGAACTGCCTCGACCCGAGGTTCTCGAAGACCAGCACATCATCTCCGCCCCGATCGGTTGCGACGATGTCCGGCAATCCATCGAGGTTGAAATCTGCTGTGGCGAGCGAGGTCCCCTCGATATTCCCCGCCGCAGAGACGGAGGTGCGCTCGAAGAAGAGCCCCGCCCCGTTGTTCCAGAACATGAGCATGTCGTCGTCTTGCGCAAACTCCGAGATCACAGCGGCGTCCTTCGCACCATCCATGTCAAAGTCCGCGATCGAAAACCCGCGAAACGCGTCGTCGATTCCAAAGAACCCGATCTGGTTGGTGAACTGGTCAGGGCCTGTCTGGAATCGGAGCGAGATCTGCCCTGTACCGCTGGATCCCGCGGTGATCGCGACGATGTCGGGGAATGGGTCCCCGTCGAGGTCATCGACCAAGATGTCGTTGCAGCGCGTCAGGCCGACGAGGACCGGGATCGGTGCGTCGAACCCCCCGGCCGGGTTCTGGTAGAGAAGCGACGCATTCGCGCCATCGAAGTTCGCGGTAAGAATGTCGAGCCGCCCGTCGAGATCCACATCCGCGACGGTGAGGCCTGCCGGGCCGTTCCCTGTGATGACGTGCATGGGCTCGAAAACGATCGAGCTGTCACAGCTCTGCGCATTCGAGGTCGGTGTCAACGGCAGCATCGCACAGGCGACAGCAAGAGCCCGGATACCTCGTGATGCGTTGCGGGCCGAAATTGAACGAAGCACAACCGCACCGCGAAGGCTGGATTCACCGATTCCCAACATCTGAAGTCCTCCCTCCCGGTCGGACGCGAGGGATGGCACCCTACTTCGCCGCCGCCGGATTCCTCACGATGACCCTCTCCCAAGCCGTGCCCCCCCGATTCCGGCAGAAACAGAGTGTAGCCAAACAACCGATCGAAACAAGATCGCAGTATATTGATCGAGATCAGAAACAACTGATGAAATTGAGAAGCACCGCAACGGTTCCGATATCCGCCAACCGGGTTCACCTCCTGCTGATAACCGCCCAGCGACCTTCCGCGTGCGTGGCTCCGGAATCGATCAGGGGCAACCCGCCTCGAATCCGGTCACGAACACCGTGATGTCGGCGAGGTCGTAGACCCCGTTCTGATCAAAATCAACAACGGGGTCGCCGCTCGTGAAACCCGTCACGAAGACGGAGATGTCCTCGAGATCGAGCACGTCGAATGGCTCAGCCAGGTCCGCCGGATTGCATCCCGCGGCCTGCGGGACGATGAAGAACGGACGGAGTTCCGACGGGCTCCCGCCGCGGGGCATGCCCGGGTTCTGGAGATGACCAGTGATGGCGATCAGATCTTCATTCTCATCAAGACTGACGTCACCAGATGCAAGCAGCACGGGATTCGCCGGTTGCGGAACGCCGAGATCGTCTTCGGCGAACTGCACCTGACCGGTCCCTATGTCGAGATCGTTCCGAAGAAGCAGCAACGAACGACTCTGCATGCCACCGTCGAGAACGATCGTCGCGACATCGGGATCGCCATCCCCGTCATAGTCCCCGGCGGTCACTGCGATCGGCGAGGGTTCAAACGGAATCGCGGCCGGTGGGCTGAACCGAAGGATGCCCGGGGTCGCGTTGTTGTTCAGGAGAACGGTGAGCTGATTCAACTCGCGATCGACGACGATGATGTCATCGAGGTTCACCGCGGGGTCGGCGCTTGGATCCGAATCAAGGTTGAGATCCGCAGCGTACGCGGCAGCCGGTCGCGGCCCCGTCGCGATCACGGCCTTGTCATCGAACCCGTTCCAGTCCTCGTTCACCGCGACGCCCTGGTTGGTAAAGATGTTCAACCCGCCGTCTCCGTCGCTTGTCAGGAAGATATCGATGCAGGTGTCGTTGTCGAAATCCCCCACTTCCATGAACGTCGTCCCGCCGCCGGACGGGAAGGCCCGAGCGGTCACGTCCAAGCCTTGCCAGTCGTTGCCCACCGTGGTGTTGGTGTTGAGTCGGACAACGAGCGAGCCCTCGCCCATGCTGTCCACACCCACGACGGCGACATCGTTGCCACCGTCCTCGTTGAAGTCGGCGATCACGATCGCCGTTGGATCGTTGACGAACATCTGGTTCGGGAAGAACGTGACGTCTCCGTCGTTGTCCGAGTTCAGCCCAATACGGATCTCGTCGGCGCCTTCATTGCGGTGGGTGACCGCGATATCGTTGGTGCCGTCACCGTCGAGATCGCCGATATCGAGCGCGGTCGGGCCCATCCCCAACGTCCGATTGATCGCGTTGCTGAACCCGGCCCACGTGCCGTCGGTCTCGAACCCGGCGTTGAGCAGAACAAGCAACGCGCCCGGGACGGGCTGCGGCGCATCCGGGTCTCCAGAGATCACGACCACGACGTCAAGGAAATCGTCGCCGGGCCCGGGTTCGCCGTCGTCATTCATGTGCGCGACTCCGACGGCAATGGGGCCCCCCACCGCGTCGAGGTTCGGATTGATGGTGCCGTCGAAACCGAACTCATCGCCGAGCGACGAGACCTCGAGCACCGCGCGTTGCTTGCCCGGCACGGACCGGTCGTACGCAAGGTTGAAGAACCGACCATCGCGCAGCCCCGGGAGGAGGGCAACATCGAACTGCCCTGAGATGCTGCTCGCCTCAAGGAAGCGGACCGGGTCCGTGTCCACGCTAAGCGCGCCGAGATCCGCCGTCGCGTTGACAGTCAGCACGCCTCCGAGCGTCGCGAGCCCATTCACGTTGACAACGTCGTGCTCGCCTTCGCCGACTCCGGCGACATCGATCGCGAGCCGTCCCGTCGTCTCGCTGTTCCCGTCGCGCTGGGTATAGGTGCTGCTGAAGTTCAGCCGCCCAATTGGATCGTCGGCGTCGCCGGGCGAGACGAGTCCCCGGTTGTTCGTCCCAGCGGTGATCCCGTTGCTGCCCTCGTTCATGCTCCCCGTGATCGAACCACCCAGGACGGAGACCGTGCCAGAACTGAAGATCGAGGCGCTGTCGTAGGCGTTCAACTCGCCTCCGCTGAAGATGTTGATCGCCGCCTCGATATTCGCAAACGCGTTTCCGCGCACGATCATCCGGCCTCTCGGCTGGGGGTCCGACCCGGCCTGCCCCAGAGTGACCTCGCCCGCCTCGAAGAAACCGCGGTTCAGGCTCAGTGTCCCGGAGCCCTCGGTCCCGATATGGACCCGCGCTGCGCGTGCGTCGAGTCGGGCTCCCGGGCCGTCAAGAATGATCGCGCCCTCGGTTCCCGGCTTCACACCGATGTTCACCGTGTCACGCCGCTCGAACAGGTTGAACCCGACGGTCAGTTCCCCCGAGAGAATCTCGAGCACCGCTGGCGTCCCGCTGAGCGTCCCGACCGAGAGATCCCCTCCTCCCTGGCCCTCGGCGCGGTCGTCTCCAATCGTAAGATTGGGCGAAGAAGCACCGAACGCCTCGATGCTCGGCATGCCCGCTTCGACCGTGAACCGTTGCACGCGGTACTGCTCACAGCCCGGCGTTCCGCATTCACGCCCCAACTCAACGGTGTACATCCCGTCTCGCTTGAAGAGGATCTTCTTGTTCTCATCGGGTATCTCGATCGGACACCAGACGTTTTCGTCGTGGAACGAGCCGTTCTCGGCAAAGTTCCAGGTCGCGATGCCCATGAAGTCCTGCAGGTCATCGGGCGTCTCATCGCCATCGATGGCGTCACAATTCCGATCGCCTCCGTTTGAGACGACGACCACCGTGCCAAAACTCGGCGTGTCCGAAACAACGACGATGTCAACATCGTCATCGTTCGAAGCGTCGCCTTCGATGTTGGCGATCACGCCGCGCTGCGGAGCCGTAAGAAGCAGCGTATCGAGCAAACAGAAACTCCCCGCGACCTCGCCCGAATATACCCGGACCTCCGATTCGTCCGTGTTGAATACGACGAGATCGGAGAGCCCGTTGTCATCGAGATCGGGCCCGTTCCCATCCACGCCTTCGCCCGCGACCTCGATCCAATCGCATCCCTGGGTCTCGATCAGCGTCTCCCGCGTCCCGAAAACCGGATCGTCGTTGATGTCGTTGCCCACATACATCCAGGCGAAGACCGCATCAGAGCACGAACTGCTCGCGATGATATCGGGCTGCTGGTCCCCGTTGATATCCGCCGCGACAACCCGCGAGATCGTTCGGCACCCGGGGGGTGACGACGACCCGACATCGATAGTCCGCGTTCCGAACTCCGTTTGTCCTTTGTTGATCAACAGGCGGATCCGGCCCGTGCCGGACCGGTCCGCAACGAGCAGATCCAGCATGTCATCACCGTTGATGTCGGCCGAGAAAATCGAGACCGAGTTATCCGGGCCGACATAGGTCTTGACATCCACGGGAAGCCCGAACGGCGTGCCCCAGAAAACCACGACGTCCTGATTTGCGCTCCCGCTAAATTCGGCGCACGCGGCGGCATCAAGATACGGATCATCGTTAAAATGACCGACCACCAGATCCGTCAGGTTGCCGAAGAACGCCGGTATCGCGAGCGGGCTGAAGAACTGCCCTCCTCCGTTGTTGATCGAGATCAACAACTCCGCGGGCGCCGTCGCGATGACATCGTTGTTCTGGTCTCGGACCTCGAACCGATTGGTGACGGCCGCGATATCGGGAAGCCCGTCTCCGTTGAAGTCTCCAACCTCGACCGCTCGGATCGAAGGGCCCGATGGGTTCCCGGAAGTCTCGAAGATGGGAACCGGAGCGCCGAAGGCATCGTTCGGAAGTTGGGTGAGTACTGAGACCACGTCGCCCGGTCCGAAGCCCTGCTGGGTCAGCTTCGGCCCCGTCGATACCACGAGATCGGGCAATCCGTCGCCGTTCAGATCTTCGGCGACCACATCGGTCGGGTCGAGATAGCGCACCGATTGATCGGGCGTCGAGATCGAGAAACCCATCGGGTCCAGGAAGATGAACCCAAAGCAATCTTTTTGTGCTTCGGCCGCGAGCGCAAGGCCGCCGGCAGCGACCGCACTCAGACGAGCAACAACTCGAAGCGAACGTGTCATGTCTCCCCCCAAACCCTGAAATTGATGTTGGGCCAAACTGATACATACAGCACCAGAGAGATCCGCCACGCCCCAGCATGCGCCGCCCGCCATCAACTTAACGAAATCGTCTCCGCAGAAAAAATAGTTTTCCGGCAGGGATCCGATTTTTGTATCGAGGGAGAAGCCGCGTGCCACGCGATCGGACCGAGAAACGGAACAAGAATTAGAGCCGGCCCGCCGCGCCCTCCGCGACCTCGGCCAGCGGGCCGCTGAGAACCCCGGCTAGGGCGAGAAGATGCTCGATGACCTTATCTCTAGGCCGGCTGGAGATCGACACGCCGTGGTGGAACGCAGCGGCACCGACCGCTAAGGTGTAGATTAGGACGGCTGATTCGCGATCATCCCCGTTGTGCGCGTTGCGCATGCGTCGTTTCGCCTCAGCCTTCAAGTCCTCAGCGGCACCTATCCCGCCGACGCCTTCGTTCACTACACGCTCGGCGTCAAAGCCCTCGGGTGTGCGCACGCCTGAGAGCGCATCACGAACCCACGCATCGGTTGCCGCTTGCTCAAGTCGATCAATCAGAGTCTCGAACGGGGACGACGCAACCGGGCCGCAAAGCTCGAGCAGTTTTCTCGCCCGGCCGCGGTTGGGCTCATCAAACAGGCATGAATCGAAGGTCGTCGCTGTCATGACAATCCCTCCATGAGACCGCTGATTTCTGCGTCGACGTCCCCCTCGGTCGCGCCGTCCCAGGAGACCATGTCCCGCAAGCACCGCTGAAAATGCTTCGTCGCCGTGCGCTTCATGACCGAGGTCCGAGTCGGTGCGATGCCCCTCACCTCGGCGATCTGCTGGAGCGTCATCTCCTTGAGATGGAACATCTCGAAAATCTCCCAGTGCTCTGCCAGTCCGTTCTCAGCGCACGCCGATGCCGCGACCGTAAGAGCACGTCGAACGATCCCCATTGCGCAACTCCGCTCGTAGTCGCGGTTCGGCGAGGGAAGGTCAACACCCGGGTCGGCGTCCATCCTCTTGTCCCGGTTGCGACGACGCGCCTCTTCGTACAAAAAGTGCTTGAAGCCGACGATGAGCCAGAACCGGAGCGGACGCTGGCTCTCACGCCACCGCGTCAGAAACGCCGGGCGTGAGAGCCGATCGGCGAAGAAGCCCGACACTAGGTCCTCGGGCTCCCCCACCCACTTCAGACTGCACCCGAGGCAATAGACCCGCAACGGCTCTGCGTAGACATCCATGATGTGCACGCCTACGACCGATTCATCGCCATTGTCAAGCATCCGACCCATCCAGGTCCGATGGGTGTCCGGGAACGCGTCCCTTTTTTGTTCAGTCTTCGGATAGAGCACAGATGTCCCCACAGCCGGCAAAGCGACAAATGCCGTGATCAGTCACGGCGTTGCACCCTATAGATAGAAACCAGCGCTTGTGGAGTGCGCGCTCCATGTCATTTTTTTTCATCGCGCAGATCCGCCATCGTGGGATCTCTCCTTTCTGAGTTCCTCGCTGGATCGTTACACTCGCGGGGCAGAAGGGGGGCCCGATGACCGGTTCCGATGATTACGACGCCTCAGAAGCACCAACAAATCCCAATAATCACTCCTCAGGTCTGGGCTCCTCGGGTGGAGGGTCCGACATAAGCCGGATGATGATGCCCGGAACGGGTGAGTTCCGGTCTGCCGATCCCCTCCCCGAACGGATCGGACAATACCGCGTTCTCGGACAGATCGGGCGCGGCGGGATGGGCGTGGTCCTGAAGGCCACCCACGAGCCCACAAATACGGACGCCGGCGATTCGGGCGGGCATGGCCGGCGGCAGGTCGCGATCAAGCTTATTCGCAGGGGTACCGGCACCGAGTTCGCCGACAGTCTCGCTCGGTTCGAGGTCGAATGCCGTGTACTTAGCGCGCTCGATCACCCCCATATCGCACGGTTCATCGAGGCGGGCACCATCGACGAGGGTGATCCCTACTTCGTGATGGAGTACGTCGAGGGCCAGCCCATCACCGCGTACTGCGACGCCAACAACCTCCCGGTCCGACGCCGGCTGGAGATCTTCAACAAGGTGTGCAGCGCCGTGCAGTACGCCCACAGCAACCTCGTTGTACACCGCGATATCAAGCCGGAGAACATCATCGTCACCCCGGACGGGACCCCCAAGCTCCTCGACTTCGGGATCGCGAAACTCCTGAACCCCAACATGGCGGTCGCTGTAGCGGTGACCGGGCCCATGATGCGATTGATGACGCCGGAGTACGCGAGCCCCGAGCAGGTCAGCGGGCGGCCCATCAATACAATGAGCGACGTCTATTCGCTCGGAGTGCTGCTCTACGAACTCCTGACCGGCAAGCGCCCGTACCGCCTCGCGTCCCGGCTCGAGCACGAGATCGTCCGTGTGATCTGCGAGACCGACCCCGAACGGCCCAGCACCGCGGTGACGCGGATCAGCGACCACCGCAAGCCGGACGGGACGACGATCAAGACAGATCCGTCTCAGATCGCCGAAAAGCGCTCGGCTCGCCCCGAATCGCTCAAACGGCAGCTCAGCGGCGATCTCGACGATATCATCCTCGTCGCGATGTCCAAGGCGCCCGCGCAGCGTTTCCCGACGGTGCAGGAGATGGCCGAGCAGGTCGAGCGCCACCTCCAGGGCGACGCGATCCGCCTGCCCGGCACACGCCCCAGCGCGTTCTACGTCACGCGGAAGTTCGTCAAGCGGCACCGCACGCCGCTGACGGTCGCGGCCGCGGCGGGACTGCTTATCGCTGCAACCGGGGGCATCGCGGTCGCCAAATCGCTGGCGCTCCGCGAGGCGCGCACGCGGTTCGACGCGATCGGCGACACCGTCGGGTTGCTCTTCGACATCTCCGGCAACCGTCGCCTCGACGTGGGTCTCTCGACCGATGAACGCGTCGCGTTCTGGCAGGACGTCGTGAACGGGATGGAGGACGCCGAGATAGAAGACACAACGCTGACGCCCAACTCGAGTACGCTTCGCCTCGCCCGCGCGCTCGAAGAGTTCGGAGATGCGCTCGGCGAGTCTGCGACCGGCGGCCGCGGCGAGTCCGACCGTGCGCTCGAACGATACCAGAAGGCGGCGACCGTCTACGACGGCTCGATCGACGCCGGATCGGGGGACGAGTCGATCACGTACCGCGCGGCGAACATCCGCAAGAAGATCGGTGCCATCTACGGGGATCTGAACAGGTCGGCTGATCAACTCGACCAGCTCGAAATCTCACTCCGGACGTTCGAGAAGCTCGGGGATTCCGGAGAATTCGCAGGGAAACGCCGGGCGGGGATCGCCGGGGTGCTGATGGAGATCGGTGAAATCCATCTCAGCCGCTGCGAGATCGACGAGGCGATCGAGACACTCGAGCGTTCCCTGGCGATCCGCGAGGAGATGCGTTCGGCGTATCGGGACAACCCGAAACTCGGACCGGTCGCCCTCGAGATGGTGTTCAAGTGCCAGGGGAATCTGAGCGACGCGTACCGCCGAGCCGGGCGTATGCCGGACGCAAAACGCCTCGCGGAGACATCGCTCGCGCTGCGGGAGCAGCGGGCCACGGGGGTGAACGCCGACGAGCGGATCGTGTTCGACGTCTCGGTGGGCCGGGAGCGTCTGGCACAGATCCTCGTCGACCAGGGCCGTTCCGCCGAGGCGATCCGCCTGCTCGACAGGACCTCCGAAGCGATCGCGGGACTCGTGGAAGCTGACCCGATGGATGCACAGCTCCGCGCGTTCCAGTGCAGCGTCGAGGCCGGCGTCGTGCGCGCGCTGGTGGACGCCGGGAACACGGGCGAGGCGTTCGAGCGGGCCGAGGGCTTCTCGTCGCGCTGCGATGCGCTCGAGGCCGATTTCCCCGACAACCCCAGGAACCGCGAGTACCGGGCGCTCTCGCAGTTGTTGCGGGGAGAGGCGTTCCTCGCAGCCGGGGACGCCGTCGCCGCGACGACGGCCCTCAACGAGGCGTGGCGCGGGCTCCAGGCGCTCGCCGCCGAGGATCCCGCGAACACGACACATCATCTCCGCCTGGCCGAGACCGCCATCGCCGCGGGAGACGCCGCACGCTCGAACCCGGACACGGGTGTTTCCGCGGAAGGATGGTACAGGGACGCGCAGGCGATCTATGACCACCTTGAGTCGAAAAACAAGCTCTGCGGGGTCGATGAATCGACGCGTGCGACGCTCCTCGAACGCCTCAGCGGCTGACGATCACACAACTTTTTAACGCGGCGCGCACATCGCTCGCCCCTACAACTCTCTTTCGGACACCCGGTGCATGTCAGCACCGGGAAACCAACGGCCAAGACACGCGATCCCGAAGACCCCGGTGATGAATCGGCCGTGGCTCGTTGTGCGCGGCCGACCGATAGGAAGAGCACCATGGCAACAGTTTCACGACTCCGAGGCGGCTGGACAAAAAGACCCGCGGCAAAGAACCCCGGCCGGAGCCCTGCCGGGCGGGTCTCGATCGACACACCCAAGTCCGACGATCGGATCGCAGAGATCTTCGGCCCAGCCGCGGACCAGGGGCTCTCGCTCCGAGAAGCGACGATCGAGGAGCGACTGGGCACGCCATTCGAGATCACCCTGACCTGCGACACACCCGCGGACGGGATCGTGATCGACGACCTGCTCGGGAGCGGTCTCGCGGTGCGGCTCGCGACGCCGCGTGGGACCGTCCGCTGGTTCCACGGCATGGTCGCGGAAGCCGCCGCGGTTGCGTCCGGCGCGCGGACGTCCCTCGTCGAGCTCGTCCTGCGCCCCGAGTTCTGGTTCCTCGACAACGAGCGGGACTGCCGGATCTTCCAAAACCTTTCCTCGCTCGAGATCGTGATCGAGGTCTGCTCCGCTCAGGGCATCGACGTCGTGGTCGATGCGCTGACGGGAAGACCAGAGAAGCGAGAGTACTGCGTGCAGTACCGCGAATCCACATTCTCGTTCCTCTCACGCTTGCTTGAGGAGGAGGGTATCTACTACCGGTTCGGGCACGGCCCGCGCCGGCACCGGCTCGAACTCTTCGACGACGCCGCGGCGCACCGCCACGATGCGGAATACCGCACCGTCCCGCTGCGCCCGACGCGGGGCGATCTTATCGGTGTCGAGCATGCGTGGGGGCTCGAGACGCGCGCACGCTTCCGTCCGTCCGCGTTCGCGTGCACGGACTACGACTTCGAGAGCCCCAGCAAGTCCCTCCTGGCACGCCGGCGGTCCGAGTCGCGGGGTGCTTTCGAGGTCTTCGACTATCCGGGCCGTTACACGCACCAGAACCAAGGTGAAGAGATCGCGCGGATCCGGCTCGAGCAACTCCGCTCGGAGTCGGCGGCGGTTCGGTTCCGCTGCGACGCGCGGGGAATGCGGGTCGGCTCGTTCGTCGATCTTGAGCCAGAGGAAGCCGGGGGAACAACCACCCGGCTGATGCTCGTCGCGACCCGAATCTCGCTAACCAACGACCCCGGCGAGTCACTCGATGGCTCTGAGGACACGGGCGATCAGTTCGCGTGTGACGTCGAGGCGGTCCCCTCCGCCGACCAGTACCGCCCCGCGATGGCGCACGAGAAGGTACTCGTCGAGGGACCGCAGACCGCCGAGGTGGTCGGCCCGTCCGGCGAAGAGATCTACACAGACATGCACGGGCGCGTGAAAGTCCAGTTTCATTGGGACCGCAAGGGCGAACGTGACCATCAGTCGTCGTGCTGGATCCGAGTCTCAGAGCCCTGGGCGGGTAAAGGTTGGGGCGGGCTTCAGATCCCGCGTATCGGCCAGGAAGTCGTCGTCGATTTCCTCGAGGGAGACCCCGATCGACCGATCATCACGGGCCGGGTCTACAACGGGAACAACCGGCCTCCCCAGGACCTGCCCGCCGGCAAGATGATCAGCGGCATGCGGTCCAAGACCTACAAGGGGCGCGGCCACAACGAGATCACATTTGACGACTCGGCCGGATCCGAGCGGATGTTCGTGAATGCCCAGTACGACCAGGTGGTCAATGTCAACAACAACCGGACGACCACGGTCGGTGTCGATTCGGCCGAGACGATCGGCAACGACATGTCTCTCGAGATTGGCAACAACAGCCTCGAAGTCGTCGGCGTTGATAAAACGGTCAGGGTCGGCACAAACACAACCGTCAGTTCGGGTTCCAATATCGTGCTCGAAGCGGGGACAAGCATCACGCTTCAGTGCGGCGCGTCGAGTATCTCGATGAACAGCGCCGGGGTGATCACGATCTCCGGAACCATGGTCTCGATGCTCGGCGCCGGCAACGTCAACGTCGCGGCACCAATGACCAACGTCGCGGGGGGTGTGATGCTGAATCTCGCTGGAGCCATCACAACCAGGGGCGGCATGGTCACTACCATCGCGGGCGCGAGCCGAGTGGGGATTTCTGGAGGCAAGATCGATGCCGTCGCTGACGGGGATCACATCATCAAGGGTGGCACAATCAAGATGAACTAAGGAGCACACGAGATGGACATTCTCGGCATCGATCGGGCTGACGGCCCAACCCAACCGCCCTCGCTCGTCCTCCAGAAACAGTCCGGCGAGGTCGTGAGCATGAAATTCGGGCACGCTGGTCTCAGCGAGGAGCCCTACCCGCTCCGGAAGAGATTCGGCGCAGCGAAGAGGGGCGAACCGGACCCCTGCCCGGGCTTCGAACCGATCGTCTCGGATGGGCAAACTTCGATCGAAGACAACGCCGCGTCATGGTATGTGTCGCATGCAAGCGCTCTGAGCGGCCCCGATCTCGATATGGGTACCGCGAAAGACCTGGCGAGTGTGCTCACGTTGGAGACGCAGCCCGCGGGCGCTTCGCTTTTCAACGCGGTCCTACAACCTGAAGCGATCGCCACTTCCGCAACCGAGATGCGTGCGCCCGCGGCGCCACAGGTTCGCGCCGAGGGCCTCCGTATACAGCGTGATCGCTACCGCGCCGCACAAGCCGGCGCAGACACAACCTTCGGCTACGAACAACTCGGGGTCCCCGAAGTCGATCGTGTGCTGGCCCGCGGCCGGAACCTGCTTGAAGGAATGCTCGCAAACGATCGGAGCGAACCATGAGCGCCATGCCACCCCAGCTGCCTCCCGAACTAGCCTCACTTCTCCGCGGCGAATCATCCTCAGCGAGCACCCCCGTTGCGATCGGGACTCCGAAGGGTGCCGACGGTGAAATCATCGTGTCTGGCAAGGGCGCCCTCAAGATCGGCGATAACGCGACCGTGACCGACGGGTCGACCGCCGAAGGCGGATCGTTCAAGTCCGGGAATACGACAATCCTCTTGCACGGCCACCCGCTGTGCGGACTCGGCGACATCGCGATCGGAGACGGAAAAGGAATCGTCAGCGATATCCAACCAAATCTCACTGCGCCAACGGTCTTGATGTCTGCCTCGGGGGGTGGAAGCGATGGCGACGGTAACACCTCGGAAGGCGGCGCAAGCGGCGAAAGCAGCACATCCGAGGAGAGCGGAACGAGCGACGCCGGTGACGGCACGACACCCGAGCAAACCGGGGACGACCCGGCTCAACTGAGCGAGACGACCGGAAAGACGGAACGCGCCGGGGATGCCCTCAACAACAAGCACACGGAATCGAAGCAGAACGCGTTGAGCGATCGCCACAAAGCGCTGTCAGACAAAGCAGAAGCTCGGCAGGGTCACCTCGACCGTGCCCAGCGGAACGCGAACCGCCCCAAGAACAAACGCCGCGCGAAAACGCGGTCGAAAATGAAGGGCCGAGTCAACCACCACAGAAATGAACTCAAGAAGATCAACAAGAAACTCGATGACGTCGGATCATCACTGAATACTACCAAAGGAATGAGGCTGCTCGGGAAAGCACCCGCGTTCATCGATACGCCCGTTGTGCTATACGAGGCAGGGACGATGGCGCTCGAGGGTAAGCCGGTGTCCGCAACATTGCACATCACGAAAGACGTGGTCGGGGATGCGGCCGGCGCCGCGACAACGGGCGCTGGCGTCGTCGCGTGCGCCGGAGCCGGACTCGCAACCGGGCCCGCGGGCCCTGTAGTGTTCGGTGCGTGCGTTGTGGTCGCAGTCGGCGGCGGAATCGCCGTCTCAGAAGGGGTTGGCGACCTGATGGACAGCACACTCGGTGGCACCGCCGAAAGTGCCG
>DDFO01000058.1:0-12399 GCA_002337215.1 Phycisphaerales bacterium UBA1926 | reverse complement strand
CGCCGAAAGTGCCGACGCGGGGTTTCAGCAGTATGTTCAAGAAACCGCGGCCTGGATGGGCGAAGGCTTACGTGACGCCGCCGATGTCGTCGTCGAGACCATCGCCGAGACCGCTGCGGACGCGGTCGGAACAGCCGTTGATCACGTGGTCGACAGCGCGAAAGAAACCATCAGCGATCTGCTTCCTCCAAAGCCCTGGCTGTAGAAGGCGTTCACAGTTGAGTCATTAGGCGCACTCGTCCCGCAGCGCATCCGCTAAAAATGACGTGATCAGGTTCTCCATTGCCGCCCTCACGTTCGACAGAAGACCTGCTCGTGGGATTCGCACCCCGGGGCGTGACCGCTCTGATGCCCGCGCTCGGGGCGGGCTTCGCCGATTTCGCTGGATCGAACGTCTGCATGACGGATCTGGTTGGGGGACCGGTGCAGACCAGTTGCTTGGCATGGGACCCAACCAGCTCGGCGCGGTGGCCATGGGGCGATGGTCGGTCGACGATGAATCGTCGACCGGGGAGCACCTCGCCCGCATGGCCGCCGAGCGGACAGGCTCGCTCCAATGGGCGGGCCAGGACTACCTGATGGGGCTGGCAAGCAACGCGGCCGCGGGCCTGACTGCGCCGCGATCGGGCGGCAGGCCCGCTCGATTCGGCGATCGAGTACGTCCTCGGGAAGCCGCGCGGGGCAGGCATCGGGCATGACATGAGCCCCACTGACCACGGGGGTGACCTGCCCCCCAAAGCGGATTCGCGTCGCAGCCACCGAAATGGGATTGCCGGAAAGAGAGCCGATACCTATTCGCCAGAGAGGCTCCGGGCCCTGGGGAGAGTGGGCAGAGAACGCATGCGTGGGGCTCCTCTCACGTTCAATGGTCCACGGTAGTGACTGCGGCTCTTTCCCTTGAGATATTCGGCAGCGTCAGCCAGAGCCGGACGGTGCCGTCTCCCGACGCTGTTGCGAGTGTTCGTCCGTCGGGGCTGAACCGCGCCGCTCGGATGTACCCCGAGTGTCCGTCGAGCCGCATGAGAACCTCGAGTGTCTCGGACTCGAGCAGGACGCCGCCATCGGCCCCGAGAACGGCGACACGTCCCCCGCCCGGTTGCACCGCAAACCCATAGATCTTGCTCGTGTAGCGTGTCTGCCGCGCGATCCGCTCGCCGCTCCTGAGGTCGAACGATTCCACGATGCCCGAAGCGGCCCCGGTGTACAACTCGCTGTCGGCATGGCCGAAAGCAACGACGCGACGCCCGATCGGGAGGTCATGGGCCGTCTCGCCCGAGCCCCGGACGTATATCCGCACTCCCACATCGGAGGGCACCGCGGCCAGCCGACCGTCGCTGCTGATCGCCCGGTAGTCGCCTGTGAAGTTGGTCCCGTCGCCGGGGTACTGGCCGTCGATGCGTGTGCCTGGCGGCAGAAAATCGACGGCGTACTTCCACGACGTGATCTCCGTGGTC
Source organism: Phycisphaerales bacterium UBA1926 (assembly GCA_002337215.1). Lineage (GTDB taxonomy): Bacteria > Planctomycetota > Phycisphaerae > Phycisphaerales > UBA1924 > UBA1926. Next base: position 10,945 of record DDFO01000058.1, on the reverse strand, counting down.
GCGACATCCCCCGTACCGATGTTCCAGCGGTGAATCGTAGAGGGGTGCTTCTCCCAGAAGTCCCAGGCGGTGAGTGCTTCGATGAAAGATCCGTTCTCGACGAACCGGATCGAGGCAGGTCGATCCGTGTGGTCCGCCGTGGGATCGGCGGAGATGGATTCGAGCAACGACCCGGACGCTGTGTCCCAGAGCCTGATCCTCTCGTCCCAGCTCGCGGTCGCCAGGCGGCGGCCATCCGGGTGCCAGTCGACGGCGTTGATCGAATCACCGCTGTCGCGCAGCGTCCGGACCGCGGGCGAGCGGTCAACATAGAGCAGCGTCATCCACTGCTGATCTCCAACGGCGATCGAGTCTCCCCGCCCGACCGCCGAGGTCTGGAGCAGTTTCCGGCCCGGGTCGCGCGCCCGGAGCTGTCGCTTCTCGCCGGTCTCGAGATCGACGACCATGACGCTCCGATCGTGCTCCACGACGATGACGCGGTCCTCGTCCACGAACGAGCAACCGCCGGTGAGCCCGATGAGGTGCGACGGCGCGGGACGCCGCGGGATCGTCCGGATCGTCTCGAGCGTGCGGGCGTCGTAAACCGCGTAAACGGGCGCGGTCTCCGATGTGATGATCCGGTCGCCCGTCAGGCTCCACGCGGGGCGCGCGAACGCGTGCCGATCGCCCGTGATCTCGCGCTCGGCCAGCACCTCGCCGGTTTTTCCGTCAAGGACGGTCAGCATCTGATCGCTGTCCTCGTTATTCCAGGTCTGAACCACGAGCCGGCTGCCGTCGTGACTGAACGAAGAGAATCGAGCCCGGGCCATCCCGTGCCCCTCCTCGATCAGCACGCGCCCGTCGGTCGATCGCAGCGACCACGCCCAGCCCGTCGGCTCCGTGCTATGGATGTACGCCGTGAAGGTCCGCCCATCGCGGCTCAGCATGTCGGGTGACCACGGGCTCGGGCTGCCGACCCAGCTGCGCTCGCCCGTGGCCGCGTCCCAGATCACGACACGCCCGCCTGCCCGCCCGATGAGGTGCGTCGCGCCGGCGTTGAACCGGAGCGAGCCGGTGTTGACGGCGTCCTCGAGGACCGCCACTTGCTCCTGTGTCTCCGCGTCGATTACGGTGTAGGCATCGCCATCGAACGCCGCGAACAGCCAGGTTCCGTCCGCACGGAGACCCGCGCTCGCGGCTCTGTTCCTAGTTACGTCTCGCCGAACTGGGTGCATCGGAGCGAGTCTGAGCCAGAGGTGGTGCCACTCCCAGCCCCGGAGATGTTCTGGAGCCGCGAGCAGCGTCTCGCGTGCGCGGTCCTGCTGATCATCCTCGATCTGAGCGGACGCGAGGTTCACGCTCAGGCGGTACCGGGCCTTCTCGGAGTCCGCCGTTGCCGCCCGCGCGAGCGACTCCTGCCGCAGCCCGTAGGCGGCGAACGCGAGCGACGCGATCAGGCCGGCGGCGAGCACGATGATCGTCGAAACGACGCCCATCACGAGCGCCCGGTTCCGTCTCGCGAACTTGCGGACCCGGTAGACCAGGCCCGCGGGTCTCGCCTGGATCGGCTCGCTCGCAACGTGGCGCCGAACATCCCGACCGAGCTCTGCGGCGGACTGGTACCGACGCGCAGGGTCTTTCTCGATCGCCGTCGCCACGATTGTCTCGATGTCACCCCGGTATCCCGTGTGCACGGAACCGAGCTGTGTGGGCTCGTCGTCCCGGATGATGCGTGCCGCCTCAGCGATCGGAAGGGCACCGAGATCGAACGGGAGGCGGTCGGAAAGCATCTCAAAGAGGAGCACGCCGAGCGCATACACATCCGTTCGCGCGTCGATCCGGGTTGAATCGCCCGCGATCTGTTCCGGGCTCATGTATGAGATCGTGCCGATGATCTGCCCTGCTCGCGTGTGCAGGGTGGAGACCGCGCGCTCCGGGTCGGTCACCCGGGCGATCCCGAAGTCGAGGATCTTCGGGTGACCGTCCTTGGTCACGATGATGTTGTCCGGCTTGATGTCGCGATGCACAACGGCCCGCTCGTGCGCGTGCGCGACCGCGTCGCAGATCTCCGCGAAGAGTTCAAGCCGGTTGTCCACATCACACCGGGTCTCATGCACATAATCAAGCAGCGTGCGGCCCGGTACCAGTTCCATTACGAGATACGGCCCGAGGCCGGGAGCGCTGTCCTGACCCTCATCGACGCCCGCGCCATAGATCTGGGCGATGCCCGGGTGCTGGAGCCTGCCGAGCACCTCCGCCTCGCGGAGAAGACGCTTCGCGACCGAGTCCGACACGAACGACCGGTGCAGAACCTTGATCGCGACCTCGCGGTGGGGCTGTTTCTGCTGAGCCCGGTAGACCACACCCATGCCGCCCGCGCCGAGCCTGTGCAGCACGCGGTAGCCCGCGATGGTTGTGGGATGATCACCTCCCGAGACCATCTCGTCAGCGATCGACCGCGACCCTACGGCGAACGCGATCGGTTCTTCGAAGAGCCGGTCAGAGCCCGACGCCGATTCGAGCAACGATCGGACCTCTTCGTGGACCGCCGGGTCTAATTCGGAAAGCCGCTCAAGCTCGCGATCCCGAGCCTCAAGCGACAGTGGGCGCAGCCTGAGCAACGCCTCCGCGATATCATCAAAGTCCGGGGTGGTCATCCCAATCCACCCTCGGCCTCCGCCCCTCCGAGTTCGCGCGCGAGCCACGCCTTGGCAACGTACCAGTCATTGTCGACAGTCGACTCGGACACCCCGATCGACACCGCGACCTCCGGGATCGTCATGCCCCCGAAAAAACGGAGTTCGACCACCTCGGCCATCCTGGGCTTCTCAGCCGCGAGCCTTGTCATCGCCTCGTCCAGGCTGAGCAAGTCAACGATCTCGAATCCCGAGGGGGCGAGCGCCCGGTCGAGCGTCAGGTGCGTCCGCTTCCCGCTCCCGCGCTTCTCCGCGAGGCGGGCGCGGGCGTGATCAACGAGCACATGCCGCATGATGTGCGCCGCGAGCCGAAGGAATCCCTCGCGTGATGCGGGCAGTTCCGTGTCGGAGTTGAGCAGCCTGAGATACGCCTCGTTGACAAGCGCGGTGGGTTGCAGCGTGTGCCCTTGGCGTTCCTGACGCAGATACGACGCTGCAAGCGAGCGCAGCTCATCGAAGATCAGTTCCGCCAACTCCCCGCTGACGGGTCCCTCCCGTTCGCCGACTCGATTGCGAGTGTCGTTCCTGGTTCGATCTTGCATGCGTGCGCCCAGAATAGTGAATCCCATGTCCCAGGGACACGCACCATGCCTGCGACAACCGCTTTGTTCGCATGATGATCGCACTCACCGGGCCCGGTAACACATAAAGCGACAATATCGCCTTGTTCCGTTGGGTGACGGAACCTCGCATTCCGCCTCAGACATTGGCGGGCGTCGTGGGCCCGCGTTTCATTCGCGCTATCTAAAGGGGTTCCCGACATGTCCGAGAAGACCGCCGACGTGGGCCACCGTGTGGCCTGGAGTAATCCGTATGATCGCGCGGGTGTCCGCATGCACTCGATTGCCCGGTGTGTGGCCGCGGCCTTCGCGATCGCCTCGTGCGCGGGCGTCGCCCAAGCCGGTCCCGTCAGCGGATCCGCGACGACCTATCAAGGGCGCCTCGTTGACGACGGCACGCCGATCGACGGCATCGCGGACATCAGCGTCTCGGTGTGGGACACGGAGTCGGGCGGGAATCAGATCGGGTCGACGCTGAACTTCCCGGGCACGCCCTTCGCCGACGGTCTGTTCGCGCTCGAACTCGACTTCGGAGCGGAGGTGTTCGACGATGATCGTTGGCTGGAGATCAGCGTCGACGGCAGCACCCTCTCGCCCCGTCAGAAACTCACGGCCGCGCCGTACGCCGTTCAAACGCGTGGCCTCTTTGTCGACAACTTAGAGAACGTCGGCATCGGTACCAACATGCCGATGACGCGTCTCCAGGTCGATGCCGAACTCGGCATCGAGCCGCTGATCGGGCAGATCCACATCGAGGGCAACGGACAGGACTTTGTCGGTGACGCCTACATCAGCTTCGCGGAGGGCGCCGAGGCCTCGTACTGGTCGGTTGGTTCGCGTGATGTCGGAAATTGCTTCGGGATTTCCAACAGTCTCGATATCGACGAGAACACCTACTTCGTCATCCAGCAAGAGAGCGGCGAAGTCGGCATCAACATCATCAACCCGCTCGCCAGGCTCCATGTGGTCGAGTCGAACCTCGTCACTCCCGTGATCCGCGCGGTCCACACCGCGACCGATCCCGGGACCGCGCTCGTGATCAGTGCTGAGAACAACACGACCCAGAGTACGGTCATCCGTGCTGACGCAGAAGCCCCGACGGGCTTCAATATTGGCATCATCGGCAGCGTCGAAAGCCCCGATGGATTTGGCATCGCCGGTCTCGCCCAGAGTGGCAGCAACGGCTCTGGCGCCGCCATCTCGGGTTCCACCAACAATGGCAACGGCATCGCTATCCGCGGCTTCATGAACCAGAGCGTCGGCTCGGGATACGCCATCTGGGGCGACGCCAACGGCGGCACCAACAACTACGGCGTCTTCTCCAACGGCAACCTCGGCGCCTCCGGCGCCAAGACCTTCCGCATCGACCACCCGCTCGACCCCGAGAACCTCTACCTCCAGCACTACTCCGCCGAGGCACCCGAGCCGACCAACGTCTACTCGGGCAACGCCGTTCTCGGCGCCGACGGCTCCGCCTGGATCACACTCCCCGGCTACTACGACGCGATCAATACGGACGAGCGCTACGTGCTCACCGCCATCGGCGCCCCTGCCCCGAACCTCCACGTCGCGCAGGAGGTCATCAACAACGCCTTCCGCGTCGCGGGCGGCTCGCCCGGCATGAAGGTCTCCTGGCAGGTCACCGCCACGCGGAACGACCCGTTCATGCGGGTGCAAGGTGTGCAGGACGTCATCGTCAAGCCCGCCCACGAAGCCGGCACGTACCTCCAGCCCGCCCTCTATGGGCAGCCCGCATCGAAGGCCATGGTCAAGCAGCACCCGGCGATCCCCAACTCCGTGGACGCAACACAGACTGATCTTCTTGACGCCGCCGACAACCGCTAAGTAGGTCCTCACGACAACACCACCAGGGAAACACACCATGAATCGCTCGTTGTTCGCGAGGGTCCTCGCACCGTGTCTGATGATGGCATCGCTGGCCGTGACCCCCGCGACCGCCCAGATCTCGAAGCTCAAAGAAGCCGTGAAGGCAGAAGTCGAGCGGGGCACGATCTCTCCCGAGGCCGCGAAGGCCATCAGCGCTGAGATCTCGCCGAGCCCGACCGACAAGCGCGGCGTCGGTTTGCGCGATCCGGAGTGGGACATCGAGTTCGCGATGCCGGGGGCTCCCAACGGGCAGCCCTGGACCTCGCTCCGGTTCCTCGAGGTGCAGACCGATGTCGAGGGAAACCTCATCGCGAACGGTCGCGGGCAGACCGCGAGTGATTCGTACACATTCTTCGCCAAGTTTGACCCGACGACCGGCCTGAACACTCTCGCCGGTGTCAATCAGCCCTGGGCCGTGTTCGGCGGAGTCTCAGGGGGATCCCGAGGTTTCCAGCTCGACCTCGAGGGTAATGTCTACTACCTCACGAGTCCGCTCAATCAAGAGCCGAGACGACTCAGGAAGCTCAGTGGCGAGACCGGCAGCCAGCAATGGCAGGTCGATCTGTTCACGGACGGCACGCTGAGCGGAGGGCCGGACCTCGTCGTCGATGGGGACGGCAATGTCTATGTCATCTACATCAGCACGGTGCAGTCGGACGGGACGCCGGGCCGAGCATTAGGGGTGCAGCGGTACCGCTCCGACGGTTCGCGCGTCTTCAGCCGGATCATTGCAGACTTCGATGAGAATGCGGTGCTTCTGTTTGATAACGCCATCGACCGGTTCGGCAACATCTATGTTGCCTACAACGAATTCACGGCCGCGGCCCCGCTGGGCGTGGGCCGCCTCACCAAGATCAACGCGGCGGGCGATGCCGAGTGGATCGAGACCCTCGACGGCCTAGTCGAGGGGAATGTCGTGGTGGACTTCGATTGCAACAGCTACATCGCCGAGTTCCTCGACTCGGTCAGCCGCGTCAACTATGCCCTGAACTCCTTCACCACCGACGGCGAACGCCGGTTCCGGAAGGACGGATCGGTCGGGCCGGGGATCGCAATCCTCTTCCTCTCGGTCACACGAGATTCACAGATCTATGTCGGCCGAGACTTCGTCAGTGGCACCCAGCAGCCGCTGATCGATCAGTTCAGCCAGTCTGGCTTTATGTTCGGTACGCATTCCGTCTCTTTCCCGCTGGACCAGGATGACCGAGTCGATCTCCGGGGTCTCGATGTCGACCGCTTTGGCAACCCGTACATCCTGCTTGACCTGCGCCGCGACCTTGTCACCAACGACATCTATATCTCCAAGCTCGACAAACGAAACATTGCCGGGGAGAGGTCCTGGATCTATCAGTTCCCCCGGGGCTCGGACACGGGCCAGACCGACTTCGCATTCGATATCCTCGTCGATTTCGGTGATAATGTCTACATGGCTGGCAGGATCGCGACCGACCCCGATGGCCCTGGACCGCAGCCGAATCTCAGCTACTGCCGCCTCGCCAAGCTCTCCCAGCCCTTCACATCGGTCCCCACCATCGCCCGCAACTCGCCGAGCATCCAGGTCGAGAACCAGAGCATCTGGAGCGCGGGCCAGGGCTCCATCTCCGCGGAGACCACATTCTTCAACGAGACCGTCCCGTTCGACATCACACTTTCCGCCCTCAGCGGCATCCCCGTCGTCGGCGAGTTCGGCGGCAGTGTCAACGCGGTCGGCTCCGCGCAGTTCGGTCTCGGCTTCGAGGCCATCGCCTCGGGCGGCACCGCCGATGTGAGCTATCCAGGCGAGCTCGACATCGCAGTTGCCGGCATCGACAAGCTCGAGCCGGGCGCCCCGTTCCCGGTCCGCATCCAGTTCGATGCCGACCCCGGTGCCCGGGTCACAGCCGATGTCGTGCCCCAGCTCAGCGCCGGCGTGGTCGCCGACCTGGGTATGAACATCGGCTCGAGCGCCTCGCTGATCGCGCTCAGCTCCGAGTTCGCGTCCTTCCCGCTCTTCGACGGGGGCGCGTCCTACGACGGGCCCGTGCCGGGGCTCTTCTTTGAGGTGCCCACGGGCAACCCCGGCTCCTGGGTCGAGCTCTCCGACGAGGCCGGGTTCTTCTCCGCCAAGCTCACGCGCCCGCAGTTTGCCACATCGGGCGGCTACAACGCGAACAACGGCAGGGCCGTCTCGACGCTTGAGCCCGAGACCTTCCTCGAGCTCCGGGCCAACATCAGCAACATGGTCGCCGCCGCCGCCGGGCTCACCCTCGGCAAGGACATCGGGGCGCCGGACCCGGCCAACAGCGAGTGGTCGTTCGGCGCCGGCTTCGCGGTCGCCCAGCTCTTCACGCAGGTGGACCTCGAGGCCAACCAGACGATCGAGTACGAGCCCAGTCCCGAGGTCGTGCTCGACTTCTCGTTCCCGGTTGTCATCAACAACGGGGAGTTCACCGGGACGCAGTATCGCACCGTGCTCGAACGCGACGGCTCGACATGGGCCGAGGACATCACCATCACGGCCTCGCCCGCGAACCTTCTCGCGAACAACTACACCCTCTCCGTCACCCCCAGGCTCGAAGCACCCGGCACGATGTCTAACCGCACCTGGGTCACCATGGTCCCGAGCGTGGGGTGGGAGACGCTCGCCATCGCCGCCAACGCACAGGGCTTCGGCGAGACGCTCTTCGGATTCGAGGCCTGCGTGGGCTGCTTCGATATCGCGTCGTTCGATCTCGACATCGCCCTCCCGACGCTCACCTTCCCTGTGCCCGCACTGAGCGAGCCTGTCCCATCGTTCGCCCTCGACCCGATCCAGATTGTGATCGAGCCCGACGAGAACGCCGACCCGGCTTACCCGGGCCAGCCCCGCATCAGCGGTACCAGCCGGCGCGAGCTCAAGGCGTTCCTCGTCAACCAGTTCAGCCCGACTGTCCAGGAGTTCAACGAGTTCCTGAATCGAGATCCGAGCCGGATGCTCATCTACGGCGATCTCTTCAACGCCACGGGCGATTACGAGCTCGACAGCTTCGTGCTCTGCGTCGGCGGACGCGTGTTCGACCTCCCGATCATCAACGAGAACATGCCGGGCATGCCGCTCAACAGCCGCACCGCTCTCGTCGAGATCCCCAACGAGGCGCGGCTGATCCCCGCGGTCGCCCGCATCTGGGCCCAAAACGCAGACAACGAACCGATCTCCGATTCGGTGGACTTCCCCATCAGCCTGCCAGCGCCCAACCTCGTCGCCGCCGGCCCGAGCGTCTGGGCCGAGGATCCCCGCGTTGGCGGGAGCCTCGAGGTTAGTCTTACGGACGGCCTCACACCCCTCGGTGGGCCCTCTTTCATCGCCCGAAGGGATTACTGGAATGTCCTCAGCGACCTCTGGAACAACTCCAACCTGACCAGCGGGAGTCTGGCATCCAGCTATCCAACCTTCGACTTCTTACTCGAACCCCCGATCCCCTCCGTGATGATCGAGCGCGACGACATCGCGGTGCTTCCCGGCACAATCAGCCAACACAGGTTTGAGGGCACCCTCGACAGCGATTCAATCTCGAACACACAAACATCCGGAGATCCCGAGTACACGGATCGCGGCGTGCCCACTTTCCTCGGGCAAGCCATAGAGATCCCGTCCAGCTCTGGATTGACTGTCCAGGTGTTCGGCACCGGTTCCGACTTCATTGAGCCCGAGCTGAACGACTTCTCCGCCGCCGTGTGGGTCAAAAAAGTCGCCGGTCTCCCCTCCAATGATACATACGTAGATTCCACCCCGGGCTCGGACGAGATGCTCGGTTTCATCATGTACGCTAATGTCCGCGGAAATCCCGGTGTGCGCCTGACCACAAACTCCGCCTCTCCCGTGGTCGATGAGTTTGTCCTCGAGGGGTTCCAATACCCGGCATTTGAGACCGGGCAGTGGCACCATTTCGCGTTCACGGTCGATCGGGACCAGCCCGACGGCCTCCGGCTGTACCTCGACGGCGTGTTGATCGGTGCATATGACCCGACTCCATACAGCGACGAGATGATCTCCACGCGGTCCATGTACTTCGGTAGTTCGTTTTTCGGAGGCGGGAGCGGCGGCACAAACCCGAACACAGGTGACTTTACGGACGGACGGATCGCCGATTTCACCGTCTATGACCGTGCCCTGAACCGCGACCAGATTCTTTTCCTCGCCAACCCGACGGAGGCGACCCCGGTCTCACGACTGAGTCAGTCGTTCAAGAACGGTCAGCTCTTTGCCACCCTCCCCGTCGGCGAGTACGACGAACCCGACATCAAGGGCTTCCGGCTCCGCAGCCCGGGCCCGGGGGGCGGCCTCAGCACCCGTGCGAACCTCATTGTGGCCGCGCCCGAACCCGTGATTTCCAACCTCATCCCGAGGGCCGTCCTCCCGGGCAACGGCGACTTCGTGCTCACGGTCGAGGGCCCATTCAATGTCCCGACCTTCGACGGCTTCCAGGAGCCCCGCTTCGGCAACTTCAACAAGGCGTCCGTTGTGCTCTGGAACGGTATGGAGCTCGATACCAAGTATGTCACGCCGGGCACGCTCCGCGCCATCGTCCCCGCCGAGCTCACCAACTTCCAGGGCTCGGCTCAGGTGAGCGTCTACACGCCGTCCAACGGCACCCAGTACTTCGACAGCTTCGCCGGCGGACAGGGCGAGCCCGGGTTCAATGTGGATTCGGGCGGGGAGTCGAACTCCATCGGCTTCGATATCCGCTACCCGCAGCCCGTCATCATGGCGCTCCAGCCCGAGTACGCCACGCGGGCGCTCATCAATCGCTGCGCGGATGTTCCCGGAGAGATCCGTCTCCAGGTCACGGGCAGGCACATCGTGCCGGGGGCCGTCATCTGGTTCAACGGCGCGCCGCTCGAGACTTTTGTCCAGGCCAACAAGGCCAACGGCATCTTCATCAACGGTGTCCAGGAAGAAGCCCTGTCCGACGATGTGATCTTTGCCTTCCTCGGTGTGGGTGACCTCGAACCCGCCTTGGAAGCTGCCGGTGTCGCGACCATCACGGTCGTGAACCCCGACGGCTCCGCCTCGGAAACAGCTCTGCTCGACATCGTCGATCAGGCCACATATGAGATGCTCAGCGGTGTGACACTGCCAGAGCAAACCCTCCCGGGAGAACCCTGTGACGACTAAGCCAACACCGAATCAGATGCACCGTGCGGGCTCGATGTCCCTCAGCCTTGGCAACACGACTGTGCTCGCTGGAGTCACGCTCCTCATCGCGTCTGCGCACGCCGTGCCCACTGTGGATTGGTTCTCGGTCGATTCCGGGGGAGGCGTTTCGACCGCCGGCACGCTCGGGCTCCAAGGCGTGATCGGGCAGCCCGACGCCGGTCCGGAACTTACATTCGGTACGCTCGAACTCCGGGGTGGTTTTCTTGCCGTGACCGTTCCGGACGCGGGTCCCGCCGGATGCAACCAAGCCGATCTCGCGCCGCCCTTTGGCACGCTGGACCTCGGTGACATCAGCGCCTTTGTGACCGCGTTCACCACGAACGACCTGAGCGTCGACTTCGACAACAACAGCATTCTCGATCTCGCGGACATCACCGTCTTCGTCGAGAGCATCACCGCCGGGTGCAACTGATGGCCCCCGGGGTTACGTCAGTCGGGATCCGCGTACGTCGCCCCCGGCTCACCCGGCAGCGGCGGATTCCCGAGCGGCGTGCGATTGACGATGAGCGTTGTGACCTCGCCCACACAGCCGCAATCTCGGCAACCGGTAGGGTCACGGGGGGGGACGGTGCTCCCCGGGTCCGAGGTGTTCGATTCGGACTCCGTCGACGCCGCGGTCATTGCACACGCGGCACCGACCAAGGGCC
>DDFO01000056.1:45498-69627 GCA_002337215.1 Phycisphaerales bacterium UBA1926 | reverse complement strand
ACCAGCGGGATCATGATCTCGGGGACCGCACGGACCTTGCGCTTGGTGCACTCGATCGCCGCCTCGGTGATCGCGCGGACCTGCATCTTGAGGATCTCGGGGTAGGTGACCGCAAGACGGCAGCCCCGGTGCCCGAGCATCGGGTTCATCTCGTGCAGGCGGTCGACGCGGGCCTTGATCTTCTCGACCGGGATCTTGAGCTGCCGCGCGACCTGCAGCTGCGAATCCGCCTCGTGGGGCAGGAACTCGTGCAGCGGCGGGTCCAGAAGACGGATCGTGACCGGCAGACCCTTCATCGCCTCGAAGATCCCGATGAAGTCGTCACGCTGGTAGGGCAGCAGCTTCTCGAGCGCCGCCTCTCGCTGGCTGATCGTCTCGGCGAGGATCATCTCCCGCATCGCGACGATCCGGTCGCCCTCGAAGAACATGTGCTCGGTCCGCGTCAGACCGATGCCCTGGGCACCGAACTCGCGAGCCCGCCGGGCGTCGGCCGGCGTGTCCGCGTTCGTGCGCACGCCCAGCGTCCTGTACTTGTCGGCCCACCGCATCACCTTCGCGAAATCGCCGCCCAGCTTGGGCTCGATCGTGGGCGTCGCGCCCTGCATGACCTCGCCGCTCGAGCCGTCGATCGAGATCGTGTCCTCACGCGTGAAGACCCGCCCGCTGACGGTAAAGATCCCGCTCTCCGCGTCGATCACGATGTCGCCCGCACCCGCGACGCAGCACTTGCCCCAGCCGCGCGCGACCACCGCCGCGTGGCTGGTCATCCCCCCGGTGCTCGTCAGGATGCCGACCGCCGAGTGCATGCCCTCGACGTCCTCGGGGCTCGTCTCCTTGCGGACCAGGATCACGTGCTCGCCGTTACGCGTCCGGTCCACAGCCTCCTCGGCCGTGAACGCGGGCTTGCCCACCGCCGCGCCGGGAGACGCGGGGAGACCCCGGCACAGCACCCGGCTGATCTCCTTCTTGGCAGGGTCGAACGAGGGCAGCAGCATCTGCGTCAGATCGCCCGCGGGGATCCGCAGCAGCGCCTCCTTCTCGGTGACCAGCTTCTCTTTGACCATGTCGCAGGCGAGCTTCACCGCGGCCGCGCCCGTGCGCTTGCCGGTCCGGGTCTGCAGCATCCAGAGCTTGCCGCGCTCGATCGTGAACTCGATGTCCTGCATGTCCTTGTAGTGCTTTTCGAGGGTCGTCTTGATCTTCATGAGCTGCGCGTAGGACTTCTTGTCCCACGCCGCCATCTCGCTCGCGGGCTTCGGCGTGCGGATGCCCGCGACGACGTCCTCGCCCTGCGCATCGATCAGGAACTCGCCGTAGAACTTGTTCTCGCCCGTGGACGGGTTCCGCGTGAACGCGACGCCCGTGCCCGAGTCTTTGCCCATGTTCCCGTAGACCATCGCCTGCACGTTCACCGCGGTGCCGATCAGCCCCGTGATCCCGTTGAGACGGCGGTAGATCACCGCACGCTCCGAATCCCAGCTCTTGAACACCGCCTCGATCGCCAGCTCGAGCTGCTTGAACGGGTTCTGCGGGAACGGGTCCGCGACGCTCGAGCGGTAGACCTCCTTGTAGGCCTCCACCAGCTCGACCATGCCCTCCTCGGGGACCTCCGTGTCGACCGTCACGCCGTACTTGTTCTTGATGCGATCGAACGCGTGCTCGAACTTGTGGTGGTCCACGCCCATGACCACGTCGCCGAACATGTTGATCAGACGCCGGTACGCGTCGTAGGCGAACCGCTTGTTGCCCGTCTGCTCGGCGAGGCCCTCGACCGCCTCATCGTTGAGGCCCAGGTTGAGCACGGTGTCCATCATTCCCGGCATCGAGACCGCCGCGCCCGAACGCACGGAGACCAGCAGCGGGTTGCCCGAGTCGCCGAAGACCTTGCCGGTCTCCTTCTGCACCAGCGCCATGTGGCGGTGCACCTCGTTCATCATGTTGTGCGGGAGCCGCTTGCCCCCCTGGTTGTACTTCTGGCACGTCTCGGTCGTGATCGTGAAGCCCGGGGGAACCGGCAGGTTGATCGAAGTCATGTCCGCGAGGTTGGCACCCTTGCCACCCAGCAGCTCCTTCATCGTGTTGTCGCCCTCGGTCTTGATCGCGCCGAACGAGTAGACCATCTTGCCGGGCTTGATCTTCTTGCTGCCCCCCTTCGACGACGAGGCGCCAACAGACGAACGCTTCGCGGTCCGCTTCACCGCGGGCTTCGCGGCCGACTTCTTCGCGGCCTTCTTGGTCGTCTTCTTCGCGGCCTTCTTCGAGGCGGGCTTCTTGCTCGCGGTCTTCTTGGTCGGCTTCTTGGCCGTCTTCTTCGCGACCTTCTTCGAGGTCGCCTTGCGGACGGTCTTCTTGGAACGGCCACCCGCGTGCGAGCGGACGGACGAATTCTTCGAGGTCTTCTTGGCCATAGCTGGGGCATCCCTTCAGTCGGGGGTGAGAGTCCGGTGCGGCCGGGTGCTCGGCGGGTCGTCACGCCGATCGGAGGGTGATCGAGAATGATCACCCGGCGATTCGGCAGGCTCGCGACCGCGATCCCGGCTCAACCCCGGGTTCTGTGCGGAAAAATCCGGGGCAACAGTTTAGAACCCGAGCCTTCCACGGACGACCCTCCCCGTAGCATCTCACCGCGATGAGCACAGAAAACACCTCACAATCTGTGCTAATACAACAATCGATCGATTCGCCCCGCGATCAAACACCCGAAGGCAACGCCGAGATCACCGACCCCGTCACCAACGCGATACTCCGCTGGCCGACCGACCGGCCGCTCGCGATCGTCAACGCGGGCCGCCTCGTGCCCCAGGCCGTCGGCCCGGGCGCACCCGACCCCCGATCGGCAGAGAGCCGATCGACCGCCCCGCGCTGGACGATCCTTGCGTCGCCCACCCGCGTCACACCCATCACGACCCCCGCCGATCTCGACGCACTGCTCGCCGACCGATCGACGCCAACCAACCACAGCCGGGGCATCCGCACCGGCACCCGCAACGAGACGCCCCCCTTCCGATCCGGCCGGCTGCTCGCCCTCGCCTACGAGGCCGGGCACGCCCTGGAACCAAGCCTCGGACGACACCCGACCCGACGCCCGACCGACCAACCGCTCGGCTACATCCTCGAGTGCCCGGATTCCGCCGCCTTCGACCACGCCGCGAACGCGTGGACGACCCCGCCGACCGGCCTGCGCGAATCCCCCGACCCGGCGGGCTACCGCCTCGGCTCACTCGCGAGCGAGACGGGTGCCGATGCCTACCGCGCCGCCGTCCGGATCGCGCTCGGCTACATCTGCGCGGGCGATGTCTACCAGGTCAACCTCGCCCACAGGCTCACCGCGCCGTTCGAGGGCTCGCCGCGCGCGCTCGCCGCGGCTCTGCTCCGCACCGCCTCACCCGCGCACGGCTTCTACGCCGAACTCCCAACCGACGACGGGCGCACACCCGCGATCCTCAGCGCGAGCCCCGAGCTGTTCGTCTCGTTCGACCCCGCGACCCGGACCGTGCGCACAAGCCCGATGAAGGGCACCCGGCCGATCACGGGCGACGCCGAGGAATTGCGGGCCGCCGAGAAAGACCGCGCGGAGCTCAACATGATCACCGACCTGATGCGCAACGACCTCGGACGCGTCTGCGCATTCGGGTCGATGCGCGTCGAGCGGGCGCGCACGATCGAGGCCCACGGCTCCAGCGTCTGGCAGGCGACCAGCACCGTCTCGGGCACGCTCCGCGACGAGGTCTCCGCAGCAGACCTCGTGCGCGCCGCCTTCCCTCCCGGGTCGGTCACCGGCGCACCGAAGATCCGCGCCATGCAGATCATCCGCGAACTCGAGCCCGTCCCCCGCGGGTTTTACTGCGGCACCCTCGGCTGGCTCGACGACGACGGTGGATTCTCACTCAACGTCGGCATCCGCACCGCGACGGTCGCCGGCGACGAGCTGCGTTACCACGTCGGCGCCGGCATCGTCGCGGATTCCGACCCCGACGCGGAGTGGGCCGAGACGATGGGCAAGGCCGAGGTCATCGGCCGGCTCGCGAGCGCCGATACGCCCGATCAGTGCGGCAACTGAATCCCCGCGAACCACTCCCGCAGCGTCGCGATTTCATCGGCCGTCAGCGCCTCGTCCGTCCCCCCGCGCACGTTGCAGTTCGCCTGCCGCTGATTGCGGAACCCCGGGATCACGCCCGCGACGTGGGGGTGGCCCGCGACGAAGCGGCAGCACACGCTCGACAGGTCGGCAGTCTCGGAGCCGTACTGCGCCTTCACCTTCTCGAGCACCGGCTTGAGTTTGGTGAGGTACTCGCCTTTGAACTCGGCGCGGTTTGCGCGCACATCCCCGTCCTCGAACACCGGCGGGTTCTCGGGGTCGAACTTGTCGAGCAGCACGCCCTTGCCCAGCGGGCCGAACGCGATGAAGGAGATCTCCCCGGCGTCCATCAGCTTCTGCACGGCCGACCCGGGGCGGATGAAGTTGTCCTCGATCAGGTTCGCCCAGCTCTGGAACACGCTGGGCTTGACGATCTCGGCGGACCGCGTGAACCCCTCATCGGAGTACGCGCTCTGACCGATCACACGGATCTTGCCCTCGTTCTTGAGCGCCTGCATCGTCGCGGCGGCCTCGTGGATGTTGCCCGGCTGGTCGTCGGGCGCGAAGAAATCGTGGTGCAGGTAGTAGATGTCGATGACATCCACGCCCAGGTTGCGCAGGCTCTGCTCGCACTGGTGGCGGATGTGGTGCGGCTCGTACGCGTGCGCCGCCGTGCCCTTCATGTGCCCGACCTTCGAGGCGATCACCACGTCCGTCGGGCTCACGCCCAGGCCGTGGAAGACGTCGCCCAGCATCCGCTCGGCCTTGCCGTTCCCGTAGATATCCGCGTTGTCGAAGTGGTTGACCCCGGCGTCGAGACCCGCCTTGATGCCGTCGCGGATGTCGTGCTCATCCACATCCGCCCAGCCGATCGGGGCGCCGTTGTCTACCGAATAATTCGGCCCGCCCATGGTCCAGCAGCCGAACCCGATCTCCGAAACCTTCACATCGCTCGTACCGATTTGGGTGTATCGCATGCCCCAGCGTAGGGGGCCGCGAGCCCGATCATGCCGGTCACGCCGCGTCGTGCGGCGCGCGCTCGTCGCGGTCGACATCGGCGAGCGCCGCATCGATCAGTGTTGACGCCGCGGCCCGCGCCGAGGCGATGATCGGAGCGATCGACGCCGGGGCCGGGTTGCTCTGCGCCGCCGTCAGCACACCCCGGAACAGGAGCATGAGTTGATCGGCGAGCGGGCCGGGATCGTCCGCCCCGGCCTGCATCGCGAGCCCCGCGAGGAACCGTTTCACGAGCACGCCGTGCTCCTCACAGACCGCCTTGATCGGGCTGTCGTCGTCGGCGAACTCGCCCGTCGCGCGGATGAACAGGCAGCCGCGGAACGACCCGCGTGTGACCAGAGTCTCCGCGACATCGAACAGGGCGAGCAGCCGCGCCCGCGGCGTGGGGGCCCTGCGTTCGATGTCGGTGAACATCTCCGCCCGCCCCCGCTCGCCCGCCCGGCGAATCGCGGCGACAATCAGATCGTCCTTTGTTCCGAAGTGCTTGTAGAGAGTCATCTTGGCGACGCCGGCCCGCGCGAGGATCGCGTCGATGCCGGTCGCGCGGTAGCCCCGCTCGTCGAAAAGCTCGAGCGCCGCGTCAATCAGTTGATCCGCTTTTGAAGACACACCAAAATATACCGATCTGTCTACTCATCTATGCCGCAAGAAGGTAGAAAGCGGAGAATTTCTCTGTTTCGGCGGAAATAAATAGACCGATCTGTCTATTCTCCCCGGTCCACGCCGCCCACCGGGCGACAAACAGCACACCAAGGCGAAGAGCCCATTCTGGAGGATCAACCCATGCCCCGCATCACCCCCGTGAACCCCGACAACGCGACCGGCCAGGCCAAGGAACTCCTCGGGGTCGTCAAGAGCAAACTGGGCGGGACGCCCAACCTGCTCAAGACCATGGCGCACAGCCCCGCCGTCCTCAAGAGCTACCTCGACTACAGCGGCGCCCTCAGCGACGCGAGCCTGTCGGCCGCGGTCCGCGAGCAGATCGCCCTCGCCGTCGCCAACGCCAACAAGTGCGGCTACTGCGCCGCGGCCCACACCGTGATCGGCAAGGGGGCGGGGCTCACGGGCGACCAGGCCGCCGCCGCCCAGCGCGGCGAGGCGGAAGATCCCAAGACCCAGGCGATCGTCACGCTCGCCCTCCAGATCAACGAGAACCGGGGTTGGATCACCGACGAGCAGTTCAAGGCCGCCACCGAGGCGGGCGTCACCCAGCCCGAGATCCTCGAGACCGTCGCGGTCGTCACCTTCAACCTGCTGACCAACTACCTCAACCACGTCATCGAGACCGAGGTCGATTTCCCGAAGGTCGATCTCGTCGAGACCGCGAACGCCTAACCTGTCCTGTCTCGGGGACCCCGTCGTCCGTCCCGGCGATTCGCCGGGCCGGCAACGCCCGGGATAAGCAGCGCAGGACGCGATCACACACGCATCGGGCGGCCGGGCGGAATAGAAGACCCCGCCCGGCCGCTCATCAGGAAACCCCGGCGGCCCGCAACCGCCGACCTTTGAAGGAGCCATCACCTATGGCAGGCGACAACACCCTCGAATTCACCGAGTCGAACTTCGACGCCGAGGTCATGAGCAGCGATCAGCCCGTGCTCGTCGACTTCTGGGCCCCGTGGTGCGCCCCCTGCCGTGCGGTGGGCCCCACCGTCGACGCCGTCGCCGACAAGTACGCCGGCAAGGCGAAGGTCGGCAAGGTCAACATCGACGAGCACCCCGCGATCGCCGCGAAGTTCGGCGTGCAGTCCATCCCGACGATCATCGTCGTCAAGGACGGCGCGGTCTCCGAGACCTTCGTCGGCATCCGCGACGAGGACACGCTCTCCGAATCGCTCGAGAGCGCCGGCGCGACCGCCTGAGCGAGCGACACACGCCGAATTGACAAGCCCCCCGCCGGCACGCCGACGGGGGGCTTTGTTGTGCGCACGGTTCCGGTCGCGCGCTCAAGTCCGAGACGAATGTCGCCGCTCGCCGGCAGCGATCACCCGCCGCACATGCCCTCGGGCATGGGACGGCCGAAGAACTCTTCCTTCACGACCTTCCCGTCCTCGACGGTGTAGACCCCGATCTCGTCCATCTGCATCCGCGGCCACGAGCCGTCCTTGCTCTCGCAGTCCATCTCGTACCGCACACAGAACCCATTCGGCGTCGCGTACGGCCCGTGCGCCTGGCACGAATGCATCGTCACCGTCTTGTACCACTCGGCGTGCTTTGCCTCGACCGCCTTTCGGCCCTCAAACTCCATCCCGTCGCCCTCGACGGACACAAAGTCGTCGTGCCAGTGCTTGTCCCACAGCGGGAAATCGCTTTCCGCCCCGCTGTTCACATGGTCCACGACTTCCTGGGCGATCTTCGCCACCGGGTTCGCCATCGTCAGCATCGTTCCGCTCCCTTCAAGCCACGGTCGTTGTTCGGTTCGGTGTCCAGCGTACACACCGACCACGAAATCCCAAGGGGGTATCTTCAACGGATGCCCAAGATCCGGACCGATGTCGTCGATGCGTATGTGTTCCGCCGAGCCGCGGCGATCGAACTGCTCCAACTCCGCCGCGTGGATCCCCCGCTATCGGGCACCTGGCAGCCCGTTATGGGGCACACCGAGGCGGGTGAGACCGCGGCGTGCTGCGTGTGGCGCGAGGTGCGCGAGGAAACCGGGCTGCAACGCGACGAGACGCTGGGCGCCTGGGCCCTCGAGCAGGTCCACCCGTTCTTCCTCGCCGACCGCGACGAGATCGTGTTGAGCCCGCGGTTCGCGATCGAGGTCGGGCGGGCCTGGGAACCGATCCTCAACGAGGAGCATGACGACCACCGCTGGGTCCCGATCGCTCAGGCGACCGAACACTTCCTCTGGCCCGGCCAGCACGCCGCGATCGCCGAACTACGCTCGCTGCTCGACGTGCCGGAACGATGCGCCGCACTCCGCCTGCGGCTGCCGTAACGGCTCGTGCCTCACGAGATCGTCAGCGTCGGCGTCGTCTTCCCCTGCTTCAACGACGCGAGCGTCACCTGCGATTCCAGGTTCCGCACCAGGTTCTCGAGCGACGTGGGCAGCGCCTCGCCGCCCGCGCTCGCCGCCTCGAAGTTCCCGGTCGGCGTTCCCGCGTCCCCGTTCGCACGCAGCGCCATCGTGATCGGCACCGCACCCAGGAACGGGAGCCCCAGACGCTGCGCCATCTGCTCCGCGCCGCCGCGCCCGAAGATGTCGTAGCTCTTCCCGTCGTCGCCCACAAAGAACGACATGTTCTCGACCACGCCCAGCACCTCGACGTTCAACTGCTGGAACATCCGCACCGCGCGCACGGCGTCGTCTTGGGCCACCTTCTGCGGGGTGCACACGATCACCGCGCCCGTCAGCTTCAGCGTCTGCGCCATCGTCAGCGGCACGTCGCCCGTCCCCGGCGGCAGGTCGATGATCAGGTAGTCCAGATCGCCCCAGCGCGTCCGCGTGACAAGCTGGTTGAACGCCCCGTGCGCCATCGGCCCGCGCCAGATCAGCGGCTTGTCCGCCTCGACCATCTTCCCGAGCGTGATCGCGCGAACGCCGTGAACGTTGTGGGGTTGCAGCTCCCCGGCAACGACCTCCTGCTCGAGCGAATCGAGCCCGAGCAGCGTCGGCAGCGAGGGCCCATAGATATCACCGTCCAGAAGCCCCACCGCGTGGCCCGCCCGCGCGAGGCCCACCGCGAGGTTGACCGCGACCGTCGATTTGCCCACGCCCCCCTTGCCGGCCCCCACCGCGATGACGTGCTTCACGCCCGGCAACGCGTTGCCTCCCGCGCCCTTGTCGGCGGGCCCGGCGTCAGGCGAGGAACCGGCCGGAGCCGCAGCCGGGCGGGCGTCGGTGTCCGCGGCCTCATCGCCGCCGACCGTGAAGACCGTCTCGCCCTGCTGATCGACGAACTGGAACGTGAGGCGTGTCACGCCGATGCTGTCGCGCGACGCGGCCCGCCGGATCGCCCGGTCGGCTTCGCCGGCGATGTGCACCATCGTGGTCTGGTCGGTGCCCTCGGCGAGATTGAGTTTCACCGTGGCGTACGAGTCGCAGGCCGACACCCATTGGAGCGCCCCGCCCGTTACGAGATCCGATCCGCCGTCGTCGTCGACGGTTGTCAGCGCGCGGGTCACCAGGTCTTTGGTCAGGCTCACGGTGTCACTCCTGAGTCAACGGCCGAATCGCATCGGACACAACGCCTCCGACGCCGATTTGGATGCTAGCGCCCTTGCCGATCGACCCGGAACCACAGAACCGACTCCCGAACACGAACACACCAAAACAGGGCGGAGGCGATGTGTTTGTTCGTATTACGATCGTGCGACCATGGACAAACAAATGTTAAACTGGGCAATTCTCACCGGTTTTGTGAAGATTTGTTGAGTCCGAAAGCCTCAAAAACCCTATATTGTACTAGATCTCTCTCTCCTCCAGCGGGGCGCTGTCAAGCATGGCGCCTCGCTTTTTTTCTGCGCCCAGATTGCACGTTCCTCTGCGCCGTGTCGTAACAGGCCCGATCCGGGGCTGTACCCTGCTCCGCCGAAGTACAAAGGGGAACAAATCCCGTGCAGAATGAACGCATCATCGTCACCGGGTCCGCCGGCTTCATCGGGTCTCATCTCGCCCGGTCGCTCGTCACCCGGGGTGCCGCCATCCTCGGAGTCGATAATCTCGATCCGTTCTACGACCCTGCGATCAAGCGGGCCAATCAGGCCGCCACCCGCGACGCCGCCGAGGCCTCGACGGGCTCGTACGACTTCGCCGAGACCGACATCGCCGAGCCCGGCGCGTTCACCGCCGCCGCTGCGCAGTTCCGGCCCACCGGCGTCATCCACCTCGCCGCCAAGGCGGGCGTCCGCCCCAGCATCGAGGACCCCGCGGGCTACACCCGCGCCAATGTCGTCGCGACCAGCGAGGTGCTCAACGCCGCGCACCAACTCGGCTGCTCCCGCGTCGTCATGGCGTCATCAAGCTCGGTCTATGGCAACAGCTCGACCGTCCCCTTCAGCGAGAACGACACCTGCGTCGAGCCCATCAGCCCGTACGCCGCCACCAAGCGCGCCTGCGAGCTCCTCGCCCACACCCACCACCATCTCACGCAGCAGCCCGTCTCCTGCCTCCGCTTCTTCACGGTGTTCGGCCCGCGGCAGCGCCCCGATCTCGCGATCGCCAAGTTCATGCGCATCATCGATACCGGCGAGACCCTGAAGATGTTCGGCGACGGCTCGACCAGCCGGGACTACACCTTCATCGACGACATCCTCACCGGCATCACCGCCGCCTACGAGCGCACGCCCGACTTCGGCTTCCGCATCTGGAATCTGGGCTCCGACCGCCCGACCCGCCTCGACGACATGATCAACGCGATCGCCGAGGTCGTGGGCAAGCCCGCGAACATCGAGCAGACCGGCATGCAGCCGGGCGATGTGGACCGCACCTGGGCCGACCTGAGCCGGGCGCGCGACGAACTCGGCTACGCGCCCTCGACACCCTTCGCCGAGGGGCTGCAGGCCCAGTGGGACGCCGCGAAGCGGACCGCGACCGGCGTCTGATCCGGCCGCCCGCTCAGCCTCGATACTTCTCGTAGAGTTCGATCGATCTCGCCGCGATCGAGGGCCAGGTGAACCGATCGAGAATCATCTCTCGCCCCCGTGCGCCCATCGCCCGACCCGCCTCGGGGTCCGACAGCACGCGGTCGAGCCCCGCCGCGACGTTCTTGGTCGACAGCGGCGAAACCACGCCCACGCCCGCCTCAGCGACCTCCGGGAAGTTGCACTCCTCGGTGATCACGACGGGTGTGCCGCAGGCGAGCGCTTCGCAGATCGCGATGCTGAACCCCTCCTGCCGGCTGGGCAGGCAGAAGCACGACGCGTCGACCAGCGCCGCGAGCTTCTCACGCCCGTACATCGGGCCCGTCAGGTGCACCCGGCTCTCGAGCCCCGCCTCGCGGATCGACGTCTCGAACGACGCCTGCGCCCCGTCGTCGGGGCCTATGACGACAAGGTGGGACTCCGGATGTTTCGGCGCGACCGCCTCGAACGCGCCCGCGAGATGATCGAGCCCCTTCTTGAAGTGCAGCCTGCTGATGAACACGACGTACGGGGACTCCCCCACCGCCGGAAAATCGGCGCGGAACGAACCGGGGCCCGGCAGTTCGTCGTACTCCTCGCGGAACACACCGTTGTTGAGGACCTCCGAGGGGCACCCGAACCCCATCGCATCGACACACGCCGCCTCGTGCTCGTTGAGCGCGTGGATGAACGCGCAGCCCCGCAGCGTGGGCCCGCTGATGAGCGCCATATGAATCTTCTTTTTCAGCCTGCTCTGCGACATCGACCAGTGGTCGAGCATCCCGTGGGGGCACAGCGTGTAGGGCACGCCCCGCGCCCGCAGGCCCTTGGCCGCCCCGTGGGGGAGCGAGCCCCAGACCGCGTGCAGGTGCGCGAAATCGAAGCCGGAACCGTGGGCGCGGGCCCACGCCGCCGCTGGGGAACCGAGCACGCGATCGCCCAGCCCGCCCCCCGCCGTCGTCTCGATCCGGATCGACGACGCGTTCGGGAGCGACTCGATCGACTCGGCGATCGCCGCCTTCCGCGCGGGCTCGTCCCGGGTCAGCACCGTGACCTCGTGCCCCAGGCCGATCTGAGCGCCGGCCAGGCGCGTGACCACCTGCGGCGGGCCGCCGCGTGCGGGATCCAATGAATCGACAACATGCAGCACTCGCATCCGCCGATACTACGACCATGACACCAACGCCGCCCGACAGCACGCACGAGCATTTCCGCGGCACACGCTGCCTGGTCACCGGGGGCGCCGGCTTCATCGGCTCGCACCTCGCGCGCACGCTCGCGTCCGCCGGCGCGGAGGTCCGCGTCCTCGACGACCTCTCATCGGGCGATCCGAGCAATCTCGACGGCATCGACGCCAGCCTCACCCGCGCCTCGATCCTCGACGCCGCCGCGCTCAAGGACGCGACCCAGAGCTGCGACTTTGTCTTCCACCACGCGGCGATGGTGAGCGTCCCCGAGAGTGTGGGCGACCCGGAAGGCTGCCTGCGCATCAACATCGTCGGAACACAGCGCGTCCTCGAGGCCGCGAAGGACGCCGGCGTGCGCCGCGTGACCATCGCCTCGTCCGCCGCCGTCTACGGCGACGAGCCCAGCCTGCCCAGCAAAGAGACCGATCCGACCGACTGCCGCTCCCCCTACGCCGCCGGCAAGGCCTCCGGAGAAACGCTCGCCAGCGCCTTCAGCCACTGCTACGGGCTCTCCACCGTCAGTCTCCGCTACTTCAACATCTTCGGCCCGCGCCAGGACCCCACATCCCCCTACGCCGCCGTCATCTCCGCCTTCGCCGACCGGCTCATCCGGGGCGTGCAACCCACCATCAACGGGGACGGCTCGCAGACCCGCGACTTCACCCCCGTTGACAACGTCGTCCACGCCAACCTGCTCGCCGCCTCCCACAAAGGCGACCACAAGGGCACCGTCTGCAACATCGGGACGGGCCGGAGCATCAGCCTGCTCGACCTGCTCGACGCGATGGGCTCGGCCCTCGGGGTCGATGTTGACCCCGCGTTCGGCCCGCCCCGCCCCGGCGATGTCATGCACTCCCGGGCCGACATCACAAAGGCCGCGTCGGCGATCGGGTACACACCCATCAAGTCGTTCGAGGACGGCATCGCCGAGACGCTCGCGTGGGCGAAACAAGCCGCGATTTGAGCGGTGTTGCGACCAGAAAACCGAACGATCCCGATCGGGTGCCACCGCCGTCTCGACCGTGGGGCATACCACCAATCAAGGCACATCGGGTGCCATGGAGACACCGCGGAGCGGTGTCTCCATGTCCTCGACGGTCCCGTCATGGAGAAGGCTGCGCCGTCTCCATGGCACCCGTGTCTCTTTCAGAACGCCGAACGCGTCTCTCGCGTGCCACGGCCGTCTCGGCCGTGCCGAACGCCGACCACCCAACGCACCGCGAGGATGGCCGCGGCACATAGACACCCCATGGCACCGAGACCGCGTGCCACTGACCTGGCCGCAGGTCAGTGCGATCCGCCTACCGCGCCCCGTGCTGTTGGTACAGGTCCACGCACCGCTGCGCCACCGCAGGCCAGGTAAACCGCTCGAAGACCATCGCCCGCCCCGCGTCCCCCATCGCGCGCGCACGATCAGGATCGCCCAGCATCGCACCCAGCGCGTCCCCAATCGCCGAGGAATCGCGGGGCACGACCACCCCCGCGCCGCCGTCAACGACCTCGTCGAAGTGGCACTCGGGGCTGATGACGACCGGCGTCCCGCACGCGAGCGCCTCGCAGATCGCGACGCTGAACCCCTCGTGCTCGCTGGGCAGGCCGTAGCAGACCGCGCCGGCGAGGGCCGCGAGTTTCTCACGCCCGTAGACCGCCCCGGTGAACACGACGCGGTCCGCGACGCCACCCTCCCGCGCGGCCGACTCGACCCCCGCCCGCGCCCCCGCGTCGGGACCGACGAGCACGAGCCTCGCGTCGGGGTGAGCCCCCGCGATCCGCCCGAACCCGCGAGCGAGGAGGTCGAGACCCTTCCCGGGGTGGAGGCGACCAAGAAAAACCACGTAGGACCGATCGCCGATCTCGGGATGGGCGGCGCGGAACTCCTCGGGATCGGGAACCGATTCGTATTCGGCGGGCTGCACCCCGTTGCCGATCACCTCGATCGGCCTCCCGAACCCGAACGACTCCACGCACTCGCGCTCGTAGCTGCTCAGCGCGTGGATGAACGCGGCGGACCGCATCGTGCGCCGGCTCGCGATCGCGAGATGGAGCGCCTTCTTCGCCCGCTTCTGCGCCATCGACCACTCATCGAGCATCCCGTGGGGGCACAGCGTGTACGGGACGCGCGCACGCTGCAGCCCGCGCGCCGCCCCGTGCGGGATGGGCGACCACATCGAGTGGAGGTGGGCAAAATCGAACTCGTGCGCACGCTCGGCCACCCACGCCCGCGCCGATCGGTTCGCGAACCGATCCAGCGCACTGCCCGCGCCGACACCTGCGATCGTGACCTTGTCCGAATCCGGGATCCCCGCCATGGATTCGCGGATCGCCTCCGCCCTGCCCGGCTCGTCCCGCGTCAGGATCGTGACGTCGTGCCCCAGCCCCGCCTGGGCCGAGGCGAGCGCCTTGGGCACCGCCGGGGTGCCACCGTGCGCGGGGTCGAGGGATTCGGAGACGTGCAGGATCCGCATGATCGCATGGTAAACAGACCGGCTCCGGCTGGACGCGGGTGTGCGCCCGGGCCGATACCATCGCGTGCGTTTCTTTTTTCGGAGCCCGCCGTGCCTATCCGCGTCTCGATCATCCAGCCCGCTCTGCCCGCGTACCGGGTGCCGGTGTTCCGTGAACTCGCGACGCGCGCGGGCCTCGACTGCACGCTCTGCTTCGCCGAGCAGCCGAATCTGACCAACGCGGAGCCCGACGGATTCAGGGCCGAGCCGATCGGGCAGCGCACGATCCGGATCAAGGGCCAGTCGGTCATCGTGCAGCCCGCGCTGTGGAAGCTCGCGTCGCGTGCGCGCAGCGATGTGCTCCTCGCCCCCTGGAACACCCGCCTGATCCTTCTGGGCCCCGCGCTCGCCCGCGCCCGCCGGAAGGGCGTGGGCACGGTTGTCTGGGGGCACGGGTTCAGCAAGCGCGAGAGCCCGCGCCGGCTGAAGATGCGCGACGCGATGGCGTGCAAGGCCGACGCCGCCGTCTTCTACAACAACGCCGGCGCCGACGCGTTCCGTGCGCGCAACCCCGATTACCTCGCGAAGGGGGGCGGCGTCTTCGTCGCCATCAACAGTCTCAATCAGGAAGAGATCCAGGCGGCCCGCGAGGACTGGCTGGGTCGGCCCGACGATCTCGCGGCGTTCAGGGCCGAGCAGGGCCTCCCGGAAAACGGCCCGGTCGCGGTCTTCGTGAGCAGGCTCCTCGAAGAGAACCGCGTCGATCTCCTGCTCGAGGCGACCGCGAAGATCCCCGAACTCACGACCGTCGTCATCGGCAAGGGCCCCGACAGAGAACGGCTCGAGGGCATCGCCCAGCGGCTCGGCATCGCCGACCGCGTGAAGTTCCCGGGCCCGGTCTACGGCGAACCGAAGATCGCCCCGTGGTACCTGTCCTCGCAGGTCTTCGTCTACCCGGTCAACATCGGGCTCAGCGCGATGCACGCGCTGGGGTACGGCGTCCCGATCGTCACCAGCGACGATATCGCGAGTCATAACCCCGAGATCGAGGCCGTCGAGGACGGGGTCAACGCGATGCTCTACAAGGACGGCGATGTGGACGCGATGGCGGGCGCGATCCGTGCGCTCACAAGCGACCGCGAGAAACAACAAGCCTTCTCCGACGCCGCCCGGCGGACCGTCACCGAGCGGTTCAACGTGCCCAAAATGGTCGACGGGCTCGAGGCCGCGGTCCGGCACGCGCACGAGCGCGCACAGTCCAGAGCGTAACGCTCAGCTCCCCTGCAGGCCCTGCGCCTCGCGCTGCATCTCGGTGACCTTCAGCACGATCATGTACTCGTACATCGCCTGCAGACGGCAGTAGGTGAACCCCGCACGGCCGTCCATGAAGCCGCGCCCGACCAGGTACATGTAGATGAACTTCAGAGTGGGGCGGAAGGGCATGCGGAACGAGATGTTCTTGAGCTCGAGCCGGCGGGTGTTGCGATCACCGGAGAACAGATTGCCGAGCCGGACAGGATTGTCGGCGAGCGCTTTGATGGTCTCCTGCGCCTCGTAGGTCGAATACCGGTTGTGGCGCTCGATCCACTCGCGGAGGCCCTTGCTGAAGTTGTAGTGGATGAAGTGCTCTCGGAGGTACCCGATCTCGCCGTCCACGGTCGGCGCGGGGTTGGCGAGCCGCGCGAACCGGATGTGGGGCGGCTGGAAAAACCGCATGATGTTGCCGGGGGGCATCGCGTGCCTGAGCCACGTCCCGCGGAAGTAGTTCTTCCGGCCGCAGTAGTAGGCGACCGGGTCGGCCTTGTCCCTTGACTTTGCGCCCGATTCCCAGGCGTCCGCGATCGCCTCGACCTCGGCCCGCAGTTCGGGGGTCATCCGCTCGTCGGCGTCGAGATAGAACACCCAGCGGTGCTTGAACTCGATGTTCTCCATCGCCCAGTTCTGGTGCGGCCCACGCCCGTCGAAGGGGCGCTCGAACCACCGCGCGCCCGCGGCCTCGGCGACGGCACGGGTGTTGTCGGTGCTCATGGAATCGAGCACGACGATGTCGTCGGCGAACGAAACCGAGTCGAGCAGCCCCGGGAGGTTGGCCTCCTCGTTGAGCGTCTGGATGAAGATCGAAACGGGCATCGGGGGCAATATAGCCGGCACCGCGGCGTGCTGTCGGTCACGCGAACGATCGCGGCGCGCGATCAGACGACGCCGCGGAGTCCCGACTTGAGCACGTACTCGAGCAGATCGCTCGCCGGATCGACGATCAGGTCGCTCTCGGTCGCCTCGCTCAGCCGGCGATCAACAATCGACCGCACACGGCCTCCCGCGAGCACGAACGGCGCCAGGCCTTCGGCGACTCCGTCCGCCCCCGCGGGGTCGTGGCTCACCGCGACGAGCACCCGCCAGGGCGCATCGTCAGCATCGGCGACCCGGTCGATGGGCTCGCCCGTGAGCCGGGCAAGCACGGGAGCGACGATGTCCGCGTCGATGCCCTCGGCGTCTCGCCGGGTCAGCACAAGAACGATCGGCGTCTCGCTCGCCGTGATCGCGTCGGCGAGGTCGGCCCCGGCGTTCAGTGCGGTTCCGTGTGTGGGTTCGACACCGAGCAACGCGCACAGACCCTCGCAAAGGCCCTCGCAAAGGCCCGGCTGTCGCGTGCGGAGGTCCGGGTCGGCAGCGCCATCCACGAACGCCGTGATCTCGGACGGGTTGAGTCCGTTGAATCCCGAGGCCGGCATTGTGCCCGCGTCCCAGAACCATGCGAGGTTGATCGCGTCGAGGCCCTGCTCGGCGCGAGCCGCGTTGATGGGATGATCGGCGAGGAAGCGCCGGCTCTCGGTGATCAGCGCACAGAGCAGTTCCGCGTCGCCCTTCCGCCCGCCGTCCGGGAGGTGCTCGATCCAGGGCTCGCCGGTGATGGTCGCCGGGTCGATCAGCTCGACGCCCTCGAAGCTCGGCTGGTCGCCGGCGTGCGCCGCCCGGCGGATCAGCAGCCGCCCGCCGCTGGATGTGCGCACGATCTCGAATGGGTCGGTGAGCGTGCCGGCCTCGCGCCAGTACGCCGCGAGATCGTCGAACAGGGCCGCGTACTCGTTGGTCCCCGACACGAGACCGTTCGCCTTGCGATCCCCGGTCAAGGCCCGGGATTCGGTGCCGATCAGCAGGCCGTCCGCGTCGTCGGGCGAGACACGAACGAACCCGACCCGGAGGACCGCGTCGCCAGGCTCGAGCGGCACGCCTGACCCCGCGGCGTCGAGCAACGCATCCGAAACGACCGAGACGACCGGCGCGGGGGCGCCCAGCAGCGCGAATGCGCCGCGTCCGTAGGAGTTCGCGCCCGCGGCGTGGGTGGCCGCGAGGCCGACCTTGCCGAGCCGGCCCATCGCGTCGAGCGCCGGCGTGTGCGCATCCGCGAGCGCGGCGAACAGGTCGGCGCCGAGGTCAGAACGTTCGGGTTGGTCGGTTTCGAGCGAGCGATCACCGACGAGTTGCTGCCCGTCGGCAATGATGATGAAGTACCGCATGCGCGACAGTAGTCCGCGGGACCGCCTGTGCGCACGGAAGGTTCTGCAAGCGGGTGTGCCGATTTCCCTATCATGGGGTGATGCCTTCGCCCCCGCTCGCCGCCTGCCACTGCTGCGGCCTGGTGCACCGGATCCCGCCGCTGCCCGGGCGGTCGCGGGCGTCGTGCACCCGGTGCGACACGGTGATCCCGACGGACCCTCACCCGCGGAGCGCGGCGCGGGCCGCGGCGCTCGCGGTGACGGCGCTGATCCTCTACCCCGTCGCGCTGTTCACACCGGTGATGACGATCGAGCGGCTGGGGCACGAGTCGGCCGCGTCGATCTGGCACGGGACGGTCTCGCTGCTGGCCGAGGGGCATCTTGCGGTCGGGCTCGCGGTGCTGTGCTTCTCGATCGTGGCGCCGGTCGCGAAGCTGGTCGCGATCTTCACCCTGACCGCGGGGGTCTCGATGCGCGCGCACCACCGCGCCCGGACGTACCGGTTCGTCGAGTGGGTGGGTCGATGGGGGATGGTCGATGTGCTGCTCGTCGCGGTGCTGGTCGCGGTGGTGAAACTCGGCGATCTGGTCGAGGTGACGCCCGGGATCGGGGTCGCGGCGTTCGGCGCGGTGGTGATCCTGAGCATGCTCGCGTCGGCGGCGTTCGACCCGCACCAGATCTGGGACTCAGAAGGAGAACGATGAGCGATTCGCCGGACAATTTCGATCCAGACACGTTGGACGCGGGTGCCCCGTCGGCTGCGCCGCCCTTCGCGCGGGTGCGTCCCCGGCGGTTCTCGTTCGTCTGGCTTGTGCCGGTGCTGGCGCTGCTGGGCATCGGTTGGTTCGCGTGGCGCGAGGCGACGCGGGAGCGCGGGCCGATGATCTCGATCGCCTTCTCGAGCGCCGACGGGATCAAGCCCGGCGCGGAGATCCGGCATCGTGGGGTCACGGTCGGGGTCGTGCGCACGGTGGCGCTCGCGGGCGCGATGGACTCGGTCGAGATCACCGCGGAGCTCGCGCCCTCGGCGGCGGGGCTGGCGGCGGAGGGGACGAGGTTCTGGATCGTGCGCCCGGAGGTGAGCCTGAGCCGGGTCGCGGGGCTCGAGACGCTGCTCGGTCCCCGGTACATCGGGGTGCTGCCCTCGGCGGCGGGGGAACCGGCGAATTCGTTCGTCGGGCTCGCGAGCCCTCCGCTGATCGACCGGGCGGAGGATCTCGACGCGCTCACGCTCGTGCTGCGGTCGCCTCGGGCGAGCGGGATCGCGCCGGGCACGCCCGTGCTGTTCCGCGATCTGCCGGTCGGGGTTGTGCGCACGGTGAGGCTCGCCGACGACGCGTCGGAGGTGGAATTCGGGGCGGCGATCGACCCGGCGTTCGCGATCCTCGTGCGCGACAACTCGCGGTTCTGGGTCGCCTCGGGCGTGGGGGTGGACTGGGGGCTGTTCAGCGGGCTGACGGTCCGGGCGGATTCGCTGGACGCGCTCATCGATGGCGCGATCGCGTTCTCGACGCCGACGAGGCTCGGGGACCGCGTCGGCAACGGTGCGTCGTTCGATGTCGCGCCCGAGCCTGAATCGAAGTGGCTCGAGTGGGCGCCGGAGATCCCGGTGCGGCCGTCGGGCGGGGCGGGGGCTATTCGCCCGTGACGTCGTCGTCGTTGTCCGGGGCGATTACGCCGAATCGTTCGGCGATGACGCGTTCCATCGCCTGGGCGGCGGCGACTTCTTCGACGACGATCGCATCGGCGCCGAGGGTCTTGGCGCGGAGCCCGTTGCCCAGATGGTTCATGCGTGTGACGATGCACATGTCCTTGTTCATGCTGCGCCCGACGTGGCATGCGCGCATGTTGGCGTTCTCGTCGGGCGAGGTCAGGATGAGGGCCTGGGCGGAGCGGACGCCCGCGGAGTCGAGGACCTCGGGCTTGGAGAGATCGCCGTAGACCATGCGCCGGCCCAGGGCCTTGTTTGTGCGCACGGTCTTCTCGTTGAGTTCGATGATGGTGGTGTGGATGCCGGCGCGTTCGAAGTGCTCGGCGGCGACGCGGCCGATGGGGCCGAACCCGCCGATGACGACGCGGACGATGGATTCGTCGTGTTCGTGCCCGCCTTCGGCGACCCGGCCGTCGGCGTCGCTCTTTCGCCATATGGGCTGGGGGATCCTGATGAGCAGGGGCTTGAACCACCGCCCGAGCGCGATGGGAACGGGTGTCAGGATCAGGCTGACGACGACGATCGCGACGGCGGCGGTCTGGGTGCCCTCGTCGATCAGGCCTTTGTCCGCGGCGGCCTCGAGGAGGATGAGACTGAACTCACCGGCTTGGGCAAGAGTGAACCCGACGGTGGCGGCGACCAGCCCGGTGCCCCAGGTTGCCCAGGAGGCGGCGCCGATCGCGAACGATTTGATGACGATCATGAGGGTGCCGCCGATGAGGACGGCGGGCCAGAGGTCGGCGAGCGGGGCGAGCTCGACCGCCATGCCCAGGGTGGTGAAGAAGACGGCGAGGAAGAAGTCGCGGGCGGGACCGATGAGGGCACCGATCTGGTGGCGGAAGGGGGTCGCGCCGAGGATGAGCCCCGAGAGGAAGGCCCCGAGTTCGTAGCTGAACCCGAGGGCGTTGGTGGCGAGGGCGGCGCCGATCGCGATCGCGACGCCGAGCGCGAGCATGACCTCGTCGGACCCGACGAGCGAGGCCTGGCGGAGCAGCCTGGGCAGGACGAGCCTGCTCGCGACGAGCAGCCCCGCGACCCCGGCGACGCTGGCGGCGGCGACGAGCGCGACGCGGAGCGGGTCGGGCTGGGCATCGCCCCCGGCGTTGAGCTTGGCGAGTGCGTCGATCGCGATGAGCAGCACGGGGACGGCGAGGTCCTGGACGATGAGGACCGCCAGCGCCAGTCGTCCCGCGGGGTGGCGCAGCTCGCGGCGTTGCATGAGCCGGCGGAGCACGACCGCGGTGGAGGAGACGGAGAGCGCCATCGCGACGGCGAGGGCGGGTGCCCAGGGGAGCCCGAAGAACAACGCGACTGGGAAGAGCAACGCGATGCACCCGAGCACCGCGCCGGCCCCGGCGATGATGAGATGAACAGAGCCCTTGCCCAGTTCGCCCGGCTCGATGTGGAGCCCGATCCCGAAGAGCAGGAGGACGATGGCAAGATCGGAGATGCCGCCGAGCTGGTCGGCGTCGGGAACGAGCCCCAGCGCGTGCGGACCGGCGATCGCGCCCGCGACGATAAACGCGGGGATCGCGGCGATGCCGGCGCGGCCCATCGCGAGCGCGGTGAGCCCCGCGAGGGCGAGGACGACAAACAGGCTGGACATCAGGGCGGTGTCGCCCGATGCGGCGAGGGTGATCATGCGTGAAGACTAGCGGCGCGGCTCGACGCGGGGCGCCGCCGGTTGCCAGAAACGGCCCCCCCAGCCGACAGAATCGCCCTCGCAATAACAAGAGTTTGACACCCAGGTTCGTCAAGTGCTTGACTTTGTACTATTTATCTTCTACTGTGCTTCTCTTCGCGTCTTCTATGATCTATACACCGGCCCGTCGAGACGCTGCTCGCAGGCCGAAACGCGGCATTATCCGCTTGGAAACGCGATTTCTCGAACAGCCACAGGCCAAGGAGGCACCTTTATGAAGAAGCTTCAAGACACGAGGATTGCAATTCTCTCGACCGACGGATTTGAGTTTTCCGAACTGATGAAGCCCGCTGAATCGCTGCGGGAACACGGCGCGACCGTTTCGGTCGTCTCGCCGAAGTCCGGGTCGATCCGCGGCTGGAGCGACGGGGATTGGGGCGACTCGGTCGGTGTCGATCTGACGCTCCGCGAGGCGATGGGGCGCGTTGACGAGTTCGACGCACTGGTCCTGCCGGGCGGCGTGATGAACCCCGACACACTCCGAGGCGACGAGAGCGCGGTCGAATTCACGCGGTCGTTCTTCAAGGCGGGCAAGCCGGTCTCGGCGATCTGCCACGGGCCGCAGCTGCTCATCGAGTGCGACGTGCTCACGGGCCGTGAACTGACGAGCTACCCGTCGATCAAGACGGACCTGAAGAACGCGGGTGCCCGCTGGGTCGACAAGGAAGTCGTCTGTGATCAAGGCTTGGTGACATCGCGGACGCCCGCCGATCTCGACGCCTTCATCCGCAAGACGGTTGAGGAAGTCGCCGAGGGCGTGCACAAGCGGCAGAAGACCGCCTGAGCCAACCTGCAGAATTGAATAGAGGAAGAGAGATGCTCGGCCGTTCCACAACCGTGGGACGGCCGGTGCTTTTTTGCCTGCGTGTGGGCTGAACGTCTCGTGGTATGGATTCGCTGGCGGGCTCGATCCCGTGGTGTAGATTGGATGCGGGCGGCGGGCGATTTCCACGAGCCTGCTCATTGCATGAAGGATCTGGGCATGCGCGCATGTACATCGAATGCAGTGGCGTTCTTTGCATGGGTCGGGCTGGCATCGGCCTCGATGGCGCAGAGCGTGACGCTGCACTTCGATCTCGATGGGGATCTGCTCTCGGGCGGGGACCCGGTGGTCTATGACGGGTCGCCCGTGACATGGACGGTGTACGCGTCGTTCATCGGGTTTCCCGACGCCGAGGCGTATTTCGGCGGGTTCGTGGGCTCGTTCTCGGCCGACCTGCGGTTCGACGGGACGCTGTCGGGGTCGGTCGGCAACCTCACCAACCTGATGGGCGGCGAGGGGACAACGCCGACGAGCAACGGTACGACGGTCGAGAACATCAACATCTTCAACAGCGCGCTGCTGGGGACAGACGATCCGTCGAACCCGATCGCGATCTTCGCGTTCGATATGACGGTGGACGGCGTGACGCGTCTCGACCCCGATCAGCCGCCAGGCGTCCGGTACACCGCGGACGGCGTGTCGAACATGTTCGCCGATGGAAGTATCTTCACGCTGTTCGACGAGTTCCCGCAGTTCTCGATCATCTCGGACACGCTGTTCGTGCCGGGCGGGGGCGCAGGAGCGGTGCTGGGGCTCGGCGTGCTGGCGCCGGCCAGCCGGCGGCGGAAGAAGGAAGGTCGCGAATCATGAAGGTGAATATGGCGTACGTAGCATTCGCGACGCTGGCGGGCGCGGCCGGGCTCGGGTCAGCCGAGATCAGCGTGACGCTTCACTTCGATCTGGATGGGGACCCGTTCAACACGGCCGAGGTGGTGGCGGGGGCGGAGCCGGTGACGTGGACGGTGTGGGCGAGTTATACGACGCCGGACCCGACGGGGTACTTCGGCGGATACGTGGGATCGTTCGTACCGACTGGAGATGCTAACGGGCAGATTATCTGGTCTCGGAGTCTATTAGCTAGAATAAACTCGTCACACAGAGTCGATGCGCTCGCAATCGTTGATATCGACATTTTTAATATGGGCGTGTTTGTGGGACCTGATACTACAAACCCGGTTCCAATCTTCACATTCGATTTTCTCTCCGATGCCACCGCTCCCTCCGGGAATCAGACCAGGCTTTCATACGAAAGCGACGGGATTCTGAGCGTCGTGCCAGATGACAACATCTTCGGCATTCCGATCGAGATCGCGGAATTCGATGTGGTCTCGGATGTGCTGGTCGTGCCGGTGCCCGGGGCGGGGCTGGCCTTGGCCCTCGGTGCCTGCCTGTGTACAGGGCGGGCTTCGGGACTGGCTTCGGGACTGGGTCGGCGGCGGCGGGCCGTCCGCGTCGGCACTTGAGTCGAATGGAACAGAGACCCCGAGAGATCGTGTTCCTCCCTGATTCTTGGGTTTGCTTTTTCGATCTGTTGCTGTTGCGTGGTACCGTGATCGTGATGGCGATTGGCCACGGAATACGGGGTAGACCCAGCACGCCCCCCTGCCGATCTATCTGGGAAAGGTAGCACAATTGCGACGGCCCGGGGTCGCTGGTCGTCCGGGACCTGGTTCTTTACGCGATAGGAGATGAGCGGTGATGCACTCGGGCATTCGCAGAGCAACCTTCACGGCGATCGCCGGGCTCGCAGTCGGTGGTTCGGCCGCATCCGGGGCAAGCATCACCTTCTTCTTCAGCGTGGATGCCACACAGGCAAACGTCGGCGACACGATCACGTGGACGGTCTCCGCCCACACGACAGGCCTGGATGCTTCGGGGTACTTCGGCGGGTTTGTCGGTTCGTTCCGGGCGACCAACGCTGACGCGTACACCGTCACCAACATCACACCGCTGATGCAGGGCATCGGCACGACGCCCACCAGCAACAGCGGGTCGATCAACAGCATCAACATGTTCCATTCGGCGCTCTTGGGCACCGATGACAACGCGAATCCGCTCACGATCATGACATTCGATGTCGTGGCGGGCGCGCGTTCCCCGGGCCG
>DDFO01000056.1:40416-45393 GCA_002337215.1 Phycisphaerales bacterium UBA1926 | reverse complement strand
ATACACCGCCGATGGGGTGGCATCACTGTTCGCGACGGATTTCATCTTGGAACCGGTCATCGAACTGGAAGAGTTCGACGTGGTTTCGGATACGTTCCTGATCTTGCCGGGGCCGGGCTGGGCGACCCCGCTCGCGATGGGAACACTGGTCGGTCTTCGACGCCGTCGCTGACTGGGATTGACCGCACGGGCCACTGGGACGAGCGGTGAGAATCTGGCGGCTGTGGCATCGGTCCGCCGCGTCGGACCGAACCGGACCACGATGAACACTGACAGCCAAACGGACACACAACGCGGCAGCGCGCCGCATCTCTTTGAGCCCCTTCACGCGGGCGACCTGCACCTTCGGAACCGGGTGCTGATGGCGCCGCTGACCCGATCGCGGGCGGAGCAGCCGGGCGATATCCCGTGGGACCTCAACGCGGCGTACTACGCGCAGCGGGCCGGCGCGGGGATGATCATCACCGAGGCGACGTACATCTCGCTGCTCGGCAAGGCGTACGGGTACATCCCCGGGATCGTGACCGATCAGCAGATCGCGGGCTGGCGGCTCGTGACAGACGCCGTGCACGAGCGGGGCGGCGTGATCGTGCTCCAGCTCTTTCACGGCGGAAGGATCGGGCACTCCGCACTCAGCGGGGGCCGGCAGCCGATCGCGCCGAGCGCGATCAGGGCCGAGTCGAAGACGTACGTGAACATCGCGGATGGGCAGATCGATGTGGAGCCGCCTCGCGCGATCGAACCCGGGGAGATCCAGGGGCTTGTCGAGGCGTATGCCCACGCGGCCGAGCTCGCGATCGCGGCGGGCTTCGACGGCGTGGAACTGCACGGCGCGAACGGCTACCTGCTCGACCAGTTCACGCGCAGCAGCGCGAACCAGCGGACCGACGACTACGGCGGTTCACTCGAGAACCGATTGCGGTTCCCGCTTGAGGTCGCCCGGGCAACGGCGGAACGAATCGGCGCAGGGCGGGTCGGCTACCGCATCAGCCCCGCCAACGAGTTCAACTCCATGAGCGATGAAGATCCGGTGGCGACATTCACGACGCTCGCGGAGGGACTGGGCACGCTCGGGCTCGCGTACCTGCACGCGGCGGAGATGGGCGAGGATTCAGGGCTCGCGGCGCGGGCAACCAGCGCCGCGTTCGGGGCTTTCCAGAAAACCGGGGGCGGCGCGACGATCTCCAATTCGGACTACACGCCGGAGTCGGCGGAGGCCCGCGTCGCGGAGGGTCGCGCCGACGCGGTCGCGTTCGGCAAGCTGTACATCGCGAACCCCGATCTCGCCGAGCGGATCGACATCGGCGCGGATCTCAACGAGCCGAACCCCGATACGTTCTACTCCGGGACAGCCGAGGGGTACACGGATTACCCGGCCCTCGCGGCGAGCGAAGCCTGAGTCGTGCGGCAGTCCTGATCCGGTCTGTTCTCGCTAGAGCGTGCGGCCCGCGATGCGTTCGTCGATCGCGCAGCGGTCCGCCTTGCCGAAGATCGCGTAGCGGTGCTTCGCGAGCATCCTGTAGAGCGGATCGAGGAACCACGCGGGCACGACACCCAGCACCCGCCCCCATCGCCACGGTGCGCGCAGGTACCGCATCAGGCGGAGCACCGCCCGACTGCGGACGGACACAGCATCCCGCTCGTCTCGTTGCTCGATGAGAACGACGCTGGTCATCGCGTCGGGATTGAAGTTGTGCGCGCGGAGGAGTTCGCGGGCCGGGGGCGACTGCATCGGCGCGAACCGGACGACGCCCGGCTTGCGTTCCCAGCGGAGCATGAGCCGCACCGATCGGCTGCACAGAGCGCACTCACCGTCGAAGATCAGGACTGGTCCGTCGGTTCGTTCGACCATCGCACCGATGGTAGCACGGCCCCGATCTGTTTTTGTATTTTCAGTACCATTTGAAATAAATGGCCTAATATTGCTCTTGGAGGTCCTCTGGTGGAACAGGCCGGGGCGGAGCAACTCATCGGAGGACAGATCGCGGTCGTCGGTGCCGGGATCGGCGGGTTGACGTCGGCGTCGCTGCTCGCAAGGGCGGGGCACTCGGTCACGGTCTTCGAGCGCGCGCCATCGGTCGCGCCGGTTGGGGCGGGGCTGCTGCTGCAGCCGGCCGGGGTGCGCGTACTCGATCGGCTCGGGATCGGCGATTGTGTGCGTGCGCTCGGCGCACCGGTTGACCGGCTGTTCGGGACATCAACGGCGGGACGGACGGTGATGGATCTGCGGTACGCGGACCTGTCGCCCGGGCTCACGGGGATCGGCGTGCACCGCGCGATGCTGCAGGCCGCGTTGCTCGAGTGTGCGCTCGCCGCCGGCACTCGGCTGGTGACCGGTTCCGACATCACACGCGTCTCGCTCGCGAATGATCAGACGCGTTTGGTCGGGCCCGAAGGAATGCGCGGCATCGGCGATCCGTTCGACCTGGTGATCGTCGCCGACGGGGCGCGGTCGGCGCTGCGCGAGCAGATCGGCTCGGTCCGGCGTGCGCGGCGATACCCGTGGGGCGCACTCTGGTTTGTTGCTCGCAATCCACCGGCCCCGTTTGTGCGCACGCTCCGGCAGGTCTACGGCGGCACCCGCACCATGCTCGGCTTCCTGCCCAGCGGACGGGTCGACGCGGCGGGCGAGGAGACGGTCAGCGTGTTCTGGAGCATCCGCGAGCGGGACTGGCGGGAGGGCTTCGACTTCGATGCGTGGCAGCAGCGCGTGCGCGCGCTGATGCCCGAGGCCGGGCCGGTCTTTGATCAGGTCCGCGCAGAATCCGACCTGATCTTCGCGCCCTACTTCGATGTCGATGCGCGGGCGTCGGCCCCACGCGTCGCGCTGCTCGGCGACGCGGCCCACGCGATGAGCCCCCAGCTCGGGCAGGGGGCAAACCTCGCGATGATCGACGCGGCGGAGCTCGCGGACGCGATCGGTCGCGCGGGGTCGCTCGACGCCGCGCTGAGAAAATCGGCGAAACGGGGGCGGGCGCGGACGGCGTATTACCAATTGGCGACACGGGGTCTCACGCCGTGGTTCCAGTCGGATACGCCGGTGATCTCACCGGCGATGGGGTTTGTACGCGATCTGGGCATGGGGCCCGCGTGCCGGTTCCCGCCGACGCGGTCGCTCATGCTGCGGACGCTGACCGGGGGCGGTCGGTAGGCTGGGGCGCGACTCGGCTTTTCGGAAGGCCCGCCATGCCATCATCAGACCCCGCGACGATCCTGCTCGCCCACGACCGGTGGGCGACGGGGCAGATCATCGAGCGCTGCCGTGCGCTCGAACACGGCCAGTTCCATCGGACCTTCGAGATGGGGGTTGGGTCGCTGCACGACACGCTGTCGCACATGCTGGGGGCGCTCGAGGGGTGGGGCCATCTGCTGGCGGGGCGGGAGCCCGGCGAGCGGGTGGAGACGCTGGGGCCCTTCACGTGCGATCGGCTGATGGAACTGCTCGATGAGCTGAGCGACGATTTCGCGGCGCACGCACCCCCCGCGATGGACCCGGCGGAGGTGGTCACGGGTGAGCGGGGTGGCAAGACCTGGACGTTCACCCGCGGGGCGGTCGTGTCGCACGTTGCGACGCACGGGATGCACCACCGGGCGCAGTGCGTGAACATGCTCCGGCACCTGGGGGACGAGGGGCCCTGGCGGGTGAGCGTGGTGGAATGGGTGCTCAGCCAGAACAGAGAACAAGCCTGAGGGAAACCTGTGGAACACTATGAACTGATGAAAGATTGGGTTCAGTCTGTAGACGTTTCGTCGATCTCGACTCGGGAGCAACTGCGCCTCATCCGCGATCGGTCTGAATTGACATTCTCCGACGCGGTGTCTGAGTTAATCGATGGCTTTGACTTTGATGCCGAGGAAGCCGAGCTTGAGACCTGGTTCCACAGACTTATCAAGCGTGAACCACCGCTCGGCTCACGGGGCGGGCTCTCCGATCTGTTCCGGCGACAGCCGCTCGCGGGGCTTTGGTTCGGGATCTTTGATACGTCGGAGGGACCGGATGACCATCGGTTCTACCCCGCGTTTTATGTTGCGGGGTCGGAGATCATCGATCCTGAAGACGATGACTGCGAATGGGCGGTTTCCCCGGAATGGTGGCCGAACGGGCGGTACGCCGATTCGAGATTCATGAAGGCGCTCGCCGACGCGGACTCCGATGCCCGGGAGCTTGTGTCCGCGGTGTATGTCGCCTGTGTCGCGATCCGGATCTGCAGCTCGTGCGTTTTAGAACTGTGCCGCAGGAGTTCTGATTGGCTCGCGATCGGCAGCGGGCACGATAGCGGAGACGCGTACCTACTCGCGTGGATCGACCGGAACGGCGTTCACGATCGGGATTGGCGTCCTCCTGCTGAGTCGTTTTCCTCCTGCTGAGTCGATCTCCTGACGGTCGCGATCTCGAGACCGACGCTGCTACCATGCGGTTCGATCGCTCGGGGCGCCGGGGTCAGCGTGACCCCCGGCTGAGACGCACCCGTCGAACCTGATCCGGCTCACACCGGCGGAGGGAACGCGATCAGCCCCGGCGGGTGCTCATGTCAGAGCGACCGCGTCGGTGGCACGGCGTCGATGCCCATTGGGCTCACCGCCGTGTTTGTGCTGGTCGGTCGCCCCCCCCGCTGGTTCACCTTGAATCGCCCGGGAGGCACACGATGACCACCTTCGAGACCCGCAACGGCAGCCCCACGAATACACCGACCACCGATCTGAGCCATCTCGGCCCGGACGCGCCCGCGACCAAGGCCGCGACGCTGACGAGCACGAAACTCAACGAGACGCTCCGGTCGGCGGCGGATCTGCGTGCCCTCTACGGCACCGCGGGCGGGACAGGCTACCGCACGACCGAAGGCGGACCGGCGTACCCCGACGCGCCGAGCGAGCCCGGGTTTACTCGGCCCGTGCACGGCGCGGTCAACCCGGGGCTCGATCCCGCGGCGCCGACGCCCGGCAGTTTCGCGCTCAAGCCCGACATCGGCGGGCCCC
>DDFO01000056.1:39860-40334 GCA_002337215.1 Phycisphaerales bacterium UBA1926 | reverse complement strand
GAGCCCCGACACGCCGGGCATGCCCGCGCCCTCGACCAAGACGGCGTGGGACTTCCTGCCCGAGGGGTGGACGGTCGAAGAAGTTTCGGCAGCGTCGGAGAGTGGCGAAGGCATCGCGGTGTTCACCGACGCCCGGGGTGTGACCCGGAAGGTCACCTATCCCGCCGACTTCACCCCGATCACGCAGCTCGAGCATGCGAGGCTCGGCGTCATTACCCCGCAGATGGAACGCGTCGCCGAGCGCGAGCCGCACCTGTCCGCGGCCCAGGTCCGCGACGAGATCGCGGCGGGTCGGATGATCATCCCCGCGAACATCCACCACCTCGACAAGAACCTCGACCCGATGTGCATCGGGCGAGCGAGCAAGACCAAGGTGAACGCGAACATGGGGGCGAGCCCGGTGAGTTCGGGCACCGACGAGGAAGTCGAGAAGCTCAAGTGGGCCGAGCGTTGGGGCGGGGACACGGTGATGGA
>DDFO01000056.1:39150-39773 GCA_002337215.1 Phycisphaerales bacterium UBA1926 | reverse complement strand
TGGGGCGGGGACACGGTGATGGACCTGAGCACCGGCGGCGACCTCGATGCCTGCCGCCAGGCGATCATCGACAACTCGACCGTCCCGATCGGCACCGTCCCGATCTACTCGATGATCATCGGGCGGAAGATCGACGACCTCAATCTCGACATCATCCTCGAGACCGTGGAGCACCAGGCGAAGCAGGGCGTCGATTACATGACACTGCACGCGGGCATCCTCAAGCGGCACATCCCGCTGGTCAAGAACCGGCTGATCGGGATCGTGAGCCGGGGCGGATCGCTGCTCGCCAAGTGGATGCTCATCCACAACAAAGAAAACCCGATGTTCGAGCATTGGGAGACGATCTGCGAGATCATGCGGACGCACGATGTTTCGTTCTCGATCGGCGATGGTCTCCGCCCCGGCGGGCTCGCCGACGCGACGGATCAGGCGCAGCTCGCCGAACTCGCCGCGATCGGTGAACTGACCGAACGCGCCTGGCGGTGCGGCGTGCAGGTCATGGTCGAGGGGCCGGGGCATGTTCCATTCGATCAGATCGAGTACAACGCGAAGCTCCAGCGTCGGCTGTGCCACGGCGCGCCGTTCTATGTGCTCGGTCCGCTCGTCACCGATGTCTTCCC
>DDFO01000056.1:30998-39012 GCA_002337215.1 Phycisphaerales bacterium UBA1926 | reverse complement strand
TACAAGATCGCCGCCCACGCCGCGGATGTCGCGCTCGGCATCCCGGGCACGCGCGACTGGGACGACGAGCTGACCAAGGCGCGGGCCGCGCTGAACTGGAAGAAGCACTTCGAGCTCGCCTACGACGAGGACACGGCCCGGGCCTACCACGACGAGGATCTCGATGTCGATACCGACTTCTGCGCGATGTGCGGGCACGACTGGTGCAGCGTGCGGATCAGCAAGGAGATCCAGGAATTCGCGAGCGGCAAGGCGGACGGCTTTGAGCGCAAGGCCGTCGTCAAGAGTGACGCGCTGACGCCCGAACAGCAGAAGATTCTGGAGAGCCGGGGCTATCTGGACCCGACCGAGATCCACAAACTGGCGAGCAAGATGAAGGGGAAGATCGAGGCGGCCGAGGCTGTGGGCGACGACGGCAAGGCCGCGTGCCACTCGGACTATGTGGACCCCGAGAAGGCGAAAGAGATCCAGACGGGCGGGGGGGAGAAGCTGGTGCAGCTGAACACGGCCCCGGCGCACAACATCGCGACGGAGGATCGGGTGATTTGATAATCAGGTCGGCCAGACACATCTTAAAGAGTCGGCATCGGTATAACGAAACCTTGAGACAGGAACCGCTACCTTTCCCTATTGCCACACTGACAAAAGTGAGCCGTGGTATTCGCCGGGCTCGTACCTTCATTTGTGGTTATTTCTCTGGCTCCGCCGAGTATAAATGGGCCGAAGCCCCCAGCCCGCCCCGCACTCCGGGCACTCAACGAACCCATCCGCCCCACGCGGCACCCGATCGAGCGCATACCCGCATGCACCGCAAAGCACGGCCTGACGCGACACGATCCAGTTCCAGTAGCGAACCTGACGCAGGGACTTCGCCGCGCGACGACGCAGTCCTTTCTCCGAGCACCGTGAGATCGATATGACGATGACTCCGATTCCGCTTCCGGTGAGGCCGATCGGTAGAAGAACCTGGAGGATCGCGAGGATTGGTTCGGAGTGAGACAATTCGCGATTCAAGATGATCGACTTAGTCAGGTACGTGGCCCCCACGAGAAAAAAGAATCCGCACACAAGTAATGGCAGCCGCATCGCCCACCGTGCCCGCCGGGATGCCATGGCCCGCTTGGTATCGGAGACCACCTGTGCGAGTGTCGTGAGGTGATCTCGAATCCAATCCGCGGCGGGACCGTCGAACTCACTCTGCTGCTTGAATCGGTCCGGCAGCATCCGCCCACGATCATCGCGCACCACATGACGAATCTGATCGATCCCGTCACGAATCCACAGTCGCAATCGATACCAGATCATCTGATGCGTACTCCATGAACGGCCAGATTCAAGATACCCCAGAGATCTCGCACCTGTTCTACCGATTTCTGAACAGGGTCAGGCACACGCGTTAGGTTCATTTCGCTGCTGTCGTTCGTTCGAGATGCAGGGGCTCCGCCCCCGCACCCCCGCCTTGCGGGAGGCCGGGCGATGGTGAGCGGGTGCCATGGAGACACCGCGGAGCGGTTTCTCCATGCGGGCGCAAGCTCGATCATGGAGAAGGCTGCGCCGTCTCCATGGCACCCTCGTTATGAGAACGGAGAGCACCGTCGTTGTGAGTACGGACAAGTTGTGAGTACATACAAAGGGATGCGGCGAAACGCCCAAGAAAAACACCCCGGCGTCGGACCGGGGTGCTTCGAGTGATTCAGTTGATCGGTCAGCCGATCGGCGGGGTTACCGCTGGACGGTCGCCTGGCCCTCGACGTGCTTCATGCCGCGGCGGCGGTCGCGGAGGCGGCGGCTCTTGCCGACACGGTCACGCAGGTAATAGAGCTTCGCCCGGCGGGCGTCGCCCCGGCGGACAACCTCGATCTTGGCGATCAGCGGGCTGTTGAGCGGGTAGGTCCGCTCGACGCCGATGTTGTCCACGATCCGGCGGACGACGATCATCTCGTTCATGCCCCCGCCCTTGCGGCGGATGAGCACGCCCGAATAGACCTGGATACGTTCCTTGTCGCCTTCGACGATCCGCTGGTGGATGTTGAGCGTGTCGCCCACATCGAAGCGGGGGTGGTCGGTCTTGATCGCGTCGGCGTTGATGGACGCGAGGATGCTTTGCTGGCTCATGCTGAGGCTCCGAACGGATCGGTGTCGTCTGGTCAGTCCCGGGCGCGGACACAGAGTCCTCGGCGCGGGGCCCGGATACTAGGTCGCGCGTGGCGGGGCTTTCTACGCCCTCGCACGCGATTTCGTGCGGAGAGCCGCGTGGAGCCCCGATCTATGGTCGCAACGTGATCGGGTTCTTGGTCTCGCCGACCGCGTTCGGCGGCTCAGACGGCCGGCGCGGTGCCTTGGACGGGTCGGTCCTCGAGCGCCATCGGATCAGAGGGAGCGGTGTTGACCACTTCGCCCTCGACCGGGTGGAAACGCGACCCGTACATCTTGATCTGCCGGTTGATCGTCGAGCGGGGGAGCGTGGTCTGGAAGGCGACGACGCCGAGCAGGAGAACGATGTTCACGGCGCACATCGGGGCCCACGTGAATGCGGTGGGGAGTCCCCAGGTCGCGGTGTCGGCGGGGGTCATGCCGAAGTAGACCATGAAGCTGGTCATCACGACGACGGCGAGGCTGATCGGGATCAGGCTCTGCCATCCGAGCATCATGACCTGGTCGTAGCGGATGCGGGGGACCGTCCAGCGGATGACGATCTGGAGCATGTTGACGAGGATCACCTTGCCGAAGAAGACACCGATCTTCGCGAACACGCCCAGCAGCGTGGTGTTCGTCGGGCTCAGGAGATGATCCTCGCCCAGGAACCCCAGCGGAAGGTGATACCCACCGAAGAAGAGCAGCACCAGGAAGGCGGCGCTGGTGAACATGTGGGCGTATTCGGCGAGGAAAAAGAGCGCGAATCGCATCGAGGAGTACTCGGTGTGGTAGCCCCCCACGAGTTCCTGCTCGGCCTCGGCGTTGTCGAACGGGGCCCGGTTGGCCTCCGCAAGAATCGCGACGAAGAACAGGATCATCGCCATCGGTTGGGCGAGGACGAGCCAGCCGTGTTCGACCTGGTAGTCGATGATCCGCGTGGGAAGCACCGACCCGATCACGAGCAGGGCGGCCATCAGGCTCAGGCCCAGCGGGATCTCGTAGGAGATCATCTGCGCGGTGGCCCGCAACCCGCCCAGGAACGAGTATTTGCTGTTGGAGGCCCAGCCGCCCAGCGTGACGCCGTAGACGCCTAGAGAAGAGACCGCGAGCAGGTAGACGATGCCGACATTGATGTTCGCCCCTGCGACGAGGATCCGACCGCCCTCGAGGGTGCCGATGGGGGTGGGGATGCTGCCGAGGTCCCAATAGCCGCCCCAGGGGATGACCGCGAATCCGATGAGCGCGGGGATGATGATGAAG
This sequence comes from Phycisphaerales bacterium UBA1926, assembly GCA_002337215.1. Lineage (GTDB taxonomy): Bacteria > Planctomycetota > Phycisphaerae > Phycisphaerales > UBA1924 > UBA1926. The sequence continues at coordinate 35,616 of DDFO01000056.1, read as the reverse complement.
ACGGGGGCGAGCGTGAAGAGGACCTTGTCAACCCGACCCGGGGTGTAGTCCTCCTTGAGGAGGAACTTGATACCGTCGGCAAGGGGCTGTCCCAGGCCCAGCACACCCTTGAGCGGGCCGGTGGTGCTGAGGAACTTGAGGAAGGGAAGGCCGAAATCGAAGCCCACGCGGTTGGGGCCCAGTCGGTCCTGGATGTAGGCGGAGACCTTGCGTTCCGCCATCACGAGGTAGGCGACGGAGATCAGGATCACGTGCAGCATAATGAGCAGCACGTGAACGCTCACGAAGAGCTGGCCGGAGATGTTCTGCTCGACAAAGTCTGTGATGAAGTCCATGGGTGGCAACTGTAGCGGCGTGATCAGGGCTGGGACGCCAGATTTCGTGGTTCGAGTGCGACAGAAACGGGTTCGCCGGGGATCAGCGGATCGGTGATCGCCCCGCCCGGGGCGAGGGGAAGGTAGGTCATTCGGAGAGGCTGCGGCCCATCGGGGCCGGCCGAACGGGCGGCCGACTCAACGGTCGTGATGCTCACCGTGCGGGCGTCCGTCCGGCTCATGAACACGCTCGCGGCGCCCCGGCCTTCCCACGCGTGGAGGTGGTAGGCGTCCTGGGCGGCCGGCGACGGGTCGGGCCTGACCACGGTCTCGAAGAGCGGCAGCCGGTCGGCGACGACCGAATCGCCCAGCCCCGAGCTCGCCCAGCAGCAGGGGGGCTCGTGATTCGTCACATCCGGGCGTGCGTCCTCGGATGGGTCGGACCGGTCCCATTCCGCCGCGTGAACGACAGGGCGGTCGGCGGTCTCGGCGTCGGTGAGCCCCGCGGGGATCGCGGCGAAGGCGCGGAACGGCGCGTAGCGGGCCGCCTCGATGGACCGCAGCCCGTGGGCGAGCTTGCCGGGGCGCAGTCCGGCGAGGCATTCGATCAGCAGCCCGCGGGAGCGGAGCGTCGAGCGGTCGAGCGTGGGCGCGGGCTCTGGGTTGCGATTCATGACCGCGAGGATCACGCCGTCATCGCGGAGCGCCGCCCACGTCCCTCCGGCGTCGGGGTCGCGGGGGGAGAGCAGGCGGTACGCACCCGCGGTCCAGAGCGATGGGGGCAGGCCTTCGGACCGGTTGCGCTGTTCGTCTCGGCTGTGGAGCAGGCGGATTCCGCCATCGATCGATAGAAACGTGAGCGTGCACACCGGGCGCGGCCTTTCAAGGCAGAGCGAGAACGGTTCTCGGGGGACTGACGGCGTCCGGAGTCAGCGGGTCGCGGATTCGTGGTTCACCGTGGAGGGGGCGCGACCGAACTCGGTCGGGAGATCAACGCCCGCCGCGATCGCGATGGGCTTGAGCAGCGCGTTGTGGTGGATGGCGTGGTGGCTCGCGAACCAGAGCTCGCGGACGAGCGTGGAATCGATCTCGGCCTCGCATCCGTCCCCGCTCACCATCGCGCAGATCTTGACCGGGAACCCCATCTGCGTCTCGTCGAGCGACGCGAACGAACCGGCGAGCGTCGATGCCTCGGCGATCGCCGCGGCGCGGTCGGTCTCGACCGATCCGCCGCGGTCGCGTTGGTCGTAGGCGACCGTCGCGGAGACTTTGTAGCCGTCCGCGAGCTTGCGGTAGTGATCGAGCGTGTGGCGGACGTGGGCACCGACGGTGGCGCCGCTCGGCCCGGGCGTGGTGTACTGCTCATCGCTGAACACGCCGAGCGTGTCGGCGAGCTGATTGAGGATTGCAACCGACGCGTCTCGGACGGCCAGTTCTGCGGGTGTGGGGGTCATAGCGAACATCTCCGGTGTCTTGGATCTACAGTGTTTATAGCAGGTTGCGTGCGATTCATCCGAGATCACCTCGGCGCATCACGGCGCGTCGCGAATCCCGCGACGCCCTCGGTGTAGTCGCGATGGTTCGCGCACCGGGGGCATTTGTGCTGCCCCCCGAGCTTGCCTCGGGATGCCATCCAGGCGTGGAAGGAACCGCGCTGCACGGGTGTGACGGTGGGGGGCGCCATGCCCAGATCGTCGCTCCGCTTGGTCGCGTAATCGACGTTCTGCGATTTGAGCGACGCGTCGAACATGCGCGTGAACTCGGTCACGGCCTCGGCTGACGGCTCATCGCATTCGAGCACCAGCTCGAGCCCGGCCCGGCGACCTTCGCCCGGGTAGACCGGTGACGCTGTGAACTCACCGATCGGGAGACCCGTCGCGCGGGCGGCGGCCTCCACGGCGGACTCGATGTGCTCGACGATCAGGTTCTCGCCGAACGCGTTGATGAAGTGCCGGTGGCGGCCCACGATGCGGAGGCGGGCCGGGCCCGTGCCCCCCGCGCCCTGCATATCACCCGGCACATCGTCGAACTCGACGACATCCCCGATGTTGTACCTCCAGAACCCGGCGCACGACGTGATCACGACGACGTACCGGACGCCCGGCTCGGCCTCCGCGGCGGTGTATGCCCTGACGTCGGCGGGGACCGACCCATCGTCGGCGACCGATTCCAGCGGGACGAATTCGTAGAAATTGTCGATGTCAACCAGCAGCCGCATCCCGGGGTCGTCGGCGCGGTCCTGCATCGCGATGAAGCCCTCGCTCGCGGGATAGAGCTCGTGGCGGACGGGGATATCGCCATCGGGCGAGCCCGTGAACAGGCCGCCGATGCGGGGCTTGAATGGGCCGTAGCGGACGCCGCCGTGGACAAAGACCTCGAGGTTGGGCCAGACGTCTTGGATGGTTGCCCTGCCGGTGATCTCGAGCACCCGCTCCATCAGCACGGATCCCCACGAGGGCATCCCGCTGATCATGCGGATGTCCTGGTCCTTGCACAGTTGGGCCATGCGTTCGATCTTGGTCGGCCAATCGCTGATGAGCGCGATATCGGGGCCGGGCGAGTAGATCGCGCTGATCGGCCACCGGATGAGCGGGGTGACAAGACCCGAGAGATCTGCGGTGATGATGCCGTTCTTGTCGGTTTTCAGATCGCTCGACCCGCCCAGGAACAAGCAGCGACCGCCGGTCATCCGACCCAGCGACACCCGGCGGTTGATCATGCTCGCGAAGATGTCGAGGCTCGCCCGGTAGTTCGAGGTCATCATCTCGTCGGTGACGGGGATGAACTTGTCGCCCGCGGTCGTGCCGCTGGTCTGGGCGAATCGCTTCACGAGCCCCGGCCAGAGCACGTCGGGTTCCGCCTGCTCACGCATCCGGGCGACACGATCCTTGACGGTGTACCAGTCGCCCACCGGCACGGCGGCGCGGTAGGCCCCGATGACCTCCGACGGATCGGAAATATCGGCGATCTCGTGGAAGCCCGCCTCGCGACCGATCTCGGTCTCCGCGGCGTGGCGGAGCAGGGTGCGCAGCGTGCTCGCCTGGATCCGTGCGGTGCAGCGACGCCAGCGGTCGTCGTCGCGCAGCCGCCTCGCCCGGCCTGCCATCTTCGCGTGAAGGAACCACCCGACGGCGCTCGTCCAGCCCATCGGTCAGCCCTCTGTGTTGGTCGGTGCGTCGTAGACGCGGCGGGCGAACGCGAGCAATGCGTCGGAGAACACCTGCGGCGCTTCGAGCATCGGCGTATGGCCGCACTGCTCGACCCAGACCAGTTCGGTATTGGGCATCAGGTCGTGGAACCCCTGGGCCGCAGAAGGCGGCGTCACAACATCCTCGCGGCCCCAGATCAGCAGCGTCGGCGTCTGGATATCGCCCAGCACATCGCCCAAATGGTTCCGCCGGGCGGTCCGGCTCAGGCGGACCATGGCTCGCGCACCCTGTCTGGTGTTGAGCACTTCGTGGGCGCGGTCGATGTCGCTCTCGTCGAGGGCGTTCTTGTCGTAGAAGAGTTCTTCGATCTTCTCTTTGACCCAGTCGCGCGGAGGCCGGATCGGGGCCCCGCGGACCAGCGTCCGCTCGAACAGCCCGCTCGAGCCCGCGAGGACGAGCCCCCGGACGAGGTCGGGCCTTTTGTGCGCGATCCGCAGCGCGACGTGGCCGCCGAAAGAGTTGCCGACAAGGACCGTCGGCGACGCGACATTGTTCTCGAGGAACGCGATCGTCAGATCGGTCACGCCCTGCACCGAGCAGTCCGAACCCTTGAGATCGAGCAGCGGGAGTTCGAAGAGCGTGCTGCGGACGCCCCCTTTGATCCGCCCGATGACCTTCCGCCAGTGGTCGTTGAGTCCGACGAGGCCGTGCAGGAAGACAACGCTGTGCCCATCGCCGCACTCGATGACCCGGGCCGTGATCTCGTTGGATGCGCCGGTCATGGCGATGGTCCGCGACTCCGACGGGCCCCATGGCATCTCGACCGTTCTCGGCTCGCTGATGCCGCCTGTGTGGTCGGCTTCTCGGGCTGTCTTGGTCGTTTGGCTCACACGGGTCTCGCGGCTGTCCCAGAGTCGGTCCGGAGGGTCGGGACGCGGAATCGGACGCGGATCCGCGCACGGGCGCGGTCGGCTTCTGTGCATGACTGTACCGAGGATAGGACCCGCGGGCAGCCGGTTCGAGGTTTGTTCCTAGACCGCTGGTGCGCGAACCCCGGCGTCGGGCCCACCGATCCGCACGACGCCGTCCGCGAGTTCAATGACCCGATCGGCGCGATCGGCGACGTGCCGGTCGTGGGTCACCATGATGATGGTC
>DDFO01000056.1:26499-30844 GCA_002337215.1 Phycisphaerales bacterium UBA1926 | reverse complement strand
GGCGTTCCCCCCCCGAGAGTTCGCCGGGACGGTGCTTGAGGCGGTGCCCCAGGCCGAACGCCTCGAGCAGTTCTTTCGCGCGTGCGTTGATCTTGGGTTTCGCGCCCATGAAGCCGAGCAGGCCGTGCCTGACCATCGCGCCGACGGTGACGTTCTCGAGCACGCGGAGCTCGGGCAGCAGGTGGTAGAACTGGAAAACAAACCCGACCTGTGTCGCGCGGTAGCGGTCCATTTCGCCCCGGCTCATGCGTCCGATCGCGCGATCCTGGAAGGTGATCGCCGAGCCTTCCTTGCCGCGATCGGGCCGATCGAGCCCGCCCAGCAGATGCAGCAGCGTGCTCTTGCCCGAGCCCGAAGCGCCGAGGATCGCGACCCACTCGCCCTGGTCCGCCGACACCGACAGCCCGCGCAGGACCGGCACCTTCACCCTGCCCATCTTGTAGGTCTTGTGGAGGTTGGTCGCGGAAATGATCGGGCCGGTCTCGGTCATGGCTTTGATTCTGTCACTCGATGTGGCTCACTCGAACCGGAGGGCCTTTACCGGGTCCATCGCCCCGGCCCGGATCGCGGGGATCGCCGCGCCGATCAGGCAGGTCAGGACGCCCGCGACCACGACGATCGTCGCCTTGCCCCATTCCATATCGCTCGGGATCTCGAAGAAGTAGTACACGCTGGGGTCCCAGATCACGAGCCCAAGGTTCTGGCCCAGCCACTCGTGGATCTCGTTGATGTTCCGGACGACGAGCCACGCCGCGAGCAGCCCCGTCCCCGAGCCGACTGTGCCCACCGCGGCCCCGTACTGGAGCCACAACGCGGCGATGCCGGCGGTGCTCCCCCCCAGCGAGCGCAGGATGCCGATGTCCTTGGTCTTCTCGCTCACCATGCTCCAGAAGATCGCGAGCACGAGAAAGACCGTTGTGAAGCACACGAGCCCGAAGACGAACAGCACCAGCCCGGTCTCCTTCTCGACCGCGGCGATCATCGAGCGGTTGAGATCGCGCCACGACATGATCCGCATGCCGTCGGCCGAGGGGACCTCGCCCTTGTGCTCAGCCGCGAACTCGGTGTAGATCGAGACGATCTTCTTGCGGAACGCCTCGATGTCGCGTTCGGACTGCACCGGCACACCGTCCGCGGCGCGGACCAGCACCGTTGTCACACGTGCCGGGTCGATGCCGACGACGTCGGGCATCGCCTCGATGAGATCGCCCGTCTCCTCGTCGAACACGAAGGGGGACGCGGGCGGCTCGATCTGCTCGGCCGCGTCCATCTTCATCATCCGCTGCACCAGATCGAGCCGGACGAACATCTGGCTCGAGTCCGCTTCGTAGATCCCTGAGTGGAACTCGTTGACGACCGGGATCGTCCGCGTCACGGTCTCCACGCCCCGACCCCGGCTGTCCAGCGGCATCAGGTGCAGGGTGATCTCCGCGTCGGGAAGGAACAGGTTGAGATACGCGCTCTCGCCGTCCCGTCCGCTGACACGCGGTGCGCCGGGCTCGTAGACCCCGCTTGGGAGGCGGATATTCCACCCGCTCATCTCGATGCCGGGCACCGCCGCCGCCTCGCCCCGCGATGTCGTCAGACCGAGCCCCTCGGTGTAGAGCCGGTCCCAGTCGGTGCCGGCGTGGTAGCCGGAGTCCTGACCAAGCCTGGGGTCCCGGCGCCCGTTGTCTTTCCGCATGGGCTCGTCGAGCGGGCGCCACCAGAGCGAATCATCAAACCCGCTGACGCGCGAGTAGCTCTCGCCATCCACGCCCTTGATAACGACACCGTGCACTTGGTCGTCGGGGAGCACGACCACCCCGAACGTCTCGATGATGGGCGTCGCTGCCCCGACCTCCGGGTCGGCCTCGAGCCGGTCGATGAGTTCGTCGTAGTGCGGGAACCCGACGTTTGGCCAGTGGATCGAAACATCCCCGATCAGCGTCCGCCCGCTGCTCAGCAGCGTGGTGAGGAACCCGCCCATCACCGACCAGGTGACCAGCACGGTCGCCACACTGAGCGTCACCGCCGCCATCGCCAGCAGCGGCATCACCTTGCTCGTCAGGTATTTGCGGGTCAGAAGAAGCTGATACACGCGGGGTCCGCCGTCCGTGGTGGGTCTCGTGCCGAGGCGCAGTGCCGTCGATTGTTCGACGGTGCATGGTACCCGCGGTCGGACCGGCGGGTGGCCCCCTGATCCACGGGGGACGCTCGCGCGACCGTCCCCGCAGAAATCCCCGAACCACACTGGCCGCTTCAGGCCGCACAGACGGCCGCCGATAAAATCGCCATGTGTTATGACCGGAGCGTGAGAGAAACCAATCCAATTCCATCCATCGCCGCTGGGGCAAAGAATCTCGCCGCGACTGTCGGCGGTATCAACGCCACGCCAGCGGTCAACGATTCAGCCAGGGATCGCCGCGCAACGGGGGTCCAATCGGCCCGCGACTGCGGAGACTGCCGCGTGTGCTGCACGCTGTTCGAGATCCCCGAGGTCAAGAAGAGCCTCAACGAGCCGTGCCGCCACCAGGGTGCCAGCGACGGATCGGGCTGCAAGATCTACGCCCACCGCCCGGAGGTCTGCCGCAAGTTTGACTGCGCCTGGAAGCTGGGGCTCGCCGGCGACTTCGACCGACCCGACCGGCTCGGCGTCATGTTCTATACCGTCGATCTCGAGGACGGCCTGCCCGGCCTCGCGATCGTCGAATCGACCCCCGGTGCTTTCGAACGCCCACGAGTCCGAGACATGATCGCCCTCTACCAGTCACGCAAGCCGGGCCGGATCATTCTCCGCAGAGCCGAAGACCGTCGCTTCAAGCAGGCATCCGTCCTCATCGAGGGCAAGCCGCTCGCCCAGGCCGTCACCGTCCGCGTCACAACTGCCCAGACCGTCTGAGTTTCCGCGCAATTCGCAGGACGCGAGGCCGAACGGAACTTACCCTTCCGCGTGCTCGGTGTCCCCCTCCAGATCGGTCCCGTTCGCCTCGAATCGAACCTCATGCTCGCGCCCATCGCGGGGTGGTCCGATCTCGCCTGGCGCATCACCTGCCGCGAACTCGGCGGCGTGGGTCTCGCGTGCACCGACCTGCTCAGCCCCCACGGCCTGCTCGCGGGGGGCGAGAAGTCCCTCGACCTCGCCCGCACCAACGACCTCGACCAGCCGGTCGGCATGCAGCTCTACGGGGCCGACCCCCATCTGCTCTCCGAGGCGGCGAAATGGTGCGCAGGCCACGGCGCCACCGTCGTCGATATCAACATGGGCTGCCCGGTGGACAAGGTCACCAAGAAGGACGGGGGGTCGATGCTCATGTGCGACATCCCCCGCACCGTCCGCACCGCCGAGGCGATCCGCAACGCCCTGCCCGACCACATCCCTCTGACCGCCAAGATGAGGCTGGGATGGGACGAGCAAGCCTACGACAACCGCTGCGCCGAGACACTCGCCGACCAGCTCTGCCGGGTTGGCGTGTGCGCNNCGGTGCACGGCAGGACCACCGAGATGCTCTTCAAGGGCCAGTGCCGGAGAGACGGCATCAGGCGCGTCGTCGAAGCGGTGGGGGAGGCCACCGGGACGTACACCGGCGACGACCCCGCGTCCGGCAAGGGCGGCGTCCCCGTCATCGGCAACGGCGATATCACCGAGCCGCACCACGCGACCGAGATGATCCAAGAAACGGGCTGCGCGGGCGTCATGATCGGGCGGGGCGCGTTCGCCATGCCCTGGATCTTCCGCCTCGCCTGGGCGCATCAGCGGGGTGAGCCCCCGGTCGAGCCGAGCGAGGACGAGAAGCTCGACACCTTCCTCGCCTACTTTGCCCGCATGCGCGAGTTCCGCGAGGACCGCTATGCGATGCACCGCGTCAAGCACAAGATCAGCCGGATGGCCAAGCACATCAACGGATCGCACTGCAAGCCGTTGAAGGAAGCCGTCCGCACGGCCGAATCACCCGAGGCGATCATCGCCGCCGTCGAATCGTGGCGAGCGCAGATGCACGGATCCGCCGAGCCCGGCTCACGCCTTCTTGCGTGACTTGCTCTGGTGGCCGTGCGCGTGCCGCTTGCCCAGCGACGAAACAACGGCCGCGACCGCCCCGGCGAGAATCAGTACGAAAATTCCGAGCAAGATGAAGGCGACAATCGGGCTCACAGGCGACCCCCTTCCGCGGGCCAGTCTACCCGAAATCGCGGCGATTCCCAAGTCTCGGATCCTCGCCTTTTACCAGTCCAGCCGCTCCCCGTCATAACGGTAGAACAGACCCGACTGCGCCCGGGTCGCGTTCGACACAACACCGAACACACCCGCCGCCGATTCCTCTGTGCTCAGTGTCGCGTCGCTCCCGCCCATGTCGGTCCGCACCCA
>DDFO01000056.1:11630-26436 GCA_002337215.1 Phycisphaerales bacterium UBA1926 | reverse complement strand
ATCTCCGCCGACATCGCCCGCATCAGCATGTTCACCGCGGCCTTCGACGCTCGGTAGGCGTACGACCCGCCCGACTTTGTCCCGGCGATCGAGCCCATCGACGATGAGATCGTCGCGACCGTCTTCCGCTCGCTCGCACGCACGTTCTCGAGCAACGCCCGCGTCACCGCGATCGGACCTCGGACGTTCACCCGCATGGTCGCCTCGAAGTCGTCGAGGTCGGTCGCATCGAGCCCCGACCGATCCGGGAAGATCGCGGCGTTGTTGATCAGGTTGTCGATGGGCGTGCCATCGATCTCGGTACGCAACGCCTCAACCGACACCGGGTCGGCCGTGTCGAGTTGGCAGACCCGAACCCCGAGGTCCCGGAGCTCGATCGCCTCTCCCGGCTTCCGAGCGGTGCCGATCACGGCGTGCCCCACCCCGACGGCCTGCTTCGCGATCGCGAGCCCGATGCCGCGGTTCGCGCCTGTAATCAGAGTCGTTGTCATGCAATCACCTTCGACGCTTGCAGCCCACGGATTCGTCCGCGGCTCGCGCCGGCATCCCTCACGGACAGCCGCCGTTAAACGCGGTGACGAACACCACGATGTCATCAAGATCGAAGATCCCGTCGCGGTCGAAATCCACCGCGGGATCCTGCGCGAGGAACCCGCTCACGAACAGGCTGATGTCCGCGAGATCGAGCAGGCTGTTGTTGTCCAGGTCCGCGGCGTTGCACGCGGGCGGGTCGATCAGGAACCGCAGAATGTCCGGCAGGCGCTGGGCCCAGAACGTCTCGCTGTGCGTGTGCCCCGAGGCGACGACCGAGCGGAAGTCCGCGCCCTCCACAAAGCCCTGGCTCAGCGCCACGCTCCGCATCTGGTTGAACGGCGTGAGGCTCCCCTCCGCGGTCCCGAAGTCCTGGTAGAACCGTTCGAGCGACGCCGGCCGACCCGCCTGCTGCGCAAACCCGACCATCGCCGCGCCGTTAAACCAGTACGAGGGCGACACCGCCACGACGCGTGACCAATCGTCGAACGCGTACCCCGCATAGGCCGAGATCAGCCCGCCCAGCGACGAGCCCGCCATGTACGCCGCGCCGGGCTGCACCCGGTACCGCTGCGCGATCTCCGGCATGAGCACATCGCGGACCGCGGTCAGGTAGGCGTCGCCCTGCCCGCCGCACCCGATCCCGTCGTCCCGCCACGGCGTGTACTCGCCGCACCGGTTGGGTCCGTTGTCGATCCCGACGACGATAATCGACTCGATCTCCCCCGCTGAGATCAACGCCTCGCACGCCTCATCGACGCGCCACTCGCCCGCGAAACTCGTCTGCGTATCGAACAGGTTCTGCCCGTCGTGCATATAGAGCACCGGGTATGCCGCGTCCGAATCCGCGTACCCCGGCGGGCGGTAGACCCACACCCGCCGGCCACTGAGGAACGAAGCGTGCGTGAAGGTGGTCACGTCGCCGGTGATCGTCGATCCGTTCCCGCCATCCGCCCACCGAGCGACGGTGAGGTCGAGTGTCTCGTTGCCGTCGGGCGTGTGCGTCCGGTTCTGGATCTCCTCCCCGTTCGGCCCCTTTTCCACTGTCCCCCACGACCCGCGCGTGAACTTGAACTCGATCGGGACGCCATCAGGCAGATCCAGCGTGATCGCGTACCGCCCGTCGGGCTGGGCATCGAGCCGGTGCGCGGCCGACCCGGGGTTCCAGCCCTGGAAGCTCCCCGCGACATGCACGGGCGGCGCGGTGCCGGGGGGAACGTCAACCAGGAGGGTGAGGTCGGCGGCGAGGGTGGGAGAGGCCAAGAGCAGGAGCAGAAAATCGATCGGTCGTGCCATGAATGCATGGTACAGGAGAGGTCAAGAGGGGGGCTCTGTGTGCAACGGACCTTTGCGTAGGTCAGTGGCACACGGTGTGACTCACGCATCAAGCGAGCCCCCCGCGCGAGCGGGGGGGATGATCCCGAACGACGCACGTAGTTCCTGTCCCCCTCGCTTGCGCGAGGGGCTCGATGTTTGTGATCCCCGTCGTCGGGCATTGACCAGAGGGCCGCCTTGTCTTCCCGTACTACCGGATCCACATCGCGTTGCACTGAGTGCAACAGAGTTCGGTCCCGTTGCTGTCCGTTTCATGCTCCGTAGTCGTGCCGTCGCACGCGGCGCACCGGTCGTTTCTGATCCGCTCGCTCATCAGGGTCGGCTTGACGCTCACCCGAAACACCGCGAATCCAGCGGCGATCGCAACCGACGCGCCGGCGATCGACAGGATGATCTGCAGGGGGAGCAAACTGCCGGTGAACGGAAAGGCGTTCCGGTGGATCGACGGCGAGAATCCGAGATAGCCGGTCAGGAAGGTTCCCGCCACGATGATGAACAGCAGCACAAGGACATTGAGCACAGCGGTCGTGTAGATGAATCGACTGATTGTCTTGGGTGGATAGCCGTTTCGTAGGAGCATCGTCTCGAGGGCCCGATTGATCGATTGCATCGATTCGGGTCCCGAGAGAAAAAGATAGCGCCACGCCATGAACCTGACGGTTGCCCGGTTCATGCGGCGCGTGGATCCGCTCCGAAATCGTCTGTGGAAGCGGACTCGCTGTCAGGCTGCGTCCTGGACGCGGAACGGGTGGAGGAGCATCCGTAGCCTCACACCGCCTCCACCACCATCGCCACGCTGTTCCCACCGCCCAGGCAGAGCGCCGCGCACCCCGTCTTCGCGCCCGTCCGCTTCATCTGGTGCACCAGCGTTGTCAGCACCCGCGCTCCGCTTGCGCCGATCGGATGGCCCAGCGCCAGCCCGCCGCCGCAGGGGTTCATCTTGTCCTCGGTGATGCCCAGCGCCTTCGCGTTGCAGAGCACCTGGGCGGCGAACGCCTCGTTGAGCTCGAACATGTCGATGTCCTCGACGCTCTTGCCGGCCTTCTCGAGGGCCTTGCGGATGCCCGTGATCGGTGCCTCGAAGATGTCCTTGGGCTCCACGCCGCTCGTCGCCTGGCTCAGGATGCGGACCATGGGCGTCGCCCCGAGTTCCTTCGCCTTTGCCTCGCTCATCACAAGCAGCGCCGCGGCGCCGTCCGAGATCTGGCTCGCGTTGCCCGCCGTCACCGTGCCGTCCTTCGTGAACGCGGGGCGAAGCTTGCCGAGCCCCTCCGCGGTCGAGTCCGCCCGGATGCCCTCGTCCCGCGACACGCCTCCCTCGGGGCCCTTGACCTTCCGGTTGCCGACCTGCTCGCCCGTGAGCGCGACGACCTCGCTGTCGAACCAGCCCTTGTCCCACGCCTCGGCCGCCCGCTTGTGGCTCAACGCCCCGAACCGGTCCTGGTCCTCCCGGCTGATCGCGTGCTTCGCGGCGATGTGCTCTGCCGCGTTGCCCATGGGCCAACCCTCGAACGCGCAGCTCAGCCCGTCGTGCGCCATCACGTCCTTGAACTCGGTCGGTCCGTACTTCACCCCGCTCCGCACGTGCGCGAAGTGGGGGGAGCCCGTCATGTTCTCAAAACCGCCCGCGATGATGCAGTCCTCGTCCCCGGCGCGGATCGCGGTCGCGGCCTGCATGACCGCCTGCAGACCCGAGCCGCAGACCTTGTTGATTGTCACCGCGTTGAGCGTGCTGGGCAGCCCCGCCCCGAGCCCGGCCTGACGCGCGGGGTTCTGGCCCAGCCCGGCCTGCAGCACGCAGCCCATGATGCACTCGTCGATGTGGTCCTTCGCAGCGGGCACCTCTTCGAGCACGGCCTGGATCGCGTACGACCCCAGCGTGGGACTCGGGACGTTCATCAGCCCCCCGAAGAACTTGCCGATGGGGGTGCGCTTCGCGGCGACGATAACGGGCTGGTTGGACATGACGAGACTCCGTGATGTGTGCGTTGGGAATGTTGTCAGAGGCCGAGCCGCGGAGTTGGGAGCGAGAACGCTGGGCGAACCCCTGTCGGCCGCACGCCGATTGGTTTGTGTCGATACAACCGACTATAGACCCCCGCGCGAAACAGCCGGAAACACGCTCCGCGGAAGTCCACGCGTTCTTGAGGATCGCGGCGGGAGCATCGTTGTAGGATGCAAGCCGATGCCGACACCAGCGACCAATGCAGCAGCAGGCCCAGAAACCATCCTCTCCGATATCGATCCCGCAGCGGGCGGAGCATTGTCAGGCGATGGCGGCTCGGCGGTTCAGGCGGCAGGGGAGGCCGCCGAAACCGCGACGCGCACGCTCGGCGAACGGATCGGTGGTTCACCGTTCATCGCGTGGGTCAACGACGGGATCTCCTCGCTCACCCAAGGCTGGCCCACCTGGGCCCAGGCGCTCGCGATCACCGCCGTCATCGTCGTGCTGCTGCTCCTCACGCAGAAGCTGCTCTGGTTCGTGCTCCGCCGGTTTGCCGGCACGACCGGCCGGCGGGGCCTCGCGAAGCTCGTGGGCCATACCGGAACCCCCGCCGGCATCTTCGCCGCGGGTCTTGGTCTGGCGGTCGCGTTCGTGCTACTCGATTCCCGCGACATCACGCCGACGCTGCTCGCGGGGCTCTGGTCCAAGGCGATCGCGGTGTGGCTCATCCTCGCGGCGACATGGTTCGTCATCGGCGCGATCGCCGGCGTCGACGACCTGATCCTCTCGCGATACCGGATCGACGTCCGCGACAACCTCAAGGCCCGCCGCGTCCACACCCAAGTCGGCGTCATGAGCCGGACGCTGATGATCATCGTCGGCATCGCGGGCGTCGCGATCGCGCTCATGACCTTCGACAGCGTCGGCAAGATCGGCGCGAGCCTCCTCGCCTCGGCGGGCATCGCGGGCATCGCGGTCGGCTTCGCGGCAAAGCCCGTCCTCGGCAACATCATCGCCGGCATCCAGATCGCCCTCACTCAGCCCATCCGCATCGACGACGCGGTCATCATCCGCGGGGAGTGGGGGTGGATCGAGGAGATCACCACCACCTACGTCGTCGTCAAGATCTGGGACCAGCGCCGCCTCATCGTCCCGTTCAGCACCATCATCGAAGAGCCCTTCGAGAACTGGACCCGCAACTCCGCCGACATCCTGGGTTCAGTCGTCCTCCATGTCGACTACGCCTGCCCGGTTGATGCACTCCGCGACGAACTCGACCGCATCCTCGAAGGCCACCCCAAATGGGACGGCCGGGCGAAGGTCCTCCAGACCATCGACTGCACCGAGCGGACCATGACGCTCCGCGCCCTCGTCACCGCCGGCGATTCGCCCACCGCGTGGGAGCTCCGCTGCGATGTCCGCGAGCGATTGATCGGCTTTCTCCAACGCGAGTACCCATGGGCCCTGCCCCGCGAGCGAGAAGAAAGAGTGGACGCCATCCGCGAACGCCGCAGGCCGGCCGAGTCGGAACGCGTGCGGGATTACGACGATCCGACGCTCGCCGATGCGCCGCCACCGCCGCCGAAAAACGAAGGCACGCTGGGCGAGCTCGAGCCGGATGACGGCACGCGGGGCGGCGATCCCGACGCCCGTTCGCATCACAACCCGTCCCGCGAAGAAGACCGCTCCGCGTGAACGAACCGCCATCCAATCCGGAAAACGGGTGCCCGGATCTCGACATCGGGCCGCGCACCCCGCCCCGCAGGCCGGTCCTCCGCTGGCTCGAAATGCTCGGGATCTTTTTCGGCGTTCCCGCGTTCATCGCGGTCTTCCTCGATCCCAAGCAACGGCTTCGGCCCTACTTCGACGCGTCAGGAGCAGACACGTTCTTCAACGGGATCCGCTCGGCCGCCGGGATGATCATCCCCGTCCTCCTCATCTTCACCGTCATCGTCACGATCGTCCTCGCACGCGACCGGACCTTCCGCAACAGGCTGCTCTGGAACGCGAAGCCCGCGTTCCGCGACCTCCCCCGCATCCTCGGCCTCTTCGCGGTGCTCGGCGCGGGGCTGCTCGGCGCTGCGTGGCTTCTCGCCCACTTCACCGACATCATGACCGCGACTCTCCCCGACGGCTCGACACGGTCGGCGTTTCTCTTCCTGCCCCGCGAACGTCCCTGGCTCATCTTCCTGATCGCGATCGGGTACCCGGTCTTCAGCGCCTATCCGCAGGAGATCATCAGCCGGGCGTTCTTCTTCCACCGCTACCGCGCACTGTTTCCCAACACCGCCAGCCTCGTCACCGTCAACGCGTTCGCCTTCATGTGGCTCCACTGCCCCTTCTGGAGCATCGAGGCGTTCGCCCTCACCCTCCCGGGCGGATTCCTCTTCGCCTACACCTACATCCGCACCAGGAGCACGCTCGCCGCCGGCATCGAGCACGCTCTCTACGGCTGGTGGGCCTTCTTCACCGGGCTCGGCTGGTTCGTCTTCACCGGGTCGATCGGGACCTGAGCGCGGCTCCTCCCGGAACGCTGATTCCGCCCGCCGCCGCTCCTACCCTGTGTCCCCACAGGATCTTTCTACCCGTTGGAGCGAGCCGAAATGACCACCGCCACCGCCTCGAACAGCAGCACCGACCAATTCACCCACCTCCCCGCCGACTCCAATCAGGCTCTCGGCATCGCCCAGTATGCCATCGACTTCCTGGGCGGCCCCGATGCGAACAGCGACAACGCCGGGAACCCCTCCGAGGCTGTTCTCACCCATACCAACCGCTTCATGACCGACGCCGCCATCTGCGGCATCTCCGCTCTCGCGCTGGGCACCAACGCCCCGACCGTCCTCCGCGAGGAAGCACTCGATCATCCGGTCCAGACGGGCCGATCGGGCGCGACCGTGTTCGGATCAGAACTCCCCGTCCGCCCCGAGAAGGCCATCCTCGCCAACTGCGCCGCGGTGCGCGAGTGGGACTCCAACGGCACCAACTTTGGGTATGACCCCGAACGCGGCAACACCGCCGGCGAGTTTGGCCACAACGACTTCTACTCCGTCGCCACCGCGGCCGCACAGATCACCGGCGCCGACGGGCTCAAGACCCTCAAAGCCATGGTCTGCCACGACGAGATCCGCGGCCGACTCGCCGAGGTCTTCAGCCTCAAGACCTACAAGATCGACCACGTCGTCCACGGTGCCATCGCGAGCGCCGCGGTCTACGGCGCGATGATGGGCGCGACCACCGAGCAGATCGAGTCCGCGATCGGCATGACCGTCGCCCACTTCATCCCCTTCCGAGCCATCCGCGCCGGCAAGCAGCTCAGCGATTCCAAGGGCTCCAGCGCCGCGATCAGTACCGAGATGGCGGTCAAAAGCGTCCAACGCTCGATGAAGGGTTTCCTGGGCCCCCGCGATATCTTCCGCAACCCCGAAGCGATCTTTCGGATCTTCGAAGGGCCGGGCCAGATGTTCAAGGCCGTGAACGCGACAGACGCCAACACCAACCAGGCCGACGCATCGCCCTTCGATCTCCACCTCGCCCGATCCGGCGACGACTTCGCCGTCATGGGCATGCACTTCAAGCTGGGCCTCTACGAGCACCAGTCCGCGGGCGCGATCCAGGCGATGACCGACCTCCTCGCCGCCAGCCCCGAGCTGCTCGACAACAACGGCGAGAAGATCAAGACCATCACCATCACCGCCTACGAGCCCGTATTCGGCATCATCGGCGACCCCGCCAAGCGCAAGCCCACCACCCGCCAGTCCGCCGACCATTCGATGGTCTACATCATCGCCACCCTCATCCGCAAGGCGATCGAGAACAAGGCCAACGGCCTCGACACCAAGTGGGAAGAGCTCATCCTCCTTCCGGCCGACTTCTCCGCGGACGCGATCAACAACGAACTGACCCGCTCGATCATGGACAAGATCCAGTTCGCGCACGGAGGCGATGAATACGACAGCAAGTACCCCGACGGCATCCCGACCAGCGTCGTCATCGAAAACGCCTCGGGCGACACCGCCGATTCGGGTCTCGTCATGTACCCCGCGGGCCACGCCCGCAACACCACCCACGACCTCGACGCGCTGCTCGCCAACAAGTGGAAAAAACTCGGTGCCCTCGCCTCGGACCCCCCCGAGCCGATCATCGCCAAGTTCGAGAACCTCGCGAGCAAGTCCGCGGACGAGGTTGCTTCGATGCACGCCTTCGAGATCGACTTCAAGGGATCGTTCGAGTGAAAACATCGCCAATCCACACCGTCGCCGTCTACTGCTCCGCCCGCGACGGCCTCGCCCAACCCTTTATTGACGCCGCCCACAAACTCGGCCGGTCACTCGCCGAACAGAAAACCGCCATCGTCTACGGCGGGGGTGGCAAGGGTCTCATGGGCGAGATCGCGCGAGCCGCCCTCGCGGCGGAAGGCCACGTCATCGGTGTCATCCCGCGTTCCATGATCGAGCGAGAGGCCGCCCACAACGGCGTCACCGAGCAGATCATCATCGACACCATGCACCAGCGCAAGCAGATCATGGCAGACCGCTGCGACGCCTACATCGCGATGCCCGGAGGCGTCGGTACGCTCGATGAAATCTTCGAGGCGATCACATGGCACCAGCTCGAGCTGCACGCCAAGCCGATGATCTTCCTCGATATCGAGGGCTACTACACGCCCCTCAAGCAGTTCCTCGAGCACTCCGCCGAACTCGGGTTCATCCCCGAATCCACCATGGCCGCCATCCGCTTCGAGACCACCATCGAGGGTGTGCTCGACGCCCTGACCGACACGCTGACCATCACACAGTGAATGTCGCCCGATCTCGACCCGTGTCAGCCGCCTGCCGCCGAGGGCTTCCCATCGCGCTGCGCCTCGTACCGCGACAGCAACGCCGTGCCCCGCTCACCGACAGGCTTGTCGTGATACGCCGCGAGCCACGCCGATGCCTCGTCCGCCGACCAGCCCTCCGCACGCATCTTGTCCATCACCCAGATGTACGACGCCCGCCCGCCGCTCGCGCAGTGCAGCAACACAGGCCCGTCATGCTCGGCCATCACCTGGGCGTACGCCTCGACCTCGGGCCGATCGAGCTCTGATCCCTTGATCGGGATGTGCACAAGCCCGAGCCCGTGAGCCACGACAGAACGCTGGTAGTAGGGCAGAAACGCCATTTCCTCGTCCGTCCGCAGGTTCACAACGAGCCCGCGCCCGCCAGACTCGGCCGCGAACCGATCGAGCGCCGCTTCGCTCGGCTGCCCGCCCATCCAGATCTGCTCATCATCCGCGGCACGCTTGAACTCGTCCCAGCTCCGGAGTTTCGGGGGCGTCGGTTCCTCAGCACGCTGCAACGATGAGGCACACCCTGCGATCACAGGCAGAACGAGCCCAACGCAGAGCAACGATCGAAAAGCAATTCGGTATCGTGTCATGGTGAGGAGCGTACCGGAGCGTCGTTCCAAAGGTTGCAGCGTGGTAGGATCCCCGCACATCCAGACAGCCAGGTAAACAGTCAGGGAACAGGCGGCACCCCGCCCCCGCGCCCCAGGGAGAACACGATGGTCGCAGGTCTCAATTACTTCCCCGTTATCCTGCAGCGCGGCGACGCCGACGACGCCAGCAGCATCCGCTGCAACTGGGACCAGCGCCTGCTCCCCAAGTTCGACGAGCAGATCGAGATGTTCTGGAGCCACAACCAGCCAAAGGGCTGGGACAACGGCAACTACAGGGTCGTCGCGGTCCGATCGAGCATCCTCGACGCCGAGCCCGGGACGCCGCGCAGCCAGCCTTCCCACATCACCGTCGAGCTCGAGTTCGTCCCCTGACGAAACGCGCAGCGATCGACCAAGCCGGCGAATGAAAAAAGCGGGCCGCGGGTCTCCCGACCGCGGCCCGCCACACACAGAGCTCTTCCCGGGTTCTGAAGGCTGGTCCGAAGACCACGTAGCTCAATAAAGACCCTCTGTGGAGAAATCCCAATACTCGATCCGCACCCGACGACGATCAGCCGTTACCGGCGCCGTCGTCCCGTTCCGATTCCGAGCCCGGCCGCAGCGATCGCCGCGACACCCGGCGCCGGGACCTGCGCCGTGAAGTTCGCTCCGTCGAGCCAGCCCTGCCGGCCCGACCAGTACGACAGCGCGCCGTCCTCGCCGTACTCGGTTGTCAGGTTCGACACCGGATGGAGCCAGACGCCGAGCCCGGTGTCGAATCCGATCCCGAACCACTCCTCGATACCCATCGACCCCGGGTACCCGGGCGTGTGACTGTTGATCCACGACGCGTCGAGCACGAGCCGCATCCGACGCGTGTGCTCCGAATCTGTCACCGACGCGTGCAGCACCGAGGGCGTCTGCCCCTCGATCGGCACGACACCGAAGATCACATCCGCCGCCTGCGTCCCGCTCAGAGGCGAGCCGTCCCGGTAAGACGTCTGGGTGTTCAGCCCGTTGTACGCATAAGACGTGACCCGCACGTTGTCGACATCCGTTGCATCGAAATACACGAGCGCCAACTCGCCCGCGTGGCCCCTGGGGTTTGGCCCGTTGTTGAGCGCGAGCGTGAAGCCGTCCGAGATCTGGTCGTCAAAGGCGATGTCCCACGTCAGCCGCTGCGATCCGCTGTTGTAGCTCGCATCGATTGATTTGAACGTACCCCCAGCGTTGTTGTAACCGCCGCCGGGATCGCCCGGCTGCCAGCTCCACGTGTACACATCGGCCGAGGCGATCGCGCAGGCGGCGCCGAGCGCGGCGATCCCGTACCACTTCATGTGAGCTCTCCCAGTTCTCCGGCCCGTGCCCACCGCTCGCGTCGCGGCGCCGAACAGGCCTATGTCGTTTCCAGCAGACGAGATACGCTCCACTCACGCGCAATGCCATCGCGTCGTGAAATTGCACGGCTCATCCGCCCGCACGACCCGCGTCACACGCAACACCAAGGGCCCGCACCCTCCGCGCGTACCATGTCGCATGCCCGAGAACACCAGCAACCGAATTACGCATCCGGGCCGACGGCTCCGAGATTTGATGGACGCCGATGCCGTCGCTGCCCCCGGCGCGTTCAACGCACTCGTCGCCAAAGCCATCGCCCAGACCGGGTTCGACGCCTGCTACGTCTCAGGCGGCGCAACCTCCGTCGCCGCGGGCGTCCCCGATGTCGGGCTGCTCACCCTCGACCACTTCGCCCGCACCGTCCGGGAAGTCGTCACCGGGTCGGGCCTCCCCGTCATCGCCGACGCCGACACCGGCTTCGGCGAAGAAGAGATGGTCCGCCGGACCGTCATCGAATACAACCACGCGGGCGCCGCGGGCTGCCACCTCGAAGACCAGGTCTTCCCCAAGCGATGCGGCCATCTCGACGGAAAATCTCTCATCCCGCTCGAACAGGCCGTCAGCAAGATCGCCTGGGCAGCCCGCGCCGCCGAAGACTGTTCCGGAGGCGACTTCATCGTCTGCGCCCGCACCGACGCGAAGGGCGTCGAGGGCTTCGACGCCGCCGTCGACCGGGCCACCGCCTACGTCGAGGCCGGCGCCTCCATGATTTTCCCCGAGGGGCTCGCGAGCGATCAGGAGTTCGCCGACTTTGCAACCCGGCTCCGAAGCCGAACCACAGGCCGACGGGTGTACCTGCTCGCCAACATGACCGAGTTCGGCAAAACGCCCATCATCCCGCTGAGCCGGTTCGCCGAGCTCGGCTACAACCTCGTCATCTACCCGGTCACCACCCTCCGCATCGCGATGGGGGCGGTCAGCCGGGCACTCGCCGAACTGAAGCAGACCGGCACCGTCGAGCCGCTGCTCGACCAGATGCAGACAAGGGCCGAGCTCTACGACCTCGTCGGCTACACCCCAGGCACGCCCTGGGAACTCCCGGCCCGCTGACAAATTCCTGCGCAGATTCCGGACACGCCCGAAATCCGGCCCGCTCGATCCCCAAAGGTGTTTCAATGGGGCACCGAGACGCCGCGCGACGGATCCGCCGATCCCTCGTGCCGTCAACCCCTCGAACCGAGTCGGGATCGCTCGGGAGACCGAGCCGCACGGATATCGAAGGAGAACACCATGAAACCCACGAACAGACCGACACGCGCCCTCTTCGTCCTCGCGGGTCTCGCCACCACGCTCGCTCTGCCGGGCTGCTTGATCATCGCCGATTCATCCGGGTCCTCGTCCTACCGCGGGTACGGCTCGACAACAAAGCTCCAACTCGATTCGATCGTCGCCGCCAACACCCAGAACCGGATCGGGGAGCCCGCCGACGTGGTCCTCGCCCGCTTCCCCGCCGAGCACATCTCGCTCGTCCACTCATCCGCCACGCCGAGCGGCGCCGATCTCGCCGTCTACCGGGTCTACGCCCGCGAGAAGAACCGGGGCACACGATTCGAGCGTTACCTCGTCTTCGAGAACGACACGCTCGTTCTGCTGACCGACGACGAGGACAACGTCGAGGCCCGCTTCGGCCACGAGTTCGATCTCGATCTCGACTGACTCTCGGATATATCCACACGCCGCGCCAACGATCGCCCGTGGACATCAGCATCAGGCCCTCGGCCCCCGAAGACATCCCCGCGATCACCGCCATCACGAACCACGCGATTGAGCACTCGACCGCCCATTTCGCCACCGCGCCCGATCGCGTCGAAGACATCGCCGCCCAGTTCGACCGCGACCGAGCGATCTACCCCTGGTTCACCGCGGTCTCGGACGCGGGTGATGTCTTGGGATTCAGCCGCGCCGCGCAGTGGAAGACCAGGGCCGCCTACGACTGGACCTGTGAATCCGCGGTCTATCTCGCAGTCGCCGCCCGGGGCAAGGGCCTTGGTTTTCGCCTCTATACCGCGCTCTTCGACGCCCTCGACCAACGCGGGTTCCGCTGCGTTCTCGCGGGTGTCACCGTCCCCAACCCGCCCAGCGAGAAGCTGCACGAACAGATGGGCATGTCCGTCGTCGGCGAAATCCCAGCCGTCGGCTTCAAGTCCGGCCAGTGGCTCGCCGTCCGCTACTACGCCAAGCATCTCGGCGACGGCTCGCCACCAACCCCGATCCGCTGACACCCAAGCATCCCTTTCCACCGACCCGCCACACGACCCGGGGAAGTAGAATCAATCGCACAGGGGGACCACCATGTCGAAAGCCGCAGTCCTGCGTAAAGGCGAGATCGATCGCGCCGTCAAGAAGTACTGGCTCCTCGCGACGCCCATCATCTTCGCCTGCACGATCGTCCTGATCCCGCTCATCCCTGTCTATCTCATCATCGCTGGGTTCTTCGTCGACCGCTACCTCGACAACATCGAGTGCACGCTCACCGAGCGCAACCTGATCATCAAGAAGGGCATTCTCAACAAGGTCGAATCGACCGTGCCGCTCGAGAAAATCACCGATCTCCAGATGTTCCAAGGCCCGATCATGCGGCACTTCGGCATCAAGGGCTTCCGCGTTGAAACCGCCGGCCAATCCGCCGGACCGGGCGGGCACCTCATCAACATGGTCGGCATCGCCGACACCGACGCGTTCCGCGACGCCGTCCTCGAGCAGCGCGATCATCTCCAGGACGCCAAACCAGGTCGATCGCCCGGGCACACATCTGATCCAGCGGACGCGCCGGATGAACTCACCGAGATCGCCCGCGAGATCCGCGACGCACTGACACGGATCGAAGCGAAGCTCGCAAGTGACGATCCAGCCGCCTGATCGTCAGCACGCGTTGCCCTCAACCCGCTCCTGCTCGGCCAGCAGCGTCATCGATGTACCGCTCAGCCGCAGCCGAAGCATCCCGAGTGCCGCCCGCACGCTCCACCCGCGCACCGCCTCTCGCCCGCCCCGGAACAGGAACCGCCGCGCCTCCGAAACGACGGTCCCGCTGCGCCGCGACGCGAGTCCGATCCAGACCGTGCCCACCGGCTTCTCATCGCTCCCCCCGCCGGGCCCCGCTATCCCCGTGACCGACAACGCGTGCTCGCACCGCACACCTGCCCGCTCCAGCCGAGCCAGCGCCCCATCCGCCATCGCACAAGCGCACGCCGGACTCACGGCCCCGTGCCGCTCGAGCACATCCGCTGGCACCCCAACCATCGCCGTCTTCATCTCGTTCGAGTAAGTCTCCCACCCACCGACGAAGGCATCCGACGACCCGGCGATCCCCGTGATCGCCCCGCCGAGCAGGCCGCCGGTGCAACTCTCGACAACCGCGACACGCTCTCCCCGTTCGCGCAGCATGCCCACGACCGAACGTGGGAGCGCGTCCCGGATCTCTCCCGAGTCCCCGCCTCCTTCCGCCGCAGGCGAAAGATCCCGCCGGTCGAACACAATCCCGCCGACCCCGGCACCGTCGAAGCGTCCGCGAATCTCTCCCTCCGCCTCATCGAGCATCGCCCGAGCCCGGGCCGCGTCCCCCGACGTCGCCCGAATCCGGCATGTCACCACCCCCAGGCTCGCCGTCGTCCCGATCACGGCGAGGCCCCGACTCTCTCGATCCCGGTCCATCAGGTCGCCGAGCATCTCCGCGACCCTCGACTCGCCCAACCCGAACGTCAGCAGCAGGCGGGCACGCGTCGAGCCCGAGGCCAACCCCCGTGCACGAGGCTCCACAAAGCGCTCGAACATCGGTTTCATCTCGTGCGGAGGCCCCGGGAGCGCAAAGATCTCCGCCGACCGCGTCTCGTCGCGGGCGTGCAACCCCGGCGCCGTTCCGTTCAGGTTCTCAAGGCACACACCGCTCGCGGGCCGCATCGCCTGAACCCGGTTCCGCTCAGGCATCCCCCCGCGGGTCGAGAACCATGACGAAAGCGCCGCAGCCGCGTCATCGTCTTCGATGAGCTCGTCACCCAACAACGCCGCGACCGCCTCCCGCGTCATGTCGTCGGCGGTCGGGCCGAGCCCCCCGGTGCACACGACGAGGTCCGCAGCGTCGCACAGACGACGCAACGCACCGATCATCCGGCCCAAATCGTCCTCAACGGTTGCATGCTCGACCACGCGCACCCCGACGGCGAACAGCCGATCGGCAAG
>DDFO01000056.1:6621-11559 GCA_002337215.1 Phycisphaerales bacterium UBA1926 | reverse complement strand
AAAGCCATGCCGAGTTGGTATCTAGCGTCTGCCCGAGTGTCAGCTCGTCACCGATCGAGAGCAACGCCGCTGTGCCACGGGGCAGGCCGAGCGAGTCATCGTCGCCCATGCGTCAACCCCCGCCGACCAGCGTGACGATCTCAACGCGATCACCCGCCGACAGCGTCCGTTCCGGCCGCTCGGCCTTGGGGACAACCACCTTGTTGACCTCGGCGGCGCAGATCGCCGCCGCCAGCCCGAGATCGCCGATGAGTGCCTCCACGGTGCACCCGTCGGGAACCTCGCGTCGCTCGCTGTTCACAATGATTTCCATGCTCGCACCGTACGCGCCGATTCGTACTCTCGGCTCCGTTCCAACCTGACTCCAACAAAGTTCAGCCGACGAACCCGCACGTGAATCGGAAATTACCCACGCGTCAGCACCCCGCCAGCGGGCACCATCACCCGGAACACTCCACTAGGATGCCAGCATGCCATCGGCCCCCAAAGCACGCTCGCGACTGCTCGCCTTGCTCGCGATCGTCCTCGCACTTCCCGCATGCGAGCGGCAGGCGACCCTCTACCCGGCCTCCACGCCCGATGAAGCCCTCGATTCGGCGCAGCAGATGATCGCCACCGGTGAGGCCGACCGCCTGACCGACCTTGTCTATGCCGATTCCGAACAGATGCGGTCCTTCCTCAATCAGGTCGGCAGCATGCTCGCCGCCCTCCAGGACCTCGGCACCACCGTCGAACAGAAGTTCCCCGAAGAGCTCGCCGGGTTCCGCGCAGACGCCGAGAAGGCCGCCGCCGAGGGCAGGACCAACCCGCTCTTCGCCCGCCTCGTCTCCGCCCGCCGAGGCACCTCCCGGAACCCGGGGTTCGGTATCAGCCAGATCGACCGCGAAGGTCTCACCCTCGACACCGGCACCGCGGCGCCGAGCCGATCCAACCCGCTCGCTCCGCGCCAGTCCGAATCGCAACGCAAGATCGTCAACGGCATCATCAAGCAGCTCCTCGCCGATCCCTACCGCTGGCTCGAGGACGGCCGAGACAACCTCGACACCGTCTACATCGCCGACGACACCGTCGCGCTCACCTGGAACGATCGGCCCATCCTCCCCCCCTTCGGGCTCTCCATGATCGAAGAGGACGGCCGATGGTACCTCGTCCCCCCGACGTCCTACCCGGGCGTTAGCATGATCATGCCGCGAAACGGCGACGAATGGTTTGTCTGGGGCAGCATGGTCAAAACCCTCGAACGCGTCGTCATCGATCTCGAAAGCGACCTCCGCGCCGGCAAGATCCGCAACATGACCGACCTCGCCGACAGCGCCGCCGAGAAGGTCGCCATACCCGCCATGCTCGTCTTCTTCGCCTACGGCAACATGGTCGAAGAACGCACACGCGAAGCAGAGAAACGCAGCGCGGAAACCGACCAGGCAACAGACGCGGAACCGGCCGATGCTAACGGAACCTCGCCGGCCACCGATCGAAGCGTTGATCCAAGCCCCGATCCGAACGAAGAAGACCCGTCATCCGCCGTGAACGATCCCGATCCGGCCCCGGCGCAGGAGATCCCCCCGCCCTAGCCGATCGGCCCGACACCCGGTGTTCATCCCCCGAGCAGACCGTTCCCGCCGAACGCCGAGCCTCGTGCCCCCGTCGGCTGCACCACGATCCCGAAGCTCGTCTCGCCCGTGATGTTGTTGTAGCCGATCGCGCCACCGACCCGACCGATCGGGAATTCGCGCAGCAGCGTCATGCGCAGCTGCTGGAAGTCCGCGACGCGGAAGTTGTACACCCCGCTGAGCACGTACCGGTACTTGTCCCCGAACGTGCCCCCGAACGACCCGTTCAGATACGTGTCGTTCTGCGATTCGAGCTGGCGGAATTCCGCCCTCGACCGAAGGTCGTCGCTGTGACGCACATCGACGACGAGGCTGTTGCGGTCCTCCCGCTGCGCCTCGACATCCCAGATCGTCTCGGCCCCGATGCCCAACGCCTCGCTCACCTGCCACGTCCCGGCCGCGCGGATGAACTCGCCCGCCGCGCTCAGCTCGGGGCGCGCCGAGTAATACCGCCCGACCGGCGAACGCTCGAGCGTGTCATCCGAATGCCAGACATACTCCACATCGAGCGTGAACACGTCCACGTTCCGCCAACGTCCCGGGGCGCCGCGTTTCGTCTGCCACGTCTGGTTGAGCCCGACGCGGACCGCTGAACCCTCCAGCAGCGACTCGACATCGTCGTCGAACACCGGGATATCCACCTCATCGACCGTCGTTCCCGCGTGCCACAGCGTCACCGTTGGCTCGATGATGTGCCGCATCCGGTGCAGATCAAACACGCTCGACTCGACCGAATCATCGATCCGGAACATCGACGTGGAGAACGTCACCCCAGCCGCACCCCAGAGCCGGAACTCATCGCCGCTGCCGCCGTTGAACGAATCGAAGTCCGTGTCATAGCCGGTGAACCGCCCGACAACGAACGGATTCACCGTGATCGGCCCGGCATCAAACTTCGTGGCGAACTCCTGCCGCGTATCCACCCGCGTCACGAAGTCCTCATCCAACCCAACGCCCCGGGACGCGTCCGCGATCGGCCGATCCGGGTCAACGCCATAGATCCGGTTGGACAGCCGTGAGCCCCGCAGCCCGACGTCGCTGGGCGTGATCTCCTGAAACCGCATCCGCATCCGCGACGCCGAGGCGTTCCACGTGTGCATCAGATAGAACGGCAGCACATCATCGAACGGCGTCGTGCCGATCGACCCGAAGTCCACCTCGGGCAGCTTGTCAACCATGTACCCGGGCGACTGAGCCAGATGCTCGTTGGGGATGAAGTCCGTCGTCGCCGCCTTCGCCTCGAGCGTCAGAAACGAGTTCCCCTCGATCCGACGCAGGTACGCCCGGGTCGTCAGCTCCTGATCGTTCTCGCCGATCTCGCGAAACAGCGCCGGCAGCAGCCGCTCGTCCGATGCGTAGAACCCGTCGAGCTGCAGATCCCACTCGGGGCGGAGCCGCCACTGCTGGCGAAACGTCAGCAGCCCGCGCGAGCCTCCATCCCGGTCCACCCGTGTCCCGTTCCGCAGAACATCGAGCCCCGCGTCGTCGGGCAGGTAATACGCCCGTGCCTCGCCCCGTATGCCCGGACGATTCCACCCCGCTTCGGCACCGAACGCGAACCCGCGATCCGTGTAGTAATCGAGGTCAACCGTCGCGTCGAACCCCTCGGGCCGCTCGATCCCGAGCAGCGTGAACGGATCCCACGCCGACCGGAACGCCGTCCCGGTGATGTTGTTGTCAGAGAAACCGATCGACCGAAGCGGGAACTGCTCTGGGTCACCCTTGTACCAGGGCCACCAGAAGAACGGCACGCCGCCCCCGCGCAGCGTCACGCCCCGCGCCTCCACGATCGTCCGCCCCTCCTCGCCGACGGTCTCCGGAGGGCGATCCTCGATCGTCATCCGGCTCGTGCCCAGCGAGAAGTGCGGCTCCGCGAACGCCGTGTTCGAGTACACCGCCTTCTCCGCGCTGAACCGATTCGCCGCCTCCTGACGGATCACGTCCGCCCGCATGTACAGCGGCATCCGCAGCCGGTCGTCGTAGGTCCGGAACACAGCGTCAACCAGAATCGCCCGATCCGCCCGCACGTCGTAGTACACCCGAGGGCTCCGCAGCGTGTACCCGCCGTCGGTCACCCGGACCCCGCCCTCAAGATAGATCCCGCGGACATCCGACACATCCGTCCGACCCAGCGTCTGATCGAGCGGTCCGGGATCAAGGAAGATCACCGCCCGCCGCGCCGTCATCTCCGCGACGCGTTCAGGCCCCTCGTGCTGGATCACCACCCCGCCAGTCAGCGTGATCGCGTTCGCCTCCTCGCCCGACTCGATCGTGATCTCATCGCCAGCCGAGAAGAAGAACACCCCGTCCGACGAGAAGATCCGGTCCGCCGGCTCGCCCACAGTCCCGCCGACAGGCTCACCCGCCGACCCGGCCGGCGCCGCATCACCGGCGCCAGCCGCACGAGGCCCCGGGCTCGGGGTGCGCGCCGCCGGGGGCAATTCCCCCGCGTACCGATCTCCCGGATACCGACCGGGGCGAGATGCATCAGGCGTGAACGGGATCGGCCGCGCTGCCCCCGAACCTCCCGACGCGCCGGACCCCGCCGACGGGGTCACGCCGGCCGAGTCGCCCGCTTCGCCCTCACCGGCGTCATCGCCAGACACACCGCCAGACACACCGCCAGATTCCTCACCCGTATCAGCACCGGGCGTTCGCACATCACCACCCGTTGCGCCGGTCGCTCCGGCATCCGGACCGCTCCTGCCGGGCACCCGCCGCTCCAGAATCCACGCGGGCGGACGCAACGCGGGCTCACCACCAGGCCGAGCCGCCGCCGATTCCGGGTCACGGATCCGATCAAGAGCCTTCACGAACGCCGCTTCCGCCCGCTGGTTGAACGCCTCGTTCTCAGGCGAGCCCGAAGGCCGACCCGAACGCCGCGAATGCACCACAAGCCGCACCGGCTCAACCGCCGTCACCAACGCCTCGAGCGGGAGCGTGTCAGCAGTGAACCCATACGACGCGGGCCCGCCAGGCGAATTCACATCCTCGAAGTACGCGAAGACCTCGTACACACCCGCCGCGTCGCCCACGCCGCCCACTCCGAGGGGCCGCAACCAGAGAGACGCCCGCCGCGCCCGCAGCCCGTTCGACCCGATCGCCGACTCAACATCACCGTCCAGCACGATCCGGATCGTCTCGGGGCCCCGCGTCTCCTCAACCCGCCACACCCAGGCACGACGCCCGCGGAACGCGAGCCGACCCGACACCATCTGAGCGGGCAAGGAGACCGCGCCGAACCCCGGGTTCTCTGTCGCAGGCTGCGCAGTGCCCGCGATCGCGATCGCCCCCGCAGACTCAAAATCCATTTCGGATGCCATCACCG
>DDFO01000056.1:1472-6512 GCA_002337215.1 Phycisphaerales bacterium UBA1926 | reverse complement strand
CACACGACGCCCGCCGCGAATCCACCCCGAGAGCACCGCGTCCCGCAAGAGCCCTCAACCGTCCCAGCAACGGTGTTCTCGTCTGCATCCGTGCACCTCGACCGTTCGCACCGCCGCTCCAGCCTCGATCGCCCCCCGCACCGCGAGAGGCCCAAGCCGCCATGCTAAGGCCGGGAGCCCCCAGCCACAACCGGAGCCGACGACCACAGCCCTGCCCCATGAGGGCCCTCGCCGACAGCAGAGGCCGCAATCGGATTTGCTCTCGTCCCGCTCAGGGCGTCACGTCGATCTCCGCCGTCCCGAGCACGAGGTCCCGCAGCATCCCCTCGCCCTCGACGAACCCGATCGACAGCCGGGGCCGCACCACCGGGCAGGCCAGCGGTCCGCCGCCACCGCCGACAGCTTCGCCCAGTCCTTGCCCGTGACGACGATCGCATCGCTCCCCGCCGCGGCGGCGATCAACCGGTTCACCGTCGGACCGTCGAACGCGTGGTGATCCCGCAGCACCATCTCACCCGACAGGTGCCCACCGGCCGCCCGTCGCGCCGCGTTCACGAATCCGGCAGGATTCCCGATTGCGCACGCCGCGAAAACGCGTTTGTCGAGCAGCCACTCGACAGGCCGCTGGGCCTCCTCGCCGTCGATCAGAACATCCAGCGATTCCCACCGATGCGACGCGACCGCCACCCGTGCCTCGCACACTCGCGCGATCGCCTTGCGCAGATGCATGAGCGTCTCGGCGTCCACCATCTCCGCGTGCGTCAGGACCACGGCGTCTGCACGAGCGAGCGATGCGACAGGCTCTCGCAGCCATCCCGCCGGCAGGCACGCGTCAACGAACGGATCCCGCGTCGCGTCGATCAGCACGACATCCAGCTGCCGCGCGATCCGACGGTGCTGGAACCCGTCGTCCAGAACCACGCAATCCACCGAGTCGCCCACCTGCGCGAACAACCGGAGCAATCCCTCAAGCCGGTCGGGCTGCGCAACCACCGGCACGCGCGAGCCGAACAGCGAGGCGTACTCCGCCGCCTCATCGCTCACGCCCCCCTTGGACTTGTACCCCCGCATCGCGATGGCCGGCGAGTACCCGGCGTCGAGCAGCCAGCCGACGATCGCCGCAACCGTCGGTGTCTTCCCTGTCCCCCCGACACTCAGGTTGCCCACGCTGATCACAGGACGATCGATCGTCACCACGCCCCGACCGAGGTCCCACGCCCGGTTCCGCCGCGCGACAACTCGCTCGTACACACCGCTCACACTGCGCGCGACGCCACCGAGCCAGGCCGGAGCCGGGCCGGCGTTGCGCGCGGCGTTGTCGCGATCAGAATCAGCCATCACGTTCCGAAGCGTCCGATTCAGATCGGGCGGACGCAACCCGTCGCCGACGGTCCAAGTCGTCGGCCGCCGCTTTCGCCAGC
This sequence comes from Phycisphaerales bacterium UBA1926, assembly GCA_002337215.1. Classification (GTDB taxonomy): domain Bacteria; phylum Planctomycetota; class Phycisphaerae; order Phycisphaerales; family UBA1924; genus UBA1926. The sequence continues at coordinate 5,091 of DDFO01000056.1, read as the reverse complement.
AGAGCCCGGTGCTCAGCGATCAGTCTCGAGGCCTCCCGGTGCCCGATCCGCAGATTATTCAGACCATCGATCACCGCGAGCAGCACCACGATCCCGAGGAGCCCGACGCAGCCCATCCACAGCAGCGTAAAGAACTTCTGATCATCGGGCGAGACCACGCTGAACGCGCACGCGAGCAACGGAACCACCGCGAGCATCATCGAGCCGTTCACCGAGCGGATCCGGTACCGGCTCGCCGGGATCCGGTCCTTCGCCGAGCGCATGGCAAGAAGATGACCCGCGATCAGCACCATTACCACAAGGGCGAGAGGCCAAACGAACCAGAATGGAAGCACGGGATCGGCTTGCACACCCGATCCTAAGGGCCTTGAGCCGGCCAGACCGATCGGCCTCACGCCGACCCGGAGAGCCCCAATGCCCCGAACCGGCGTCCCAGCGCATCCATCGGCAGGCCCACGATCGTCGTCGCGTCCCCCGTGAACTCGATGGGCCAACCGGCTTCGATCCGCTCGAACAGGTTGTACGCGCCCGCCTTGCCGCGCCACATCTCGGTATTCAGGTACGACTCGATCGATTCATCGTCGATCCGCCCAACCTGCACACGCGCCCGGTCCACGAACAGGTCCACGATCACCTGCCCGTCCCCGACGATCGCGACCCCGGTCAGCACGTCGTGCTCCCGCTCGGCGAACAGTCGGATCGTCCGCTCGGCCGCCGCGCGGTCCGCGGGCTGCCCGATGATCTCGCCGTCCTGCACGCAGACCGTGTCGGCACCGAGCACGAGCGAACCAAGCCCGTCATCGATCGATTCGGCCACCGCCCGGGCCTTCAGATAGGCCAGGGCTGCCACCCAGTTCTCGGGAGAAACTGCCCCGGGCGAGAGATCGCCGTCGTCGATTTCCTCGGCCAGTTGAACGGTGTGCGCGATCCCGGCCTCGTCGAGCAACTGACGCCGACGCGGGCTCCGGCTCGCGAGGATCAGCCGCGGAGGCAGACCCGCCGCGTCGTTTTCTGCGATCCCCGCCCGCCCGGCGTCTTCACTCATTCCCGTCCCTTCCGTGGGAAGCCCTCTGTTCAGACGTCCCCGGTGCGTTCCCGGTTCCGCGTGCCGCACCGAACTATCGTCCGCAATGCGCGTTCACCTGTTCCAGATGTCCCTCGACTGGGAAGACCGGCACAAAAACTTCGATCGGGTCGAACGGCTCGCGGGCGAGATCGCGGGGCCTTCGGCGATCCGCCGCGGCGATCTCGTTGTTCTACCCGAGCTGTTCGACAGCGGTTTCAGTCTCAATACCGATCGGACAAACGACGACCTGGGCGAGACTCTTGCGTTTCTTGCCCGATTTTCCGCGCAGACAGGGTGCGTGGTGCAGGGGGGGCGGACCGTTCGGGATGGTTCAGAGAAAGCCCTGAATTGTGCGCCGGTGTTCTCGGGGGCGGGGGAGTTGGTGGCCGAATACGCCAAGGTTCATCCGTTTTCGTTTGGGCGGGAGCCGGAGAAGTTCCGGGGTGGAGAGTCTGTGCTGACCTACGGCTGGGGCACGGGCGAGGAGGCGCTGACGGTCTGCCCGGCGATCTGCTACGACCTGCGGTTTCCGGAGTTGTTTCGGCTTGGGATGCTGAAGGGGGCGGAGGCGTTCGCGATCGGGGCGAATTGGCCGAGGCCTCGGACGGGGCACTGGCGGGCGCTTGCGATTGCTCGGGCGATCGAGAACCAGGCGTTTGTGTTCGCGGTGAACCGGTGCGGGGAAGACCCGCATCTGGGGTATGACGGGAACTCGATGGTGGTGGGGCCGACGGGGGACGTGCTTGGGGAGTTGGGGGATGCGGAGGGGGTGCTTTCGGTGGAGGTTGATGCGGAGGCCGTGCGGTCGTGGCGGGCGGCGTTCCCGGCGTGGCGGGATGTGCGGCTGCTCGGAAATGACGACTGATCGGTGGTGTCTTGAACCGGTTTGCGTACGAGGCGACGGTGGTTCTCGCGGGCGTGTTCGACGGGCGTCCGGTCGGTATGCTTCACCCCAGTAAGGGGGTTCCGACATGAGCGAGCAACTGGAAAATGCCCGCGCGTTCTTTGACGCGGTCGAGACCGGCAAGGGGTGGGATGTCTGCAAGCAGTGGTGCCACGCCGACGCGACGTTCACGGCTCAGGCCGCGTCGCTTGCGGAGGTGACAACGGTCGAGGCGTACGCGGAGTGGATGAACGGCATCTACACGCCGATGCCGGACGCGCGGTACGAAATGACGTTCTTCGCGGAAGACGCTGAGCGCGGGGTTGTCACCGGATGCGCGGTGTTCATGGGGACGCACACGGGGCCGGGCGGTCCGGTGGAGCCGACGGGCAAGTCGGTCGCGGCCGACTACGCGTACATGATGGCGTTCGAGGATGGCAAGGTCCGTGCGATGACGAAGATCTGGAACGATGCGCACAGCTTTGCACAGGTCGGGTGGGCATAAGCGCGCTTTCGGACTTTTCTCACCGTCGCGGGACGTGCGGCCGGCCTGAGAACTGGCATCGAGCGATTGGCTCTCGGCCGCTCGCGGTAATGGGCTGACTGAATCGCTCGCTATCTCGGGTGTGTTGGATCGCGTTGCGTGTGTTGGTGTCGATGCGCCGGGGCTGAGCGCTTTTGTGCACTTGGCGAGGGTTGAGGCGGCTTTGCGTCGCGTTGGCTGTTTCTCTTGCCCGGTGAGACGGGCGAGGGTCGAGGCCGCCTTGCGGCGGGTCTCCGGGTTGGCTCGGTCGTCGGCGGTGATGTCCTGGAGGGCCGCGGCGGCGAGGCGGGGGGCTCGGATGGCGTCGATGCGGTCGGCGGCGGCGAGGGTTTGCTGGGCCTCGTCGGATTCGAGGAGGGCGGCGAGTTGGGGTGGAGAGAGGTTGAGGATGTCGCAGAGGAGGTGGGTGGAGAGGCCGGGATCGGCGAGGAGGCGGAGCAGGTCGCTGCCCTCCGGCAGCGAGGGGGGGAGGTCGCTGGCGTGTGGCTGCTGGTCGTGGGGCGGCCGAGAAGAGTTGTTTGCGTCACTCGCCTCCGCGAGTGAGGGCGAAGGCAGTGGGGAGGACGCGGGAGGGGGTGAGGAAAGCGATCGGGCTGGAGGGTCCCAGGCGGTGTGGGTGGTGAGTTCGGTTGCGAGTGCGTCCCAGTCGTATGTGTGCGTGTTCCCCATGGGGGTCATGATGGGGATGGCCGGGATGGGTGCAAGGGGGGATTTGGGATTTGGGGGGAATGGACGGGGATTTGCGCACGGGGGTGGGTTTTGCGGGTTGTTTGTGCCACTGACCCGTCTTCGGGTCAGTGTTTAGTGGGAGAGAATTGGGAGAGGGGGAGCACTGACCTGTGGGAACAGGTCAGTGGCACGGGAGAGGAGAGAGTTCGGGGAGCACTGACCTGCTTTGCAGGTCAGTGGCACGGGNNTGGCACGGGGGATTGGGTAGGGTGGGGCGATGGTTGAGAAGCGGATGCGGCGATGGGAGGTGCGGCAGCCGCGGTTTCTTACGTTTTCGTGCTATCAGCGTTTGCCGTTGCTGGGGCGGGCCGAGTGGCGGGATGCATTTGTGGAATCGCTCGGGGCGGCTCGTGATCGGCTGGGATTTCGGCTGATCGCGTGGGTGGTGATGCCGGAG
>DDFO01000056.1:0-1366 GCA_002337215.1 Phycisphaerales bacterium UBA1926 | reverse complement strand
TGGGTGGTGATGCCGGAGCATGTGCATCTGATCGTGGTGCCGGGGGAGCGGCCGATCCCGGGTGTGTTGCGGGCGATCAAGCAGCCGGTGGCGCAGCGGGCGATCCGTCGGTGGAAGGAGACGGACGCGAAGGTGTTGCGGCGGATCGCGGCCGGGGAGGGACGGTACCGGTATTGGCAGGCGGGGGGTGGGTTCGATCGGAACCTGCGGGATCAGGACGATCTCGCGGATAAGGTCGCGTATGTCCATCACAACCCGGTGAAGCGGGGGTTGGTGGAGCGGGAGACGGATTGGTGGTGGTCGTCGGCTCGGTGGTACGCGGGGGAGCGGGACGGGGTGTTGACGATCGATCCGGTCGGGTGAGTCGGGAGCCGCACTGTGCCACTGACCCGTCTTCGGGTCAGTGTTCTTGGTGGTGGATTGGGTGAGGGGAACACTGACCTGTGGGAACAGGTCAGTGGCACGACAACCTGGTTAGAGGATTCGGTTGACGGTTTCGCGATTCAGGCCCGAAAGGAATTCGTTGGTATAGAATGCGTCGGGCTCGGTCTTCTGGGCACGGATAATGTGTTGAAAGTCAGGGTCGTCGAAATTGGCCTCGTCAAAGATAACAAGGCCGATCGATTGCTGGAGGCATAGCGAACTGAGTCGAGAGAGATCCTTTTGGCTTGTGCTTTTAGGCATCACGATGTAGACACGATGTGCAAATAGCTTATAGGCGACGGCTTGTCCAAATGCGGTTATGCCCTCATAAGAATTGATCTTAATTTCCGCAGCGATGAGTTGGGTTTCGAAGCGATAGAGGTCGCCGGGCGTGCTCTTATAGGTGCCGATGACATCGGGATTAGACCATTTCGTGCGCGTCGGGGCACCACCCATTTCAACGGCGACGGTAGCTTCCCCGGCCTCATCCTCAAGCCACTTTGCGAACGGTTCATAAAAGTGTTGTTCGCGAATAATCTCATCGGTGTCAGGTAGTGTGGGTGCTTCATCACCTTCATCAGGCCGAGGTGCGAGAATGCCCCTATCAGCTTTGATGACCTTTGCTGTATGATTCTTGTGGAGGTCTCCGACTCGGGTATTAATTGTGTTAATCTTGGCAGCGGGAAATTTTTCACGAAGGTGTGCTATGACATCGCGGTTGCGGATGCCGTCTGGGTGCGCCAGTACATGCTGGATTGCAGCCTCATCTAGACGCTTTGTGATCGGGTCATTTTCAGACATGTATTAACCCACCGCCTCCACAACCTTTTTCGCCCCATCATTCAAATCACTCGCGGCCTGTAGCGTCGGCAGGTTCTCGGCGGCGGCTTCGAGGGTGGCGAGGCCGGCTTCGACGTTGTTGCCTTCGAGGCGGACGACGAGG
>DDFO01000045.1:71861-76605 GCA_002337215.1 Phycisphaerales bacterium UBA1926 | reverse complement strand
TCCAGAACTTCTTCAAGATGTACAAGCGGCTCAGCGGCATGACGGGCACCGCCGACACCGAGGCGCAGGAGTTCCACGACATCTACCAGCTCGATGTCGTGACCATCCCGACCAACAAGCCGATGGTCCGCAACGACCACGACGACCTGATGTTCCTCCGCGAGAAGGACAAGTGGGACGCGATCGTCGACGAGATCAAGCACTTCAACGACATCGGACGCCCCGTCCTCGTGGGCACCACCAGCGTCGAGAAGAGCGAGATGATCGGCGCCATGCTCACCAAGAAGCACCGCGTCAAGCACGAGGTGCTCAACGCCAAGCAGCACGAGCGCGAGGCCAACGTCGTCGAGGACGCGGGCCAGCTCGGCGCCGTGATGATCGCGACCAACATGGCGGGCCGGGGCACCGACATCAAGCTCGCGAAGATCACCCGCGAGCAGTTGCTCGACCACTGGCTCCGCCGGGGCATCGCCAGCAAGAAGCTCACCGTCGAGTCAACCGATGAAGAAGTCCGCGCCGACATCTTCCGCAAGGTCGCGATCACGGAACTCAAAGACGAGTTCCAGAAGCGCGAGATCGAGGCGATGGACGACGCGGAGATCGAGATCCGCCTGCTCCGCCGCTGGGCGACGCAGTTCACCTGGATGAACGACAAGCAGATCGAGAACGCCGACGCCGAGACGCTCAAAGAGGAACTCGACGCGACGGGCCGCATGAAGCTCCACCGCGTCGGCTGGTTCAGCGATGTCGAGGCGCTGGGCGGGCTGCACGTCATCGGCACCGAGCGCCACGAGAGCCGACGCATCGACAACCAGCTGCGCGGGCGATCGGGCCGGCAGGGCGACAACGGCTCGAGCCGGTTCTACGTCAGCCTCGAAGACGACCTGATGAAGATGTTCGCCGGGGAAACGACCCAGAAGCTCCTCTCGCGCATGGGCATGAAGGAGGGCGACGCGATCGAGCACCCCTGGCTCTCCAAGAACGTCGAACGCGCCCAGCGCAAGGTCGAGGAGCGCAACTTCCAGGTCCGCAAGAACATCCTCGAGTACGACGAGGTCATGGAGCACCAGCGCCAGCACTTCTACGGCCTGCGCCAACGCGTCCTCGAAGGCCGGGACGTCAAGAGCCTCGTCTTCGAATACATCGAGGACGCGACCGACGACGCGATCGCCGAGATGCTCGACGTGGAGTACCCCGCGCTGTGCGCCGCTGAGTTCGGGCGCGAGCGGCTGGATGTCTCCATCCCGCCCGAGCGCCTCCGCGGCAAGGACCGCGACGAGATGGACGTCGCGATCCGCAAGATCGCCAAGGAAGAGGCGACGCACATGATCGATATCACCATCGGCGAGTACATGCCGATGGAGGGCTCCGAGATCAGCGTCGACTTCGACTCCGCCGGTCTCGCCCGCTGGTCGAAGAACCGGTTCGGCGTCGAGGTGGATCCCGGTGAACTCCGCGAGGGCGGGGCCGCCCAGCGCAGAGAGGTCCAGTACCAGCTCGAGCAGGCCGCGTACGAGCAGATCGAGAACGCCGACCTCGAGGGACTCTCGACCTTCGTCGATCGTGATTACGGCGCCCACCAGCTCGCCGACTGGGTGAAGCGCAAGTTCGGGTTCGAGGTCAAGGCGGGGGACATCATCGCCGCCCGGGACGACGAGACCCGCAACCCGCGCGACCCGATCCTCGACAAGGCCCGCGAGCTCTACGGCCAGCGCGAGGTCGCCTACCCCGTCAAGTTCATGATGGACCTGACCATGATGCTCGCGCGGCAGAACCCGCAGCACGCGTTTGACGAACTCGGCACGTGGGCCCGCAACCGGTTCGGCCTTGAGCTCACCGAAGACGACATCAAGAAGACCAACCCCCAGAAGATCGCCGAGATGCTGCAGGCCGAGCAGCAGAAGTTCGTGGATGAGGACCGCCTCAACACGACCATCGACGAGGCGCTCGCGATCGAGGGCGACGATGAACTCGATGCCTATCTCAAGGAACACCTGGGGCAGGGTGTCACCCCCCGCATGCGGTTCCTCGAGGGCGAGGAACGCGAGGACGCGATCCGTGCGCGGGTCGAAAACCTGATGCGGACCGAGCTGCTCTTCTTCGAGCGCACGATCCTGCTCGAGACCCTCGACAGCACCTGGAAGGACCATCTCTACGAGATGGACAAGCTCCGCGATGTCATCGGATTCCGGGCGTTCAGCCAGGTCGATCCCAAGATCCAGTACAAGCGCGAGGGCGCCCAGCTGTTCAACCAGATGCTCGAGGGCGTGCGCGACCGCGTCACCGATTACATCTTCAAGGCGAGCATCAGCCCCGCCGCGGCACTCGGCATGCAGGGCGGCATGCCGCCCGGGATGCAGGGGGGCGGGCGTCCGCCGGCACGGCCCGCAGGCCAACCCGCTGGCGGACAGCGTCCGCAGCAGCCGCAGCGCCGTCCCGCAGCCGCCGGGATGATCCCGGGCAGTTCCATCGTCGGGCCGGGCTTCGCGATGGCACCCCAGCCAGGCACCAAGCCGATGCCCGCCGACCGATCGACAGGCCAATCGGCACCCCAATCAAGTTCCGATCAAAGCGAGGGGACACCCCCACCACCGCCCGCGGAGGGCTGATTCGGACCGGTTTTCGACCGAGACAGCGCGGATACGGGCCGCATCGTCTATCTGTAGTGCGGTTTCCCACGAGTCGCATCAGCGGACGGGGTTCGCCCGTATAGACTGTGAGACACCCGCCCGGGTCGCGTTGTCGAACCGGCGGCGTGTCCCGTCGAGACGGCCGCGCAAGAGTCGCGGCAGCACGCCGGAACGCGCGATCGGGCACACGAGTCGACAGCAGCAGCGCCGGGCCGAATCACCATTCGAGCCGGTTCAACAGCAGGGCAGGAGCACGGCAATGGGACGAGAGCGAACCCGCGGGTTCACACTGATTGAGCTGCTGGTCGTCATCGCGATCATCAGCCTGCTCATCACGATCGTCACCACCGTCGGCGCCGCGGCGCTCGCCGGCGGGCGCGCGCGGCAGACCCAGGACACGATCCGGGCCGTGGACGCGGCTGTCACGACCTATCTCAACGATGTCGGCACCGTCCCCCCGGCGTTCGTGCCGGCGTTCGCGGCCCAGGTCTCGTTCAACGGGTCCGAACCCCCGCAGCCGACCCGTGAGTCGTTCGCGGCCTATCCGCTGCTCGACGGCGTGGACCTGACCAACGGCGAGGAAGACCGCGCGCGGATCAACTCGATCGGCCTGTTCATGCAGGCACTCGATGAGGCCGGGCTGGGCGAGACTCTCGCCAGCGTGCCCGCCGAATCGCTGACCCGCTGGGACGGCGACGCCGACCTCGTCAACGAGACCGCGAGTTTCTCGGGCGATCCCGGCAACCAGCCCGAGATGCGCACGATTCTCGACGGCTGGGGACGCCCCCTCCGGTTCGTGCACCCTTCCTGGGACGGCCCGGTCACCGAAGAAGACAACATGGGCAACGCGCGAGCCGTCGGCTCACCGGGCACGCCGGTCGATGCGATCTGGTCGCAGGGCGGCGCGCCCGCACCGGGCGCGACCAACTACTGGCTCGAGCCCGGTCGTGCACCGCTGGGCTACGACCCCACCGTCCCCGCCGACTTCCCGATCATGACCGTCCGCCGAAACTTCCTGACCGATCAGGACCGTGAAGCCTGGGCGGGCACAGGCGAGCCCATCGGCGACTCGGACGGCGGCTACACCATCGGCAACGTGCCCTACATCTACTCCGCGGGCGAAGACGGCGACCCCTCGACCCTCAAGGGCAACGTCTACACCACCGAGCCCCGCCGACCCGTGGTCGCGCCGGCGAACTGACCCCCGCTCGGCCTCTCCAGAAACACACCGAACCGCCGGGAGCTCCGATCGGAGATCCGTATTATCACTGTATCTCAATGTGTTGTAACACAACATGTTGAGTTTTTTTCTCAACATGTTGCATTGGCGCCGGTCCGTGCGTTGAATTGCCCTGTCGTTCGACCCCGCCCGCGGCACCACACCGTTCCGCGCGGCCGGGCCGACAACCGGAGGCACGCGTGACACCCACGAAATCACAATCCGCCGTCTCGCCTGTATCGGCCTGCGCGTCGCTGCCCGCCGAGGTCGCGTCGCGACCCCAAGGCTGCGAGAAGGCCGAGTCACCGATCGTGAAGAAGCTCTTCGAGCTCCACCACATGATGATGCGGGTGGGCGACCGGATGGCATCGCCGCACGGGCTGACGAGCTCGCGATGGATGATGCTGTGCGCGATCGGCCAGGCCGACGAGCCCGCGACGATCAACGAGATCAGCGAGCGGGCGAACCAGAGCCCTCAGAATGTGTCGCGCATGGTGGGCTCGATGGAAGAAGACGGGCTCGTCTGCCGTTTCAGCCTCCCGGGGCGTGGGCGTTCCACCTTTGTGGGCCTGACCACCGACGGGTGGGCCGCGTACGAGACGACCAAGCGGCTGGCCGAGGCGTTCTGCAACCCGTTCCTCGAGGGGTTCAGCGAATCGCGGACCGACCGGCTCGACCGTGACCTTGGGAAGCTCATCGACAACATGGCCCGGCTGGAAACGGCGCTCATCGCCGACCCGGACCGCGCACTCGGCGACGGAGACCAACAGTGAACATCGAATCGACCAGCGCCACGAACCCGGTCGCGGCCGTGCGCACAATCGCAGCACTCTGCACACTCGCTCTGGGCGTCGCGCTCGCCGCGGCGCAGGGCCCGCCCCCCGCGAAGGTCAGG
>DDFO01000045.1:63542-71806 GCA_002337215.1 Phycisphaerales bacterium UBA1926 | reverse complement strand
TGATGACCCCTCGCTCGGTGACGGGGGGGATCGTTTCGCGTCGCCGGTCGCTGCTCGCCGCGCAAGCCGAGGGGTTCATCCTCGAACTGACCCCCAACGCGGGTGACACCGTCAAGAAGGGCGAGATGATCGCTCGGCTGGATGACGAGATCGCGCTGCTGGAACACAAGCTCTCGGAGGCCGACCTGCGTGCGGCACGCGGTGTGGTGGCGGAACGCGAGGCGTCGCTCGCGCGGCTGCGTCGCGACCTGGCGCGCACGAAGCAGCTCGCCGACCAAGGGAGCGCGACGCCCTCGTCGCTGGACTCGGCAGAGACGGCGGTGCGCACGACCGAGGCCCTGCTCGCGCAGGCCGAGGCGGCGGTGCTCGCCGAGGAGTCACGGGTCGCGCTGTCGAAGCGTCGGATCGACGACATGACGATCGTCGCCCCGTTCGACGGACGCGTGGTCCGCAAGGAGACCGAAGTCGGCGAATGGGTCTCGGCGGGTGACCCCGTCGTCGAGATCGTGAGCCTGACAGAACTGGAAGCACGGATCGATGTGCCCGAGCACTTGGTGGGCTATCTCTCCCAGGATCTGGGCTCGATCCCGATGACGATCCCCGGGCTCGGCAAGAACGCGGACACGACGGCCCGCGTGATCTCGGTGATCCCGCAGGGTGATCCGCTGAGCCGGATGTTCCCGGTGCGGCTGTCGGTTGAGATCGATCTTGCTCCCGGGGGGGACGGCGTCGGGCTACGCCCCGGGATGAGCGTCACGGCGTTCGTGCCCACCGGGTCGGTCGAGCCCGTGCTCACGATCCACAAGGACGCGGTGCTCCGCGACGACGCCGGGCTGTTCGTCTATATGGCGGTCCCCAACAGCGATCCCGGGAACCCAGCGGTGACGGGCCAGGCCGTTCCGGCGCGGATCACCCGGCTCTTCGCGTCGGGCGACCGTGTCGCGATCCGGCCCGGTCAGGTCCAGCCCGGCTCGTGGCTTCTCGTCGAGGGCAACGAGCGGGTCTTCCCGACACAGCCCCTGCTGGTGCAGAACCCGCCCGCGAACTCGCCGTTTGCGCCGAGGGGCGCTGGCGGCGCACCCGTGAACCCAAGCGAGGGAACCAACTGATGGACATCGTCCGCTTCGCGATCAACAAGCCCGTGACGGTCACGGTCGGGGTGATCCTCATCGTCATGTTCGGGCTCATCGGGCTCACGGCGATCCCGATCCAGCTCACGCCGACGGTCGATCGGCCGATCATCACCGTCGAGACGGTCTGGCAGGGCCGCTCGCCGCAGGAGATCGTCGACGAGATCGTCAAAGAGCAGGAAGAAGAGCTCAAGAACGTCGGCAACCTCAAGCGGATGACGTCAACGTCGAGCCAGGGGACGGCGACGATCCAGCTCGAGTTCTACATCGGGTCGAGCATCCCGCGCGCCAGGCAGGAGGTCTCCGATGCGCTCCGCCAGGTCAGCGAGTATCCCGAGCAGATCGAAGAACCGAAGATCAGCGTCGCGGACGGGTCGAGCGAGAACGCGATCGCGTGGATCATCACCGATCTCGACCCCGACTTCATCGACCAGTTCCCCGGCTTCGACATCACCCACCTTTACGACGCGCTCGACAAGGAAGTGAAGCCCGAGCTCGAACGCATCGACGGGGTCGCCGAGGTCAACATCTACGGCGGACGAGAGCGTGAGGCACGCGTCTATGTCGACAACTTCGAGCTCGCGCAGCGCGGGCTGAACCACGTCGAACTGGTCAACGCGCTCCGTGGCGAGAACAAGAACGTGAGCGCGGGGACGATCGCCGAGAGCAAGCGGGACTACCGCATCCGTCTCATCGGGCAGTACGAGACCCCCGAGCAGATCCTCGAGACGGTCGTCGCCTACCGCGACGGGCAGCCTGTGTACGTCAAGGACGTCGCGACCGTCGAGCTCGGGCACCAGAAGCGGCGCGGGTTCGTGCGCTCGTTCGGTCACCCCTCGATCGCGATGAACGTGATCCGCCAGAGCGGGTCGAACGTCGTGGACATCATGGCCGACGTCCGCGAGAGGCTGGATGTGATCCGTTCCGAGATCCTCCCGAACATCGCGCCCGAGGGCTACAGCGAGGCGGGCAAGCACCTGCGCATGAGGCAGGTCTACGACGAGACGACCTACATCGATTCGTCGATCGGGCTCGTGACCACCAACCTGTTCATCGGCGGCGCGATCGCGGGTGTCGTGCTCATGATCTTCCTGCGTTCGTTCGTCTCGACGGGCATCGTCGCGATCGCGATCCCGGTGTCGGTGATCGGCACGTTCCTCGTGCTGCTCGCGCTGGGCCGGACGCTGAACGTCGTCTCGCTCGCCGGGCTCGCGTTCGCGGTGGGCATGGTCGTGGACAACGCGATCGTCGTGCTCGAGAACATCCACCGGCGCATCCAGCAGGGCGATGCGCCGAAAGTCGCGGCCTACCGCGGGGGGCGCGAGGTCTGGGGCGCGATCCTCGCCTCGACGCTCACCACCGCGGCGGTGTTCATCCCCGTGCTCACGATCCAGGAGGAGGCCGGGCAGCTGTTCCGCGACATCGCCCTCGCGATCGTCGCGTCGGTTGTGCTCTCGCTGGTGATCTCGATCACCGTGATCCCGACCGCCGCGGCGCGGTGGCTCAAGCCCGGCAAGAAGGCCGCCGACGGTTCGATCCGCGTGTCGCCCATCGACGCGTTCTTCGGCCGGTTCATCCGCGGCTTCGCGGATTGGATCTACTGGTGCATGGGCGGCTGGCGCGGCTGGACCGTCCGCCCGCTCATCATCCTCGCGCTCACGGTCGCGAGCCTGCAGGGCGCGAGGATGCTCGCCCCGCCGCTCGACTATCTCCCCGCGGGCAACAAGAACCTCGTGTTCGGCGGGCTGCTGATCCCACCCGGTCTGTCGGTCGAGTACCGAGAGGAACTCGCCGCGCGGATCGAGAAGGTCGTCAAGCCCTATCTCGACGTGGACGCGAGCGACCCGGCCCAGGTCGCGACGCTCGACCCGATCGCGCGGATGGGGTTCGGACCCGAGGGCCCGCCGCCCCCGTTCGAGCCCGTCGGCATGGGCAACTTCTTCATCGGCGCCTTCGGGTCGAGCATGTTCGTCGGCGGGACGAGCGCCGACGATCAGGTCGTCATCCCCGTCGGGCAGCTGCTCACCAACGCGATCCAGCCCATCCCCGACACCTACGGCGGCGCGCGGCAGACCTCGATCTTTGGCACAGGCCCAGGCGGCGGGAGCGGCAACAGCGTCGACATCGAGATCTCGGGGCCCGATCTGGACCGCGTCATCGCGGCCGCCGGGATGATGTACGGGCTCGCCGGCGAGAAGTACGGCTTTTCCGAGGTGAGCCCCGACCCGGGCAACTTCAATCTCCAGCAGCAGGAGTACCAGGTCCAGCTCAACGACCGGGCCCGCGAGCTCGGCGTCCGCAACGAGGACGTGGGCACCGTCATCCGCGCGCTCTTCGACGGCGCGTTCGCGGGCGACTACAAGCTCCCCGATCGCAACATCGACATCAATGTCCTGCCCCAGGGCGGACGGCTGTCGTTCAAAGAGAAGCTCGCCGAGATCCCCGTCGCGACGCCGGCGGGCCCGGTGGTTCCGCTCGATTCGATCGTCGAGATCCTCCCGGCGCTCGCGCCCCAGGACATCAAGCGGATCGAGGAGCTTCCGGCCGTCACGCTGAAGATCACGCCCCCCCAGGGCGTCGCGGTCGAGCAGATGGAACGCGATCTTGAAGAGTCTGTCATCGGGCCTGCCCGGCAGGCGGGCATGATCGATCGGACCATGCGGATCAACATGGAGGGCACGGCCGCGAAGCTCAACGACGTGCAGGCCGCGCTCTTCGGCGGCGCCGATACCGAGGGTGAGCTTGCATTCGTCTCCAAGACGCTCTTCGTGCTCACCGCGCTGGTGATGCTGGGCGGGGTCGGTGTCGCGGTCTTCGCGGGGACACGGGCCCTCAAGCGCAAGCGCGGGCTCGAGGCCTGGGGCGTCATCGGTGCGCTGCTCATCGCGGTCGCGATCGGGGTCCCGCTCGTCGCGTTCGGAATCGCGCCCGGGATGATCATGGCGCGGATGGTGTGGGCGCTGATCGTGACCTACCTGCTCATGGCGGCGCTCTTCGAGAGCTTCGTCTACCCGTTCGTCATCATGATCAGCGTCCCGCTCGCGGTCGTGGGCGGGTTCGCGGGCCTCGCGATCGTTCACCGCTGGTCGCTCGCCGACCCGACCAAGTCGCCCCAGCAACTCGACGTGCTCACGATGCTCGGGTTCGTCATCCTCATCGGGGTCGTGGTCAACAACGCGATCCTGCTCGTCCACCAGGCGATCAACTTCATGCAGGGCATGGGCGAATCGGCCGACGACCCTGTTGACCCCATGGAACCCCTCCAGGCGATCCGCGAGAGCGTCAAGACGCGCATCCGCCCCATCTTCATGAGCGTGCTGACCAGCGTGGGCGGCATGCTGCCGCTGGTTCTCTTCCCGGGGTCGGGCTCGGAGATGTACCGGGGGCTGGGCAGCGTCGTGGTCGGCGGGCTGATCGTCTCCACCGTGTTCACGCTCGTGCTCGTGCCGCTCCTGTTCAGCATCACGATCCAGGCCGTCGAGGGGCTCAAGGCGGTCTTCCGCAGCACCGACCCGGACGCCGGCACCTCGCCCAAGAGCGAACGCCCGGCCGCCGCGGCGCGCCCGGGCAAGGATGCGGAACTGCAACCCGCCTGACGCCGGCGACGCGAGATCACCCCACCAAATAGAAACGCCGCGTGCAAAGACACGCGGCGTTTTTCATTCTTCGTTGTGACGTGCGTTTGTCGATCAGCCGCCGACGCGGGAGGTCTCGAGCCCGCCCTCGGGCATGATGTCGAGCGGCTGGGGGGTCTCGTCGGGGGCGAACTCGGGCCCGGTCCGATGCTCCCACTCGATCCGACGCGCGTGCTTGGAGGGCACCGGCATCTGGTTGTCGAGCAGCGTGCCCCACATGTCGGCGGGGAAGACTTCCCACCGCATGATCGACGGGTTCTCGTGGTTGCCCTTGCTTGTGTTGTCGTAGAACTTGATCACCAGCTTGTGGTCCACCGGGACGTCCACGCTCCAGATCTCCTCGAGCGTGCGTGTGTCCACAAGGCGGACGGTCTTGGGGCTGTACGTGTCGCTCACGTAGGTGTGCTGGTCGAGCGATGCCATGCGCCCGCCCGGCTTCTGGGTCGCGAACGCCTGGCAACCAACGCCGGCGGCGAGCAGGGCACCGACCGCCGAGGCGGTCGCGAAAATCGAAAGAGCGTGTCGGCGGGTCCGGTGCATGTCTGGTCCTCTGCGAGTCGGATGGGGTCGCGCACAGGGCGGCCCGATGCGGAGTCTACGGCCCGACCGCCTCGGGGTTCGGGTCCGCCCGCTTGTCATCGGTAAGATCGGACCATGGCTGCACACAGTCCGCAAGAAAGCACCCCACCCCAACCCGCCGCCGAACCCGTCACCGACGCCGGCATCGCCACGCCCCCGATCCGCATCGGGCACGGCTACGACCTCCACCGCCTCGACCCCCTCGCGCCCGACGGCGCGGGGAGACCGCTCGTTCTCGGGGGTATCCACCTCGACCACGACCGGGGCCCCGTCGCCCATTCCGACGGCGACGCCCTGCTCCACGCCGTCACCGACGCGATCCTGGGAGCGTGCGCCCTCCCCGATATCGGCGAACTCTTCCCGAACGACGCCGATGAGAACGAGAGCCGGGACTCGGCGGACTTCCTGGCCGCGGCACTCAAGGCCGCCGCCGACGCGGGGTACCGGCCCGGCAATCTTGACGCGACGGTGATTCTCGAGCGACCCAAGCTCAGGGACGCGAAGCGACAGATCCGCGCCCGGCTCGCCGAGTTGCTCGGGCTGCCCGACGAATGCGTGAACGTGAAGGGCAAGACGCACGAGAAGGTGGACGCGGTGGGCGAGGGCCGAGCGGTCGAGGTCCATGTCGTGGTGCTGATGGTGCGGGATTGACGGTGCCCGCTTCCTCCGCGATCCGGCCCCGGCTCGGGCACGGCTCTGTAGAAACCAGAGTTGGGTGCCATGGAGACGCCGCGAAGCGGTTTCTCCATGCCGGTGAAGGCCGCAACATGGAGATGGTTGCGCCGTCTCCATGGCACCCGAGCGGGGCGAATGGCACGGGCGGGACGGTGTCTGCAGAGCACTTGGGCATCCAAGCCGTTCAGTCCAATCGATCAGGGCACCGTCGGCCCATCGAACTGGGGCTCGTACTGCGCCCCCCCGAACGCGCGTTGGACGTCGCCGGTCCGTTCCCGGAACCAGTCTGCATACGCCCGGGACTGCTGCTCGTAGCGAGCGGTGTCGCCTTCCTGGAGCGCGGCGCGGAGCCCGGGCAGCACCCACGCCGCGTACCCGCTCGTCGCGTCGGGCGCGGCAAACCCGCTGCGGTACCACGAGCGCCCGTCGTCGAACCGCTCGTCGCACCAGGCCCGCTCGAAGCGGGTCTTCACATGCCCCGGAGAGCCCAGGTCCCCCGCCCCCTCGTGCGGCGCGGAGACATCGAACGGGAACTCGTGCACGCGGTTGTGCAGGACCGCTTCTTTGAACTCGAGCGCCGCGGCCCGGATCGGCCCGTGCGCGCGCTCAAGCAACCCGCCCCAGCCCTCGGGCGCGTTCGCCTCGATCCCGTCGAGCGCCCGGATCGTGGCATCGGTGTAGCGGCTTGAATCCAGCATCGCGGGCCCGCTCTCGGCCAGCCTCGCCGCGGTCAGCAGCGTCATCCGCGTCACCATCCGCGCCGATTCATAGTCGTCCCCCACCACCGCGCGATACCAGTTCAGGTTGTCGTACATCGAGTGGTAGGACGTTCCCCGGCTGCCGCCCCCGCCCAGCGACGCGCTCGGGATGCAGGTGTGGCACAGGAAGCCCACATGGTCCGACCCGCCGCCCAGTGTCCCGAACGTGGGCAGATTGGGATCGAAATCGGGCGCGGCATCCGAGGCTGACTGGAGCACGGATTCGAGATCGAACCCGTGCTCGAACTCGTTGCCCGACCAGCGGTACCAGACCGTCTCCCCCGCCTCCCCGCCCGGCTGGGGAACGAGCATCGCCGCCTGCATGATGACCTGCTGCAGCGAGGGCGACGCGGCGGACCGGAAGTTGGGGCCCATCGCCGCCATATCGAGGTTCAGGTACGCCACCGCATTCTCGCGCAGCCAATCGGGTCGGCTCTCGACGTACTCGACCGAGCCCACGATCCCGTGCTCCTCGGCGGCCCACCCCGCGAAGACGATCGACCGCGCGGGCCGCCATCCGTCCTTCGCCAACTCGCCGAACACGCGGGCCGCTTCGATGACGCACATCAGCCCCGCCGTCGGGTCGCTGGCGCCGAAGCCCCAGGCGTCGTGGTGACACCCGATGATGACGACCTCGTCGGGGTGCGTCGCGCCGCGCAGCGTGCCCAGCACATTGGCGGTCTCGACGAGGTCGCGTGTCTGCTCGACGGCGAGTTTCACGCGCAGGTCGGCACCGCCCGTGAGTCGATAGCGCATCGGGAGCCCGCCCTGCCAGCCGCCGGGCACCTCGTCGCCTTTCATGCGCGCGAGGATTTCCTGCGCTGCTTTCCAGGGCACGGGCTGGACCGGAATGGTGGGCAGGCCCACCGCCGCCGGGTCGAGCCGGTCGGCGTCCTCGGTCGCCTCGACAAAGGGCGTCAGCGGATCGCCGTAATAATCGAGCGTCTTGATCGAGCCCCGCTGGATGTGGGTCTCGTTCGCGTAGCCCCCCTCGGGATAGGGCAGCCCGCGACCCCATCCGGAGTCGGCGGGGTCGGTGTAGATGATGAGCCCCGCGGCGCCCGCCTGCTCGGCATACTTGGCTTTGTAGCCGCGGTAGTTGCCGCCGTACCGGGCGAGGATGATCTTGCCCGAGGTCTCGACGCCCAGCGCGCTGAGTCTCTCGAAATCCTCCAGCCGTCCGTAGTTCGCGTAGACGACCTCGCTCTCCACGACGCCCGACCCCGCGTAGGCGTTCCAGCCGGGGCGGAGGTCTCCCTGTGCGCTGTACGGGTCACCCTCGACCGGCGCCTCGCGGATCGGGAGCTCGATGGGCTCAGCGTCCGGGCCGTTCGCGACGATCGACACCGACGCCGAGACGGGGGTCGAGAGATAGAGGAACAGCTCATGCGTCTCGACCTCGAGACCGAACTCGGCGAACCAGCCCGCGAGGTTGTCGATCATGCGCTCATCGCCCGGCGTCCCCGCGTCGTGCGGCTCGCCCGCCG
>DDFO01000045.1:57801-63472 GCA_002337215.1 Phycisphaerales bacterium UBA1926 | reverse complement strand
CCCGCCGTTACCGCGTGGTAGTGCGCGAGCTTCTGGGGATCAGGCCCGGCGAGCAGCCTGTCGCGGATGTCATCGGGCAGCGCCTGCGCGCACGGCCCGATCACCGAGGCCGCGAGCATGCCGAGCAACATCGGAGCGGAACGGATGCGAATCATGTCGGTCTCCTGCGGTGTCTCGATCGTGCGCGCGTCTTCACCGGATGCACCGTACCGTATCCGCTCATGAAACTCGAAACGGACATCACCAACCGATCTGTTCCCAACAGCGTCGCGCTCGAGACCACCCTCCCGGCGCTCGGGCTCCCGCCCGGGGAGGGCTTGCCGTTCAGTGTTGAACTCAACGGTATCATCCGCGGGGAGGGCGCCGAGCCGTGCGCGATCGGGGTGCTGGGCGGGACGCCCATCGTCGGGATGACCGACGAGGAACTCGGGGCGATGCTCGACGGGCGTCCTGTCGAGAAGGCCAACACCGCGAACCTCGGGGCGCTCCTCCATCGCAACGCCGACGCGGCGACCACGGTGAGCACCACGATGGAACTCGCAACGGCCGCCGGCGTGCGCACGTTCGCGACCGGGGGCATCGGGGGCGTCCACCGCGGGTTCGGCGAGCACCTGGATATCTCCGCGGACCTGATGGCGCTCGCGCGGTTCCCGCTCGCGGTTGTCGCGAGCGGGACCAAGTCCCTGCTGGATGTCACGGCGACGCGCGAGGCGCTCGAATCGCTGGGCGTGCCCTGCGTGGGCTTCGGGACCGATCGTTTCCCGGCGTTCTACCTCCGGGAGAACCCCGACGCCGAGTCGTTGCTGGACGCCCGGTTCGACGACGCGGAGGATCTCGCGGACTTCGTCGCGTTCGAGTGTGCGCGCACGGGGCGCGGGGTGCTCGTGTGCAACCCGATCCCCGAACCAGACGAGATTGCGCGCACGGACTGGGACGGCTGGCTCGGGGAGGCGCAGCGGCGGACCACCGGGACCGCGGGCCGTGATATCACACCGGCGGTGCTCGGCGCGCTGCACGAGATCTCGGGCGGCGCGACGCTGCGCTCGAACCTCGCGCTCGTGCGCTCAAACGCACGGCTCGCGGCGCGGCTGGCGGTCCGGATCGCGGCGACCCTGTCCCGCTGAGAGGTCCCGCTGAGAGGTCCCGCTGAGTCGTCCCGCTGAGACATCCCGCAGAAACCGCGTTTCGGGCGTTCCCATGAATCGGTGCGCGGAGTCAGCGGCAGCGCGTCTGGAAGTCGATGATGAACCGGACGACGTCGGCGAGATCGATCATGCCGTCGCCGGTCAGGTCGGCCGTTGAGCTCCGGTTGGAATACCCGAAGACGAATTCGCCGATGTCGTTGAGGTCGATCGCGCCGTTGCCGTCGATGTCGCCCAGGCAGGGCGGGCAGTTCTGGCCGACGAGCGCAAGCCCGTCGATGCCGGCCTCGACGTGGGAGCCGTCTCCGCCGTCGCCGATGCTGAAGCGGACCATGACCAGCTGCGCATCCCCCGGATCGATCGGGTGGACGCGTCGCTGCCAACGGAACGAACTCCGCTCGGACGCGAGGGGCGACCAGGTCTGCCCGAAGTTGAACGAGACCTCGACGAGCATCGTATCTTCGGTGGGCAGGCTCGCCGCGTCGGACGCGAGCCACAGGTCGTAGGCGATCGCGGGCTGCTCGAGTGTCACGTCGATCGGGATCGGCGCGCTCGTGAGCGTGACGGTGCCGCCCGAGATGCCCGAGTTCCCCGCCCGGTTGTCGGTGAGCCAGCAGAGATCGTCGCCGTCGGCGTCGAAGGGCGGGTCCCACCGGAGCCCGCCGCCCACGGGGGTGCCTCGCTCCCATGCCCCGCCGGCGATGTCGTCGTCCGCGTCGGTCGTCCAGTTCACGCTTTGGTTCGCGTCGGTGCGGACGGCGTTGGCCCCGATGGCGACGGGGCGGGCCCCGTCCGCATCGGGCGGGAAGATCACCGTCGTGCCATCGTCGGCGTCGATCGCGATGCGGTACTGGTACTCCACGCCGCACTCGAGACCACTGACAATCGCACGGAAACGGTCCGGACCAATCCGCGTCATCGGGAAGCCGCCCAGCGTGTTGTTCCAGTAGAGACGGATCTCTCCGTTCCCGCTCGGCGCAAAGCCGTGGGTCTCGAAGTCGATGACCAACTCATCGCGGGCCGGGAAACGCTCGGGGATATCACCGACGATGCGGACGGCGCACTCGCCCGGCTGCGGGTCCACGCCTGTCGCAAGGAGAGCGAACGGTGTCCGGGGCTCGCCCGCTTCTTCAACGGTCGCGACCGCGACGCGGTGCGCGACGACCTCGACCTGCCACGTGCCCGGCTCGGGCTGGGCAATGAAGACGTTCTCGATCGTGTTGGCGCGGTCGGCGTTTCCATCACGCGATCCGGGGGTCGAGTCGTTGCCGTCGTGGAGCCCGGCGTTGCCCAGGTAGACGGCGCCGCTGGGCGAGACGACGCGGAGATCCAGATCGTTGATCGTGGTCCGGTCGGCGAACGGGAGGGCCGCGGGATCGGTCCACGCGAGCGAGAACGCGGCGCGTGCCTCGCCCGGGTTGACCGTGAATGTGCGCACCCATGCGTCGCCCTCGGCGAGCGGCTGCGTCCCATCAAAGACCGCGGTGCGGGGGGCCCGGGCCCACATGTTCACGAGATCGGGGGTGCCCCAGCCCTGCCGGTAGCGGCCCAGATCGTCGGCGGTGTGCGTGAACGCGTACGGCTCGGCGAAGTTGATCATGATCGCCCGCGCCATCGCGACGCTCGGACGGTCGGCCGGGACGGCGAGGGGATCGCCCCCGTGGAACAGGCCGGCGCGCCACATCTCGACCATGATCCCGGCGTGACCCGCGACGGCCGGGGTCGCGGCGCTGGTGCCGGTGAACGGGGCGTGGGTCGCGGTCCCCTCGTCGCTGGTGGTCAGGATGCCGTCGTTGAACAAGACGAGGTCGGGCTTGATGCGCCCGTCGATCGCGGGCCCTGTGCTCGCGCCGCCCGCCCAGGTGTCGTCGGACCGATCGAGCGTGCCGTGCCCGTTGATGCCGCCCACGGAGATCGCGTTCTTCGCCCACGCCTCGGGACGCGAATCGGGGTTGCCCCGGTTGGACTGGGACTGAAATACCAGCACGCCGTGGCGGAGGATGGAATCGTCCATTTCGGCGGACGGGGCGGTGTAGCGCCGGTTGACGCCCGAGCCCCAACTGTTGGACTGGATGACGCCCCCGAAGTCGGCGGCGAACCCGGCGAGGTGCGCGTCGCGGTCGCCGATCTCGAGATAGCTGCTGAAGAGACCCGGCTGCCCTGGCATCATGCCGCGTGCTTCCGATTCGGTCTCGCCGTTCCCGAACATGATGCCGTACGTCGCGGTCCCGTGATCCGTGGGCCCGTCGTTGAGCGTGCGCAGATAGGGATCGGAGGCGAGCAGGTCGTTGTGATCCTGATAGAGCCCCTTGTCAACGATCTCGACAATGACACCGGATCCGAGGAAACCCTCGATCGTTTCGATTGCGTTCGCCCCGCCGAAATCGCGGACAAACGACCCGTCGGTTTCGGGGGGTGTCGCGGGTTCGGCCCAGAGGATCTCGCCTGAAAGGACGAGGGCCGCGAGGCCGCGGGGCGTGAGATCGGCGCGCATGAGCAGCCCATCGGATTCGATCAGTTCGGCTGTGCCGCCCCCGGCGAGAATCTGTGCGCCGATCCGGCGGCGTGACGAGCGGTCGCGATCGGTCGGGATGATCCAGTACGAGTTCAGCAGGGTCGACTGGGTCCCGGGCTCGTTGCTGAGACCCGCTTCCAGGTGTGCATGGGCGGCGAGATCGACGAGGGTGTAGGCATCGATGGGTGAGGCGGTCAGCCCCGGATGACCGCTGATCGCGGCGGCATCGAACGCGGGGCGAACCACCCACGCGTGGCTGCCGGTACCACCGCCAAACGGTGCAATAAAGCGGGCAATACCCGACTGCTTGGCCTCGGCGATCGCTTCCCGGCTGCCGCTGAGAACGGCGAGCGGCGTCTGCGCGGCGAGGGCCGGGCCCGCGTCGTGGTGATCAGCGGGCAAAGACGGGGCGGCCGGCGCGGCGATGGCGGTGCTCGCGATTGCGGCGAAACCGATCGACACGGCGATACCGACACCTATAAAGGGTGAACGCACGATCTCTCTCCTAGCCGTCTTGGCTCCGGCGGGATGAATCAATCCGTTGATCCGATCTCCTCGAATTCGGCATCGCTCCTCGCAAAGCGGCGCCGCATGCGACGAATGTAGCCGCTTTCCGAGGCTGGTGTGAACTTGTTTCAGAAAGGATCGTGCGGGCCGGTGCCGGGGCTCCAATTTCAGCGCAACGTATTTTTACGCAAGGAGATGCGATGACTCCAGGTTGTTTTCGGTCGTTGCACGGGAGAATCTGTGTTCAGATTCCGCGCAGATTCTGCCTGGCCCCTTGCTCGCTTTCGCGGGTCGCCTAAACTCTGGCGGGCGCTCCGAACACGGTGCGGCGCACAGCGTTCGCACCCGTTCTGGCTGGGACTTTTGGTCTGGAATGGGCGTCGATTGAGGAGAGATTGAGGTTCGTCCGAGAACCACAATCAGTTTGATTGTCCCGCCCTCCAGCGGCCCGGCGTGTTCTCGCGGGGTCTCGGCGCGGCGCGACTCGGATCGGCATACGAACAGTTGATACACGATCAGATTGCGATCTGATCTCTGATTCGCTCACTGCAGCAACACACTCGCAAGGAGATTCGAGATATGCGCAGCATGCACGCCGTGACCCTTCTCGCGATCGCCGGCTCGGCCGCCGCGGTCCACGCTCAGGATTCGACCGCGAACACCCCGGGCCTGCCGGGCGACGCGATCAACCCGCTGGCCGCGAACCAGCAGGTTCTCAGCTACGTGGCCGACCTGACGCCCTTCGGGACGTCCTGGGGCACCACGTTCGGCATCGTCCCGATCATGAAGGGTGTCCGCACCGACCCGCTGTTCTTCACCGGCTTCGTCGGTGCCAACGGCATCTCGGACGACCTGCTGAAGGACGCTCCCTACGCCTCCGAGTCGTACGGCCTCTGGGAAGCCGCCCCCGGCGTCGGTGTGAACCCCGACTCCAACACCGCCCCGAGCATGTTCGTCTCGCCGACCGGCGTGTCGAGCCAGTTCGCGGTCGGCATGGACAACAGCCTCGAGGTCAACGGCTTCAGCGGCGACTCGATCTCGACGGCGATCGTGAACTACAACCCCGCTGAGCCCAACCGTCTGTACGTCACCCGCATCGAGGCGGGCAGCACCGTGGACGCGGCGGGCACCGGCTCGTCCGGCAGCGGCGTGTTCAGCTCGCTCGACGCCGACGGTAACACTTATGTGCGCACCGACGGGTTCGGCTCGGGCGGCGCGCTCTCGGCTCCCTCCGGCGAGAACTGGTTCCGTCTCCGCGCCGATGAGCGCGCGAGCGGCACCGTGAACCTGCTCGACGGCACCGGCGCGGCGGACGCGAGCGACTGGCTGCTGGTCAACAGCGGCAACCGCCACCCCCAGCCCTCCAACATCCCCGCGTCGGTCGCGGGCGGTGACGGCCTGGTTGCCGGCGCCAACTTCTCGAGCCAGTTCGTCCGCGGCGCCGCGGCCCCGCTGACGGCGGCGGCGGACCACTTCGGCCCCGACGCGAACGGATTCACCCCCAACG
>DDFO01000045.1:56527-57748 GCA_002337215.1 Phycisphaerales bacterium UBA1926 | reverse complement strand
CCCCAACGATCACCGCGGCCAGATCGGTCAGACGACCCGCAACATCCTGAACTCGGGTGTCGCGACGTTCGGCGTTGCCGCGAAGGACCAGCCCGATGACACCCGCCAGATCAACGTCTGGTCGGTGGACGCCGCCGGCGCGGTTGTCGAGGCCCACTCGTTCGCCCCGCCCTTCACCCTCGTGGACCCGACCGACGGCAAGACCATCAACTACATCCCGGGCACCAGCGAGTTCCGCCAGTACGTCGGGATCACCGGCTTCCGCTCCGACGCGGGCATGGTCGGGCTGGGACAGGACGCGGACGGCAACAACTACGCCGGCGCGGTCCTCAGCGAGTTCGGCGTCTCGTTCGACCTCGCGATGCAGAGCGTCGTCGTCCGCTTCGACGAAGCCGGCGACAACGAGGAGTGGTCGATCATCGCATGGACCGACGCGGCCGGCAACGGCAAGGAGATCCTCGACGGTCCCGGCGGCAACTCGATCGGCAACCTCGTCCCCTTCCGCACCGCGTTCCCGACTGCGGGTCCCCTCGGCCCGTCGATGTCGACCCCGACCTTCGACGGTGCCGGCAACGCTTGGTTCCTCGCGTCGGCCGCGCTCGACAAGATCGACCCGGTCACCATGGAGCCCTTCATCGACTTTGACACCGTGCTGATCCGTGCGGTCCGCACCGACGTCGCGACCGATCCGGGTGCCGACTTCGGCTACGAGCTCGAACTCGTGCTCGAACTGGGCCGGACGTTCTTCGGCCAGAACTCGGGCCTTCGCTACCAGATCCAGTTCATGGATACCGTCGCCGCGAGTGGTGACGGCGGCGGCTCGGGCGTCTCGTCGCCCTCGGCGATGAACAGCAACAACGGCCGTGCGTGGGGCTGGGACGACAGCGACCTGACCGGTGTAGACAACGCCGATCCGATCACCAACGGCGGCATCGTGCTTCAGGCCGACATCGTCTACGACACCAACGAGGACGGCGTCTACGAGGACCCGACGGGCGGCAACGCCGATCCGATGAGCCCCGACCAGTCGTACCAGACGCTGCTCTACATCGGCTACTTCCTCGATGAGCAGGGCTGCAACCCGGCCGACCTCGCCGAGCCGTTCGGCGTGCTGGACCTTCAGGACATCGGCGCGTTCGTCGGCGGGTTCACCTCGCAGATGCCCATCGCCGACCTGGACGGCAACGGCATCTACGACCTGACCGACATCGGTCTGTTCGT
>DDFO01000045.1:28749-56379 GCA_002337215.1 Phycisphaerales bacterium UBA1926 | reverse complement strand
GAGCGCCCGGGCCCAACGGCCCGGGCGCTTCGTTTCCCACCTCCCGGCCGGTTATGGGTCGGGACCGTCCGCCCCGACGCGAGCGAACCAGAAGGATTTGCCCATGACCTCGACCTCCGATCGTGATCCTTCCCGCACACTGACGGCCTGCGTGGCGTTGGCCGTCGCCTGTGGTACGTCGCTCTGCGTCAACACCGCGTGTGCGCAGTGGGACCCGTTCAACGGGGAATGGGGCAAGTCGGACCCGACCGACATCCGCGTGATGACGTGGAACGTCGAGGACGCGATCCGCACCGAGAACCCCACCAAGGGGAACCAGGTCGCCAACTGGAACGCGTGCGTCCGGATCGTCGCGGGCATGCAGCCGGACGTGCTCATCCTGCAGGAGACGGCCGACAACGGGTGCGGCGGCTGCGTGGATTCGGTGTCGGAACTCGAGACGGTGTTCGACCTGTTCTTCAACGGCGGGGCCGACCCGTTCGAGGGCGGGACGGTGACCTCGTTCGTCCGCGCGTACGCGCCCGACTTCGACATGCCGCACGTGTTCGTGAGCACAGTGAGCGACGGGTTCAACCGCAACGTGATCCTGAGCCGGTTCCCGTTCGCGGACCTGAACGGGGACGGCATCGCGACCAACCCCGAGGTGCTGGTGATCCAGGACGCGTACGCCCCGACAGGGGTCGTGATCCGCGGGCAGGCGTTCGCGGAGATCGACCTCCCCGACGACGTGTACGCGGGCGACCTGGTCGTCGGCAACGCGCACTTCAAGGCGGGCGGATCGAGCGACGATCGGGAAGAGCGGCTCGAGGCAGGGCAGATCGTCGCGTACACGATCGACTATCTGTACAACGGCGCGGGGACGGGCCTCCCGGACCCGAACCAGCGGATCCCGTTCCCCTCCCCCACCATGATCCTCGACGAGAACACGCCGGTGATCTGGGGCGGCGACTGGAACGAGGACGAGGCGACCAACGGACGCAAGGGTCCGGCGGAGTGGATGACGCGGGCGGAGTTCACGGGCGGCACCGACGGGACGGACCGCGACCGGAGCGACTCGACCTACGACGACGCCCGAGACCCGTTCAACAACGACGAGGACACCCGGGGCAGCAGCAAGCTCGACTACATCGCCTGGCAGGACAGCGTCGTCGAGGGCGTCCGCCGACAGTTCATCTTCAACTCCGCGACCCCGCCCCAGACCGCGCAGCTCCCCGAGCCCTTGCGAGGGTTCCCGAGCGCCCCGGTCATCGCGTCGTCGGTCGCCGCCGACCACCTGCCGGTGATCGTCGATTTCCAACTGCCGCTGGCCGAGCCGGGCGGGTGCAACGCCGCCGACCTCGCAGAGCCGTTCGGCGTGCTGGATCTTGCCGACATCGGCGCGTTCACCTCCGGGTTCCTCTCGCAGAACCCGATCGCGGATCTGGACCCCGACGGCGTCTTTGATCTGGGCGACATCGGCGTGTTCGTCGGTGCATTCCTCACGCCCTGCAACCCCTGAGCCCCGCCGCAGCCGAGCGGAACGTGAATGGCTCGGGCACAGGGCCCGGTCCCGCCGAGCGGCATCCGTGGAACAACCTCTGGAGAACGGAACACGCCGGGCTTGTCCCAGAGAGACAAGCCCGGCGTGTGTTCATTGCGTGAACTTTCTCGACGCGCTGACGTCACGGTTCGCGTTCAGGCGTTGCGACGGCGGCGGCGAACCAAGGCGGTGGCGCTCAGGCCCAGCACCGCGAGCCCACCGGGGGCCGGGATATTCGGCGGACCATCAGGAGGACCATCCGGCGGGCCGTCCGGCGGGGGCGGGCCCTCGGGCGGGTCGTCGAACTCGTCGGGGGGCAGGTCGCCGCCCGGCGGGGGGCCACCTGTCGGCGGGTCGCCGTCGGTCGGGGGATCGCTCGGCGGGTCGAAGGGCGGGTCCAGAGGATCGGGCGGGAACTGGCTCGGGTCGAGCGGGTTCAGGCTGTTCTGGCCCCCGCCGCCGCCGCTGGAGGGCGAGACGCCCTTCGGCCGGCCGTAGTCGTTCGACCGAGTGAAGTTGCCGACCCGCTGTGCGCGCGGCGAGGCCGATGACGGCGCGTTCTGGTCGGGCGGGGTCGGCCGGAAGACGAACTCCATCCCGCCGACTTCCTTGACACCCGACCCCAGCAGATCGAATGCGGTGATCGAGTTGTCCTTGCGGTTGTCGACGATCAGTTGGTTGGTGTTGTTGTCGTACATCGCGGTGCGGTCGTTGAAGCCGTCCCAGGCGATGCCGCCGTACCGGGCGATGTCGGTATCGACGCGGACCCCCTCGAGGCGGATGCCCTTGACCTCGCCCGAATTGGGTTCGACCATCACGATCCGGCCTTGCGACTCATCGGAGATCATCAGCAGACCCGAGGGGCCCAGGGTCATGTCGCCGCCCATGGTGACGCCGCCGAAGCGCCACCGGATCTCGCCGATGGGTGTGATCTCGACGGTGCGGTCGGTGTTGGCGTGGATGCGCGCGATGGTATCGTTGGTGGTGTCGTCACCATCGGCACCGAGGATGTACATCTCGTTGTAGAGCGGATCGCCCGCGATGCCGGTGACGGACCAGGCGGGGTCCCACCCGGCGTCGAGCAGCGAGCCGATCACGTCGGCGGTGACGACACCGGGGTTGGTCTCGCCCGCCTCGCCCGATGTGTCGAGATCGTGCAGGTCGATGTGCAGCAGCACGGGGCCCGGGACGCTCCCGACGCCTTCGCTGGAGACGAAGAACGCGTCGAACGTATTCACGATCGTGAAGGCCTGGATGTCACCCTCGACGGTGTGAGACGCGAAGCCGTCGGCGACGTGGATCCGGCCGAAATCGACGAGGGTTGCGCCGGGATTGCGGACGTCGTCGATGGCGAAAAGCTGGGCGTCGTCGTTGTCGATGCCCCAGAGGCGGAGCAGGTCATCGCCTGCTGCCAACCCGGTTGTGATTGCGAGAGCGCACGCGGCCGCGCCCCCGAAGAAGGCCCGTTCCATGGCGTCTCCCCCGATGCGAAACAGAGTTGTTTCTTTCCCGGTGACGGGATCCGAACCCGCACCGGGAGATACGGGTCAACAGTCTGATTGGATCCATCGCGGTGCCAGCGGGTTGGGTGCCAACGCCGCGGACCGGGGCGGTCTGCGCGGATGATGCATACTTATCGGCGGGTGAAGAACCGGCGCGTTCGATCGATTGGTCGGTTGGTCGGCGGCTGGACCGTCGAAGGCGGGCGCATCCGGATCGGCCGGAAACGACGGTGACCCGCACCTCGCGGGTTGGAACGGCGCGGGTGAACCGATACCATGCCGGCATGTTCTCGGGCCCCCGCTTTTCCGAGCTTGTCGATCCCGGCGCAAAGTTCCGCGCCGAGCATTCCGCGTGGCTCACGCACGCGCTCCGCACGCGGGCGCGATACCCGCGGATCCCCGCCAAGCGTGCGGACCACGGCGGATTCGAGCGGCTGATGAGCCTCCCCACCGGGCCTTCGCACGCGGACCGGTGGTGGCGCGTCGCCCTATCGCGGATCGGGCTCGGCGGCGGGCGCTGACACCGAGAACCGCCGGGCCGATATCGCGCCGACCGATCAGGCGGCGCGTCGACACTCCTCGATGATGAACCGGAGGTCATCTGCGACCGGCTCGATCTCCATGGTCTCCGACAGGCCGACGAGCACGACCGCGATGTTCTCGCTCATGCGTGAGAGCCCGACCAGGCTGGCGATCTGCTGGAGAACGTGGCACGAGCTGATCGCCTCCATGGGTTTGTTGTTTCGAACCGCGGTGTCGATCTGACGGGCGCACCTGGCGAACTCGGGCTTGAGCGCTTCGACGAGCTGGGGATCGACGACGCGGCTCCCGGGTGCGTCGGTACCGACGCTGGGGTGGAGGAACTCGGCGAGCGCGGCGAACAGGGTCTCCTCGACGATCGGCTTGCGGATCATCGCCTGGGCCATCCGCCGATTGACCGCGTTGGTCACCCGGTCGCTCATGTCATGAGTCAGGAAAAGAACCGGCTTGGAAATGTTCTCGCTGCGGAGTTGGACAACGAACTCGGCGCCGGACATGTCATCGAGAGCGAACTCGGCGATGATCATGTCCACGCCCTTCTTGGCGAGGTCGAGCCCTTCTTTCGCTGTCGTCGCGGGGACAACGTAAACACCGGTGTCCTTGAGGCAACTCGTGAGCACGTCCCGATCCTCCTCGCTGGGATCGACATAGAGAAGCGTGCCCTCGAGCGTGCTCGCATCGACGCGTTCGGCGCTGAACAGCTGGCTCAGCGGGTTGGGATTGGTGAACGCACGGAGGTCGATCGGGGCGTCGAACCTGACGCCGATCTCGTGGATCATCCCCTCTCGGTGCTGGCAGCGGACAACCTCGCCCTCGACCGTGACCATCCCCCGCTCGTGGTGGGGCAGCGAGAAGATGCAGCGGGTGCCGTTGTAGAGGAACGTACTGTGCAGAAGCCCCGCGCCTCCGCGGGAGAGATTCCGGCACGCCATGTGGACATCGACCTGAGAGCCGCCCGGGTGGATGAGCGTGACGCCGATCGATGGCTGCCGGAAGGGCCAGCGTGCATCATCGCGGCGGATTGACTCACCGTCGCTTTCCTTTTCGAGCTTGTCGAGGATCGACTCGAGCTTGGTGAGGCTGAGCCCCAGGGTGTTCTGCCGGCCCGCCTGGTCGATCTTTCGTTCGTGTGCGCTCATGCCTCATACCCCGCCCTTCTTGTTCAGCCTCGCTTGGTGGCCTCATCGCATAATCGGACGATGTCTTCGAGACGGCTCGCGACCCGCTGGAGGTCCATCGAATCCGCGAGCTGCTGGCTCAGCGACTCGACCATGACCGAGAGCTCCTTGAGCCCCATCACGGGCGCGACACCCGAGATCTGCATCAATAGCGAGAGCGAGAGCGTCTCGTCCTCGGCTTTCACGGCTTCCTCGAGTCTCCCGCATGCCTTGGTCAGTTCTGGAAGCAACGCCGCGACGAGTTGGGCATCGCCCGCGACAGAACCGGTATCCGCGACCGGATCGCCCTCGTTCGGATCCGCCATGAACTCGCTGATCGTCCGAAGCAGCGCATCCTGGCTGAACGGCTTGGCGAGGAACCCCTTGATGTACGGCTTCGAGATCAGCGCGTGTGTCGACGCCGCGCGATCGGCGCTGATCATCACGATCGGCGGACGATTCGCCATGGTGTCATTCAGCTTGCGAGCAAAGTCCGCGCCGTTCTCTTCGCCCAGGTGGATATCGCAGAGCACGAGGCCCACACCGTCCCGGACCTCCCGGTCGGCTTCGTCGATCGTCGCCGCGTGCTTGACCCGGATCTGCGTGCCCCGCAGAAAGTGCTTCACGAGCTTGACGTCCATCTCGCTGTCTTCGACGAGCAGGATCGTGCCGGTGAGCGAATCGGCGTCCACGTGCTCGATCGCGAATATCTCCCGCATCGGGTCGGGACAGGTGATCTCCCGGATCGGGATGTCGTTCTCGAACGCGATGCCGATCTCGTGAACCATGCCAGAAAAATGCAGGCACCGAACCACCTTGCCCGCGTAGTCCTGGTCACCCTTCGTGGGGTGCGGGATCGTCACCTCGCACTTGGTCCCGATGTGGACGTACGCGCGGTGCAGAAGCCCGATGCCGCCCTTGGACAGGTTGCGGCATGCCATGCGGGTGGTCATCTCCGAACCACCCGGCTGCAGGATGCGCACCGCGAGCGAACGCTGGCGGAACTGCCACCGGCTGAAGACTCGGCCGGCCTTCGCGGCGGCGCTCGACGAACCCGAGTCCATCGAGGCGAAGAGCCCGTCGAGCTCTCGATCGCGTATGCCGAGCGTGTTCGTGTGCGACTGATTCGTCATTCGATACCCCGAGTGGTGCACAAAATCGTGAACGCCCACAGGAGGTCTCGATCGGCGATTCCGGGAACCCGCTTCGATCGTCTCGCGGAGATCGCATACGCCGGGTCGCCGGGGGGGCCTACAGGCATGACGCGGCCCGAGTACTCGGACCTCCGCACAGAACGCGTCCGGAAACTCGTGCCGGTTTCGCCGCCCTTGTATTGCCGGCCGAGGAGCCCGAAAGATCAGACGTCGAGGTTCTTGACCTCGAGCGCGTGTTCCTCGATGAACTTCCGGCGGGGCTCGACCTGCTCGCCCATGAGCACGCTGAACAGCGCGTCGGCGTCGCCCGCCTGCTCCCACGTGACGCGGAGCATCGTGCGGTTTTCGTAGTCCATCGTGGTCTCCCACAATTGCTCGGCGTCCATCTCGCCCAGCCCCTTGAACCGCTTGACCTCCATCCCGCGACGCCCGATCTCGTGCAGCGCCGGGAGGATCTTCTCGAGGTTGGACGCTTCGACGAACTTGCCGTGGGACGCGGATTGGTCCGCGGCATCATCCCCGGCGCTGTCATCACCCGTATCGGTGTCGCCAGTGTCGGTCGAGTCGTCGGGCCCCTTCGTCGAGACAATCTCCCAGACAAACCGCGACGGCAGACGCTCGCCCGTCACCGACTCTTCCTGGCGCAGCGCCCAGTCGTCGATGGTGAGACCGAGCTCGTCGAGCTGATCGAAGACGATCTTGAGTTCCTTGTTCTCATGAAGCTCTCGGACCATCGCCTCGGGCTTGTGCCCCCCGGGTTCCTCGGCGGCGATGCCGTTCGTTGACACACCATCCGCCTCCTGGTCGGCAGTGGCGGCACCGTCGGTCACGGCCTGGTCGGAGCCGGGGTCGTCGGTCTCGGGGGTATCACCTTCTGCGATGTCCCCGAGTGTCCAGCCGTTCGACTCGACGAGACCCATCGCCTCTTCTTCGCTCCACGCGTGGAGCGTCGTGGCGCGGCAGGTCACCTGGTGGGTGGGCAGCACGCCGTCCTTGCGGGCGCTGAGAAGATCGACGAAGAGCACACCGCGGCGCTCGGCGATCTCCACGAGTTCGGCGAGCCGGCCCAGGGCCTTGATCGCCTTCCGCAGGTCCTCGCCCTCGAGCGTGAGCTCGATCTTGGGCTCGCCGTTGACGGCCGACTCGGGGATGATCCCCTCCGGGGTCCACCCGGTGATATCGCGGACATGCAGGCGGGTGCGGTCGAGCCCGATCTCGGTCAGGGTTCCCGCGAGCTCGCGCTCGTTGAGCACGTACTTGACCTTCTTCTTCTTGCCGCCGCCCCAGGCGATCTGGTAGAGCGGGGGCTGGGCGCAGTAGATGTTCCCGCGCTTGATGAGCTCGGGCATCTGGCGGAAGAAGAACGTCAGCAGCAGCGTGCGGATGTGCGAGCCGTCCACGTCGGCGTCGGTCATGATGATGACCCGGCCGTAGCGCAGCTTGCTGATGTCGAAATCGGGACCGATGCCGGTCCGCAGCGCGCTGATCAGCGTGCGGATCTCCTCGAAGCCCAACACCTTGTCGATCCGGGCCCGCTCGACGTTGAGCAATTTACCCCGCAGCGGCAGGATCGCCTGCGTCTCGACGTTCCGCCCCTGCGTCGCGCTCCCGCCCGCGGAGTCGCCTTCCACCAGGAACAGTTCCGCGCGATCGACGTCCTTGGTCTTGCAGTCGCGCAGCTTGTGGGGCATCGAGCCCGAGTCGAGCGCGGTCTTGCGGCGTGTGAGCTCCCTCGCCCGCCGGGCGGCCTCCCGCGCCTGGGCCGCGACGATACCCCGCAGGCAGAGCTTCTTGGCCTCCGCCGGGTTGGTCTCGAGCCACTCGCCCAGCGCGTCGTTGACGGCCTGGCTCACGAAGCCCTCGATCTCCGGGTTGAGGAGTTTTTCCTTGGGCTGGTTGTTGAACGTCGGGTCCGGGAGTTTCACCGAGACCACCGCGATCATGCCCTCGCGGAGATCGTCGCCGGTCGGTGTGGGGTCCTTCTCTTTGATGATGTTCGCCTTGCGGGCGTACCCGTTGAGCGTCCGCGTCAGGCTGTTCTTGAACCCCGTGCCGTGCGTGCCGCCATCCGCGTTGTTGATGTTGTTGGCGAACGTGAGCACGTTCTCGGAGTACCCGTCGTGGTACTGCATCGCGACCTCGCAGATCAGGCTCTCGGCCTCGATCTCGCGCTTGATGTAGATCGGGCTCGAGACCGCGGTCTTGCCCTTCATCAGGTGCTCGATGTACTCGGGCAGCCCCGTGTCGGCGAAGAAGGTCGCCTTCTTGGGCTTGCCGTCCGCGCCGACACGCTCGTCGCTCAGGCGGATCTTCACTCCCGGGTTCAGGTACGCCAGCTCACGCAGCCGGCCCTCGAGCGTCTCGAACCGGAAGTCGCAGTCCTCGAAGATTGTGGGGTCGGGCTTGAACTCGATGATGGTCCCCGTCGCCTTCGCGCCCTCGGGGATGTCGCCCACCACGCGGATCTGCTCGGTGACCACGCCCCGCTCGAAGCGGATCTTGTGGATCTTCCCGTCGCGGTGGACCTCCGCCTCCAGATACTCCGACAGCGCGTTCACACAGGAGACGCCCACCCCGTGCAGACCGCCCGAGACCTTGTAGGCCGAGCCCTCCTGCTGGAACTTGCCCCCCGCGTGGAGCTTGGTCATGACGACCTCGATCGCGGACTTGCCGTTGAGCGCCGGGTCGTCGTTCTTGACCAGGTCGACGGGGATGCCCCGCCCGTCGTCGCTGACCCGGCAGGACCCGTCCGCCTCGATACTGACGTTCACGACCGTCGCGTAGCCCGCCATCGCCTCGTCGATCGAGTTGTCGACGACCTCGTAGACCATGTGATGCAGGGCGTTGACACCCGTGCCACCGATGTACATGCCCGGACGCTTGCGGACCGCCTCGAGGCCCTCGAGCACCTTGATCTGGTCGGCCCCGTACGCCCCGTGCTTGATCTCGACCGGGGGCGCAGCCTCGCCCGGCCCGTCGCCCGCCGAGTTCGCACCCGAGACACTCCCCGAAACACCGTCGTCTGCCATGCGTTCCGCTGCCTTCCGAATCGTCCCGGATCACGCCGACCGGTCTCGCGACCATCGGCCCCTCCGGGACGAATAACCGATCCTTCGATTCCTCGCCGCCCGATCGTGCCGCCGTCCGCGGGGCACCGAATAATCGGCGGTCGCACGCCGCCGAAACCTGGGGATTCCGGGGCGGCGAATCGTAGGTCGAACACGCGGCGGACCCGCGCCCTTTCCACCCCATAAATCGTGGAAAAACAGAGCCGTGAACAGGCCCCGGAATCGGCCCCGAGGCGGGCATCACGGGTGTCACGAAAGCCACCGCACGCCCGACGCACCATGCCCATGCAACCGACACCTCCCCAACCACACGCGACGACCCGGTCACCCCGCGGCCCGTCCGGCGTCCACTTCTGCCGGGGCGGGCTCAAGGGGGGCGGCGCAAGCATCGGGTCGGGCGTCACCGCCGCGATCATCCCCACCGCGTTGCTGGGCGGGCTCGCGCTCTCGGTTGCGGGGTTCTTCGCCCTCGCCCGCTATCCCTGGCTCCCGCTCGCCGTCCGCGCGACCGTCATCTCGCTGGTCTTCCTGGTGGGGATGACCGCGCTGTTCCGCATCGCCGCCCGGGGCTACCGCCGGTCGATGTCGTCGCTCAGGTTGCCGATGGAGATGGACCCCGACGCCCGCGTCAACGTCATCTGCTGGCCCGATCAGAAAGAACACCTCGAACCCATGATGCCGGCCGGCGACGACCCGGGGTATTTCGAGCCCGAGGCGTGCCGGGTCTGGGTCGCACAGCGAACAAGCCACGCCGCGCTGATGCAGGACCCGAAGTTCGCTCGGCGGTTCTTCGTGGCCGTGTGCGTCTTCCCGGTCATCCTGCAGATTGGGATGCAGGGCCTCGTTCACAATTACATCAGCCGATCGACGATGCTCATTTTTATCGCCCTCGTCGCGGCGGCGATCATGGCTCCGATCGTGTGGGGCTTCCTGTTCCCGAAGTACCTGCGCATCGCGCCGGGCCGGTTGGACATCGTCCGGTTCGGCCTGCTCGGCGCCGCCCCCACCATCGAAACCATAAGCCTCCGCGATCGCCCGGTCCGCCTCGACCTCCGCCGACGCGAACTCCTCTTGGGCGGGTGGCACGAGTCCCATCCGGATCCCGACGCCGAGCCAAAGCCTGAGCCAGAACCCATGACAGAACCAGACTCGTTCGCCTCCGCGACGGGTGCGAGCGGTGAGGAGGAACCAACGTCGCGGCGGCGTCGGTTCAACAGCGCGCTCTGGGAGAACAAGATCAACCCGAACCTCCAGACCTATCTCGGCTCACCCACCCAGATCAAGGCCCTGACGATCATCCCGCTCTGGGCGACAACAAGCCAGGGCACGCTCGCCGATGCGGTCTTCCGCGCCGCCGTCTCGACCGCCGAGCCGGGCCCGCTTCCCGATGACCGGCTGATCGGCTGATCGGCTGATCGGCGCCCGGGCAGGCCGATAGACCGACCGACCCGTCCACCGGACACACGCCGCCCGTTCGGAGATCGTCGATCGGTCGCGTACCATCGGGGCAATGCCCAACCGCACCCACTCCACCGCCGCCCGATCCCCCATCACTCGCACGCGCGTCAACGCTTCACAGGCCGGCCGTGCTGCCCGTGTGCGGACCGCCTCCGCGCGGACGGCGGTCCTGGCCGTCATCGCGCTCGCGATGATCCTCACCGGTCTCGCGATCCTCGTTTCTCGCAACAACGCCGCGAACGCGACGGGCGGCACCAGCACGAACGCGCCGACCGGGTCAGAGGTCGAGTTCCTGCTGGGCGATCCCGAGAACGGCGATCTGATGGCGGGCGAGAACATGGTCATCCAGATCCCCGACAAGGACGACCCCACGCAGCAACGCCTCGCCGCGGAGATCCTCGCCGACCGCTACGACCCCGACGGCCCGACCATCCGGCTCGTCGAGAAGCCGAAAGCCTGGCTCTTCGGCGACAACGGGTCGGCCTGGCTCATCGAGTCCGACCGAGGCCGCTTCTACATCCCGGAGGGCGAGAATCAGCCGAGAGAGGGCACGCTGACGGGCAACGTGACCGCGCGAAAGTTCGATCCCGCGATGCGTACCACGGGTGTGACCGCTATGGACCGGCCCGACCCCGACCGCGATACACCGTCACTCATCGCGACGACCGACGAGCCTTTGCGATTCAACCTCGACATCCTGACTTTCGAGACCGACGGGCGGCTCGCGATCACGACCGACACGATCGATTTTGCAGGCCGGGGCGCGTACGTCGTGCTCAACGAGACGCGGGAGAGCATCACCACGCTCCGCGTCGATCAGGGCGAACGCCTTGTCTACACGCCGGTTGCACCGCAGGCCGCTGACCAACAGACCGATCCCGAAGCCATCGCCCAAACGAATACGGCGATCGACGGGCCCGCCGGCACTCTCGCCGACGCCGGGCCCAACCCAACCTCGGCAACCTCCCCATCGGCGGTCGCCCCGAGCGCTCGGCCAGCGAACACCGCGCCCACAGCGGCGTCGCCCACCCAGGTCCCCAACCGGGCCCCCACCCAGACAACAACGCGGGCGCAGAACCCGAACGCCAAGATCGATTTGTACCGCATCACATTCGCCGACAATGTTGAGGCCGTGTCGGGTCCGCAGACGATCACCTCGGACACGCTGACCGTCTGGACGCGTCTGATCGACAACCAATTGCCCGACCGCTCGCCGGGCGGTTCGGCCCGCACGCCGCACGAAGCCGCGATGCACGCCGCGTTCGCCGCCGTCCCCGCGTCCGCGCCGCAACGCGTGGGCGACCCCATCGGGGTGGAGAACCCGGAAGCGGAAATCCAGAACACCGCGTCACAAGACCCGCAACAAGACCAGTTGCAAGACCAGTTGCAAGACCAGCAGGCCGATCCGGAGGGCCCCAGCCCCGTCGTGCTCACCTGGGACGGCCCGCTCACCGTCGAGCCGCTCACCGACTCCCCCGACGAACTCAACCGGGGCGATGACCTCGCCCTCCGCTTCGAGGCCAACAACGGCGATGTTGAGATCGTCGACACCACCGCCGACGCGACCGCGAACGCCCTTGCGGCGAACTATTTCGCCCAGCGCGAACGCGTCGAACTCGAAGGCAGCGGCGGATCGATCGTGGTCGCGAGCGAGCGCACTGGCCGGATCGAGGGCATGAACGCCGTGGAAATCGAACTCGCCTCGGGCGTGATCACCATCCCGACGGCTGGCGTGCTGTTCGGCAAAGACCACGTCAGCGCGGCCGCCGAACCGACTCCCCAGACGATCGCGTGGTCCGAGTCCGCGGCCTTCCGCTTCGCGACAGAAGACGGGAAGATGACCGATCGGCTGGAGCGTGCGGGCTTCCGGGGCAGGGTCCGCGGCGCAAACCGCGACGCGACCGTCGACGGGGAGACGCTCGTCGCCCTCTTCGACACCCCCCCAGGCGAATCCCCCAGGCTGCTGCAGCTCGACGTCGAGAAAGCGATCGCCAAAGACGGGCGGGACGGTTCGGTGGGCGGCGAGACCATGCAGGTCCACTTCGCCCGGGGCACGTACGGTGAGGACATCGACCCGACCCGCGCCATCCTGACAGGCGACGCCTTCGCCCGCCGCACGGGACGCGAATCGATCCGGGGTCAGCGCATCGACGCGGCCCTCGCACGCGATAGCGACGCGCACGTCATTGTCACCATCGCCGAGGCGGACGGTGATGTCGCCTTCGACGACGGCGCGGGCACCGCGGGCCAGGGCGATGCGCTCATCGCCGACACGCTCGAAGAAACCGCGGTCATCACGGGGCCCGCCGACCCGGCGCGGACCTGGGTCAGCCGGGACGGCACCCGCATCACAGGGCCCGACATCCGCCTCAACGGATCGGCCCGCGCCGTCGAGGTCGTTGGTGCCGGCACGTTCACGCACCGGGGCATGGGCGACCCGTCAAGCGGGCAGGCCGCGCCGAGATCGATCGACGCGGCGTGGACCGAGCGGATGTCGTTCGACGATCTCGCCGGGTCGGTGCTCTGCCAGGGCGGCGTCTCGGCGACCTCGCCGGGCCCCGATGGATCGGTCGACACCGTGACCGGCGACCGCCTCGAGATCACGCTCGCACCCGTCAACGACAGCCAGCCCAGCCCGACGACCAGTCCCGGAGACACCCAATCGGCCAAGGCGTCTGAGAACGGCGATCGGCTCCGGTTCGCCGAGGTGTTCGGCACAGCCGCATCGCCCGCACGCGTCGAATCGACGCGGTACGCACTCGGGGCAGCGCCCCAGGACGCCGCCGACCCGGACAGGCCCATCGAATCGCTCTACCGCCTCGACGCCCCCCGCATCCGGTTCGCCGCCGCGGATGACCGCATCAACGTGCCCACCGCGGGTCGGCTCTTCGTTCTCGACCGATCACCCCCCGATGACCAGGCCCGAGGCAAGCCCGAGCCCGCCGACAAGGACGACAACCCCCTCATCGGCGGCGACGGCTCACGCGGCTCGACCCTCATCACCTGGACCGGTTCGATGGACTTCGACCGAACCGAGGGACGCGCCGTGGTCCGCGAGGACGCCCGCATCGTCAACAAGCCGATCGGCAAACCCTTCCCATCCGACGTGATCGCCAACACCATCACCGCGGCGTTCCATTCCGCAAACGACAGCGAACGTGACGGGGCCGCGAGCACCGGCGACCTCCGCTGGGCGATCGCCGAGGGCGATGCGCTGCTCCGCATCGAAAACGACCGCGAGATCCTGGCCGACCGCCTGATCTACGACCCCGAGAACCGCCGCATCCAGGCCCTGGGCGAGAACGGAAACCGGGTCGAGATCACCGATCTCGCCCGGGGGTCGGTCCAGAACGCCCGCGCCATCATCTGGGACCTCGCGATCGACCGCATCACGTTTACCAGCCCGGGTGCCATCATCTCCCCGGAGTAACCGCCCGATTCGGTTCCTCCGAACCGACGCGACCGGACGAACCCGGAAATATCCCCCCGCCGGAGGCGGTTCGAGCACATCCCATGAACGACCGTGCCAACCCGAGCGACACCTCCACCATGCCCGACCTCTTCAATCCCGCCGATCTCCGCGAGCGATTCGACCGAGGTCTCGGCTACGCCGACTATCTCGAGACCGGCACAGATCATCAGCAGCGATCGTGGGAAGCCGTCCGCGAACGCGCGACGCTGTCCGAACCGCAACGCGCCCTGCTCAACGGCTTTGTCCGCGAGGTCAACATCCTCGCGATCTCCGGCATCTGGTGCGGCGACTGCGTCCAGCAACTGCCCTTTCTCGAGGCGTTCCGGGCCGCGAATCCCGATCGCGTCCGCCTCCGCTACCTCGACCGCGACGCACACGCCGACTTCACGCGCGGAATCACGATCTGCTCGGGAAACCGCGTCCCCGTCGTCGTGTTCATGAACGAGGACTTCGATTTCGTCAGCCTGTTCGGCGATCGGACGCTGTCTCGTTACCGCGCGATGGCAGCCCGACAGCTCGGCCCGTCCTGCCCCGTCCCCGGTGCCGCGATCGCCCAGGACGAACTCGACGCGACGCTCCAGGACTGGCTCAACGAACTCGAACGCGTGCACCTGCTCTGCAGGTTGAGCACCAAACTCCGCGGCCGGTACGGCGACTGACCCCGGCACCAAACAGCCGCTACCTTGTTATCGGACATTCTGCATTGGTCCATTTCGGTCCGTCTGGTCCGATCGGGCGCATTATGCCGCAAAAACACCCAAAAATCAGGGTCATGATCGACCGAACAAAGTACTTCTCTGGATGACCGCCAACCTTTTTTGAAAAACGCCCCTCGGAACCTTGACAAAACTGCGCCATCCGCGAAACTGGGTTCTCCGGCGGCGCGTCGCCACCGGCGTGTGAGAAGAGGTTGAAACCCGGACCTTCTGCCGACCTCGTGCGAGTTTTCCGACCCGCACGACCCTCGTTGGGGGTTCACCTCGTTCGTATTCGCCGCATTCGCGGCATCCAAGATCCGTCAGGATGGGAGACAAAGACATGAAGACTCTGAGCCTTATCGCTATCGCCGGCCTCGCGTCGGGCGCCGCCGCCGACAACCTGTGGTCCGCCAACCCCAGCAGCGGCATCAACACCCAGCAGTCGGGCCTCGCCTCGGGCACCTACGACTACACCTTCGGCGACACCGCCCACTGGGACCTCCAGGGTGACAGCGACAACGTCATCGTCACCCTCGACCTCAACGCCCTCCTCGGCGGCGCCGCCGGCGCTGACGCCTTCCTGACCGGCGTCGGCTGGGACGTCTCGGTCACCTCGACCGACCCCAGCTGGCTCTCCGAGGCTTCCTACAGCTTCAACGGCGAGATCTTCCTCGCCCCCGGTGCCGGCGATGATTTCCCGGGTTCCAGCAGCTACAGCAACCCGATCGTTGACTTCACCGACAACGCCCTCCCCGACGTTCTCGCCGCGGGTGGCATCCTCACCATCGAGTTCTTCGACTCGTTCGACGACTTCGCCGACGCGATCGACGGCTTCTCGAGCGGCACCCTGACCCTCGCGGTCGACTACAAGGTTCCCGCCCCGGCCGGCCTCGCCGTCCTCGGCCTCGGTGGCCTCGTCGCCGCCCGTCGTCGCCGCTGATCGAACGCTGAGTTTCCGCTCAGCATCGATCAGACCCGTCGATCTGCAACCCAGGTCGACTGATCTGAATCCAGATCACACCACTCGGGACGTGAACGCCAACCACGTTTGATTCACGACAGGCCGACCCGTCCCAGCGAGTGACAAGACCACAAGACGCCCCGCCTGACCAGCGGGGCGTCTTCATTTTTGCGCCCGACGATTTTTATCCCGATCGGGCAGAGCCGCGGACGAATCACCGATCAGCCGAACGATCCATGAGCGTCTCGATCGCCGCCCGGTCAAGGAGCCACAACCGCTCGACCGCCGCGTGCCCCGCCGGATCGAACGTGCGGAGTCCGGCGCGGTCGAACGGCTCGAAGTCGTTGCGACCGAAGTACGCCTCGCTCAACTCCGCGAAATACTCCCGGCTGTTCGTCATCGCGTACGCGGACACACGGTCATCGCCGGGTCGGCCCGCCCGACGGACCGCGTCGTACAGACCCGCCTCTGATGCTCCGGTGAACGCGGTCAACACACCCGGCTCATCCACACCGATCAGATGGTGGTACGCATGGGCGAGCTCGTGGAGCACCATCAAGGGCTGGGTATCGCGCCAGGCGAGGAAGTCGGCTGCGCGCACGATCTCGATACCGCCCGCCCGCGCCGGGTCGAGCCCGTTGGCACGCAACCAGAAGGCGGACGGGTGGAACACCATGCCGCGCCCGCTCATGCCGCCTTCGACCTTCGCCCCCTGCGACTCAACCCAGAAGACCGTCCGCTCGCGGAGCAGGTCGAACACATCCGCGGGGATCGTCGCGTCGAGATGCCCCAAGTCAGCGCGGAGTGTGCTCAGCACCCGCGCGCACACCGCTGGCTCCCCGAACAAGTCCGGCGAGACACGGACATCGAAGCCCTCCGCCTCGACACGGACCATGCCCGACGCGTCGAACCGGACAGGCGTCGGCCACGCAAGACAACCGGGCGCCGCGGCACCGAGCACGGCGCACGCGACGATGCCCATTCGCATGAACCATCCCGTTCCCATCTCAGTCCTCCACGAGGCGGATGCGATCGAGCAACGTCCCGCCGATCGGTTCATCCGGGTTGATCTCGATCACCGCCGCCTCGCCGGTCCCCAACCCCACTGCCGATCCGACACCCCCACCACCCAACAGCCCGGCGAGTACCGAGAGCTGGGGGTTGTGCCCCACGAGCACGAGCGCCCCGTGCACACCGGACGCCCACGACGCGATCCGCTCGATCACGACGCCAACGGGCTCATCGACCAGCAACGCGTCATCGGCCTCCACGGCGATACCGACCCGTTCACCGATGATCTGGGCGGTACGCCACGCCCGCGCCGCCCGGCTGGACACGATCTTCGCCACAGCCGGCTCCTCCCGACGCAGTTGCTCGCCGACGTACGCCGCCTGCCGCTCGCCCCGGCCTCGGAGCGCCCGTGCAAAGTCGGTCCCGTCCTCGGAATCCTGCTGCGCTTTCCCGTGCCGAACGATCACAAGCCGCATGTTCGCTCCGTTTCAGTGCCTGTCCAACCAATCGGCCTTCCGAGCCGCGTAGGCCGCGTCAATCGATCGGCGGCGCCGCAAAGCGGATCGCGATCCACACGCCAAGCAGCCCCCCCGCGACCGAACCGGCAACGTACCCCAGCGCGCGCGCCGGGTGACCCGAATCGAGCAGGCGGACGGCGTCGAGCCCGAACGCCGAGAACGTGGTGAACCCGCCCAACGCTCCGGCGACGAGCAGCGCGCGGGCCCATTCACGCCGCCCGCACCAGCCCGCGATCGCCCCGATCGCGACGCATCCGACGATGTTGACCAGCATCGTTGCCAGCGGGAAGGGCGGCCCCGCGTCGTCCCACTCCGACGGGGTCATCCACCGCGCGATCGCGTACCGGAGCACGCTGCCGACGCCGCCGCCCAGGAAAACCAACGCGAACTGCAGCATCGTGGACGGCATGGTTGAAAATTCCCCCGGCTCAGACAGACCAATACAAGGGATGGTACCGCCCAATCAATCGGAACCGATCCACACAAACGGGGGTGACGCGGAACAACCCAATCCACGGCTTCATGTTTCCTGAACAGCCATGACGCCTTTGGACCGATACACACGTATATTCACGGAGGAATCGCGGGGAAGCCCGCTAAGAGTTCCGTCGGGACGAGAAGCCCGGTGGAGAGAGAGCCGGAAGAAGAAGACTCCCAGGGAAGGGAACCAGACAACTCACGAGTTTTCTCGGTCGCGCGATCGGTCCATCGACCCTCGCGAAAATTCGACCGGGAACACGCCAGTCCGAGAGAGATTTCTGCGCGCTTATCGCAGAATCAGGAGGCCGCATGCGCTACGAGAACAAGACACGCACGAACCGACCCGACCGGCACACCGCACACACCGCGGCGGCGACCGCACACACCGACTCCGCCGGCGGCTACACGCCGGCCGAGCATGCCCGAGCGCTCGATCTGCTGCTCGTGGACATCTTCGCGCAGAATGAAGAGTCCGGGGACCAGGACTCGGATCAGTTCGGAGGCCGGTTCGCCGGCCGTTACGGCACCGCGATCGAGCCCAAACTGCGGGTCGTCGGCGGCACAGATCGCCCGAGTCCCGCGCCGACGCTCGGTGCGCTTGCGGGGCAGCCGGACTTCGATCGCCCCACGCTGCGGATCGCGTAGGATTCCGTCCGACAGTCCGGGGCGAGCCCCGGGACGGATCACGGCGTGGAGTCGGGGATCACCAACGCGGCCCCGCCCCGCCCATCCATGGACGACCACCCCAATCGTGCGCACGCTCGGTATCGAGACATCCTGTGATGAGACCGCCGCCGCCGTCGTCGAGGACGGCCGGTTCGTCCGCTCATCGGCGGTCGCGACCCAGGAGGATCTCCACGCCGAGTACGGCGGGGTCGTCCCCGAGATCGCGGGCCGCGCGCACGTCGAACGCATCCTCCCCGTCATCGACCGGGCTCTCAACGCGGCGGGAATCACCCTCGACGATCTCGACGCGGTCGCGGTGGGGCATCGCCCCGGTCTGATCGGGTCGCTGCTGGTCGGGGTCGCTGCCGCGAAGTCCATCGCCTGGGCGAAAGGCATCCCGCTCGTCGGGGTTGATCATGTGCAAGCCCACCTCTACGCCCCGCTCCTGATAGACGCCCCCACCAGAACCGAAC
The DNA here is from genome assembly GCA_002337215.1 of Phycisphaerales bacterium UBA1926. Taxonomy (GTDB): domain Bacteria; phylum Planctomycetota; class Phycisphaerae; order Phycisphaerales; family UBA1924; genus UBA1926. Next base: position 37,702 of record DDFO01000045.1, on the reverse strand, counting down.
AGCAGCCCCGCCACGGGGCCGGCACTGGTCACGACGACGAGCCCCGCGCGCTAGGGCTCGCCCCGCGGGAGGGAGAGAGAGACCCCTACCCGGCCCTCGGGCTCGTCGTCAGCGGGGGGCACACCGCGATTTATCGCTGCGACGCCCCCCACCGGCTCACCCGGCTCGGCTCCACCATCGACGACGCCGTGGGCGAGGTCTACGACAAGGTTGCGACCATCCTGGGGCTCGAATACCCGGGAGGTCCCCGCGTCGATGCGCTCGCCGCCCAAGAGGGCGCAGACGACCGCGCCGCCGATTTCCCGATCAGCAGGCTCGCGAAGGACTCGCTCGATTTCTCGTTCAGTGGGCTCAAGACCGCCGTGCTCTACGAGGTTCGTGGGAAGCCCGCTTCGACCCGCCCCGGCAAGCCGCAGCCCCCCGCTCCGCCCCCGCTGACCGACGACCGCGCTCGCGACATCGCCGCGAGCTTCCAGCGAGCCGCGATCGGCGCGATCACGCTCAAACTCGCCCGCGCTTTCGAGACCCAGCCCGGCTGCACGACCCTGCTCGTCGGCGGGGGCGTGTCCGCGAACTCGCGGCTGCGCACCGATCTCCAGACGTTCTGCGCCCGGCGCGGCATCACCCTCCGCCTCGCCCCGATGAAGTACTGCATCGACAACGGCGCCATGATCGCAGGGCTCGGCGAACGCGTGCTCGCCGAGGGCATCACAAGCGATCTGGGGCTGGCTCCGATCCCCACCACGGCCTGCTGAGTCCCGGCCGGTATCCTGATCGCACCCATGCCACTCCCCGATCCCGATGTCGATCGCCTGCTCCGGAAGCTCGACGAGCCCGTCGAGCGCATTCCCCACCCCGCGCTGCTCGACGACGACGCGCTGCTCGCCCAGTGCGAGTGGACGCGATCCCGCGATGGCGGGCCGGGCGGCCAGCACCGCAACAAGGTCGAGACCGTCGTCACACTCGTCCATAAACCCACGGGCATCAGCGCCAAGGCGGGCGAACGACGCAGCGTGCGCGAGAACAAGCCCGTCGCGCTCCGCAGGCTCCGGCTCGCGCTCGCGACCGAGCACCGCGTCGGGATTCCCCCGGGCGATTGCCGCAGCGAACGCTGGCGCGAACGCGTGAAAAAGAGCCGGATCGTCCTGAGCACGTCGCACCGCGATTTTCCCGCGATGCTCGCAGAGGCGCTCGACGTGATCGAGGCCGAGAATCTGGATATGAAAAAGGCGAGCACACGTCTCGTGTGCTCGCCGAGTCAGCTCATCAAACTCGTGAAGGAACACCCACCCGCGTGGGTCCACCTCAACGCCCAGCGCGAGCGTCGAGGGCTGCACCCGCTCAAGTGAAGCCCCGCGGGAGGGGCTGCTCGGTCACATGACGCCCTGCCCGATCAACGCGTCGGCGACCTTCTTGAAGCCCGCGATGTTCGCGCCCTTCGCGTAGTTCACGGTGCCGCCCTCTCGGCCGAACTCGACGCACTTGTTGTGGATGTCACGCATGATGTTCTGCAGCCGCTCGTCGACTTCTTCTCGCGACCACGAGACCCGCAGCGAGTTCTGGCTCATCTCGAGACCCGAGACCGCGACGCCGCCCGCGTTCGCTGCCTTCGCCGGGCCGAACAGCACGTCGCTCTTCTGGAGCACCGCGTACGCGTCGGGGGTCGTGGGCATGTTCGCGCCCTCGGCGACCGCCTTGCACCCGTTCTTCACGAGCGTCTTCGCGTCCTCCTGAACCAGCTCGTTCTGCGTGGCGCAGGGCAGCGCGATGTCGCAGGCGATGTCCCAGGGGTTCGTGCCCTCGCGGTAGTCGCCGCCGAATTTGTCGGCGTACTCACGGATGCGCCCGCGACGCTCGTTCTTGAGCTCCATCACCCAGGCGAGCTTCTCCTCATCGATCCCGTCCTTGTCATAGATCGTCCCGTCCGAGTCGCTCATCGAGACGACCTTCGCGCCCATATGCAGCGCTTTCTCGCAGGCGTACTGCGCGACGTTGCCCGATCCCGAGATCGTGATCGTCTTGCCCTCGATCTCATCGCCGGCCTCTTCGAGCATGTGCTTGGTGAAGTAGAGCGTGCCGTACCCCGTCGCCTCGGGGCGGATCAGGCTGCCGCCGAACTCGGAAGGCTTGCCGGTCAGCACACCCTCGAACTCGCCCCGGATGCGCTTGTACTGGCCGAAGAGATAGCCGATCTCCCGGCCGCCCACGCCGATATCGCCCGCCGGGACATCACGATCCGGGCCGATGTACTTGCTGAGCTCGGTCATGAACGACTGGCAGAACCGCATGACCTCGCCGTTGCTCTTGCCCTTCGGATTGAAGTTGGCGCCGCCCTTGCCGCCTCCCATCGGGAGCCCGGTGAGGCTGTTCTTGAAGATCTGCTCGAACGCGAGGAACTTGAGCATGCCCTGTGTCACCGTGGGGTGGAACCGCAGGCCACCCTTGTAGGGGCCGATCGCGTTGGTGAACTGGACCCGGTAGCCCCGGTTGATCTGGACCTCGTTGTCGTCGTTGAGCCAGCCGACGCGGAAGCTCACCACGCGGTCGGGTTCGGTCAGGCGTTCGAGCACCTTGTGCTTGCAGTACTCGTCGTTCTCGAGAACGAACGGCATCACCGTCTCGACAACCTCACGCACCGCCTGGTGAAACTCCGGCTCTCCCGGCGACCGCGCCGTGACGCCCTCCATAAACGTGTCCACCCGACTCGCAACCGCCGTGCTCATGGTTTGTTCCTCGCTCATCAGCGTCATCGCAGTTCCTCCGGGGTTCGGTCGCCGCGAACCGCTGCCGGGGGAATCCCGGGCCGGGCCGGGCGATGTGCTTGCAATATAAGTTTATGCCGCGCGGCAACACCAAACCGGATAAGCCGCACCGCTTTGCCAGCAGACCGCCAGATATTCACGATCCAGAGATCCAACCAACGAGCGACCGATCGCGCCGGATCCTGTCCGCGCCAGCTCGCCGGCAGCGCCTACCGACGCTGGCCGCTGCCGGTCACCACGAACCGCTCGGCCGTCAGCCCCTCGAGCCCCATCGGCCCATACCAATGGACCTTGCTGGTCGAGATCCCGATCTCGGCCCCGAGCCCCAGCTGAAACCCGTCGTTGAACCGCGTCGAGGCGTTCACCATCACGCACGAGCTGGTCACTTCGTCGCGGAACCGCTCGGCGTTCGCGTCGTCCCTGGTCAGGATGGACTCGGTGTGGTCCGAGCCGAACCGCTCGATGTGCGCGATCGCGTCGTCGATCGAATCAACGACACGCGCGGCGAGGATGAGATCGAGAAACTCGGTCCCCCAGTCCGCGTCGGTCGCAGGCGTGACGCCGGCGCCGGCGTGCGCACAGAACCGCTCGTCGCCGCGGATCTCGACGCCGAGCTCCGCGCACCGCGCCGCGAGCGCCGGCGCAAAGCGGTCGGCAACCGCGCCGTGCACGAGCACGCACTCGACGGTGTTGCACGTCGCCGGGTTGCTCGTTTTCGCGGTCGCCACAAGATCGACCGCATCGTCCAGATCGGCCGATTCGTCGACGAAGATGTGGCACACGCCCTCGAAGTGCTGCACCGTCGGGATCCGGCTGTGCTCATGGACAAACCGGATCAGGTTCTCGCCGCCCCGGGGGATCACCAGGTCGATGTCGTCCGACAGCGTGAGCATGTGCCTGATCTCATCGCGGTCGCGCGTCGTGATGAGCGTGAGCGCGGTCTGAGGGGCGCCGTGCTGGCGCAGCGCCGCGTGCGCGAGGGTCGCGAGGGCCTGGTTGCTCTTGTTCGCCTCGCGTCCGCCCTTGAGCAGGCAGGCGTTCCCCGCCTTGAAGCACAGCGCGAACGCGTCCACGGTCACGCCGGGTCGGGCCTCGTAGATCATCGCGATCACACCCAGCGGCGTGCGCACGCGCTCGACCTTCAGCCCGCTCTCGACGTCCCACGACCGGGTGACCTTGCGGACCGGGTCGTCCATCACCGCGATCTGCCGCAGGCCGTCGGCGAGCTGGCCCAGGCTCTCACGCGTGAGCACGAGCCGGCGGATCTTCGCCTCGCCGACGCCCGCCTCGCGTGCGGCCTCGACGTCCGCCGCGTTCGCCTCCAGGATCAGGTCCGCCTGGGCAGCGATCCCGTCGGCGAGCGTGCGCAGCACGCGGTCCTTCGTGTCGCTGCTGAGCCGAGCGACTGCCCGGCCCGCCTCGCGCGCGGCCCGAGCGCTCGCTTCGATCATCGAACCCTTCGCTTTCGCCTCATCTGAAGTCGTTGTTGTTGTCATCGTGTCCTCTTTCAAGTCAAGTAAGATGAACTCCACGGAGTTCCGGGGCTGCCGTTCCGTGTGCACGAACTCATGCTCTCCGACCGAGGGCTCGCGCACGGGCTCACTCGCCGGGTCGCCCCGACGTCAGCACGAGATCGTCGCGGTGGATGACCGCGTCGCCTCGGGTGTACCCCAGCACGGCCTCGATCACATCCGAGCGAACACCCGTGATCCGCCCGATCTCGTCGTAGCGGTAATTCACGAGCCCCCTCGCGAAGGGCAACCCGTCTTTGCCGCAGACCTCGACCCCTGCGCCGACGGGGAAGCCTTCGCTCTGCTCGGCCTCGACCCCCAGCACACCGCCGGGGAGCAGGCTCGCCCCGCGGTCCGCGAGGGCCGACCGCGCGCCGTCGTCAACGATGAGCCGACCCCGCGGGCGGATCGCGTGGGCGATCCACTGCTTGCGCCGGCTCTGGTCCGACAGCCCGCCGAGAACCGCGGGGAATCTGGTCCCGACATCTTCGCCATCGACGATCCGCGAGAGCACGCCCGGCTCGGTCCCCCGCGCGATCACAACGGTCGTGCCCAAGTCGCTCGCGGTGAACGCGGACTCGAGTTTCGCGCCCATGCCGCCCCGGCCGACCATGCTCTTGGACGAACCGACGTGCCGGGCAGCGTCTTTGAGATTCTCGACTACGGGGATCACCCCGCCCCGTCCACGGTCCTCCCGGAGCCCGTCGGCAACGGAGAGCAGGATCATCAGGTCCGCCCCGAGAAGACAGGAAACGAGCGTGCCGAGCCGGTCGTTATCGCCCAGCGACACACCCTCGTAGGACACCGAGTCGTTCTCGTTGATGATCGGGATCGCCCCCACGTCCAGCAGCGTCATCAGCTTGCGCTGGGCGTTGACGAACCGCTCGCGGAAGTCGATGTCGTCGGCGGTCAGGAGCGCCTGAGCGGCGTGCAGACCCCGCCTGCGGAGCGCCGATTCCCATGCGCTGATCACGATGGGCTGCCCGAGCGCCGCGGCCGCCTGCCGGTCGCTGATCCGGTCGGGAAGCCGGTCGATCCCGAGGATCGGCAGGCCGCACGCGACCGCGCCCGAGGAGACCAGGATCACCCGGACTCCGCCGGCGTGCAGGTCGGCGATCTCACCCGCGAGGCGATCGACGGTATCGAGGCGGAGCCCGCCTTCCGGCGCGAGCACAGCGCTCCCGATCTTCACAATACATGTCAGAGGTCCTTCGGGATCCATGCAAACACCCTATGCCCCAAGGCGTCGGACACATGGCTTTTTTCAATCCGTTTCGTCGATCGGGCCGCGGATCCTGTGCAACCACAGCCCTCGACGGTGCTTACGATGTTGCGAACACGCGTCATCGAATCCGTACGCGACACCGATCGTCGCCGGGGAGCGTCTCGTGCCGCACCCTCACCGCTTCACCGCTCGCGCCCTCGACTGGAATCAGATCGGGACCGATCGCGACACGATCCGAGAAACCACTCGACCGACTCGGCGAATAACGCGGTGATTCAGTGCGCCGAGCCGGGCGATGCGGAACCGCGTCGGTTTCGGCAGCGAAGAATTCCCGTAGAACGAGAATTTTACCGCTCCAATTGAGACTCGATCTCAATGGCAATCTACACTCCCGGTGAAGGGCGAACACGAATCCATTCACGCGGTTTCGGAAGGCGACAACGATGTCGATTCATGCAATGCAGGACGTGTTTCGCGGCGCCATCGGGGCGAGTTTCCTGGCGGCGATCGCCGGTTCCGCGCTCGGGGCGCCCGCATCGGGCCCTGTCGTTTCCGCGGAATCGAACGCGGACACGACGGCCTTCGGGCTGCCCCCGATCCAGTCCGTGTCGTTCACGGCCCCGACCAAGGACACCTCGACCTACTCCAACATCGGGGCGAGCGGCAACACCCGTCCCTTCGCATGGATGAGCACGTTCCCCGCCCAGGGACGGCAGAGCAATCTGGTGACGATGTTCGACACCGAGGCTCAGGGCGTGCCGACCGGCGCGGATGCCCAGCGGGTGCTCGTCCTGCGGATGCGGTTCACCGCCTGCACCTACCCCTCCGGCCCGCGGGCCCTCTACGACGCGAGCCCCGACGCGTGGCAGAACACGCTCTGGGCGGGCGGCGACATCATCATCTACAACTTCTTCGGCGGCAACGTCCCCGTCGGGACCGAGTTCGTGCCAGCCGAGCCGCGGTATATCGACCCGGGGGCCGACGAACGCGACAACGCGCCGGTGGAATTGTTCGGCGTGCGGTTCAACAACGAGTGGAGCGCCGAGACCTGGATCGAAAGCGGTCTGGGCACCCCGGCGTTCCAGAACGACCAGTACAACGCGGAGCCGATCGACTTCGACGCGCAGGGCGCCGATCGCTCGGTCCTGTTCAGCATGGGCGAAACGGCCGTCGAGTTTGAGATCGGGCCCTACGTGGGCGATGACGGGCAGACCTACGAGACGTTCTACCCGACGGGTGAGTTTCTCCCCAACCCGGTCGATGGGTTCGATCCCAACCCGCTCGCGATCGGGCGGTCGTTCACGATCCCCGACGGCACGCCGGGGCACAGCATCAACGGGTTCGGCCAGCAGCCGATCGTGCGGGGTGATGAGATCCCGCCGGGGCACCGCCTCGGGTTCGACGTCGGCGTGAACCAGCCGGGCGTGCAGCAGTATCTGCGCGACGGGTTCGCCGAGGGCTGGGTCTCGCTGATGGCGAGCCAACTCGCCGTGGCCGACATCGGGCTCAACGGGGCCTACTCCTACTGGCTCACCAAGGAGGGCTCGGCGACCCTGCCCCCGGTGTTCGATCTTGATCCCAGCACGCTCGAGTTCGACTATCTCTATTTCCCGCCCGGCGACTTCGACGGCAACGGCGTGATCGCGCCTGGGGACGACACGGCCGCGATCTGGGCTCTGACAGACCCGGACGGATTCAACCGCGCACACCCGCTCGGGAACGCTCGGGCGCTGACCGATATGGATGGAGATGGTGATACCGACCTCGACGACATCGCTTCGATCGTGCGCACGATCATGTCCGTCCGGGGCATGGCCCCGCACGACGGCCCAGACAACGGAGCGATCGGTGGCTGAGGTCGGATCTGAACAACCCCGCCCGCGATCGAGCGATCGCACCGGCTTCACGCTCATCGAGCTGCTCGTGGTCATCGCGATCATCGCGCTGCTGATCGGGATCCTGCTGCCCTCGCTGGGCAAGGCCCGCGACTCGGCACGGCGCACGCTCGAGCTCAGCGCCGCCAAGCAGCTCATGCTGGGCTATTCGCAGTACACCCTCGACAGCCGGGGCGAACTGCTGCCGGTCTACAGCGCGACCTCGGGGTCGAACGCGGTTGATTTCCCGTTCTGGTCGGCCGATGTCTACAACGACCTGGGCACCAAGATCTGGGACGCCGGGCTGGGCCGCACGCCCCCCGGCTGGACGGGCTCGCCCGCGGTGACCGGCTACCCCTGGCGCCTCGCGCCCTACTTCGATTATCAGGTCGAGGGCGCGCTGCTCATCAACGAGCAGGCGAGGATCCTCCACGAGTTCGACCGATCGAATCTCGATGAGTTGGTCTACACCTACAACACCAACCTCGCGCCGAGTCTGGGCATGAACGCCGCGATCGGCGGGCTCCCCTCGTTCAGTTTCGCGGACTCGGGATTCCCGGGTATCCCCTCGATCGGCGAGGGCTTCGGGCTCACCAAGATCGAGACCGAGAATCAGGTCGCCGCGCCGTCCGCGTTCATGGTCTTCTGCTCGGCCCGAAACGCCGGGCAGGCGGGCGCGGGCGGATTCCTGTTCGAGGAGGGCTACTTCGCGGTCTCGCCCACGAACACGCGGTACAACGAGCTCGATGTCGGGTCGTTCGGGAACATCGATCTCCGCTGGGACGGCCGCTCGGTCGTCGCGCTCATGGACGGGAGCGCGGGACTCCGGAGCGAGGACGAGCTCTCGGTCCGGTTCGATCAGGATCTGAACACCCTGCGTCGCAACCGCCGGCTCTGGGGCAACTTCAAGGGCACGAGCCCCTTCGACCCAGCGCCCTAGCGGGCAGCGACGCGGTTTTTTCTTACACGATCCCCCACGACTCCCGCAGCTCGGTCGCCCGCGTGGTCAGCTCGACGCGCGTCTCTTTGTTCATCTTTTCGGCGTTCTTGACCATCATCGCCATGCGCCTGTTCGAGCGGAACCGATCGGCGTGTCTGAGCATGAAATCCCAGTACAGCGTGTTGAACGGGCACGCGCTCTCGCCCGTCTTCTCGCGCGGGTCGTACCGGCAGCCCTTGCAGTAGTTGCTCATGCGTCCGATGTACTTGCCGCTCGCCGCGTAGGGCTTGGTGCCGACGACGCCGTGGTCGGCGTGCTGGCTCATGCCGATCGTGTTGGGGTTGCTCGCCCAATCGACGGCATCAACGAACATCGCGAGGTACCAATCGGCGACCTTCCGCGCGTGCACCCCCGCGAGCATCGCGAAGTTGCCCATGACCATCAGCCTCGGGATGTGGTGCGCGTACGCATGGTCGCGGACCTGCCCAAGGCAATCCCGCATGCAGTTCATGTCCGTATCGCCGTCCCAGAAAAACTCGGGGAGATCGTGCTCGTGGTCGAGCCCGTTGCGATGCGGGTAGTCCTCGCCCTGCACCCAATAGACGCCCCGGATGAACTCGCGCCAGCCGATCCACTGGCGG
>DDFO01000045.1:25998-28630 GCA_002337215.1 Phycisphaerales bacterium UBA1926 | reverse complement strand
AGAAGCCCTCGACAGAATTCAGCGGCGCGTCCCCTGATTCATAGGCCTCGACGGCCTTCCGCACGCACTCGCGTGGGTCGATCAACTTCAGGTTCCCCGCCGCGCTGAGCAGCGAGTGATACAGAAAGGGTTCGCCTTCCCACATCGCGTCTTCGTATGTGCCGAAGAGCTTCAGCCGGTTCTCGATGAAGTCGTCGAGCGCCCGGCGGGCCTGCTCCCGCGTGACGCACCAGCGGAACCCGTCGAGCGACCCCGGGTTGTCCTTGAACCGCCTCGAAACCAGATCGAGCACTTCATCGGTGATCGCGTCGTTCCTCGGCGTGTAGGGCGTCGGCGGTTTCGGCGCTTGCTTGAACACCTCGCGGTTGTCCTCGTCGAAGTTCCAGCGGTCCTGAACGGGTGTCTTGCCGTCGTCGTCCATCAGGACGCCGAGCCGCTTGCGCTGCTCGCGATAGAAGTACTCCATCGTCCATTGCTTGCGGCCGTCCGCCCATTCGCGGAACGTCTCGAGCGGTGTGACAAAGTGCTCGTCTTCGTGGATCTCGACCGGGATCCCCAGCTCGTCGCGCAGGGTGTCGAGCTTATTCATCACGCGCCAGTCGCCCGGGTGCGTCACATGGACCGACCCGGGGCCGCACGCATCCACTGCCCGCGCAATCTCGCCCTCGAACGAGTGCGTGTTGTGGCTGTCGGTTCTCTCGACGTACCGCACGCGGCTCCCCCGGTCGGCCTGATCGACCGCGAAGTGCCGCATCGCGCTGAGGAACAGCGCCGTCCGCTGCTTATGGCTCGGCACGTGCGTCGATTCCTCGTCGACCTCCATCATCAGCACCACGTCGTCGGCGGTCGCGTTCGACACCGGCCCGATCGTCGGGTCGAGCTGATCGCCGAGCACGACGATGAGCCGGTCGGCCTTGTTGCGGTCGTTCAGAGCGGGGAACGCTGGCATGGGTCAGCCTCCGGAGATGATTTCGATCGGCGACCGCGACATCGCCTGCATCAGCATCAGCAGCGCAACGCCAGACCGCGCCGTCCACGCGAGCGCGCGCACGAGATCGAACCGGAGCAGCCAGCGGTGTGCGCCCGCGTCGAACCCCCGCTCGAGCCGATGGTGCATCGGCACCGCGCCGCCGAACGTCGCGACCCACACGAGCGCGAGAAGCCCCGCGCCGACCCACGCGAGCCACCGATCGAACGGCGGATCGACGACCAGCAGCAAGACTACGACGGTCGTCAACTCAAGCAGCATGATCGGGGGGATCAGCGGGGCCGTCCGCCGGAGGTGCTCGCGCTGGAACTCGCGGTAGTGCTCGTCCCCCGCGCTCGCGGCCCGGGCGAACATCGGGTAGTGCACCGCGTGCACGAACCAATCCAGCCCGGTCATGAGCAGCGTCGCCGCCGCGTGCAGAGCGAGGATGGCGGGGAGGAATCGGTCCATCGCGTCGGGTGTTCCTTGTGGCGTCGACCTACGCGACTGTTGGTTTGCCTCGGGCCGCCCCGGCTTCGGTGAGATCAATCGTGCAGGACATGCCGGAGAAGTCGGCTCGGTCGGCCGCGGTGTTATGCTCGTGCCGCGCGATGACTGTCCCATCGCGAATCACAACAGTCCCGGGCATCTGGAAACCGTCTCCTTTGAGCCCGCCCACGAAATGCCCCTTGAGCGTCGCGGCGAGCCCGCGCCACCAGACTGTGAGCCCGAAGAGTTGGGAGAACGTCCCCCTCGGGAGTTTGAGCGCACGGTAGAGCCTCCGAGCCGGATCGCTGATCGTCTCGACGCCCGCGAGGCCGTGCTTCGACATCAGGCCGTCGAGCTCGCCAGGCCCACCCATGTGGACGACCACGGGCCGAACACCCTCGGCCTCGATCCGCTCGCGGGCCTCGCCCAGATCCGCGAGCGCCTCCTTGCAGAACGTGCACCCCGCGTGCCGGACGAGCGCGACGAGCACCGGGCCCTCGCGCGACCGCTCCAGAAGCGTGACGCCGTTCGACGTCGTCGTCGATTCAAGAACGCGATCCAACGGCTCGGCCTCTTCCGTTGGCTCGTGCATCGCACGGAACGACGACCACAGGATCACCGCAAACGGGACCCACCAGATCAGATCGTTGGTGATCAGCGCGACCCCGAACTCGGGCGGGACAGGGTTCGTGATCGTCCCGATCACCGGCGCGTCGGCGAGGAACACACCCTGGACGTATCCCATGGGCCCGAAAATCTTGCCGAGAAACCCGACGAGCACGATCGGCCAGTGCCTGAATGGGTCGGACGCCGCGATCCAATAGCCGAGCCCGTAGACGCCAACGATCATGCCGACGCACTGCCAGATGAACGGGTACGCGGGCGAGTCGAGCCCGGTGAGGTCGAACAGCCACCCCGGGTAAAGCACGGTGAGGGCTCCCCAGAGGACGTTGTAGATACCCGCGAGCCTGAGGACGGTCGTCATCCACCGCGGGTGCGTCGTCGATCGCGTCACCTGATCGCCCATGAGTCGCCTCCCGCACGGTGCGTGATCACTTGCCCTTGATCGCCGCGAGCCCGCCGTCCACGCCGATGCACTGGCCCGTGACCCACGAGGCATCATCGGTGATCAGCCACTCGATCGCGCGGGCGATGTCATCGGGCTCGCCGAGCCGG
>DDFO01000045.1:13292-25927 GCA_002337215.1 Phycisphaerales bacterium UBA1926 | reverse complement strand
CCGAGCCGACCGAGCGGGTGCATCTGCTCGCTCGCCTCACGGGCGCGATCGCTCCCGGTCAGTTTCTCCGCCATCGGTGTATCGACCAGCCCGGGCGCGACGCAGTTGACACGCACGCCCTTTCCCGCCAGCGAGGCCGCCGCCGTCTGGGCGAGGCTGATGACGCCACCCTTGGCAGCCGCGATCGCCTCGTGGTGCATCAGCCCGAGCCTTGCGGCGCACGAGCTCACCAGCACGATCGAGCCCCTGCCCGCCTTCTGCATCGGGCGCGACGCGGCTCGCACCGTCGCGAATGCGCTCGTCAGATTCTGGTGGATCGTCGCCATGAATTCGTCCTGGCTGACCGATGTCACCGGCTTGATGATGATCGAGCCCGCGAGGTTCGCGATCCCGTCGATCGGGCCGTGCGCGTCCTCAACCCGCTTGACGAGGTCGGCGACCTGCTCGAAGTCGGTCGCGTCGCACTGCTCACCGTGCACGCCCAGTTCGCTCGCCCGAGCCTCGGCCTTGTCAGCCTTCCGCTCCGCGATGACAACCGTGGCGCCACGATCCTTGAGGCGACGCGTGACCGCAGAGCCGATCCCGCCGCCGCCGCCGATAAGTAGGTATGTCTGTGCCATAGGAAGGAACACTTCGACGATCGGTGCGACGCGGATGCAGCCACCAGCACCGGTGTATAACCAGAGCATGGACGATCTCACCCAGCCCTCCGCCCTGCCGACCACCCCGCCGGCCATCACCCCATCAATCACCAGCGTGCTCGAGACCATCCTGTACGCCGAGGACCTCCACGCCTCTGACGCGTTCTACGCCGGCGTGCTCGGCTTGCCGCGGATCTCGGGAGACGGCACGCTCGCGTTCGGCTACCGCGTCAGCCCCGACGCCGTCCTGCTTGTCTTCAAGCCCTCCGTCAGCAATCAGCCGGGGCGGGGCATCCCCGCGCACGGCGTCGTCGGCCCCGGGCACATCGCCTTCCGGATCGACGACGACAATTACGACCCGTGGCTCGAACGCCTCGAAGCCGCCGGCGTCGCGATCGAGCAGCAGCAGACCTGGCCCATGGAGCGGTCGCCGGATCAACCCGTGACGGGCCGATCGATCTACGTCCGCGACCCCGCCGGGAACTCGGTCGAGCTCATCACCAGCGACATCTGGGCGAGACCCATATCCTGAGATCGTCCGAGAGACATGGACGGCCGTCGCGTTACAACCGCCAAGCCCGACCACTTGACTCAGTCCGACGACATGCAAAAAAATGGGAAGAGACCACGGTGCGCGGCGACGACACGCCGTCCGCCACGCATCACAGGAACAAACCATGATCGAGACCACAAAGCTCCGCAAGGTGTTCGGCCCGATCGTCGCCGTCGATCGCCTCTCGATGACCGTCGACAAGGGCGAAGTCCTCGGCTTCCTGGGACCCAACGGCGCCGGCAAATCGACCACAATGAAGATGATCACCGGGTTCCTTACCCCCTCTTCGGGCAGGGCCTCCGTCTGCGGGCACGACGTGCAACGCGACACCCTCGCCGCCCAACGCTCGATCGGCTATCTGCCTGAGGGGGCCCCGGCCTATCCCGATATGACCCCGGAGAGCTTCCTCCGCTTCGCCGCCCGCACCCGGGGACTCATCGGCCGGGACGCGAAAGCCAGGATCGCGACCGCGGCCGACCTCGTTCAACTCCACGGCGTCATGCGCCAGCCCATCGAGACGCTCTCCAAAGGCTTCAAGCGCCGCGTGGGCCTTGCCCAGGCGATCCTCCACGACCCCCGAGTCCTCATCCTCGACGAACCCACCGACGGGCTCGACCCCAACCAGAAGCACGAGGTCCGCGAGCTGATCCGCCGGATGGCGGGCCAAAAGTGCGTCGTCCTCTCGACCCACATCCTCGAAGAAGTCGACGCGGTCTGCACCCGCGCCGTCGTCGTCGCCCGGGGCACGATCGTCGCCGATGAAACCCCCGCCGCGCTCCGCGCCCGGGCCGCGAACCACAACGCCGTGACCCTCGTCGTCAAGGGCGACCCGTCCACCGACAGCGGCGGCCTGGCCGAGGCCCTGCGATCCGTCAAGGGCGTCGCCCGCATCGACGACCCCGTCACCGCCGACGGCGTCTTCCGCTGCCGCGTCCTCGCCGAACGCGGCGCCGAGATCGCCCCCGCCATCGCCCAACTGGTCCGCGACCGGGGCCTCACCCTCGACCGCCTCGGCGTCGAACAGGGCAGGCTCGACGAGGTCTTCCGCGAGATCACGCTCGGCCAGTCATCCGGACAGCGAACCAAGAAATCACCCAAGCAGGAGGCCGCGGCATGACCGGCTGGTACCCCGTCTTCCGGCGCGAACTGGGCGGCTACTTCGCCACCCCCGTCGCGTACGTGTTCATCATCATCTTCCTCATCCTCGCCGGCGTCTCGACCTTCCAGCTCGGCAACTTCTTCGCCAGGGGTCAGGCCGACCTCGCGCCGTTCTTCAACTTCCACCCCTGGCTGTATCTGTTCCTCATCCCCGCCCTCTCGATGCGACTGTGGGCCGAGGAACGCAAGAGCGGCACCATCGAGCTCCTGCTCACGCTCCCCGTCTCGCCCTCGGGCGCGGTCGTCGGCAAGTACCTCGCCGCCTGGATCTTCACCGGGGTCGCGCTGCTGCTCACCGTCCCGCTCTGGGTCACCGTCAACCGCCTGGGCGACCCCGACAACGGCGCGATCTTCACGGGCTACCTCGGCAGCCTGCTCATGGCGGGCGGGTTCCTCGCCATCGGGTCGGCCGTCAGCGCCGCGACCAAGAGCCAGGTCATCGCCTTCGTGATCTCCGTTGTCCTCTGTTTCGCGATGCTGCTGCTCGGGTTCGGGGCAGTGCAGGACTTCTTCGGCTCGTGGGTCCCCGCCCCCGTGCTCGACACGATGAGCACATTCAGCTTCCTTACCCAGTTCGACATGCTCAGCCGGGGCGTGATCGAGGCCCGCTCGGTCGTGTTCTTCGCGAGCCTGATCATCTGCCTTCTGGTTGCGAACGTCGTCCTCATCGATCTCCGCAAGAGCGCCTGAACGCCATCATCCCCGGCCATTCCGAAACAGGACCCGCCCCATGTCGAAGATCATCGGCCTCGTCAGCATCATCCTGCTCATCGCCCTCTTCCTGGGCCTCAACGTCACCGCCGACCGCGCCCTCGCCGGCTACCGCCTCGACCTCACCGAGGGCAGCCTCTACACGGTCCAGCCCGCCACCAAGCGCATCGCCCGATCGCCCGACGAGCCGATCCGCATGACCTTCTACTACTCCAAGGACCTCGCCCGCGGCATCCCGCAGATCGAGTCGTTCGGGCGTCGCGTCACCGAGTTGCTCCAATCGATCGCCGACGCCTCCAACGGCAAGGTCGAGCTCACCATCGTCAACCCCGAGCCCTTCAGCGAGGCGGAGGACAACGCCGTCGCCGACGGCATCCAGCCCCAGCCGATCAGCCAGACAGAGAGCCTCTACTTCGGCCTCGTCGCCACCAACGCCCTCGACGGGCGTGAGGTCTTCCCCGTCTTCAACCCCCGCGACGAGCGTTTCCTCGAGTACAAGATCGCTCAGATGATCGCCAAGCTCGCCGACCCCGACAAGCCCACGCTGGGCCTGATCACGAGCCTCCCGATGACCGGGGGTTTCGACCCCCGCACGCAGCGCCCGACTCCCGAGTGGGCCGTGCTGCGAGAGATGCGCGCGACCTTCGACATCGAGACCATCCCCCCCACCGCGACCGAACTCCCCGCGGACCTCGATTGCCTGATGGTTGTCCATCCGAAGGGCCTGTCCGACGCGCTCACCTACGCGATCGACCAGCACATCCTCGCGGGAGGCGGCGCGATCATCTTCGTCGACCCGATGGCCGAGGCCGAGCCCCAACAACAGCAGCAGATGGGCATGATGGCCCAGGACCGCTCGTCGAACATGCCTGCCCTCTTCGACGCGTGGGGGCTGGGCTTCGACCCCGCCCAGCTCGCGGGCGACCTCGACTTGGGCATCTCCGTCCGCGCCCCGGGTGGCCGGCAGGAGATCGTGCCCTACATCATCTGGCTCAACGTCGGCGCCGACCAGATGGCGGGCGACGACCCCGTCACCGGCAACCTCACCCGCATCAACCTCGCCTCCGCCGGCATCCTCACCCACGCCGACGACGCGCCGAGCGCGTGGGAACCGCTCATCACCACCTCCGACCAGTCCGGCCTCGTCCCCGTCTCCAGCGTCCAGGGCTTCGCCGACCCCAAAGCCCTGCTCAACAGCTTCTTCACCGACGGCGAGCAGCGCGTCATCGCCGCCCGCGTCACCGGCACCGTCCCCACCGCCTTTCCCGAAGGCCCGCCCTCGGGTTCCCGGCCCGCGTCCGACGATACGGGCGACAACACAGGCGACAACACCGACGAGGTCGGCCCCGCCGAACCGGAACCGATCGCGGGCGACCACCTCGCCGAGGCGACCGACTCCATCAACGTCATCGTCGTCGCCGACGTCGACGTCCTCGAAGACGGGGGCTGGGTCCGCGAGCTCCGCCTGGGCAACACCCTGCTCGGCTACGACATCCTCGCCGACAACGGCGCCCTCGCCCTCAACGCCGCCGAGCAGATGGCGGGCAGCCGCGACCTGCTCGAACTCCGAGGGCGCGGCTCGTTCGACCGCCCGTTCACGCTCATCGAGCAGATGCAGCGCGACGCCGAAACCGAGTTCCTCGCCAAGGAACAGACCCTCCAGGAAGAGATCGAGCAGACCCGCCAGCGCATCAACGACCTGCAGATGGCGCGGACCGACACCGGCACCGCGGCCCTTGTGCTCACCCCCGAACAACAGGCCGAGGTCGATGCGCTCGAAGAAACCCTCCTCGAGAAGCGCAAGGAACTCCGCGAGGTCCAACTCAACCTTCGCAAGGACATCGAGGCCCTTGAGAACCGTCTCAAAGTCCTCAACACCGCGGCCGTCCCTGTCCTGCTCTGCGTCCTCGCGATGACGATGGGCGGCTACAACGCCCTCCGCCGCCGCGCCAGCCGACGCAAGGCGGACCGCCGCTGATACTCCCCGTCTTCTGTAGAACAAAGACAATAGGAAGTTTCCGCCCATGAACGCCAAAGCCTTCATGCTCCTGCTCGCCCTCGCCGCGCTCGCCGCCGTTGGGGCCTACTTCCTCGCCCTCCAGCCGGCCTCGCCGCGAGGCCAGAACGCCGCGGCAGGCGGCGCCGCGACCGACGCCCGCCTCGCCCCCACCCTCGCCGAACGCGCCGAAGACATCGCCACAATCACAATCTCCACCTCCTCGGCCGCGGACGACACCGACCCCGTCGTCCTCACCCGCGACGGCGACCAGTGGCAGCTCACCAGTAAGGCCAACTTCCCGGCCGAGCCCGACCGCGTCCGCCAACTCATCACCACGCTCGCCGAACTCCGCACCGTCGAACCCAAAACCGCCAAGCCCGACCTCCACGACCGATTGGCCGTCCAATGGCCGGATGATGCAGAACGCGACCCCGACGACTTCTCACCCCGCCCCACGCTCGTCGAGATCTCCGACGCCGACGGCGAGCCCATCACCGAGATCGTCCTGGGCGAGACCACCTACGCCGGGGGAGGCCCACGCCAATACGCCCGCCTGCTGAACGACAATCAATCCTGGCTCGTCAGCGCCAGCGTCACCATCCCCCGAGGCCCACTCGGCTTCGTCAACACCCGCTTCGTCGAACTCCCCCGCGACAGCGT
Organism: Phycisphaerales bacterium UBA1926; assembly: GCA_002337215.1. Taxonomy (GTDB): domain Bacteria; phylum Planctomycetota; class Phycisphaerae; order Phycisphaerales; family UBA1924; genus UBA1926. The sequence continues at coordinate 20,205 of DDFO01000045.1, read as the reverse complement.
CCAGTCCGTCACCATCACCCACGCGGACGGCGAGACCCTCCAACTCACCCGCGACGACCCCGAAGCCGACTTCACCGTCGCGAACCTCCCCGAGGGCGCGACCATGAAAAATCAGGCCCTCGCCAACAACACCGGCAACGCCCTCGCATTCGTGAATTTCACGAATGTTGCCGAAGTCGATGTCGATCTGGATGAGTACATGCACAAGGCTGCCGGAGTAGAAGTCCCGGTTGAGCCGAGCAAGCTTCTCGATGAGGGTGGCTTCCTCGCTTTCGCGTACTTCACCACATTCGATCAACAGGAGTACGCGTTCTTCATTGATGCGAACGATGATGACACAGGGACCGGAAGCGGGTGGGTGACAACCAGTGCCAGCGGCGAAGGCACAGAAGCATTCTCCGAGAAGTTCGGCCACCGCCGCGTCAAACTCAACGCCGGCACCATCGAATCCCTCACCCGCAAACCCTCCGAACTCATCGAGACCCCCGCCACTGGAGCGAACGACGACACAGACCCAACCACGGACAACACCCCCGGCCTCCCCCCACCCACCGACGGCTGACCCCAAACGAGCCGCGACCGTCAGGGAGCGGTCTTCCAACGCTCAACGCTCCCCGTGCCACTGACCTGTCCCACAGGTCAGTGCTCCCGATCTCCCCACGACCAAGGCTCCCCCGGGTGCCACTGCTCGCCGCGTCCGCGGCGCAGCAGTGCGAACCGCCACCCCACGCCCGACCGCACGACTGCGCCGCATCCGCGGCGAGTCGTGGCACCCGATGTGAATCTGTCGGTATCAAACTGCCGCAAAACCCGCAACCACCCCCGCCCCCCATCCCGTACCCTCTCGAAAGGGACTACACGCGAAGGGAGGCCCACCGATGGCCAAAGCCGTCGTCGATCCGGACGAGATGCGTCAATTCGCCATGGCGCTCAAGAAGTTCACCGAGCGCCTCAACGGCGACATGCGCGCCATGCAGGGCAAGATGATGTCGCTGGGCCAGACCTGGCGCGACCAGGAGCACGACAAGTTCGCCGCCGACTTCGACGACACGATGCGCGCGATGGCCCGCTTCAGCAAGTCCGCCGAGGAGCACATCCCGTTCCTGCTCCGCAAGGCCGAGCGCGTCGAGGAGTACCTCCGCCAGCGATGAACCGCCCGCCCCTCCCAACCGCGTCCTTCCCGCCTCCCTCTCCCCCTCGCTATGACAGACGGGGAGAGGGCCGGGGTGAGGGGCTCCCCACGCTCCTCCGCCTCCCGCCTCTCCAGTCCTTCTGCTTCTCTCACGCCTCTTCTTCGAGAGGAAGGCGTCGTGGCTGACCGCGCCCGCGTCCATTCCGTCGATGTCCTCGCCCGCTTCCGCCCGGCCGTCGTCACCTTCGTCGAGGAGTGCTCCGCCGCCATCGTCAGCGCCGAGGCCGACGCCGCCCGCGTCGTCATGCGCATCCGCGGCGAGCGTGAGCCCTACTGGAAGAAGCAGATCCGCGTCCGCGAAGACGAGCTCAAGAGCGCCAAGAGCGAGCTCGCGATGAAGAAGATCATGCGCGACGCCGACGACGCGCGTTCCGATATCGACCAGGTCAAGGCCGTCAACAAGGCCCGCCGCCGCGTTGAGGAAGCCCAGGAAAAACACCGGCTGTGCAAACAATGGGCCCGCAAGCTCGAAAAGGAGCAGTCCGATTTCCGAGGTCAGGTCAGCGCGCTCAAACGCGTCCTCGAGATGGACATGCCCCGCGCCCTCGCCGAGCTCGACCGCATGAGCCAGGCCCTCGAGGACTACACGACCATGGCAACCCCGAGCGGTCGCACCAAGGCCCCGCCCGGGAGCCCGAAGAAACAGTCGAAATCGGCTCCGGATTCGAGCGATTCAGGCCAGACCCAGAACGAGGGCGCATCATGAGTCTCGGAGTTTCCAAGGGCATGGTCGCCGACGCGGCCTCCCAACTCATCGCCGCCTGGCGCACCGCCCGCCGCGACTGGGACGACGAGAAAGCCCGCTGGTTCGAACGGGAGTTCCTCGAGCCCATCAGCCCCAAGATCCGGGGCACCGTCGGCGCGATGGACAAGCTCGCCTCCCTCGCCGCGCAGGCCGAGCGGGACTGCGCCGACCACGGCGGCGACTGACCCCACACCGACCCCCCCGGGGCCATCAATCGTGCCGAAATCGAACCCGCATCACACCCAAACAATCGGCGTTAGGCTGACGATCCGATGACGACCGCACCGTCCTCCATCCCGCACAGCGACCCCGATTCAGGCCCGGGCGAGGACGCCTCGCTCGCCGAGCGCCAACGACACGCGATCGCCAGGCTGGTCCGCCTCGCGCGCGAGCAGACATCCATTCGCGCGCAGATCGATGAGACGCGCGATACCGCGCTCACAGACGCTGAGTCTGCCCACGCCAGAGCCCATGAATCCGCCCAGCGCACCGCCGAGGAAGCGCGCGCCCAGAACGAGCACAAGCGCGACGCCCGCCTCAAGGAAGCCAAGGCCCTCTTCAAGGCGAAGAGCGCCGAGGCCCTCCGCGCGCACAACAACGCACGCGACGACGCCATCGAACGCCTCGACTCCGAGCTGCACATGGCCGAGGAAAAACTCCGCGACGCCGCCTGGCTCGCCGAGGCGACCTTCGAGGGCAGCGGCGAGCAGCCCAAGGTCGAACTCGAACGCGTCCGCGGCATCGTGCGCGACGAGTTCGGCAAGCTCGAGTCCATCGAGGCCCACGCCCGCCGCCTCGCGGGGCCGCGCATCGACTTCCCCAACCCCACCCCCGACGAGAACGCCCCGCCCACCACGAGCAGCCACGACCCCGCCGATGATCTCGACACGCTCGCCAGCGAACGCCACGCCGCGAACGAGATGCTCAAGAAACTCCGCGGCATCACGCTGCACGCCTTTGTGCGCTCGGGCGGGCCCATCGTGATGATCCTTCTGGGTGCCGCGGGCGGCGCGGCCTACCACATCGTCGAGCACCAGATCAGCAACCTCCCCATGACCGCGGCCTACACGCTGGGGGGCGGCGCCGCGATGCTCGTCTTCGCCTGGCCCATCCGCATGCTCGCCCTCGCCGGCACACGAAAACGCGTCACACCGCTCGCGGCCCATCTCCGCGCCGCCCGGGCCGCGGGGATCGCCGCCATCCGCACCGCCGAGGCCCACAAACAGCGCATCGAGAAAGAAATCACCGACCGCAAGCAGACCGAGGTCGACGCGGGCCGGAGCCGCTACCAGAACCGCCTCGCGGTCGTCAAGCAGCGACGCGAGCAGACACTGACCAGGCTCGACCGCAAGCACGTCATCATTGCTGCCGAGATCAAAAAGAAGCGAGAAAAGAAGCTCGACGAGATCAACACAAGGGCAGACACCAAGGAAGCCGAGATCGCAGAGACGCTCGCGAGCGCCCTCGCGACCGCCGACCAGACCCGGGACCGAGCGGTTGCCGACGCCCGGCGCGCCCACTCGGACGCGGTGACCAACCTCGACCGAGCCCTCGCCGACGCGTCGGCCCACGCGGATGCCTGCACCGAGGCCTCGCTCGCGGCGATGTCGTCGATCTGCCCTCCATGGTCGTCCGACATCTGGCCGGCCGGCCCCACGCGCGTCGGTCCCGCACCGGGCATCCGCGTCGGGACGTTCTCGCTCGCGCTGCCGACGCCGGGCGGCGGAAGCGAATCGGAGAATGGCAACGCCGAGACCCGGGAGTTGCTGAGACCCCCCGCGATGCTCGACACGCCCGCCGCCGCGTCGCTGGTCGTGCGCACGGGCGCGGGCGAAACCGCCGAGGGCCGGGAATCGGCACTCCAGACACTCCGCAACGCCACGCTCCGCGCGCTCACCGCGCTCCCGCCCGGCAAAGTCCGCCTCACCATGCTCGACCCGGTGGGGCTGGGCCAGTCGTTCGCCGGGTTCATGCGCCTCGCCGACCACGACGAACGGCTGGTGGATTCGAAGATCTGGACCGAGGCGCGCCACATCGAGCAGCGGCTCGCGGGGCTGACCGAGCACATGGAAACGGTCATCCAGAAATACCTCCGCAACGAGTTCGCGTCGATCGACGCCTACAACGAAAAGGCCGGCGAGATCGCCGAGCCCTACCGCTTCCTCGTCGTCGCCGACTTCCCGACGGGGTTCACCGAGGAATCCGCACGCCGCCTCGCGAGCATCATCGAATCGGGCCCCCGCTGCGGGGTCTTCGTCCTTCTCCACCACGATGCGCGGGCGAAGCTCCCCGAGAACATCACCGCCGACATCCTCGACGAGGGGTGCTCGGTCGTCGAGTTTGATCCCGAGGCGCCGGGACAAGCCCGGTTCGTCTGGCGCGACGAGGCGTACGAGACCCTGCCGCTTTCGCTCGAATCGCCGCCGTCGGACACTGAGAAGGCGAAGATCATCGACGCGCTCGGCAAGGCCGCGCTCGAGTTCGGGAAAGTCGAGGTCCCCTTCTCGACGCTCGCCCCGGGCAGCGAGCGAGAAATGTGGTCGGAGACCTGCTCAGACGAGCTCCGCATCCCGCTGGGACGCTCCGGCGCGACCCGCCTCCAGAAGCTCGCATTCGGCAAGGGCACCAGCCAGCACGCGCTGATCGCGGGCAAAACGGGCTCAGGCAAGTCCACCCTGCTGCACGTCATGATCACTGCCGGTGCGCTCTGGTACAGCCCTGACGAGCTCGAGTTCTACCTGGTGGATTTCAAGAAGGGCGTCGAGTTCAAGGCCTACACAGGCGGTCGGCTCCCCCACGCCCGGGCCGTCGCGATCGAGTCCGACCGCGAGTTCGGGCTCAGCGTCCTCCAACGCCTCGACGACGAACTCGTCCGCCGGGGCGACCTGTTCCGCGATCTCGGCGTCCAGTCCATCGGGGCCGCCCGCGAGGCCCTCAAGGCCTCCGGAAAGAACGAGGCACTCCCGCGCACGATGCTGGTCATCGACGAGTTCCAGGAGATCTTCACCGAAGACGACAAGATCGCCCAGGACGCGGGGCTGCTGCTCGATCGACTCGTGCGGCAGGGCCGGGCGTTCGGGATGCACGTCTTTCTCGGCAGCCAGACGCTCAGCGGGGCGTACTCGCTCGCGCGGTCAACGATGGGCCAGATGGCGGTCCGCATCGCGCTGCAGTGCTCGGAGACCGACAGCTACCTGATCCTCAGCGAGGACAACGCCGCCGCCCGCCTGCTCAACCGCCCGGGCGAGGCGATCTACAACGACGCGAACGGCATGGTCGAGGGCAACAACCCCTTCCAGGTCTGCTGGCTCCCCGACGCCGAGCGCGACGCGATGCTCGAACGCGTGCGCACGAAGATGCACGACGCGCCGCCGGTGAGCGATACGCACACGATCGTCTTCGAGGGCAACATCCCCGCGGACCTTGCGGACAACCAGGAACTGCTGTCGGCCATCGCGCCCGACGCCGCCCCCGTCCGCGCCGCGAAGGCGTGGGTCGGTGACCCGGTCGCGATCAAGCCGCCGACCGGCGCACACCTGCGGAGGCAGGCCGGCGCGAACCTGATCGTCGTCGGTCAGCAGGAAGAGACCGCCCGGGCGATGCTGTCGGCGTCGATGGTCGGGCTCGCCGCCCAGCACGCGGCCGATCCAACCAAAGGCCCGGGCGGCGTGAAGATCGCCTTCCTCGACCCGACGCCGCCCGACGACCCGGAGGCCGACTCGGTCGAGAACATCGTCGCCCGGCTCGCCGAGCCCGGCGCGCTGGACGTCCGCTTCGGTCGCGTCCGCGCGCTCGCCGACACGCTCGCGGCGTTCGACGCCGAACGCGCGCGGCGCGAGTCCGACGAGTCCGCGGCGCACACGCCCTGGTACCTGTTCTTCCTGGGTCTTCAGCGGTTCCGCGACCTCCGGCAGAAAGACGATGACTTCTCGTTCTCGTTCAGCGGTGACGACGACACCGACGGAGCCCCGAGCCCCTCGGCGCAGCTGGGCGACCTGCTCCGCGACGGTCCCGCCCTCGGGCTGCACGTCATCGCCTGGTGCGACACCGCGACGAGCATGGGCCGCGTCCTCGATCGAAGGGCGCAGGGCCACTTCGAGCAGCGGGCGATTCTGCAGATGAGCGCGGCCGACTCTGCCAACCTCATCGACTCGCCCGCGGCGGGCAAACTGGGCATGAACCGGGGCCTGCTGTTCAACGAGGAACTTGGCACGCTCGAGAAGTTCAGGCCCTACCACGTGCCATCGGACGACCTCGTGCGCCGGGTCGCGGCGGCGCTGCGGCGTTGACACCGAGTCCGCACCCGGAGTAAATCAGAGCGTTAGCCGGCACGAACAAGCACGATGTGCGCACGTTTCACGCCCGCGCCGTTGCCGGCTCGGCACGCGCCGCCGTACGCTCGCGGTGGAGACCCGGCTCGCGATCGCAGGATCGGGCCGGGCGGGCAACCGGAGAGGAAGGAGCCCTGATGGGAGTCATGCAGCGACTGGCGAAACTCTTCGGCGGATCGTCGAAAACCCAGACGACAAAGCCGACGGAGGATCGAGCGGCCACTGGGCCAACCGGACCGGGTTCGGCGAGCCGATCCCGATCGAACGCCAACGGCGCCGCATCGGCGATGGACCGCAAGCCGGTCAATATCGATGTCTATCTCGATGACGACGCGGAGGGTGAGCTCGAAGCAAGCATGGCTCGCGAGCTGGTCGATGCCGACGGATCGGAAGAGACGACAGGCACGGCCCACCCGATCGAACCGGAGACCGCGAGCCGAACGCCGATCGTCTCGCCCCGCAACCGTCAGGAGCTCATCAAGGAACTGCAGAAGAACTACACCGAGGTCCTGGGCCTGGTCCGCAAGGTCGACGACCACCTCGACACCCAGTCGCACCGCTCCGAACGGCTGCTGGAACTCGCCGAGCGGTCGGCCCGGAACATGGACGCGCTCCCGGAGCTCGTCGAGCAGAACCGGCGGGTCG
>DDFO01000045.1:5748-13209 GCA_002337215.1 Phycisphaerales bacterium UBA1926 | reverse complement strand
GTCGAGCAGAACCGGCGGGTCGCCGACGCGCTGGGCGACCTGATCGAGCTGACCCGCGATGCGCGCACACGCAACGACGCGGCGGTGGACCGGCTGAACAAGACCGCGATCGAGCAGCTCGAGGCGGGCCAGCGGCAGACGGCGGCGCTGCAGAGCATGCAGTCGGCGATCCACCGGTCCGGCGAGGCCGAGGCGGAGATGGCCCGGTCGATCGGGGGCTTCAACGAGACGCTGAGCGATATGAGTTCGTCGGCCCGAGACCTGGGCGACACAATCAGCCAGATGCGAGAGACCGACGCCGAGCGGGAGGCGGAGCTGGCGAAACTGGTCTCGAGCGGACAGAAATGGCTCATCGCCGCGGTCGTACTCTGTGCGCTCATGGCGGTGGTGGTTGTCGGGCTCGTGGTCAACGGCGTGGTCTGAGCCGGGCTAAACCGGTCTGTGCGGGTCGGGTCAGGTCGGTGCGGGTCGGTGCGGCCGGCTTGCTTTCTGGGGACCGGGCCGGGATACTCCCGGTCATGCGCACACACCCGACGCCGATCTCGCTCCGTTCGATCGTTCTGACCGCGGGCCTCGCCGCCTGCTCGGCGTCCGTGCTCGCGCTGGTCGCCTGCTCGACGGGCAATTCCTGGGGCAGTTCCGGCACCCCCCGCGGGTTCGTCCTCGACGGGGACACCCGCGAGTGGCGCGGGGGGATCACGACCGCCGCCGACGCGGAGACGGTGTCGTTCCGCTTCAGCCCCGGCGAGGAAGCAACCCTCCAAGCGAACGACGAGACGACCCGGCTGCTGTTCGACCTCGACAACGACCCGGCGACGGGCGAGCCGCTCGTCGGTCCGCCGGACGTGGGCACGCTTGGCGTCGATCTCGAGATCCTGATGAGCCCCCTGCTCACCGACCTGCCCCCCGGGTCGGCCGCGAGCATCCGCAACCGTCGGCTGGAGCGTGGGCAGCCCGCGTCGCCCTTCGCGACGGGGATCACGATCATCCGCAACAACCCGGACGGGACCGTGACCCGGCTCAAGCACGCCGACATCGGGTTCATGGCCTCTCCCACCTACGCGTCCGACTTCTTCGAGGCGCGGATCGATCGGACCGCGGACGCGCTCGAGGGTTCGGGCATCGACTCCGCGGGCGGCGCCAAGGCGATCGTGCTGATGACCGGGACGGCGGGCGAGGTCGTCCGCTACAGCGAGCCGATCGAGTTCGTGCTGCCCGACGCGGCCGACGAGAAGATCCTCACGAAGAAGGGCATCCCCCAGCAGATGCCCGGGACGATCCGCGTGCTGAGCATGAACGTGCTGCGGGGCAAGCCGCAGACGGAACCCGCCCCGTTCGCCCGGCTGATCGCGGCGATCGAGCCCGACGTGATCCTGTTCCAGGAGGCCGACGATTTCGATGAGCCCGCGCTCGAAGCATGGCTGAGCGGCTTCGTGGGCCCGCTGCCCGGCAAGCACGAGTGGGCGAGCGGCATCCAGGGGCTGTCGGGGAACCTCGCCGGGGGCGTGGGCGTGTGGGACGCCGTCGCGATGCCCGACCTCGGGGTCGCGATCGCGACGCCGCACGTGATCACGCACGGGTACGACGAGCCGGTCGAGATCGAGGACCCGCGGACCGGCAGGAGGCGCACCGTGCGCGCCGTCACCGCGCTGGTTTCGACGCCCGCCGGAAATCTGCTCGCGACCTCGACGCACCTGAAGTGCTGCGGTTCGGCAGGGTCCGAGGAGGACACGCTCCGCTACGCCGAGGCGGGGGCGATCAACGCCGCGTTCTCAGCGGCGGAGTCCGACGTCCGGGGCAACCTGGGACGCGACATCGACGCGAAGATCATCGGGGGCGACATGAACCTCGTCGGGACCCGGGGCCCGCTCGATGTGCTCCGCGAGGGGCTGGGCGCCGGCGGGCGTGATCTGCAGCCCGCGATGACGGGCGTGATCGGTGAGACCGCGCTCTACACCTGGCGCGACGACCGGGGCTACTTCAGCCCGGGCCGGCTCGACTGGTTCCTCACCGGCAACGCGAGCGTCGCCCAGGCGTTCGCGGTCGATACCCGGCTGATGGACCCCGACCGCCTCGCGACGTGGGGGCTCTACCCAGACGACAGCGCGGTGAGCGACCACCTGCCGGTCGTCGTCGATCTGATGCCCTGACAATCACGCGCGATCACCGATCGACTGTGCCACCGAGCCGCTCTGCGCGCCAGAGTCTTGCGAGACACTGTGCGCTGACGCCCTGACCCGCCGAGCAGGTCAGCCGCACCGAAGACGCGGGACGAGATTTACTCCTGGATCGCGACGGCCGATCCCGCGTCCCCGTCCGCCGCGGCAGGAGCCGTGTCCTCGACGACGCGTACGAGCCCGTTTTTGTCGAGCGCGATGACCCCGAGTTCGTGCAGCGCGACTTCCGCGGCCTGCTGCTCGGCTTGCTTCTTGGACTGCCCCCAGCACGGCTCGAAAACCTGCCCCGCGAGCTCGACGCCCACCTTGAACGCCTTGGCGTGGTCCGGACCCTTCTCGTCGAGGATGCGGTAGCAGGGCGATTCGCCGAACTCGGCCTGGGCGTGCTGCTGGAGCACGCTCTTGAAGTTCTGCTGGTGCCCGCTCCGCTCCGCCTCGGTGATATAGGGATCCAGCAGGGGGAGCAGGAAGGCCTTGGTCGCCGCGAAGCCCTGGTCGAGATAAACCGCGGCGATGACGGACTCGAACACCGCGGCCGCGAGCGAGCGCGGCAATCGGTCCTGGGTCTGCATGCCCTTGCCGAGGAGCAACAGCTGCTCGAGCTCCAGCCGTTCGGCGATGTCGGCGCAGGTCTTGCGGCTGACGACCGTGGACTTGACCTTGGTCATCTCGCCCTCGAGCGCGTCGGGGAAGAGCTCGTAGATGCGTTCGCAGACGACCATGCCCAGCACGGCGTCGCCTAGGAACTCCATCCGTTCGTTGGAGTCGAGGCGGGACTCGGAATGGGAGGCGTGGCGCAGCGCGAGCTCGATATGGGCCTGGTCGCGGAACACGACGCCCATGATCTCCTGGGCCCGGGAGAGGGACTCTTCCATACAACGGATCCTCCGCGTCGGCCCCGGGACGACCCCCTTCCCACGAAGAGGGGGTCATCACCCGGCGGCGACGCTCGTTCGGTTGACGTACCGAGGAGGCTCTCCGGACGGCTGAATACCGACCGTGGAGCGAACCCGGAGACAGGTGAATGCCGACCCGAATTCAAACGATTCCGGGCGCAACAGATAGAGAATAAGGAATGCCGCTGCCTGTGTCACGCGGTTTCCATGCGTGAATCACGGGAAGACGAGTTTTCGGAGCCGGCCGACCTCAGCGCGGGCGCGGGGAGCACTCAGCAACGTCCGAATAATGCCCTACAGGAACCACCGCCGCTTGTGGAATCCAATGGGTTGACGGTGCCCTCGAAAGCGGCTGGCCTTGCCCGCGTCTTCGGCCTATCGTTGCCGCCCGGCGCGGTGATCGCGTCGGGATCGATTCCGGAGATTCACGATGGCGATGCACTACCCGCGGCGCGTAAGCAAGATCAAGAAAATCCGCAAGCACGGATTCCGCGCCCGTATGAAGACCAAGAGCGGCCGCAAGATTATCAACGCCCGCCGGCGGATCGGTCGCAAGCTGACGTCGATCTGATCGCGTCCGCGAGAGACTCTTTTGAATGAATATGGGGCGCTCCGCGTGAGCGCCCTTTTTCGTGCGCGGTTTGATGATCTATGAACGACCCGTGCGCACACACGCGGGCGGATCGTGTAGGCTGTTCCCGTCTCGCCCGGCCCCGGTTTGAGCCGTGCCGGGCGTTGTCTTCGCAGGAGCGATGTATGTCAGAGACGCCTTCTGAACGACCCGGACTCGGCACCGACGGCCCGCGAGCCGCTGCGCCGGGGGACCCGAGCGCCACGATCCCGCTCGAGGGTGATGCCCAGAACCCGAATACCCCGGAGGGAGGGCACCCGATGCCCACCAACCCCGGGTACCGCGAGGTCACGCTGCTCGCCGTCGTGGTGGGCGTGCTCATCGGCATCGTGATGAACGCCTCGATCACCTACGCCGGTCTGAAGATCGGGTTCACGATCGGCGGTTCGGCGATCGCGGCGGTGCTCGGGTTCGGGATCCTCAAGATCCTGCGACGCGGCACGATCGTCGAGACCAACATCGTGCAGACCGTCGCCAGCGCGGTGAACACCTCCAACTCGGGCGTGATCTTCACCGTCCCGGTGCTCATCCTGCTCGGGTTCACGCTCACCTGGTCGGACGCCAACTTCTGGCTGCTCACCCTCGCGTCCATCGCGGGCGCGATCATGGGCTGCGTCTTCATCATCCCTCTCCGCAAGCAGATGATCGACATCGATCGCCTGCGGTTCCCCAGCGCTGTCGGCGTCTCCACGATTCTCAAGAGTCCCGGCGCGGGTGTCACCAAGTTCATCGTGCTGCTCGTGGGCATCCTGATCGGGGCAGCGATCTACATCCCCGCGGCTTTGCCCAACATCCCCAACCCCGTTGCGATCGATGAGAACACCGTCGTCGACGGGACGGTCGATCCCGAGTCTGCGCTCGGGGTGCTGATCGAGCAGGGCCGGGTCGGGCCCGCCGAGGCCGCACTCGCGGTAGAGATGTCGCGATGGGTCCAGCAGGAAGCCGCGCCCGAGTCGCTCGTCGCCCGGGGCGAGGCGCTCCAGCAACGCAAGACCCTCGTTGGTGAGATCTCCACGCTCACTGAAGAGAACGAGGCGACGCGCGAGGACCTGCTCGCCAGGCTCACCGCGATCGACGCGACGATCGAAGCGAACCCGGGGCAGGGGCACAGCGACGATCTGCTGCTGCAGGTCTATCGGATCACCGCCGGGATCGTCCCGGAGGGCGCGGAGGCTGCTCCTGGGTGGGCCTCGATCAAGAAGACGGGGTACGGCTGGCCGAACGATCCGATCTTCGGCTACCAGGATTTCAACATCCGCCTGCCCGCCGACTACCCCGAGAACTCGGACACGCTCAAGCCCGCCGTCGATCACGACGGCGACAACCGACCCGACCTCGCGGTCACCGATCACGCGATCGACATCGGGCGGATCCTGGGCATCCCTGGTCAGTACGCGTTGATCTTCGCGATCACCCCGCTCTCGCTCGGCGCCGGCTACATCACCGGCAAGCCGGGCCTGATGGTGCTGGTGGGCGGCATCCTCGCCTACTGCGTCGTCAACCCGGTGTCGTACAACCTGGGCTGGCTGCCCACCGACGTCCATCCGGGCAACCTCGCGAATTGGGCGCGAACCGAGATCGGCAAGCCCATCGGTATCGGCATGCTCCTGGGCGGCGCGATGATGGGCGTCGTCGCGGCGCTCCCGGCGATCCTTGCCGCGTTCAAGTCCATCGCCGGCGGCGGCGGCGGGGGCGGCGGCGGCACCGGAATGCCCAAGGGCTCCCGCGACGAGATGGGCCTCGCCCCGATCGTCTTCATCGCCATCGGCGGCATCGCGATGCTCTTCCTCGCGGCCTTCCTGATGACCGATCGCCCGATCAACTCGTACTGCCCGGTCACCGAGCCGTACCGCGAGGTCGAGGTGGATCCCGAGGTCGAGACGATCGCCGTCATGGGTCAGCAGCTCGGCTTCGCGAGCGAGGCGGCCCGCGAGACGTTCATGGAATGGTCCGATGCCGAGAAGGCCGAGGTCATCGCCGACTTCGGCATCAAGCGTGGCTGGCTCGAATCGCTCCCCCACTGGATGAGCGCCGCGATCATCGCCGTTGTCGGCGCGATCTGGATCTGGTTCGCCGGGGTCATCATCGCGCAGTGCACGGGGATGACCGACTGGAGCCCGATCTCGGGTCTCGCGCTGGTGACCGTCGTGCTCGTGATGTTGTTAGCAGGCACGGGGCAGGTGCTCGCGTCGGTGCTGCTGGGGGTCGCGCTGTGCACCGCCATCACGCTCGCCGCGGACATGATGGGCGACCTCAAGACGGGATACCTCGTCGGCTCCAAACCCATCAAGCAGCAGACGATCGAGCTGTTCGTCGTGGGGCTGGGCCCCGCGATCAGCATGCTCACGGTGCTGCTCATCGCCCAGACCAACGAGTTCGGCTCCGTCGAGGTGCCGGCCGCCCAGGCCGACGCGCTCAAGAGCGTCATCGTGGGCGTGCAGGGCGGGGACCTGCCCTACGCGTTCTACGGCATGGGCGGGCTGATGGGTGTGCTGCTGGGGCTGGGCGGGTTCGCCGGGCTCGGCGTGCTCGTGGGCCTCTCGGTCTACCTGCCGTTCATCTACATCGCGACCTACGGCGTGGGGTGCGTGCTGAGCATGTTCACCACGATGACCAAGGGCCGGCGGTTCACCGAGGAATGGGGCGTGCCGCTCGCGGCGGGGCTGATCGTGGGCGAAGCCGTGCCCGCGCTGATCATCAACATTGTCCAGCTCTCCATGAGCTGATCCTGGTCTGATCGCACGGGCGATTCACCGGGGGCCCCACACCGCCGCCCCCGGCGGACTGATTCGACGGAGAACACGCGATGAAATCGCTGCTTGGACTGGTGATCTGGATCTGTGTCGGCGTCGGCGCGATCAGCGCGGTGACGGCCTACTTCGTGCCGACCACGCTGGGCGACCCCGAGCTCTACAAGAGCCGGGACGCCGCGCTCGTCGGCGACGACGATCCCAACAACGGCAAGTCCGGACCGACCGGCTACCTCGTGCTCAGGAGCCCCGCGGGCCCCATGGTGCCCAAGGACGGGGGCGAGGCCGCGCAGTGGCCCGCCGGCACCGAGCTCACACCCGCGGTCATCGAGGCGATGTCGGCCGAGCAGGGTGNNGCCTGACGATGTGATCGCAGGCTATTGGCGCATTCGGGATGAACTGGATTGCCAGCCCATATTGGTGCGGCTGATGGATAGCGGGCAGAAGGTGCTGCTGCCAGTGGTGCAGGGCGACAACGAGCCGCTCGTCAAACGCGTCCACGTCGGCGAGTTCGCCTTCGCCCGCTGGTCGCACCGGTTCTACTTCATCGGGTCCGTCGTGCTGCTCACGCTCTGCGGGCTGGGGCAACGGGCGCTCTCGAAGGGCGGGGCGCTCAAGAAGGGCGCCGCCGATCCGGTCGATTCGCTGGCCCACGCGATCGCGGAACTCAAGAGCGTCCGCGCCTCGGTGCTCGCGATGCACTCCGACAAGGCGCGGATGGCCGAGATCATCGACCGCGTGGGCGAGTTGCAGCAGACCCACCTCGCCGCGTTCCCCGAGGGCCGTGAGGTGATGGTCGCCCGGGGCGGGCTCGGCAAGTACGCGAACGTCATGGACGCCTTCGCGGGTGCGGAGCGCAAGATCAACCGCGCGTGGTCCGCGGCCGCCGACGGCAACCTGGGCGAGTCGTTCGAGAACCTCGAGCTGGGCATCCCGATGCTCGAAGAAACGGCCAGGCGCCTGCGGTAACAGGCGATTCGACGGCGTGCCTCGTGCCTCGTGCCTCG
>DDFO01000045.1:320-5687 GCA_002337215.1 Phycisphaerales bacterium UBA1926 | reverse complement strand
TGCCTCGTGCCTCGTGCCTCGTGATCGTTACGCCGTATACGCCCGCAGCGCGTACTCGCTCACCATCCGCTGCGTCGTGAAGTACGACCCGTTCAGCGCGATCGCGTTCTTCATCACGCGGATCCACCCCTCGCGGTCCCGGCGGAAGAGCGGCAGTATCGTCTTCTCGATCGATTGATACATCGACTCGGCGTGCGCGACGTCGTACTCGTCGAGCAGCGGGCCCTTCTCGGGTGCCTCGCGTTCATCGCCGATGACCCAACCCGTCTCGCCGGGCACGCACCCCTCGATCCACCAGCCGTCGAGGGTCGAGAGGCTGGGCACCCCGTTGAGCGCGGCCTTCATGCCGCTCGTCCCGCTCGCCTCGAGGGGCGGGCGCGGGTTGTTGAGCCAGACGTCCGCCCCCGCGACCAGGTGCCGCGTGATCGCGATGTCGTAGTCGGGGTAGAACGCAACGGGGACGGTCCCCTCCAACTCCTTCGCGGCGCGGTGAATGCTGCGGATGATGTCCTGCCCTCGCCCGTCGTGGGGATGGGCCTTGCCCGCGAAGATGAACTGGATGGGCCCCACGTTCTTCGCGATCCGCTTGAGCCGAGCGATGTCGGCGAAGATCAATGCCGGGCGCTTGTAGTCCGTCATCCGGCGTGAGAAGACGATCGTGAGCGCCTCGGGGTCGAAGGCGACGCCCGTCCGCTCGGTGACCTTCCCGAGCATCTCGGCCTTCGCCTCGGTGTGCGCGCGCCAGAGGTCCTTGCCGGGGATCGCGTGGGCGAGCCGGAGGTCGTGGTTGTCCTGTCGCCAGAGGGGCATGTGCTCGTCAAAAAGTTCCCGGAGGCGGGGGCTCGCCCAACTCGTCGCGTGCACGCCGTTGGTGATCGAACGGATCGGGTATCCCGGGAACATCTTCCGGCTGATCTCGCCGTGCTTGCGAGCGACGGCGTTGCAGAACTTGGAGAAGTTCATCGCGAGACGCGTCGTGTTGAGAATCCCCGGCTCGCCATACAGATCGGGGCGGTCGAACAGCGGGTGATCGCCCACGATCGTGCGCACACTGTCGATCCCGAACCGATCGTGCCCCGCCTCGACGGGGGTGTGGGTCGTGAAGACGCACTTGTGACGCACGTGCGCGACCGCCGCGGCGTCGAGCTTGGCGTCCTGGCCCGTCTGCTCGCGGACGCGTGCAAAGTATTCGCTGAGCAGCTCGATGCAGAGGAACGACGCGTGCCCCTCGTTCATATGGAGCGTCTTCACGTCGTGCCCGATGGCGCGGAGGATGCGGCGACCGCCGATGCCAAGGATCGCCTCCTGGCGGATGCGGTGGTCGGGCCCCCCGTCGTAGAGGCGGTCGGTGAGCTTGCGGGCCTCGGCGTCGTTCTCCGGCAGGTCACTGTCGAGGTAGTACACCGGCACGATGTGCCCGTTGACGCCGTGGATGTCGAGGCGCCACGCCCTGATGACGACCTCGCGTCCGTCGAGCGGGACCACGATGCGGGGGCTCATGGCGCGGAGCGTGCCCTCGGGGTTCCAGGGGTGTGGCTCGGGGGTCTGCCCGCCGTCGGGTGCCAGTTTCTGGCTGAAATAACCGCCCCGGTAAAGGAGCGTGACGCCCACGTAGGGCAGCCCCACGTCGGCGGCCGCCTTGAGCGTGTCGCCCGCGAGGACGCCGAGCCCTCCGGAATAGGTCGGGATCTCGGCCTCGAACCCGATCTCAAGGCTCAGGTAGGCGATGTCGTTGGCAAGGCGGGTCATTGGTGGGCTCCTCGGTTGCGCGACGGTTCGCGCCAACGTCCGATTCTCGGACGCCGCAACACCATAGATCGGCTTGGCGAGCCGGACCGGTGCAGGTAGGGTGTCCCCGGGAGCAACAAATGCGCCGAATCGGTCGGGTCCGCGCCGCGGACATCATGAAATGCACGGTGATCCTCGGAGAATGTCTGGAGCGGGGCAGCGACCGGGCGGCCTGGCCCGAGCATCTCAACGAGGGGCTGCGCTCGCTCTTGTGCGCGCGAGTCGTCATCGCCTCGGAGCTCACCGGGCTCGGCTCGGGCGAACCCAACGAGGCTGTCGGGCTCTTCCGCACCGGCTGGGAGGACGACCGGGCCGCACGCCGCTGGCAGGAGTACGCCTCGAAGGGCCCTGCCGAGCAGAAGCCCGAGTACCCGGTGGTGACGCGGATGTTCGGCGCGGAGCGCGAGCGGGGCGTGACGCTGACGCGGGACGCGATCTGGGGCGGGCCGGCGGTCTGGGAACGCTCGCGCGCGTTCAACGAGGTCCACCGCGCCTGCGGCATCGACGATTACATCTTCTCGATCCGCCAGGTGCCGCGGACCCGAACGGTCAGCACGCTCTGGGTCCACCGGGCCGTGGGCGAGGATGGGTTCACGCCGCGTGAGCGTCGGCTGCTCGCGCTGCTGCACGACCAGATCGCCGCGCTGATGGGCGGGGCGCTCGCGTCGGGCGCGGAGCCGGGGCTGCGTGACCTCCCCAAGCGCCAACGCGAGGTGCTCGGGCTGCTGCTCGAAGGGCTGAGCGAGAAGGAGATCGCCGCCGAGCTCGGCCTGAGCAAAGCGACGGTGCACGAGCATGCGACGAAGCTGTACCGGCACTTCGACGCCTCGAGCCGGCCAGAGTTGCTCGCGCGGTTCATCGGTCGGTGCAGGCCGGACGGGGATCGGCCGGACCGTGAATGACGCGGTGTCCGTGGCGCCCCACGGCCAGGCTGAACGACATGAGATCAGACCGTTCTGCGTCAAGCCCTCTCAGAAGGTGGGTTGAGGGTGCGGTATCGGGCCGCATGATGGTGGTATCGCTGGCCCGGGATGGATCCCCGCCCGGCCGAGGACCTTGCCCAACCGGCTCGCCCCATCACCCGACTTATTCGATGAGAAGAAGGAACACACCATGCATCGCAATCTGATCACCATGCTCGCTCTTTCCACCGGCCTTGTCTCGCTGGCCGCGGCGGACACCGTGCTCGTTGGAACAACCGACGGGGCCATCCTGGCGTACGACACCGACTCCAGGAACGTGTCGCCGCTCGCACTGGCGGACACCCCCGTGCGGGCGCTCACGACGATCGGGCGTCGCGGCTACTACAGCGACGCGAACGGCACGATCACCGTTGTCGATCTCGACACGGCCCAGACGGTCGGCGGGTTCTCGACCAGCGTGGACGCGGCTGCGGTCTCGACCGACGGCACCTGGCTCTACGCCGCCGACACCGACGGGGAGATCCAGAAGATCGACCCGGAGAGCGGCGCGGTCGAGAGCAGCGTCACGACCTTCTTCGGGGGCGTCACGGGTCTCGGCACACACTGGGGCAACCTGTACTACGGCGGGCTGAACACGATCGCCGAACGGGCCCCGCTCGCCGACGCGTTCCCGGACAACAACTTCCAGTTCTTCGCCGCGTGCGGGGGCGCGATCAACTCGATGAGCTTCTCGGGGTTGACCGTCGTGCTGGGCTCGATAAACGGGAAGATCTACCGGTACGACGAGTTCAACGGGATCTACGCGCAGGATCACTTCATCGGGTCGGACGCGACCGGGCTCGCGACGCTCGTGGGCGGGCGTGTGCTCGTCGCCGACTCGTCGGGCGAGCTGCTCGAGGTGGAACTCGAGACGGGCGCGGTGCTGCGTTCGGTCGATGTCGGCCGGCCCGTTGCGTCGCTCCACGCGGTCGATGTGGGCGATGCCTGCCCCGCGGATCTCGACCTGACGGGCGTGCTCGATCTGGGCGACGTGCAGACGTTCATCATGCTCGCGATCGAAGGCCGACTCGGCGCCGACCTCGACGGCGACAACGACGTTGATCTCGCCGACGTTGGGCTGTTCGTCGATTCGTTCACCGCCGGCTGCGAGTGATCTTGGCGCACTCGGTGCGAACGATCTGACCTGAGGAGAGAACGCCCCGGTGGTTTCCGTACCCCCGGGGCGTCTTTCTGCGCGCGTGCCGTGGGGCGCACAGCAAGGCGGCGGAACGCGTCACCGCCTATCATGGACGCCAATGGCACAGCGTAAAAAGAACGCCATCCCGAAAGCCCTCGCGCGTGTTCACGACACCGCGCGCGGCCGCATGAAACGGCTCCGCGTGACGCTCCGGGAACTCGGTGTTGGGCACGCCGTTATTACCAACCCGGTGGACGTGGGTTACCTCACCGGGTTCCTTGGGGGCGACAGCGTGCTCGTCGTGGGCACCGGGAAGCCGACGATCATCAGCGACCGGCGGTACGAAGAAGAGCTCGACGCGTTCAGACCCATCGCGAAGATCACGATGCGCTCGGGCACGATGTCGGGCGCGATCGCCGAGGTGCTCGGTGAACTGCACGAACGGGGCTCGCTCGACGGCGTTGCGCTCCAGGCGGATCACCTGACGGTCGGCGCCGAGTCTGCCCTCCGTGAAGCGTGCAAGAAGAAAGTTCCGGTCCGGTCGATCCGCCACGCGTCGGGCCTCGTCGCCGATCTGCGGATCGCAAAGGACGAGAGCGAGATCAGGCACATCCGCGCCGCGGCACGCATCCAGCAGGACGCCCTGCTCGCGGCGTTGGAGTATCTGCGGCCGGGCATGACCGAACTCGAGTTCACCGCCGAACTCGAATACCAGATGAAGACCCGCGGCTCATCGACCCCCGCGTTCGGCACGATCGTCGCCGCGGGCGCGAACGGGTCGCACCCCCACTACAGCCCGGCGGACGTGCCGATCGCACGCAACTCGACGCTGCTGATCGACTGGGGCGCAACGCACATGGGCTATCGCAGCGACATGACGCGCACGTTCGGCTTCGGACGCTGGCCGCGGCAGATGCGCGAGGTCTACGGCGTTGTTCTCGAGGCGCACGAAGCCGCCGCGTCGGCGATCAAGCCGGGCGTGACGGGGCGCGAGCTCGACGCGATCGCACGGAAGGTCATCACCGACGCCGGGTACGGCGAGGCGTTCGCGCACAGTCTGGGGCACGGCCTTGGGATGGACGTCCACGAGAACCCGCGCCTGAGTGCGCAATCCGACGACGTGCTCGACACCGGGCACGTGGTCACGATCGAGCCGGGGATCTACCTCCCCGGGATCGGCGGCGTCCGCATCGAAGACGACTACGCGGTGACCCCGCGCGGCCGGCGAAATCTCTGCACACTGCCCAAGGATATCGAGTGGGCAACGATCTGATCTGACACCGACCTCGCCGAGGGTGTCCGAGGACGCCGCGGCGAAGGAGCACACACCATGATCGATATTCGGAAACTCAAGGAACTCGTCAAACTCATGGTCGAGAACGACCTGACCGAACTCGACCTGCGCGACCAGGAAGAGAAAGTCACCGTCCGGCGGGGCAACAACGGCCCCGAGCTCGTCTACCCCCAGGCGTACGCGGC
>DDFO01000045.1:0-223 GCA_002337215.1 Phycisphaerales bacterium UBA1926 | reverse complement strand
CACCCGCCGCCGCGGCGTCCACACCCGCCTCATCAAGCGGATCGGCCGACGGATCCGCGGGCGGCTCGGACGACGGGCTCGTCGCGATCGAATCGCCCATGGTCGGCACGTTCTACTCGGCCGCGAACCCCGACAGCCCGGCGTTCGTGTCCGCGGGGTCATCGATCTCCGACGGTTCGGTCGTCTGTATCGTCGAGGCGATGAAGGTCTTCAACGAGATCAA
>DDFO01000048.1:2013-5569 GCA_002337215.1 Phycisphaerales bacterium UBA1926 | reverse complement strand
CCGTCCATCATCTCGGGAAAGCCTGTGAGGTCGTCGATCGCGCGGACGTTGATCCCCGCGTCGGCGAGAGCGCGGGCGGTTCCCCCGGTCGAAACGATCTCGACGGACATGCTATCGAGGACGCGGGCGAGCGGGATGAGGTCGGTTTTGTCGCTGACGCTGAGCAGCGCCCGTCGGATGGGAACGGTGTCGGGCACGGGTCTGATCCCCTGGGGTGCGGGCGTCTTCGGGCTGATTTTCAGACAGGGACTCTGGTGCGATCAGCGGGCGCTGAAGCGGATGAGCTGGCCTTTTTCGCCGACGGCGATCAGGTCGCTGTCGGCGAACTCGCCCGCCATGACTTCGGCGATGCCCTTGAGTTCGAGTGTCGCGATGACATCGCCGGTGTTCACATCGACTCGGGTGATCGTTGGTGCGTCCCAGACGACTAGGTCGCCGTCTTGGGAGGCGATGACTTCACCCGACGCGTCGGGGCTCACCCAGCGGCGCGAGCCGAAGGTGCCCATTTCGAGGGCATCCTGGGAGACGTCGAAGGCGACGAGGCCCTCGGAGGCGAGGGTGACGTAGAGCGTGCCCTCGTTGTAGGTGGGCTGGACGGTGATGGGATCGGCCGTGCGCTCGCGCCAGAAGTAGGTCGAACGCTCCGGTGCGAAGGCGTAGATCGATTGATCCCGGCTCGCGACGTACATGTACTGGCCGTCGGTGACGGGGTCGGTGTCCATGCCTCCGCTGATGCGTGCGGAGCCCCGGCCTGAGCCGCTGAGGATATCGACGAAGAAGACGTGGCCCTTCTCGGTGACAAAGCCTGCGAGCGGGCCGACCTTGACGGGGGCGGCGTCGATGGCGCCGTCGAGCGAGTAGGCCCAGGCGTGCAGGCCCTCTTCGAGGGGCGGGGGTAGGGGGCGTCCCGCGGAATCGCCGAACCGGTGGCAGAGGACATTGCCGGTGGGTGTTCCGAAAACGGCGTAGCCGTTCTGGATCACCGGGGGGGTCGTGACGACGTATTCAACCGGTTGGCGGGCGAGGAGATTTCCTGTGTTGATGTCCATCAGGAAGATCTCGGGTCGGGCGCACGAGATCAGCGTGCTTCCTGCGCGGTTGTTTGCGACGAAGCTCGTCAGGGGGCTTGCGTTACGGACCTGCCAGGCCGCCCGTCCTGTTGAGGTTTCGACGACGGCGGTCGAAGAATCGCTCGCCTGGATCGCGATCCGATCGCCCATAGGGTTCACCAATTCGATCTCGGTTCGGGCTTTCCCGAACGGGCGGCTGCTCCATTCCCAGCGATAGCCCAGATCTGCCCAGCCTCGGTGATCGATGCGGATGCCGTCGGAGATGGTGACGAAGTCCTCGGCCGGCTGCGCGATTGGGCGTTCGCTGACGGTCGTTGCGGGCTGATTCTGGGCGTTTGTGTCGGCGCTGCCTGTCGCGGCGGCCTGGCAGCCCGCGAGGGGGAGGAGCGACGCGGCGAGGGTGAGAAGGGCGAGTTTGCGGATCATGGGCGCTCCGTGGGGTCGTTCTGGGAAGCCGAGGGGGGAGTATCCGGTCCTCGTGGGTCCCCGTCAAGGGGCGGGGGAAGCGCACTAGAGTTGGGGTATGTTTACTGGACTTGTACAGGCGGTCGGGGAGGTTGTCGAGCGGGCTCCCGTCTTGGAGGGAGTTCGTCTGGTGGTCGATCCGCGTGGTTGGGACCCCGGTGCGGGGCGAGGTGGGTCTGTCGCGGTGAATGGGTGCTGCCTGACGCTGACGGGCGATCCTGCAACTGACGGTGGTCGGCTGGCGTTTGTTGCCATTCCTGAGACGCTTGAGAAAACGGGTCTCCGCGGTCTCGGGGTGGGGTCAGAGGTGAACCTGGAAACGGCGGTCTCGGCGGCGACGCTGATGGGCGGGCACTTCGTGCAGGGTCACGTGGACGGGATCGGGCGGGTTGTTTCGGTGTCAAGGCAGGGCGCAGATGACGCGGGCGAGTGGCGGGTTCGGCTCGAGCCGTCTCCGTCGCTGATGCGGTTTATGGCGCCGAAGGGCTCGGTGTGTCTCGACGGCGTGAGCCTCACGATCGCGGATCTGCATGCTGGCGACCCGACCGGCGCTGGAGGCTGGATCGAGGTTGCGCTGATCCCCGAGACACTCGAGAAGACGACGCTGCGTGATTGGGCGGAGGGGGACGCGGTGAACATCGAGGCGGACATCCTCGCGAAGACCGTGGTGCACCATATGGAGCACTACATCGATCGGCTCGGAATCGATCGTGTTGGATCGGGAACCGCGGGGGTTGACGCTGGTGGCGAACCCGGCGGGGTGTTGTAGTGCGCGTGCTCGGGATCGACCCCGGGACCCGACTC
This sequence comes from Phycisphaerales bacterium UBA1926, assembly GCA_002337215.1. Lineage (GTDB taxonomy): Bacteria > Planctomycetota > Phycisphaerae > Phycisphaerales > UBA1924 > UBA1926. The sequence goes on along the minus strand of DDFO01000048.1, from coordinate 3,230 downwards.
ACCGGGTTTGGTTGCGTTGAGGGTGATGTCGCTCGGCCGACGATCGTCGATGCCGGAGTTTTTCGGCTGGTGCCGAAGTCGGGGAAAGCACCGAGTGTCGCGAGCAGGCTGGCGGAACTCGAGCGGGATATGTGTGAGTTGCTGGAGCGTGTGAACCCCGAGGCTGCGGCGGTGGAGGCGCTGTTCAGTCATTACAAGCACCCGGCGACGTCGGTGGTGATGGCGCACGCTCGTGGCGTGATCCTGCTGTGTCTCAAGCGGGCGGGGATCGAGGCGATCGAGCTGCCCCCGGCGTCGGTGAAGCGTGCGATGACCGGGTCCGGGTCGGCGAGCAAGGCGCAGGTTCAGTCGGCGGTTGCGTCGGTATTCGGGCTCCCGGCACCGCCAGAGCCTGCTGATGTCGCGGATGCGCTGGCGATCGGGTTTGCGGCGATGATCCGGGTGGGGTGACCTCGGATCGGTCGGGCTCGGCGAGTGTGGATAAAGTCCTGCGATGAGCGACGCACCGAAGAACGAGAATCCCCCCGCGGCGCAGGTGCTGATCGTCGAGGACGAGCCCGATCACGCGGATGTCATGGCGGACGCGCTGCGGAAGCCCGGGCATGTGAGCACGGTTGTGACGAGTGTTGCGGGCGCGATCGACGAGCTCACGCACGGGTCGTTTGATGTGATCGTCACCGATCTGCGGATGCCGGACTCGGGGGGCAAGGACGGGGTCGCCTCGGATGGCGCCGACGCGGGGCTGGTGGTTCTGCGCCGGTCCGCGGAACTGCAGCCGCAGGCCGAGACGATCATGGTCACGGCTCATGGTGATGTTCCGACGGCGCGGACCGCGTTCAAGGAGGGGGCGTTCGACTTTGTCGAGAAACCTCTGGATCTTGCTGTTTTTCGTGAGGTCGTGAATCGGGCGGCGGAGAAGGTGCTGGTTCGGGTCGAGGCGGGGGAGCTGGGGGGGCTGGTCGCCGAGGATGGCTTCGAGGGGATCGTGGCGGGTAGCGAGCCGATGCGGAAGATCCTGCGGACGGTCAGGACGGTCGCGGCGAGCCCGATCCCGGTGTTGATCACCGGGGAGAGCGGGACGGGCAAGGAACTGATCGCGCGGGCGGTGCACGATCACTCGGGGCGGTCGAAGCGGAAGTTCGTGGCGTTTAATTGCGCGGGGCAGAGCGAGAGCCTGCTCGAAGATCAGTTGTTCGGGCATGCAAAGGGCGCGTACA
>DDFO01000048.1:1424-1799 GCA_002337215.1 Phycisphaerales bacterium UBA1926 | reverse complement strand
CTCGATGAGATCGGTGACATGCCACTGGCGATGCAGGCGAAGTTGCTGCGTGTGCTTGAGACGGGCGATGTGGTTCGGCTCGGGAGTAACGAGAGCCGGCAGGTGGATGTGCGGTTCGTGAGCGCGACGAACCATGATCTCAACAAGGCGGTGGCCGAGGGGGCTTTCCGGCAGGACCTGTTCTACCGGATCAATGGCAGCCATATCCAATTGCCGCCGCTGCGTGAGCGGCGGGACGACATTCCGCGGATTATCCAGCACGCGATCGCGCGGTTCAGCGAGCAGATGGGGACCGCGAACGGGGTGATGCCGGAGGTGACGGATGCGGCGGTGATGCGGCTCACGAGCTTCCACTGGCCCGGCAATGTGCGGCAG
>DDFO01000048.1:245-1345 GCA_002337215.1 Phycisphaerales bacterium UBA1926 | reverse complement strand
GGCCCGGCAATGTGCGGCAGTTGCTGAATGTGGTGCAGAACATGACGGTGCAGGCGATGGGGGAGGCCGAGGAGGGGGCTGTGCCACGTCTGGACGTGCGGCATATCCCGGACGATGTGCGGAGCGGGGATGAGGGTGAGCCTGAGGGTGTGGAGGTGAGCGCATCCGGGCTTGTGACCGGGGGGTCGTTGGCCGGGGCGAGTCTGGAGCAGCTCGAGAAGCGGGCGATCCGGGAGACGCTGAAGCTGACGGGCGGGAACCGGGAGCAGACGGCGAAGATGCTGGGGATCGGGGAGCGGACGCTGTATCGGAAGTTGAAGGAGTATGGGTTGCGGTGAGCCTCGGGGGTGGAGAGCACCGCTGCGCGGCATTGCGGCGAGCGATAGCACCCTGTGTGGAGAGTTCGGCCGGATCAGTCGCCGAGGCCGGTAAGCCAGGCTTTGGCGAGGTCTTCGACGGGGATCGTCTGCCAGGTGCCGTTCTCGCCGAATTCGAGGGCGCCGTCGTCGGTGATTTCGCCGATGACGGTGTGAAGTGCGTCGCCGGTTTCTTCGCAGATGTTGGCGATGTCGTCGACCTTATCCCACGGGACTTCGAGGATGTAGGTGTGCGGGTGATCGCCGAGGTTCCGCGCGAGCGGGTGCTCGCCGGTGAGGGTGATCGCGGCGCCGAGCGGGCTGTCCGGAGATGAGCCGGCGATGAGCATTTCGGCGACGGCGACGAGCGGGCCTCCTTCGGAGGCGTCGTGGGCTGAGACGGCGTAGCCGCGGCGGATGATCTCCGCGATGACACGGGCGGTCTTCGCGCCGCTGACGGGATCCGGGCGTGGGGTGCGGGGGTCCGCGTTCTTGGGGACGCCGAACTGGGCGGCGAGGTGCGAGCCGCCCACGCGTTTGGTGTTGTCGAGACGGTCGATGTGCGCGTTGGGGCGGTTCTCGATGATGACGAGGTTGTTGCCGGCCCGTTTGGCGTCCATCGTCACGCACTTGGTGATGTCTGGGACGATGCCGATGCCGGTGATGAGGAGGGTCGGGGGGATCTCGATGGTGCGGGCGGCTTCGCCGTTCTCGCCCGGGATGGTGAACTGGTTGTTGAGCGAG
>DDFO01000048.1:0-148 GCA_002337215.1 Phycisphaerales bacterium UBA1926 | reverse complement strand
TGGTGAACTGGTTGTTGAGCGAGTCTTTGCCGCTGACGAAGGGCGTGCGGTAGGCCTTGGCGGCGTCGTAGCAGCCCTCGGCGGCGCGGACGAGGCTGGCGAGGTTCTGGGGCTTCTTGCAGCTCGGCCAGCAGAAGTTGTCGAGGAT
>DDFO01000054.1:206411-207187 GCA_002337215.1 Phycisphaerales bacterium UBA1926 | reverse complement strand
AGAGTGGGGGTTCGAGTCCCCCCTCCGGCATTGTTGGAATCGCGGCAGGACTCGGGTAGGGATACATCGGGATGACTCGACTACTCCACTTTGTGATCGCGGCGAGTTCTCTGTGCGTTGCGTATCCGGTTTCGGGCCAGGCCGAGTCGATCGAGCCCGGTGAGATCTGGCTCGATACGTCGGGCGTGCACATCAACGCGCACGGCGGCGGGGTGCTGTACCACAACGGGACGTACCACTGGTACGGCGAGCATAAAGCGGGCGGACCCGGAGGCAACAAAGCCCACGCCGGGGTTCGCGTTTACCGCTCAGATGATCTCGTGGTCTGGGAGGACGCCGGTGTCGCGTTCGCTGTCAGCGATGACCCGCAAAGCGAGATCGTCGCGGGCTGCGTGATCGAACGGCCGAAGGTGATCTTCAACGAGACCACCGGCAAATTCGTCATGTGGTTTCATCTCGAACTCAAGGGGCACGGTTACAACGCGGCGAGAACCGGGTGCGCGGTGTCCGACTCATCAACGGGCCCGTTCGTGTATCTCGGAAGCGTGCGTCCAAACGCGGGACGGTTCCCGATCGGGATCTCAGATGAGCTGAAGAATCGGGTTCTCAAGGGCCGGTGGGGCGGGCCGCACGCTGGCGAGACCAAGGCGGAGAAGGCCGATGAATTCTTCGCCCGTGATTTCTACGGCGGGCAGATGGCACGGGACATGACGCTGTTCCTCGACGACGACGGCACGGCGTACCACGTGTTCGCTTCGGAAGAGAACTACACGCTG
>DDFO01000054.1:204286-206242 GCA_002337215.1 Phycisphaerales bacterium UBA1926 | reverse complement strand
ACATCGCGGAGTTGGACGAGACGTTCACACGGCATACGGGCAAGTACACCCGGGCTTTCGCGGGAGGGCACCGCGAGGCGCCGGCGATTTTCAAGCGTGACGGGCGGTACCACCTCATCACGTCCGGGTGCACCGGATGGGCACCCAACGCCGCGGAGCACGCCGTTGCGGATTCAATCTGGGGCCCATGGACCGTGACCGGGAACCCATGCGTGGGAGAGAACGCGGAACTGACGTTCGGCGGCCAGAGCACGTTCGTGCTGCCCGTCGAAGGCGCTGAGGATTCGTTCATCTTCATGGCCGACAGGTGGCGGCCCCAGAACGCAATCGACGGCCGGTACGTCTGGTTGCCAGTGGACTTCGAGAATGATCGTCCCGTGATCCGGTTCCGGGAGTCCTGGCACCCCGAGGAATGGCCGCGCTGACAAAGGACCCTGGGGTCGAGACATGTCCGCTCAGCGGAGAAGCATGGCTTCTCCCGCAAGGCCGGGGCCGAATGCGGCGGCGACGAGCGGACAGGCCGGGGCATTGGTTGGCCGGTCGCGCAGCATCCGCTCCACGATGAACAGCACCGTCGCGCTGGACATGTTGCCTTGCTCGGCGAGGATCACGCGTGATGCGGAGTCTGCGTCTTTCGAGAGGTTCAACGCGTTCGTGATCGCCGAGAGCAATCTCGGGCCGCCCGGGTGGATCGCCCAGGACGCAACCGCCCCTCTGGAAAGTCCGTGCTTTTCGAGCATGCCGTCGAGCCAGGCCGGGACATGGTCGGCCAGAACACCGGGAACACGGGGCGAAAGGCTCATCTCGAATCCGTGATCGCCGATTCGCCAGGTCATCAATTCGCTCGAGTCGGGCAATAAGGTCGATGCAAAGCCGGCGATCGTGGGCGTCTCGCCAGTGTCTGCCGTCTCGTCGGCGCCGACGATCGCCGCGGCGGCGCCGTCCGCAAATAACGCGTTGGCGACCCTCTTTTCGTTGTCGGCGTCGTAGGAAAAATGGAGCGAACAGATTTCCACGCAGACGACCAGGACACGGTTGCGTCGGTCCTCCCTCGCGAATGCGCCGGCGGCGGCGAGCGCGTTGATCGCCGCGTGACAGCCCATAAATCCGACGTTGGTTCGGCGGGCGGTCAAGGGGATACCGAGTGACCGCATCAGATGCTGATCGACCCCCGGGGCGTCGAACCCCGTGCACGACGCCGTCACGACGTGGGTGATATCACCAGGGACGACGGATGTTTGCTCGAACGCACGCGCGGCGGCACGCTGGGCGAGTGTCCCTGCGTGCGCCCGGTAGGTCTCCATCCGCTGGGCCGTGCTCGGGCCGCCCTTGAGCGCAGGCGGAAAGTAGCTCGTCAGGTCGTGACCCGAGTCGGGGAGCACCGTCGAACGCGTGTGGACGCCGGCGCGGCGGTAGAGCACGCCCAGCACCGCATCGGAACGCCCGCCCGGAACTTGGCCGTCCGCATGCTGCGCGACGGCGGACGCGTGCAGTGCGGCGGATTCCTGACTGAACTCCCCATCGGGGACCGCGGTTCCGATCGCGAGCAAGCGTGGCAACCGGTTCATGCGACACCCGCTGCCGTCGAGTTCCGTTCAGCGTGGAAGGCGGCGAGCATCCCGGACACCGCGTTCCTGAACGGGGGCAGCGACTCGCAGGCCGCGATCACCGCACGGGTCACCCTCGGTTTCCGGAGCATGGAACCGACCGAGCGGCAGAGGATCCGGCGGCGACGGGACTCGGCCTTGAGATCACGAGTCCACGCCCCGTGCGAATAGTGACCGGCGAGGGCCTCTCGAAGCCTCGGAGACAATCGCTCGGCGGCGGTGAGGGCCCAGGTCATGCCCTCCCCGGTGAACGGCTCGACGTATCCCGCCGCGTCACCGCAGAGAAACACCGTGCCGTCTGCCTCGACGCGGGAACGCCGGCGTGTGAGATGGGGCGAGCCGGGCATGG
>DDFO01000054.1:153503-204222 GCA_002337215.1 Phycisphaerales bacterium UBA1926 | reverse complement strand
CGAGCCGGGCATGGTTATCTCGCAATCGGCCGCCATGAGGTCCAAGCCGAGCGACCCGGCGAGCGAGACGAGTGGAGGCCCGGCCCGATTCTGTCGGAGCCAGCCCGGACTCACCGCCGCGGCGATATCGGCTCTTCCCTTGCTGAGCGGCGCGACTCCGAGATAGCCGTGGACGCCGTGAAACATGGTGATCGCGTCGGGTGCGCATCCTGTAGGGAGTTTGTGAGCGATGGCGCCCAGGCCGACCAGGTTGTTTTCTTTGATGATCCACGAGAATCGCGGATCGGTGTCGAGCGACGTGCCCTTCAATCCATCTGCAACCACAACAATTCGCGTGCGAACGAGCTCTCCCCCGCTGTCTCCCGCGTCGTCACGGATTCCGACCAGGCCGCTCGCTTCGAGACTCGCGCTGGTTCGGCCCCGGAAGACGGTGCCCGCTTTCTGTGCCGCGGCGACAAGGTTCGCGTCAAAGTCACGCCGGTCAACAACGCGGTAGCCGGGCACACGGAGGCGCGTGCGTTGGTTCCCGCTCTGCAGATCGAGGCGGTCGATCGCGGGCGCGTCGTCGAGATCACTCGCCGACACGAGCCCTGCGCGGCGGAGCACGTGCTGACCGGCCGGGGCGAGACATCCCCCACACAGCTTGGGTCGAGGAAACTCGGCGCGGTCGGTTAGGAGCGTACGGAAACCCTCGCTCGCGAGCAGGTAGGCCGAGAGCGAACCGGCCGGACCCGCGCCGATGACTATCGCGTCCCACTGGGTTGTGTTGAGGCTCATGCGTCCCACCGGAGGATCATTCGCTCGGGCCACGCGGTGCGGATGCGGGGATCCGGGAATCCTGCTTGCCTGGCGCAGGCAGAGAGTTCAACAGTTGTCAACGCCCCCTCGACCGATCGCAACGCGTCGGTGTGGACGATCGGGGAGCGGGTCAGCAGTCGGGATGCCGCGAACGCGAGCGCGTACCCGGCTCGGGAGCGCTTGAGATCAGTTACCAATATTGATCGCGACGCCGCGGCACGCATCCGGCTCAGTACCTTGGCGATCTCGTTCTCCGAGAGATGATGCAGGAACAGGTGGCACATCACCACGTCGTGTCCCGGGGGGAGCGGTTCGGCGAGCGCATCGACCTGACGGACGTCGACGCCGACTCCCGCGGCCTCGGCACGTTCCCGGATCGCGACGCAGGCCGTCGGGCTGATGTCGCACGCGGCGAACGTCCACGGAAGGTCGGCGCGACGGGCGTGACGCGCGAGAGCAACCACGAGATCCCCTGAACCCGCCGCGACGTCGAGAACTCGGATCCGATCGCGTCCGGCGATACGACCGAGCTCCCGGCTCACCGTTCGAACGATCCCCGATGCACGGTTCAGACGCGCGAGGCCCCGGAGCGCCGCGTTGTGCACGCCCGGCTCGATCTCCGGATCGTCCATGAGTTCGGTCTGCAGCCGTCTTGTTCGGAGCCATTCGCCTGACATTTACTGCAGACCCGCGACGAACTTGAGGCCCGCCATGCATGCGAGCCCCGCGTACGTACCGAGCACGTACCCCGCGACGGCGAGCAGGACACCGACCGGCGCGAGGCTCGGGTGGAACGCCGAGGCGACGATCGGTGCGGACGCCGCCCCGCCGATATTCGCCTGAGAGCCGACGGCAACGAAGAAGATCGGAGCGCGGATGAGAATCGCGACCACAAGCAGCACAGCGACATGCACGAGCATCCAGATCGCCCCGACGCCCAGCAACCCCGCGGCCGCGGGATTCGAAAACATCGTCACGAAGTTCGCGTGCGCCCCGATCGACGCGACGAGGAGGTAGAGGAACACCGACCCGAGCTTGGACGCCCCCACCCCGTCGTAGTTCCGCGCCCTGGTCAGCGAGAGGACCAGCCCCAGGCTCGTCACAAGGATGAACTTCCAGACCGTCGCCCCGAAGAACGGGACGGGATTGCCTGTCTCATCCGTCGAGAACGAAACCACCGGGGCGAGCCACTCTCCGAGCCGCATCGCGATCCAGGTCCCCACGAACGCGATCGAGAGCATCACTAGATAGTCCGCAAGCGTCGGTGTCCGCGCCGATTTCTCCTGGAACGCCGCGACACGCTCTTTCAGTTCTTCGATCGCCTTCGTGTTCGCTCCCGTGATCCGGTCGATCTGCTTGTCCTTGCCAGCCGCGAACAGCAGCACACCCATCCAGATGTTGGCGACCGCGACATCGACGATGACCATCAGCCCGATCATGCTGTCGGTCGCCCCGGCGATCTGCCCCAGCGCGACAAAGTTCGCACCCCCCCCGATCCACGAGCCCGACAGCGCCGTCAGCCCCTGCCACGCATCGCTGGGCAGCGCCGCCGACTCCGGCAGCACCATGCTCATGATCCAGAACGCCAGCGGCCCGCCGATCACGACGCCCGCCGTCCCCGCGAGCAGCATGATGATCGCCTTGGGCCCGAGACGGACAATGCCGGGGAGATCGAGCGCCAGGATCAGCAGCACGAGCGACGCGGGCAGCAGATAGGTCTTGATCCACGCGTAGACGGGCGAGTCGTCGGGCAGCCAGCCCAGTGTCGTCAGCGTCGTGGGGAGGAAGTAACAGAACACCAGCATCGGGACGATCGAGAAGAACTTGTTGCCCGGCTTCGTCGAGTTGAACCAGAACAGGAATGCCAGCACCGCGAGGAGCACCGCGAGCACCCCAATGTCCGACTCGATGAGCGTCTCGTCGGGCGATGACCAGAGCGTGATCCTTGCTTCTGGGAAGGATTCTTCGAGTCTATCGAGCCCGTCGATGCCCAACACGCACGCCGCGCTCGCAAGCGCATCGGCCGTCGCCCCGTCGGGATGGATCACCGTCGCCGCACGCCCGGTCTTTAGCGCCATGCCGGTCCGCGGATCGACGATGTGAGAGAACCGCACCCGGTCGATCTCCGCCCATTGTTCCGCATCACCCGAGGTCGCGATGCACATCTCGGCGAGCGTGACGGACGCCTTCTTCGTGACTCCTGTCTGGACCTCGATCGACCAGCCCTCCGCGTCGGGAGGCGGTGCACCGAGCGCGAGATCCCCCCCCAGATCGACGAGGCACGACGGATGCCCTGCCTCGCGCAGCACGTCCCGCGCGGCGGCCGCCGCGATCCCCTTGCCGATCCCGCCGAAGTCAAAGCGGACACCCTCCCGAAGCAGCCGCGCCCGGTCCGCCCCCTGGTCGACTTCGAACGCGTCTGGTGCGCTGGCGGCCCGTGCTTGCTCGATCGCGTTCTCGATCGGCAACGCTCCCGATTCCCTCGCGTCTCGCCAGAGCAGCACCGTTGCCCCCGCCGTCACGCCGAACGCGCCGTCCGTCCGTGATCCGATCTCCGACGCCATCCTGAGGCTCTCTGCGAGTGTCGGCGAGATCGTGGCCCACTCCCCCACAACCGCGGTGTCCTGGAAGACCCGTATCTCGCTCCCGGGTCGGTAGTCGCTGAGCGCCTGCTCGAGCCGCTCGATCTCGTCGAACGCGAGCCGCGCGGCTTCTGCTGCCGATCCCCCGTCCGTCGCGTACAGCACGACGCGGGCCCTCGTTCCCATCGCCACCCTTGCGAACTCGAACCGCTCGGCGGTAGGCTCCTGTTGAACGGCACCCGCCGGCATGACGAACCCAAGCAGCACGGCGATCACCGCCGCCGCGGAGAGACCAAGCGTGGGCAGATTTTTTTGGCATGATTCACGCATCGCGGCAGCATACGCAATCATCGGTGCGGTTGTACCTGGTGCCATCTATGCCAGCGATCCCCCAGACATATCGAAAGAAACCATCTGCCTCGAGGGAACAACAGTGGCGTTCGAGGTGGTCACGATCCCTCCGGGCACCATCGATATCGACGGCAACACCCACGCCATTGACCCGCTCGCGGTCTCGGTGACCGAGGTCACATGGGATCTCTATGACGTCTACTTGTTCGCGCTCGATGTTCCTGAATCGGGCGGGGAGTCCGACGCGGTAAGCCGCCCGTCCAAGCCGTACGTCCCGCCGGACCGGGGGTACGGCCACGCGGGTTACCCCGCGATGGGCATGACGCGACACGCAGCCGTCGAGTTCTGCGCCTGGCTGAGCGAAAAGACAGGTGACAAATACCGTTTGCCAACGCGGGCCGAGTGGATCTATCTCTCTGAAGCCAGCAATCCCTTGGACAGACACGACGATCGCTCGGGTTCCGGAGAAACCGTCGTTGCGACAGCCGCGTCGGCCTGGACAGAAGAGAACGCGGATTACACCACCCACCCGGTCGGCAAGAAGACCCCGAACGCATGGGGAATCCGGGACACGCTGGGCAATGTCGCCGAGTGGGTCGCGCCGAAGCCCGGCCAGAGGCCGAAAGACGGCCCCTTGGCGATGGGTGGGAGTTTTCTCGACCCTTCAGCCCGCTGCACTAGCCGCGACGAAACGCTGCAAGAGCCGTTCTGGAACGCGAGCGATCCGCAGATCCCCAAGAGCGTCTGGTGGCTCGCGGACTGCGACTTCGTGGGATTCCGAGTCGTGCGTGAGACAGGAGACGCGGATAGCACGTCAGGCACCAAGGAAGGCGAGCGATGAACGACACCAACAGCGGACGGCGTGCGATCCTCAGGGCAGGTGCCGGGCTCGGAGCGGTTGCGCTCACGGCGGGTATCGCACCAGCGGTCACCAGGTCCGGTTCGGACCGTCTCAGGATCGGGATCGTCGGGTGCGGCGGCCGCGGGACAGGTGCACTCGTGAACGCGCTGCGCGCCGATCCCGGCACACAGCTCTGGGCGATGGGCGACGTGTTCCGCGCCCGGATAGATGCCTGCGCTGGGCACGCAGCGGGCGCGATCGGCGAAGAGCCCGAGCGTATCGCGGTGCCGGAAGAACGACGCTTCGTCGGCTTCGATGCCTACCGAGAAGTCATCGCGAGCGGCGTGGATGTCGTGCTGCTCTGCACGCCGCCCGGCTTCCGACCTCAGCAGCTCCGCGCCGCGGTCGAAGCGGGAAAGCACGTCTTTTGCGAGAAGCCGGTCGCGGTCGACAGCCCGGGCGTGCGGAGCGTCCTCGAAAGCGCCCGGATCGCGAAGGAGCGATCGTTGAGTCTCATGTCGGGGTTCTGCTGGCGCTACCAGTCGCAGATGCGCGAGGCGTTCGGCCAGATGCACGAAGGCGGGATCGGCACCGTCCGTGCCGTGCAATGCACCTACAACACATCGGGATTTCCGGAGCCGAAAGCGAGGAAGCCCGAGTGGAGCGACGCCGAGTTCCAACTCCGGAACTGGCATTACTTCCGAGAGATCTCGGGAGATCACATCGTCGAGCAGGCGGTCCACGCAATCGATTGGATCAACTGGGCGTTCGAGGGCACGATGCCGACACGGTGCGTCGCTGTTGGCGGGCGGAGCACAAGGCCCGATCTCCCGGAGACCGGAAACATCTGGGACAATTTCGGCATCACATTCGAATTCGCCGACGGCGCCCGCGCTTACCACCAATGCCGGCACTGGCCGAACACCCCGGCCGACAACACGGCGTATGTCATCGGCACGACCGGGGAATGCCGGGTCATGCCGTGGCGCGGCCGGCACCTGATCGAACGCCATGACGGGACCACCTGGAAATCAAGCGCCCCGAAGAACGACATGTACCAGCAGGAACACGATGAGCTCTTCGCCGCGATCCGCGCAGGCTCGCCGGTGAACGACGGGATCCTGATGGCGCACTCGACGCTGCTGGGGATCATGGGCCGGCAGGCGGCGTATACCGGCCAGGCTGTCACCTGGGAACAGGCGATGGCGAGCGAGGAAGACCTGAACCCCGAACCCTGGGCGTGGGGCGACCGATCGGCCCGTGCGATCCCGGTTCCCGGGAAGACGAGAGTGTGGTGATGCCCAACGAAACAGACACCAACCGACAGAGCCGCCCCGCGATCGACCGCCGTCGGTTTCTCTCGGCCTGCGCGGGCGCCTCGGCGCTCGCGGTCGGGCTGGGTTCGGCTCGAGCCGGTGAACGAGTGGCGAGCACCCAGCCGGGGTCACTCGTCCGAGAGCCACAGGTTCCGAAACCCCCTCCCGTTCGCAAGGCGCTCAAGTTCGGCATGATCAACGAAGGCGATTCAATCGCCGACAAGCTCAAGATCGCACGCGATGCCGGCTTCGAAGGCGTCGAGTTCGATGCGCCCAGCAACCTCGACATCGACGAGGTCCTTAAAGCGAAGGACGCAGCGGGGATCGATATCCCGGGCGTGGTCGATTCGGCCCACTGGTCCAAGCCGCTGAGCCATCCCGATCCCGAGGTCCGTCTCGCAGGGCGGCACGCCCTCGAGAAGGCGTTGTACGACTGCAAAGCACTTGGCGGCTCGCAGGTGCTCCTCGTTCCCGCGGTTGTCAACGCGGACGTTTCCTACAGAGATGCCTTCGATCGCGCCGTCACAGAGATCCGCCGGGTCATGCCGCTCGTCCGCGAAACAGGCGTCGGCATCGCGCTCGAGAACGTGTGGAACAACTTTCTTCTCAGCCCGCTTGAGGCCAAACGGTTCATCGAGGCGGTTGTGATTCCGACCGAGAACAGCGTCCGCAAGAGCCGAGAGGGTTACCACCGTCTGCTCGGGTGGTACTTCGATGTCGGCAACATCTGGCGATACGGATGGCCTGCCCACTGGCTCGAAGAACTGGGCGGCCCTTCCCGCTACATCTCCCGCCTCGATATCAAGGGCTACAGCAGGGCGAAAGCCGACAAAGAAGGCAAGTGGGCCGGCTTCGGGGTGGAGATCGGTGACGGCGATATCCCATGGGAAACGGTCCGCGCGTGGATCGACGCGAGCGGCTGGACCGGATGGGCCACCGCGGAAGTCGGTGGTGGGAACCGCGATCGACTCGCCGATATTGCGAGTCGGATGGACCGCGTGCTCGGTCTCAAGAACGGTTGAATGGGTGTCGTTACGGAAGGCCTGTGAACGACCAAAATGACGAAGGAGTTGAGCGATGCATGATCCGATCTCCCGGCGCGATGCGATGAAAACCGCGGCCGTCCTCGGCGCGTCCGCGCTCGTCGCCCCGGCATTCGGCGCCGGTCTCTCCCGGCGCGGGAGCGACTTGATCCGAATCGGTGTGATCGGCTGCGGCGGACGGGGTACGGGCGCAGCGATCAACGCGCTCGAGGCCGACCCGGGGACTCGCGTGGTCGCGCTCGCCGACCTCGTCGCCGACCGCCTCACCGCGAGTCTCAACAATCTACGGAGCCAGGCAGAGCAGCGAGGCTGGACGGACCGGATTGACGTTGCCGACGATCACCGTTTCACGGGTTTCGATGCCTACACCGGGCTCCTTGCGCTGCCGAGCGTCGATGCGGTCATCCTCGCGACCCCGCCAGGGTTCCGCCCCGCTCACTTCGAATCCGCCGTCGGCGCCGGAAAGCACGTGTTTATGGAGAAACCGGCCGCGGTTGACCCCGCCGGAGTGCGAAAAGTCATCGCCGCCGCACGCACCGCCGACGAGAAAGAGCTTTCGGTCGTCGCGGGGACCCAGCGTCGCCATCAAGACAACTACCTGCAACTGATGGGGCGCATTACGGCTGGAGAGATCGGCGAAATCGTCAGTGCTCGCTGCTACTGGAACCAAGGCGGGCTGTGGGTCAAGGAACGCGCACCCGAGCAGACCGAGATGGAGTGGCAGTGCCGAAACTGGCTCTACTTCTGCTGGCTCTCGGGCGACCACATCACCGAGCAGCATGTGCACAACATCGACGTCATCAACTGGACAAAGGGAGGCCCTCCCGCGAAGGCCGTGGGGATGGGCGGCCGCCAGGTCCGGACCGACGCGAAGTACGGCAACATCTTTGACCACTTCGCCATCGATTTCGAGTACCCGGACGGCACACCGCTCCTGAGCATGTGCCGCCAGATCGACGGCTGCGCCGGCAAGGTCCAGGAAGATATCGTCGGAACAAAGGGATCCGCGATGGCCCGCCCCGGCCTCTCGGTCATCAAGAACGAACGCGGCGGATGGCGAACCCGAGGCTCCGAGAACCCCTACGTCACCGAACATGTCGACCTCTTCGCGTCGATCCGCGGTGCATCTCCGCGGCTCAACGAAGCAAAGCGTGTCGCCGAGAGCACGCTCACCGCCATCATGGGACGCATGAGCGCGTACACCGGCAAGGAAGTCACCTGGGAGCAGGCGATGTCGAGCGAACTCGACCTCATGCCCACTACGCTCGCATTCGGCCCAAACGAGGTTCCTCCTCCGCCCACGCCCGGCAGGACGCCGCTCATCTGAGTCATAATCCGATCTGTTCCACGATCCGCGAGAAGACACCCGGAGAATCCGATGCACCGACGAGACTTCTTTACCGCCGCGGGCGCTGCGGGCGCGCTCGCCATCGCCGGCCGAACTGCGACGGCACAGAGCGAGACCACGGCGAAAGGAACCACCGCTACGTCGTCCCCTTTCTCGATGAAGTTCGCCCCCCACTTCGGCATGTTCCGGAATCTCGCGGGCGACGACCCCGTCGCGCAGCTCGACTACGCCGCCGACCAGGGTTTCACGGCCTGGGAAGACAACGGCATGGGCGGGCGACCACGTGAGGAACAGAGCCGGATCGCGAAGGCGATGGAGCGCTTGGAGATGACCATGGGCGTCTTCGTGCTCAACCGAAAGACCGCCTGGAAGCCCTCGTTCAGCCGCAACAACAGCGAAGACCGGGACGCATTCATCAGCGAATGCCACGAAGCGATCGAAACCGCGAGGCGGACGAACGCAAAGTGGGCAACCGTCGTGCTCGGCTCGCGCCACCCGCGGATCGACCTGTCCTACCAGACCGCGTACGCCGTCGACCAGCTCCGCCGGGGCTGCGATATCCTCGAACAGGCCGGGTTGGTGATGGTGCTCGAGCCGCTGAACCCAAGGGACCATCCCAACATGCTGCTCGCCGAGATGGGGCACGCGTTCGAGATATGCCGCGCGGTTGGTAGCCCTTCGTGCAAGATCCTCTGCGATCTCTACCATCAGCAGATCACCGAGGGCAACCTCATCCCCAACATCGACCGCGCCTGGGACGAGATCGCCTACTTCCAGATCGGTGATAATCCAGGCCGCAACGAGCCCACCACCGGCGAGATCAACTACGCAAACGTATTCAAACACATCAGAGACAAAGGTTTCAACGGTGTGCTCGGCATGGAGCACGGCCTGAGCCAAGGCGGAGCCGAGGGTGAACAGGCTTTGATCGACGCGTACCGTGCCTGCGACCCGGCCTGACGCCCGACGCACACACGGAACAAGACATGCCACTGAAACCCGACGATCTCTCCATCGATTTCTTTCCCCAGGTCGGATTCGCACCAGCCGAATCGCGGAACGCGTTGTGGGTTTCATATCTCGAAGCGACGCGTGCACTCGCCGACGCGTTCCCGTCGGATTCAACCCCGGGTGGCGAAGGCCTCTCGCTCCTCTGGAGCTACGAGGACGCCGGTTGGCTCGCCGAACATGCCGGGCCGCTGGGCGACATCATCGCCTGGCTCGATTTCGGGGGCGGTTCGCTCTGGGTTGAAAGGCGAGAGCCGCAAGAGGGCGCCTGGATCGAGTTGCACGGCCGATCGCGCACGGAGATCGGGCGGTGGATCGCGTCGGCCGTCGCACGCCTCGCGGGCTCGATGGAGGTATTACCGCAGCCGGTTGAGCAGGCCTACGACCCAGCCAACACGGATGACACGGACGCCCGCGCCGATCTGGAGGCCCTCTACGAGGGTGCGGGGCTGCTGCTCTACGCCCTCCGAGACGCGGCCGAGAATCGGGGACTCTCAACCTCCGCCCCCCGGCTCGACGCTCGCTCGCTCCGCGCGTCACTCGAGATCGCGATGGCCGGGACTCCCGACTCTCGGGGCGTCGGGGTCCAGCTCTCGCCTCCCAGCGACACCGATCCGCTCGGGGGGTGGTCGATAGGAACCAAGGGTGATTCGGGACGGCACCTTTCAGTCGGAGATCTTCAGACTCTCCCCACGGGCGAAAGGCAGCAAGAACGCATCGCCGATTTCATAATCGCCGCAACGAACGAACTCCTGACGACCATGAAGGCCTGACTTCAGACATGTCCTGAAAATAGCTATGCTGCTAGTCGGAACGCGAGGCCATCGCCGGAGGCGCCGAGAGCCGGGCGGCGAGCGTCGGGTCCATCCCGGGCGGCGGCGAGAAGCGCACCCGCTCAACAGGCCGCGTCCGAGGCATCTCAGCCGGCACGCGGAACCACCCCGCAGGCTCGATGGCATCGATGCCGTCGCGTTCCCCCGCACCCCGCCCCGTACGTTGGACCACCCGAGGCGACATGAACGTGCGAACCCCGCCCGTGTACCCCCGCTCAGCGAGCCAGACGCCGCGTGCTTCGTTCAGACGCGAATAGCCCTGGTCAGCGAATCGCTGCCACGGGGAAAACGCCACCACTTCGGTCCCGACCCACGCGAATACGAGCGAACGATCACCGATCTCCGCGCCGTACCGCGCCTGGTCGTCTGCAGAGAAACGAGGCTGCTGCGATGGGATCCGAGTCACGGCTCGCTGCCGCCAGATCCGACCGTTGCCCTGGAGCGGAGCGGATCGGGTGTGGTACCACGGTGTCCCGCTCGGCGGCGCCGTCGCGAGCAACCGCGCGTCAGCCCGAACAGAGACAACGGCAACGCCGCCGAACCCGGTCCAGCCCTGAGCCCACGCGGACAAAGGCGATATCACCAGCACAAAGATAAAGAGCAACGCGTGTCGCGGCATACCCGGGCCTCTCTCTCGCTCGTCCGGCAAATCCAGTCAGCCTGAATCTACCAGCAACAGCGCCCAGGACAAAGAACCCCGTCGAGATCGGGGGACACTCCGAGTGTTCTCGGTCGTGCCGCGCCGAAATCGCAGTCAGGCGTCGCCGTCTATGGCCGGCACCGTCTCGATCCGCTCGCCCGCTCCCGCGATCCATTCGTACGCGTCCACGAGCGATGCGATCTGCCGAGAGACCCGATGGTGCTCACGGACGTGCGCCCGCGCCGTTTCGGTGAGCCCGCGACGCATCGTGTGATCGTGGGTCATCATCTCGATCGCCTCGTGCCACTGGGCCTCGGTCGAATCGACCACGAGCCGGGCGGTCTTCCCGTCGATAAGATCGTGCGACCGCGGATCGGCCGACGCGATCACCGCGACCCCGGCTCCCATCGCGTCGAGCAGGACCGTTCGGACCTCCCCGCGAGCGTCGGGGTAGAGGACAAGGTCCGCCGAGAGCAGCAGTTCGCGTTGGGTCTCCGCGGCATCGATCAGCGTCACCCGACCAACGACACCGGCGTCACGCGCCTTGCTCCAGAGGCGATATTTCCGCACCGACGATGAATCGGCGAACAGGTGCGTTGTCGGTGAGCCACGAAGCGTGCGCAGGCACGCCCGGAACGCCGACGCCCACGCTTTCGCGTCTCGACCGGGGCCCAGCAAAACCATGCCCATGGCGCCGGATTCGCTCCTTGCCCTCGGCTCGTGGGTATAGACGCCCCATGGGATGGCTCGCACCACCGAACGCGGGAACTGCTCGATGTACCGCTCGCGCACGTCGCGATTCGTCGCGACGATCAACGCCCGATCCTCGGCGCGGTGCGTCTCACCCGCGGCGACGCGGTTGATGACCGCTCGGATGCTCGCCTCAAGCCCTGGTCGCCAGATCTCGAACGCGGGCACCGCCGCGCAGCCGCGCACAACCTCGGCCCCCAGCCGAGAGATCCCGCCCCCGAACAGGTGCACGACGTCCGGATCCCCGCCGAGAACAGGCTTCGCCTGCCGCAGCAACGCCGCCCCACGACGAGCAGGCGTTAGACCAAGTCGGGCCGGCAGATAGGGAACGACAGGCGTCAGAACCCGCGTGCTCAGGTCCGTTCCCTCGGGCAACCCCCACGCGATGTTCACGCCCTCATCCGCCAGACCAACAGCGAGCCGGCTGATCAGCTCGGACTCATACCGCGTGAACAATGGGTCTGACAGAAACAACACCCGCACCGTTCAACTCCTCGGCCGCCGGTTCCGAGCGGCCATTGATCCACCTTATCAGCCCGAGGTCGCCCGGACCGAATGCGTCGATCCGATCTGCACCATCCTCGCTGCCGCCGCAGGCCTGCCAGCCGAAATTTCAGGTGTCCAGGGCAGGTACCGGTCACCGGCGATTGTCATCACCTCCGCTCGGGTCGAGAACGACGAATCGAGCGTCGCGAGCCGATCCCGGTGGTCCTCGAGGTCGGGCACCGTTGCCAGGAGACCCCGCGTGTAGGGATGGGCCGGTGAGCCGTGCACCGCCGCGCACGTTCCCTCCTCAAGCAGGTACCCGCGGTACATCACCGCGATTCGGTCGGCGTATGACCGAACCAGCGCGAGGTCGTGGGTAATCAGCAGCACGCTCAGTCCCTCGTCGTCAACAAGATCGCGGATCAGATCCAGAATCGACGCCTGGATCGTCACGTCGAGCGCCGTCGTCGGCTCATCGGCGATCAGCACCCTCGGCCGACACGCGAGCGCCATCGCGATCATGACCCGCTGCCGCATCCCACCCGAAAACTCGTGCGGGTACTGCCGCATCCGCTTCGATGCCTCGGGAATCCCGACCCGTTCGAGAAGCCCAGCCGCGATCCGGTCGGCCTCCCGACGCCCCACCCTTGCCCCCTCACGGCGGTGCAGCCGGATCGCCTCGGTAACCTGATTCCCGATCCGCAGCACCGGGTTCAGGCTCGTCATGGGCTCCTGAAAGATCATCGCGATCTCCCCGCCTCGCACGGCTCGGAGCGTCCCGGGCGATGCGGTCAACAGATCGATCCTCGAACCATCATCCCGCCGAAACAGCACCTCACCGGATTCCACCCGAGCCGGCGGCGAGGGCACAAGCCGCAGAACGCTCATGGCGCTAACCGACTTGCCCGATCCAGACTCACCCACCAACGCCGAGAATGTCCCGGGCGATAGTTCAAGAGAGAAGTCCCGTACCGCGGCAGAGCGCGCTCCGTTCCCGCCCGGGAACGTCACCGTGAGATCGCGGATGGAGACAACCGGCTCGCTCACGGTCTCCCCCCATCAGAACCGCGCTCTGCACGACGCGGATCGAACGCTTCCCGCAAGGCCTCACCAACAAAGTTCAGCGAGAGGAGCGTTACCCCCAGCAGCACGCTGGGCACCACCACCAGCCACCAATTGCTCCGGTAGGGGTTCACCTCGCTCAGGCCGTCCGCCGCGAGATTTCCCCAACTCGGCAAGGGCGGTTTCACCCCGATCCCCAGAAAGCTCAGAAAGCTCTCCTGAAGAATCGCCTGCGGGACCGTCAGCGTGACGTAGACGACGATCGGGCCGACAAGGTTTGGGAGCAGGTGCCGCACGAAGATCCGCCCGGGCCCGGCCCCCGCCGCGCGCGCCGCCTCGACAAACGGACGCGACCGCAGGCTCAGCACCTGCCCGCGGATCACCCGCGCCATCGTCAGCCAGCTCACGCCACCGATCGCGAGCAGCAACGTCCCCACATCCATCGCGGTCCTCGTCCCAGCCGTTACCCGCCGAGGCGGGACGGCCTCCAACGCCGCAGCGTCGAGCACAGCTCTCTCCGAGGGATTCTCCGACAGCCACGCCTCGAACCGACCGCGCGCAAGATCCCAGGGCGCCCCAGGCACGACCGAATCGGCGTTGCGGACCACCCACGCCGTCCGAGCCTTCGATCGCGTGATGTACTCATCAACCAGCGCGTCGCTCGCGACCGCCAGCAGGACCACAAGCAGGATGTAGGGCAGCCCATAGAGCACATCGACGACCCGCATCATCACCGAGTCGGCGAGCCCACCCGCGTAGCCCGCAACAGCCCCGTAGAGCGTTCCGATCCCCACAGACAGAAACGCCGCGGCGAGCCCGATCCCCAGCGAGATTCCGCCGCCCGTGAGCGCGCGCACGAATACGCTCCGCCCCAGATGATCCGAGCCCAGCGCAAACGACGGATCGCCCTCCGAATGCCCGGGTGCCCAGAACGGGGCGATCCGCGCCTCCGCCGGCTCGCCCGCGTTGTACCGGGCGGTCGCGCTGTCATCCGGTGATCCCAGCGTCCACGGAAGCGAACCCAGACACGCGGCGAGCATGACCACGAGCACGACCAGCCCCAACCGGGCTGACAGTCCGCCCGCGAGCCGGAACCGGACGCGAGATGTCGGGGAGGAATCCGTTTCCATCGCCGAACACGGTAGCCGAACCGGGCCCGCCCGTTTCATCGTCACGGTCCAGACCGCGCGGAACACCGGGCTTAGGCTGTCGTCGGCAACGCTCGTTCGATCGACATCCAGTCGGGGACCGCGTCGGCGCCCGCGAGTGCGCGCACGGCCACCGCCGCTGTTCGGTGCGCCATCGACATCCCGTGCCCCGTGAACCCGCCGCAGAACCAGACCGCCGGGTCGCCCCCGACGGGCCCGACGAGCGGGACCTCATCGGGGCTGAAGCCCATGATCCCCGCCCATCTGCTGATCACACGGAACTCGTCGGCAAGCCAGTCCCGGCAAAGCTTCTCAAGCCTGTCCTGAATTGCCTCGGAGACATTATCCACGCTGGTCCGCTCCCCCGCTTCGTCGTGCGTGCGGGCACCGCCGAACACGACGTAGTCGGGTTCCAACTGCCGGAAGTACTCCGATCCGTGGTTCGCGTAGTACGCGAAGTCGAGCCGGACACGCGGCGCGTGCGCCGCGAGCATCTGCCCCCGGTTTGGGGCAACCCGCCCCGCGAGCCCCGGGCACAGCCGTTCCGCGTAGGCATTCGTCGCGACCAGAACGCGCGATCCTCGTACCGTGCCGAGCGTCGTGTGCACCGCTCTATCCCCGTCCGGTGCCTGCTCGATCGCGTACGCCTCGCACCCGGTGACCAACTCGCTCCGCTCGAGGCGCGCGCACAGCAGCCCCATCAGCTCGATCGGGTTGCAGACTGCGTCGCCCGGATTCACCAGGCCGACACTTGGTGACGCCCGGGTCCAAACGGCGTCATCGGTGTGCGCGCCGCCTGGTTCGATCAGATCTGCCTCAAATCCGTCCTCGATGAGCATGCCGTACGCCCGATGGAGTTGCTCGGCTTCTTCATCATCGAAGGCGAGCAGACACGAGGGCCGCTTCTGGCACGACGGCAGATCGAGAACGCCGATGTCTTCGAGTTCGCATCGGTTCTGCTCGGTCCAGCGCCAGAGTTCGCGGGCGGTGACGCGTCCCAGATGGTCGGCCGCGACGGCGTAGTTCTCGGCCGCCCCTCGCATCAGGAAACCCGCGTTCCGCCCGCTCGCCGAGCAGCCGGGGGCTCGCGAATCGAGCACGACGCACGAAAGCCCCGCGTCCTCGGCCGCGCGCGCCGCCGATAGCCCGGTGATCCCCGCACCGATGACAATCAGGTCGGCACGCACTGATGAGAGCGGGCCCGAGGCCTGCCAAAGACTCACGGTCATCGGGCGACTCCCTTTGTGCGCTGCGATGCCGAGCCCGGCTACCGTGCGCCCTTGATCCTGCTCACCAGCGTCTGGGCCTTCACTTCGAGCCCCTTCACCGACGCGTTGAGCGCTTCCTTGTTGGGAGCGTAGAGGCGGGCGGTCGGCAGATCGACCCATTCCTTCTTCACGAGATCCGCGAATGATCGGGTGAACGAGTGCATGCCCTCGCCCTCGGAGGTGTTGATGATCGCGGGCAGGTCGCCGTCCTCGCCCTCGCGGATCTTGTCCCGCACCACGGCGTTATTCAGCAGCACCTCGGTCGCGGGAACGATCTTGGCTTTGAAGTCATCGACCGCGGGGATGAGCCGCTGCGCACAGATCGCGATGAGGCAGCCCGAGAGCGCGTTGCGCACAAAGCCGCGTTCCTTCTCCGGGAAGAACTCGAGCATGCGCCCGAATGCGCCCATCGCGTCGGAAGTATGGAGCGTTCCGAAGACGAGGTGACCGGTCTCGGCGGCCTGGATCGCCGCGAGGATCGTGTCGTGGTCGCGCATCTCGCCGATGAGGATCACGTCGGGGTCCTGCCGGACAACCGAGCGGAGAGCGGTCGGGAAGTCGGCCACGTCGATCCCGATCTCGCGCTGCGAGATGATCGACTTGTCCTGCGTGAACCGGTACTCGACGGGGTCCTCGATCGTGATGATGTTCACGCCCCGGATGCGATTGATGTGGTCCACCATCGCCGCGAGCGTGGAGGACTTGCCCGAACCGGTCACGCCGACCACAAGGACGAGCCCCTGGGTGTTCTTTTCGACAATCTTGCTGTAGATCGGGGGCAGGTTCAGGCTGTCGTAGTCGGGGATCTTCGCGTTGACCCTTCGGATCGCGGCGCCCGAGTGCTGCCCAGCCTTGAAGAAGTTGCAGCGGAAGCGTTCGCCTTTGTGCGGCCCTGCCTCGAGGAACCACGCGAAGTCGATATGCCCGTCGCGTTCGAAGCGCTCGTTCTGCTCATCGGTCATCAGCGGGCGCACGAAGGCGTCCGCTTGGTGCGGGGTGAGGGCGGGGGTCTGGACGGGGCGGAGGTGGCCGCCGATCCGGTAGGTCGGTGGGATGAGCGGTTTGATGTGAAGGTCCGACGCCTGCATCACCGGCATCGCGGCGAGGAGCTTCTTGAGCGTGATCCGCTCGCCGTTGTCGGCTCGGATCGCCTCCCCGGCTTGGCTGCTAGTTGGCTCAGCCGCTGTCCTCGCGGGCATCTCATTCGGCACAGGGATCGGTGCCGGCTTGGGACCCCCCTCCGGCTGCGATGGCTGGTCTGCCGGGCGGTCAGCGGGGGTCGCGTCGTTGATTGCGGTCATGTGGCCTCCCTTTCGGTGGGCGCCGAATGTGTACCTGCAGGTATTGTAATGGGATCGGCGACGCGATCCATCGCGGGCCAGCAATTCGTTCGGAATCGGGGGGGCTACCAACGGATCGCGACCGCGATGTCGTTGATGTTGCTTCCGGTTGGCCCGGTGCGGATGAGCGCGTGCGCCGCTTCGAGGGCGGTATAGCTGTCATGATGTGCGAGCGCCATCGTTGGATCGATCCCACGGCGGCGGATCTCAGCCGTGGTCGCACGGCTCACAAACGCGCCGGCCGCGTCGGTCGGGCCGTCGATCCCGTCGGTGGCGAGCGTGAGGACCGCGGCGTTCCTGATCCGATCGGGAGATGGGTCAAGCGATAGAATCTCGAGTTCGATAGCGGCAGCGAGCGCGAGCTCCAGATTCCTCCCACCGACGCCGGTTGCGTCCCCCACCGTGACCGTTGTCTCCCCGGCGAAGATGATCGCCGAACCCGAGCCCGAGCCCGCGAGCGAGCACACGAGCTCCCGGGCAACAGTCGATGCTTCCCCTTGAACTCCGCCCCGCGATTCCACGACGCGGAAGCCACGATGCGCCAGCGCCTTCTCGGCCGCTCGCTGCGCTGCCGAGTTGTTCGCGATGATCTCGTGTGTGATGCGATCGAAGCAGCGGTCGCCGAGTTTCGGGGTCTCATCGACGGCGGCGCCCAGGTGCGCACGAACCGACACGGGGATTCGGGCGGCCGGATACGAGTCGACCACCGCAAGGGCGTCCGCGAAACTCGTCGGATCCGGGGCGGTCGGCCCGGAACCGATCGTTCCCAGCGGGTCACCCAGCACATCCGAGAGAACGAGAACGTGCGCCCGAGCCGGGGCGATCCGACGGGCGAGGCGCCCGCCCTTGAGCGTTTCAAGGTGTTTGCGAACCGTGTTCAGTTGTTCGATTGTGGCACCGGCACGAAGCAACGCTTCGGTCGTGTGCCGGAGGTCACCGAGGCTCAAGCCGTCAGCGGGACTGGTGAGATGTGCGGAGGCGCCTCCCGAGATGAGGACAAGGGTGTCGGTCACGGCCTGTGACACGCGGCCGGCTGCCCGCGCGACAGCGGCCGCGGCGTCGAGGTTCCGCGATGTCGCGAGCGGGTGGTCCGCCGGCAGGACCCCGATGCCGCCGTGCGCCTTGCAGGCGTTGCGGACGCGGTCTTCATGGGCGGGAACACAGGTTGCCACCCCGTGCTCGATGGTCTCACCAAACCGCGCGAGTGCCGCCTCGACCATCGGGGCCGAGGCTTTGCCCGTCGCGATGAGTGCACTGGGCGAAAGGTCATCAGGTACGTGTGCACGGCGGACCGCGTCCGCCGGGTCCGCGGCATCGAGCACCGCGTGCACGATCGCGTCTCGCAGGCTCCGGAGATCCGATGGCGTCGGTGCATCCGCTGTCATGTTCAGGTGTCCGCGTGCGACCGGGCCGGCTCATTGATCCATCGTCGCAATCGAGCGATCGCCTCGTCGATGACATGTGGCTGTTTGCAGAACGCGAACCGGAGCTGATCGCGGCACAGTTCGCGATCGACACAGAAGGCCGAGGGCGGGATCACGGCGACGCCCGCCTCGGCCGTCAGTGCTCTGGCGACCGCGACATCGTCGACGAGGCCGCGCGGCGATGAGGCGGCGGTGTGATCCGCCATGATGAAGTACCCCGCTTGGGGCTGGATGGGATCGAATCCGAGATCTGCAAGGGCGTCGCTGAGTGTGTCACGGTTCGTGCGGAGCCGATCGCGGAGATCACCGACCCATCGGTCGCAGTCGGGATCGGTCAGCGCGAACGCGGCGGCGTGCTGGAGGGGCGTCGCGACGGCGTAGGCGAGGAACTGGTGGGCGGCGCGGACGGCCTTGGTCAGATCGGGTGGCGCGATCGCCCAGCCGATCTTCCAGCCGGTCACGCTGAACGTCTTCCCGAGACTCGAAAGCGTCACAGTCCGGTCGGCCATTCCGGCCAGCGAGGCGATGGAGCGGTGGGATGCGTCGTCGAGAACAAGATGCTCGTACACCTCGTCGCTGATCGCGATGAGATCGTGCTCAAGGCACGCGTCGCGGATGACGCCGAGTTGCTGGTCGTCGAAAATGGTCCCGGTCGGGTTGTGCGGGGTGTTGAGGAGGATCGCTCGGGTCCGTGGCGTGATCGCGGCCGCGAGGTGGGCGGGATCGAAGACGAAGCGGCCCTCGGGGCCCCGGCGGATCTGGACGAAACTCGGGACCGCGTCCGCCATCGCGACGCAGGCGCGGTAGGAGTCGTAGAAAGGCTCGAACACGACGACCTCGTCGCATGGCTCGAGAATTCCCAGCAGGGTCGCGGCGATCGCGCCGGTGCAGCCGGCGGTGACCGTGATCTCGGACTCCGGGTCAGGGGTGCGGTTGCCGTTGGCCGACCAGGTGTCGGCGATCGCGTGCCTGAGCACGGGCAGCCCCGGGAGCGGAGCGTACTGGTTGTCGTGATCGTGGATCGCCCGGGCGGCGGCGTCGAGCAGGGCGTCGGGGCCGTCGGTGTCGGGGAAGCCCTGGGAAAGATTGATCGCGTTGTGCTCGCGGGCGAGCGCGGTCATCTCGGCGAAGATCGTGGTGCCGAAAGGCCGGAGACGGGAGGTGACCTGAGAGTCACGTTGCCGGGGTGCTTGGGGGGGCATGCGGACAGGGTACCGCGCGGGAGCCGGTGGCTCGTAGAGATTGAGCGAGCCGGTCACGAGTCCGAATCGTGAGCACCGATTCGTGCGAATGATCGCCCATGCGAGCACTCATGTGGTTCCGGTCGGATCTCCGCGTCAACGACAACCCGGCCCTCACGCGGGCGTGCGTCGAGAGCGACGACGGCGTGGTCGCGGTGTTCTGCATCTGCCCAACGCAGTGGCGCGAGGCGCACCACTGGGGGGACGCGAAGGCCGGATTTGTGATGCGGAGTCTTGCAGCGCTCCGGGATCGGCTCGAGTCGCTCCGGATCCCGCTGAAGATCGTTGAGACCGACGAGTTTTCGAGTGTGCCGGGGGCGCTGGTTGAGCTGGCGCGATCGACGAAGTGTGATCGGCTCTATTTCAATCGCGAGTATGAATGGAACGAACGGGAGCGGGACGAGGCGGTGGTCGAGGCGTTCGATGACGCCGGGCTGAACACGCTCTCGTTTGACGACCAGGTGCTGTTCGAGCCGGGATCGGTGCTGACTAAGAGCAGCAACTCGTTTTACTCGGTGTACTCGCCGTTCAAGAAAGCGTGTTGGAAGCGGTACAACGACGAACTCGCCGAAGGCAACGACTGGGCGGTTCTCGACATGCCGAAGAAGGCAAACGCGATCGAGATTGAAGGCGACGAGATTCCCGATCAGATCGACGGCTTTGGAGAGGCCGACATCGATTGGGATCTCTGGCCCGCGGGCGAGAAGGCGGCGCTGAATCGAATGCGGGCGTTCGTGCGCCACAGAATCGGTGATTACAAGGAGTCGAGGGACTTTCCTGCACGGGACGAGACTTCAAGAGTCTCGGCGTACCTCGCCTCGGGTGTGCTCTCGCCCAAGCAGTGCATGCGTGCGGCTCTGGACGCGAACGGCGACAGGATCGACGGCGGGAACCCGGGGGCCGTGGGTTGGATGGAGGAGATCCTGTGGCGGGAGTTCTATCGGCATGTGCTCGTGGGTTTTCCGAGGGTGAGCCGGGACAGGAACTTCAACGCCGACTACGACGGGCTCGCCTGGCGGGACGCACCCGAGGACCTGGACGCATGGAAAGCGGGGCGGACTGGGTACCCGATCGTGGATGCGGCGATGCGGTGCCTGACAAAGACCGGTTGGATGCACAATCGGCTGCGGATGATCGTCGCGATGTTCCTGACCAAGCATCTGCTCATCGATTGGCGCGAGGGCGAGAAGCACTTCATGAAGCATCTCGTGGACGGCGATCTCGCCGCCAACAACGGGGGATGGCAGTGGAGCGCAAGCACCGGGACGGATGCGCAGCCGTACTTCCGGATCTTCAACCCGACGAGTCAGAGCGAGAAGTTCGACCCGGACGGGGCGTTCATCCGGGCGTGGGTTCCTGAGTTGTGCGATGTGACGGGCAAGGCGATCCACGAGCCGCACCGGAACGCCAAGGTCGATCTCAACGGGTACCCCCAACCGATCGTCGGACAGAAGGAGGGTCGCGAGCGGGCGCTCGGGGTCTTCAAGGCCCACCGGGGGGCGTAGGCGATGCCTGATGAGGCTGAGTCGGGGGCGTCGGGGCGGTGTACCCGAGCGCCGCGGCGGCCTCCCACGCGGGCTCGGTCCACGGGGCAATGAGCGTCACACGCTCGAGGAGGCGGCGTTCCCGCGGAGCGAGTTCGGTCGGCGGCAGCGTCAGCCGGGTCGGCTCGATCTGGTCGAGCAGAGCCTGTCCGGCCTCCGCGGCCTCGGCGCGACGCTCGAGAACGACTCGGTCGATCCAGCCGAACGCGTCGGCGAGGTGCCCCGCGTTTGGCAGGGTATGCCCGAGGTCTGGAACGTCGAACAGGCGGGCCCGGAAGCCGTCCCGGATGAGCGCGTCGATGCGTGCCCCGGATTCGGTGAAGTTGAAATCTCGAACACCGGAGATCGCGGCGATCGGGTGTGGGCGGAGCGTGGTGCCGAGCGGCGGAGCGGGGACCTTGTGCGACGCGGGCCAGACCGTGCCGCTTCCCGTGGGGACGCGGTGCTGTGAGTTGATCCCGACGACGCAGACCGCGCCGGTGAACACATCGGGCGCCCCTGCCCAGAGCATCGACGCGAGCCTGCCGCCACCCGACATTCCGCCGACGTAGATCCGTTCGCGGTCGAGCCAGATCGATCGTTCGGCGGATGCGACCGCGTCGAGCGAGATTTGCAGCCGATCCACAACGGGGCGGGTGTTGCCGGCATTCCGGGAGACCACGACCGCGAGGCCGATTCGCGCAGCTGCTTCGGTGACGGTCGGTGGTACTGAGCCCCTCTCGGTGGGGTTGATCCAGACGATGAGCCCCATCGGACGCCCCGGGATTGGATCGGGTGGAGGCGTCAGCCGGAAGGACTCCTGTTCGATCGACCTCGTGAGTGTTCCCGCGAAGAGGGGGTCGCCGCCTCGGCCGAACCGGAGCGAGATCGCCTGCGCGTCGAGACGAATCGGGGACTGGACCGACTCGATGAGTCGTGTCGCGGGCGGGCTTGTTGCGGTCTCGTCGTCTGGATCAACAAAACCGGAGTTCAAGAGACCAGATCGACCCAGCGGATCAGGGCGTGTTGGGCGCCAGCCTCGGCTGATCCGATCGAAGGCGGCGGTGTTCAGCCGGGTTCGCCGATCCGCCGAGATCGCGATCGGCCATCCCTCGGCCGTGCGACGGACACGCACAGCATGGTCCTCGACGAACGCACCGTGTGTGCGCGGGGCGAGATGCACCGTCCAGCCGCCGATTCGGTCAGGAATGGGACCATCGATTCTCGTCTGCGGCTCGATCGCCCGGTTGAGGTCGCGGATCTCCCGCGCGTTCAGCACCGCCGCGATTCCCGCGATCTCCTGGAGCATCGGAGTCGGCGGGACCTCCCCTCGCGGAGGTTCGGCCCATGCCGCGGTGACCACGCCATACTGGGCTGGTCGGCTGCCCGCGGTGAAGACGGCGTCCTCCAGAACCTGGCCAGCCACCGGAGCACACAGAGCACCGAGGGCGATCAGGGCAGCGATTCGGGCGGGTTGAAACTGCATTGAGATCAAGGCCTCAGGGAAGTCGTTTCAATTCGGCGTGCTGATCAATCGTCTGTCGCATCGGCGATCCGCCTCCGGCGAGCCCGCCGCCAACTGTCCATACCGTCTTGAGTTGCATCATGCTCGTCTCGATGTGGCCCTTCTCTTCATCAAAGCGGATCTGTCCCGAGATCGCTCCGGATTCGAGTGTAATCCCGAGCAGGCCCGCGAATCCCGCCCCCTCGTCATCCGGCGGCGCGAGCGACAGCGTTCCCTCAAGCAGGATCTTCGCGGACCCTCCTGCCGTGTCGATGCCGTCAAAGGTCGCGATGAGGTCGGAGGACAGATCACCCGCGAGCGGCGACGCGTGGTCGATCTCGACCGGCCATCGCTGGCCTCGCTGCACCGTCCGCCCCGGGATCACCCCCATCGCCTGCTCGATCTGCCGTGCGATCCGCGGTCCGCGGGTCGGGTCCTGCCGGGCCCCGCTCAACCCCGGCTTGAGGCTGCTGATCGACTCGAGCGGCATGAAGGCGGCGTCCAGCGTTTCGGCGGCACCCTCGACATCCGAGACCGTCCCATCGTCCGCGATCGTGAACCGGATGGATTTCCCCACGAAGCCCACGAACGGGCCGATCATCAGAGACTGGGCCGCCGCCGGGTCGGGCGTCGCCGAGTCGTAGCGAACGGGAGGCTCGCCGTCCCGCGATACCGTAATCCCGATTTGTTCGAATGCCCGCTCGATCCGGGCGCCGGCGTCAGATTCACCGATCAGGCTTTCGGTGTAGGTGATCCTCCGCTGCCATTTCAGTTCGGACTCGATCGGCCCGGAGATCGTCTGGTGCATCGATTCGGATATTTCGTACCGCAAGGGTTCGCCGGGGGACCAGCGGTAGACCAGGCGTGCCGATTGGCCGGAGGCGGGCACGGCGGAGATTGCGACGGTGATGGTCAAGAGGATGGGGAGCAGGGCGCGAATCGTCGTCATGCGGTCCTCCGGCGGGGTTTCAATCAACCCGATCCGGCGTCGGATCGTGCGGGGTGGCGCGTCTCGGCGGGCGAATTGAAAATCGGAAGCCCCGCGGCATCCCGTCCGGCTTGACGCGACCCGAAAGACGGATACCCTTGTCCCTGCCTCGGGCTGCACCCGATGCGACATCCGATCCCCGATAGCTCAATTGGTAGAGCGAGCGGCTGTTAACCGCTAGGTTGTAGGTTCGAGTCCTACTCGGGGAGCTTCCATCCGGCCCGCGAAAGCGGGCCGGTTTTGTTTTACGGGTCGGGCGGGCCACGCAGATCGGTACGGCTCCCGCAAGCGGCCGCCTTGGCGGGACTTGTGGCAGCGGAAAATGGCTGGGCGACTCTCAGTTCTGGCGGGTGCATCGGGCGGGCGACCGTGACGCTGGGCGTTCCGGTCCGGCTCCCGGCCGAACCTCTCAAACTCTCTGCGACTCTCGGTTGACAGCGTGGCCGGTTCGACGGGGGGTATCGGTCGGGGGTGCGAGCGGAGGCGCTGGTTTAAAATTTGGTGTCAATCGACCGCCGACGGGCGTCAGGTACGTCGGCTTGCAGAACTGGAACTGCATCTGGGTGGGTCGGGGCAGCCTCAGACTCGCCTTTCGCATTCGACGATGATGTTCATTGACTATCGCCACAATCCGGGACAACTCGGAGACTGGGAGACTCCGTCGGCCGTAGTGACTCTTAGCAACTGCGGCCAACTCTTCGATGTCGACCCGCCGAGCGATTGAGACCAGTCGATCCACGAGCCGGGAGGAGAGCGAGAAGTCTGTCTTCATCGCCATCGCAATAGCTCGCACGAATGTGAGCGTCTCGCAGAACTGGATATCAAAGTTCAGATCGATTTCACGGCGCGCCACTGACTCGATAAATCGCTGCTCAAAGATCTCGCGGCCGTACCCTCCTCGCGGACTCGTCGATACGACTGCTGCCTCGATGGTAAACGGCGTGGTCTTCGGAAGGTCACCTGCCTCTGAGCCGATGAGTGGGAACTCACGAAAGGCCCATGTCTGAGACGTGGGCCACACATCCAGGACCTCGTACGCCGTCTCAAGCCGAAACCCGCCGAAACGGGTCGTTCTCACAATCCAGCGCGATAGCGCCTGCTTCAACTCTTCCTCGCCTGCCCCTGACACCACGACGTCGATATCTCGCGGCTGTACCCATGGACCATGCAAAACCACATCACGGATAGTGCCGCCAAAGAAGTACGCGCTAAAGCCTTCGCGATGCAAGATCGCAAGAGGGTCATGCTCCCGCGGAACTCGACTCCGTCGGATTGCGACGAAGCGACGCATCGCTTCGCGTAGTTCAGACACGTCATGAGGCACGCGGCGCTCACGCATTCCGGAGGCTCTTGTGAAGTGAAGCTGCGTATCCGTCAGTCATTCCAGCAACATAGTCAGTGATGAGCATCAGCTTAAGATAGTGCCGCCAAACTGCCGCGTCCGTGCCTGTAGGGACGGGCGTTTTCCACGAATGCTCAAACAGCGACCGGTAATTGCGCGAGAGCAAGCTGTATGCCTTGCCTTGCGCCGTCTTGGGCTTGGGCGGATCACCATCGAAATGCTCGACTCCACGCCAGAGCACATCCAGAAGGCCGTGGAGAATCGTCTCGCCCCGGAGTTCAAGTTCGACAGTCGGACGCTTGTTGTAGACCCGCTCCCTCCCGATCTTCTTGCATCTAGCGATGAGCCGTTCAGCCGGGAGTTTGCCTTTCTCGTCGAGAAGCTCGCCTCCAAACGTACCGGTCATAATCGTCTCGTAGTTTTTTGCGAAAGCCGAAGCTGCCGCACTAATCGCCATTCCTTGCGCGGCAACGCGAAACTGTACTGAGCACGCTTCACCCTCGGCATCCCCAAGATCAAGTCCGGATTGCTTCGCTCGATTAATTATGAAGCCTTGTGCGTTTCTCGCGACTTCTTGGAGGTCCTCCTCTTCGAGGGCTTCTATGAAGTCTCCCCAACTGATGACACCTTTACGAATTCCATCTTCTACGTCACAGATAGAGTACACCGAGTCATCCGCGGCTTCGACGAGGTACGCGATTGGATTGCGAGCTGGCCCGGTACCTGTCTCATTGCGGACGAGCTCAACAATATGTTGTTCCGTCTGGCAGAAACCCGGCTTTGCCCGCGATTTGTCCGGGCCATCCTTGTCGGCTTCGCGGCTTGCAGCCACATACTTCATGCTCGCCGACAGTGTCCCGGCTGTCAGGTTGAGACCGTGACTATCGGCAAGAATCTGCAGGCTTGCGAGAAGCCTTGTGGTTCGCGCGTTGCCTTCGAACTTCAAGAGGTCGTCAGCAAGCTCCGGATGGCCGTTCAATGGATCGATCGCCTGCTCACCAATGCCAGACGCGAACCACGCGCCGATAGCGGCCTCACCAAAGTGGCCGAAAGGCGGGTTCCCTAGGTCGTGAACCAAAGCGGCTGTTGCTGCGATGTTCTGGATGTCGTCGAGCCGTTCCTCGATCTCGTGACGTGCTGGCTCTGGCAACCGCACTTCAATCTGGTTGGTGGGCATCGCAACGGCCTTCACAAGGCCTCTCGCGACACTTGCGACTTCAAGCGAATGCGTCAAGCGTGTTCGGACAAAGTCGTTTGGATCGAGAGGGAAGACCTGGGTTTTGTCCTTGAGCCGCCTGATCGGGCTTGAGAACACGATCCGGTCGTAGTCCCTCTCGAACTCCGTGCGATGGTCGCCCGTGGAGCCACCATCGCCGCGGAGCTCGCGTACACGCTTCGTGCTCAAGAGCTGAGTCCAGTTCATACCAATATCGCTTGACATGTGCCCATTGTATCGCCGCCAGACGGTGGTCGCGAAGCGGCTTCACCCACACGTACGGGGGCGTA
Source organism: Phycisphaerales bacterium UBA1926 (assembly GCA_002337215.1). Lineage (GTDB taxonomy): Bacteria > Planctomycetota > Phycisphaerae > Phycisphaerales > UBA1924 > UBA1926. The sequence continues at coordinate 177,880 of DDFO01000054.1, read as the reverse complement.
AACGCTTGATTGGAGACACCCTCGGCCATGCTCAGCATGTGTCTGAGCAGGTGCTGATTGCTTTGAGATGTCCACTAGCGATTTGGAAGACAGCAGCTAAACGCAGGGTTCCGATCGACCCCCGCCACTTTGCCATAGCTTCGCGTAGATGGTCGGTGATACGTCGCCCGTGGCGGGCGGCGGTGAGACCACTTCAGCGAGCGGTACATGACCATGGACCACGACGACGTGGCGGTGCGCGATGATCTCGCGCCCGCGGAGCGGCTCCGCGCGATCGCGGACATCCTGGACGAGGGCGTCGGTCGCTGGCGTGACGACCGGCGTCGTCTCGGCGATCTCCGACAATCCTCCGAAGATGGACTTGAACTCTCCGACCTCGCTCGCCCTGATGGGACGCGTGGTTAACGCGAGCGCGAAACGGAGAGTGCGTATGGCGACGGACATCGAGAACACGGTCAAGGAGCTCGGCAAGCTGACCGTCCCGCAACTCAAGCAGCGGTATGCCGAGATTTTCGGCGAGCCGACGCGGACGAGCCACAAGCAGTACCTCATCAAGCGGATCGTCTGGCGGATGCAAGCACTCAAGCAGGGCGGGCTTTCGGAGCGGGCGATGCGCCGAGCCGCGGAGCTGGCTGACGACGCGGAACTTCGACTGACAGCACCGCCGAGCCGGTCCACAGCGACCGGGCCGGTCGTCACCGCAGCGTTCGACGCCGGGCGGTCGGCGGACTTCCCGAAGCCCGGCGCCGTGCTCCGACGCGAGTACAAGGGCCGGGCGATCCTGGTGAAGGTGCTGCCGCGAGGGTTCGAGTATGAGGGCGAGGTGTATCGGTCACTGACGGCGATCGCGCGCCATATCACCGGCGCCCACTGGAACGGCGTGAACTTCTTTGGCTTGCCTTCGTCGAAGCGACGGGCGATTGACAAGGAGACTGGATGAGCACGAAGCGGGGCAAGCCGGGATCTGGGCCGCCGACGATCCGCTGCGCGATCTACACGCGCAAGAGCACGGAGGAAAGGCTCGAGCAGGAGTTCAACTCGCTGGATGCGCAGCGCGAGAGCGCCGAGGCGTACATCGCGAGCCAGAAAGCAGAGGGCTGGGTCTGCCTGCCGGACCGGTACGACGACGGTGGGTTCACCGGCGGGAACATGGAGCGGCCCGCGCTCAAGCGGCTGATGGCCGATATGGAAGCCGGACGCGTCGACTGCATCGTGGTCTACAAGGTAGATCGGCTGAGCCGGTCGCTCATGGACTTCGCGCGGATGATGGAACTGTTCGAACGGCAGCGGATCTCGTTCGTATCCGTGACGCAGCAGTTCAACACGACGCAGTCGATGGGCCGGCTGACCCTGAACATCCTGCTGAGCTTCGCGCAGTTTGAGCGTGAGATCATCTCCGAGCGGACGCGGGACAAGATCGCGGCCGCCCGGCGGAAGGGGAAATGGTCCGGCGGGCGATCGGTGATCGGGTACGACATCAACCCGGAGACGAAACGACTCGTCGTGAACGATGAAGGCGCGAAGCTAGTCCGGGAGATCTTCGATCTGTACCTGAAACATCGGTCGCTTCTCGCGGTCAGCCGTGAGTTCAACGACCGCGGGCTCACGACCAAGCGGGTCGTGACCAAGCGGGGTAAGGTGTACGGCGGCCGGCCGTGGGATAAGTCCGCGGTGGTAGCGGTGCTGACAAACGTGCTCTACATCGGGCGGGTCCGGTACAAGACCGAGACGTACCCGGGCGAGCACGACCCGATCATCGATGAGGCTGTTTGGACCACGACACAGGAAACACTCCGGTTCAACGGGCGGACCGGCGGGATGCACCGGCGGAACAAGCATTCGGCGCTACTGAAGGGGCTGCTGCACTGCGCCCCGTGCGGCAGCGCGATGGGGCACACGGCGACGGTCAACAGCGGTAAGGACCGCGTCTATCGGTACTACGTGTGCTACAAGGCGCAGAAGCAAGGCTGGGATGCGTGCCCGTGCAAGTCGCTGCCTGCCGAGCAGATCGAACGGTTCGTGGTCGAGCGGGTGCGCGAGACTTGCAGCGACCCCGAGGTGCGGTCTCGGACGCTGGCCGCATGCCGCCGTGCTTCCGAGGCGAAACGTGAAGCGGCTGAAACGCAGGTTGCCGCGGCCGAGCGGGATGCCGCTCGCATCCAACGTGATTTGGGGCGTGTCGCGGGTGACGCCGCCGCGAGCCCGCACGCTGCGGCGCGCCTGGCGGATCTGCACGCGGGACTCGCCGACGCCCAGCAGCGGGCGGACGATGCCAACACCATGATCGCCGAGGTGGAGGCCGAGATGGTGCTCCCCGAGGAGGTCGACGCCGCGCTTGAGGACTTCGACGGTGTGTGGTCCCGGCTGTCCCCGAAACAGCAGGTGCGGCTGGTGAGACTGCTCGTGCAGCGGGTGGACTACGACGCGGAGAAGGGCTCGGTCTCGATCGCGTTTCACCCGCTGGGACTCCGTCGGTTGGTTGATCGTGAGGTGATGGCATGAACGAGGACGGTGTGCGGATCGAATATGCGGTGCACTTCACCCGGGGCCGGCACGGGCAGTTGGACTTGCAGCCAGGAGAAGCGCCGCCAGAGCCGGACGCGGAGGCCGGAGCGGTGCCGCGTATCGCCAAGCTGATGGCGCTCGCCATCCGGTTCGATGGGCTGGTGCGCCGTGGTGAAGTCGCGGACTTCGCCGAGATTGCGGCGTTGGGGCACGTCACCCGAGCCCGTGTCAGTCAGATCGTGAACCTGCTGAACCTGGCCCCGGATATCCAGGAGGCGATCCTGTTCCACGAGCCTGTGCGAGGAGAGCGGGACGCGATCCCCGAGCGGCGGGTGCGGGCGATAGCTGGCGAACCAGACTGGGATGCGCAGCGAGATATGTGGCACAGCCGGGCCGAATCACACAGAAATGAGTGATGGAGACCTATCGGGGCATCAAGATCTAGATGCATGCGTCGCCGCTCCCGCCACCCGCTGTATGCGGTAATATTTGGTAGCGGCCTATTCGGGCACGGGGTGACCAAGCCGGGCCGCCATCAAGTCGATGGCAGGCATCATGGGACACAGTCGGCTTGGCAATCTACCGCGCACACGCAAATGGCAGGAGGTAGTAGGCCTCATCGCGATCGGTGCGAGTTTCGATCAGATCGCGAACGCCGTTGTTCGAGCTGCTGAAGATGGGCTGATGGCGGCCGCCCATCACGAGGGACTGGTCGAGGCATTCTGGACGATCACGAAGTTAGCGGCCGCTGCACGAGATGGCGACTTTGTCGAGGGGATGCGAGCCCGCGGGCTCGATGTACCCGACCATCCGTCGTTGCCTTCCATTCTGGCTGCGGTCTCAGAAGCGATCGACAACAGCATGCCCAACAACCGCGGCCGAACGGACTTGGGCGAGATCGCCCAAAGTGCTGCAGCGGAGGCCGTAAACACCCTGGTGACGGAGAAGACCCAACAGCACGGGCTCTTCTCGAGCACGGCAGACGATGTCCAGCGTGCATTTCATGAACTCGGAACGCCGAAGAACTTCGGCGAGCTTGGTAGACGGTTCTACGGGCAGGTCATGAACAAAGTCTTGCAGTTCTACGTCAGCCGAGAGGCGGGCAATCACGTCGGAGAAAATCAGCGTTTTGCCAACCTCGCGGACAAGGGTGAGTTCGACAAGGCACTAGCGAAGCACTGTCGCGAAGCGTCGGTCATTGTGTCCAGATTCGCTGGCGAGTGGCGATCCGTGAATGAATGGAAAGGCGGCGTTTCAGGGATCACGCGTGAAGAGGCCTCCGGATTTGCTCATGTCGCCATGAAGAAGATCGTGGCCGAGCTCAAGGAGGGTGCGAAATGAAGCGACCAGAGCTTCTACTCCTGTGCAATGAAGCCGCCACTGGTCGCCGAACGACATCTGGCGACGTGTTCAAGCTGCGGACGACTGGCGCTCATCGCAATGTCTACCTGAATTTGGAAGACATCGGATCGCAGCTCAATCAGAACATGTCGCCAGCGCTCATCGATCTTCTTGAAATCGCCGCTTTCGTATATATCGCTGACCAGATCGAGCATCGTGGAGCCCATGATGTCGAATCAATGGGCGCGAACTGGCGACGCCTGCTGCGGTTCGAGATTTCCGTTCGGGACATCGATCTTTGGCGATCTCCAGAGATGACCAGCGCGCTGTCCGAGCTGTTGAGCTTCTTGTCGGAGGATGAGTACGAGTTCAAGTTCACGAAGTACGAACGCCCGCCGACAGTCAACAGCTATCTGAACTTCGCTGAATACGACGACTCGGGTACCCCCGAAGCCATTGCGCTTTTCTCAGGCGGTCTCGATTCGCTCGGTGGTGCCGTGCAGCAGGTCATTATCGACGGCGAACCGTCACTCTTCGTGACGCACGAATCGACGCCAAAGCTCCGAAACCGGTTGAAAACACTTCGGGCGATGATCGACGGCGCAGCAACGGGGCCTCAACCGCAGTACGTGACTGTGCGCGTTAACAAACAGGATCTCGGCGAGAAGGAGTACACGCAGCGATCCCGGTCATTCCTGTACGCCTCGCTCGCCGCTGTCGTCGCACATATGGCTGGGATCGACACGATTCGGTTCTACGAGAATGGCATCGTCAGTCTAAATCTCCCTTTGTCGCCACAGATCGTTGGCTCTCGAGCGACCAGGACGACCCACCCGAAGGTGCTTCGGTCAATGGAGCGATTCTTCTCTCTCGCCTCCGGTGTCGACTTCACAGTCGAGAACAGGTTCATCTGGAAAACCAAGGCGGATGTCGTACAGGGCATCGTGGACTGCGGCCACGGCGCGATGGTCCCATGGTCGACGAGTTGCACACATACTTGGGAGATCAGCAACGCGAAACCCCACTGCGGGAAGTGCTCCCAGTGCATCGATCGGCGATTCGCCGTTCTGGGTGGCGGCGCGGGCTCGTTTGAGAAGGCGGAGACATATGGGCGTGATTTGCTCATCGATCCGCGTGACGCCGGGGAATCCCGGATAATGCTGGCGTCCTATGTCGAAACCGCCCAGCGCGTCTCCACCATTCCAGAAGATCAGTTCTTCAGCCAGTACGGCGAAGCGACGCGAGCACTTCGCCACCTCGGCATGGATGAAGATTCGGCGGCTCGGAAGATTGTCGACCTCTATCGCCGGCACGGGCATCAGGTCATGCAAGTCGTGGATAGCGGCATCGCTTCACACACCAAGGAGATTCGTTCCCGATCGTTGCCGGAAAGCTGCCTCATCCGCCTCGTACACGATCCGCATCCTTCATCCGGCACGATCGTCACGGCTCCAGCTGAACCTGATCGCGACCCAGTTCCCGATTATCAGCTCGTTGAGCGCGGGCAGGGGTGGATCCTCCGATTTGATGGAGTCGAGAAGCACCTCGTGCGGAGCATCGGTCTCACCTACATCCGTGAGTTGATCTCGAACCCGGGTCGCCGGTTCACCGTCGCGGAACTGTTCGTGATCGCCCGCCCGCAGGCCCGCGGAATCCCGGTCACTCCATCTAACCAAGAACGCCTCGATGACACCGCGGCCGCCGCCTATCACACCAGGCTCGTTGAACTTGACGCGGATCTGGACCGTGCGAAACGAGATCAGAACCAAACCGACATTGATTTGCTCGATCTCGAGAAGACCAGCTTGCTGGCAGAGATCAAGAACGCCCACTTCATGGGCCGCAAGAAGACGGAGAGCGCGGATCACAAACGGCTCCGTGACCGGGTACGGAACGCGATAAACAGATCGCTGGACAACATTGCCAAGTACCAGGAACCGGCTGCAAAACATATTCGCGAGTCTCTAACCCTTGGTGGAACGCCTGTTTACAACCCGGACGCGCCGCCCCCTTGGGAATTCTGAGTCCGCTACGCCGGATGTAGCGTGCCGCTACGCGGGAAGTCGCCCCGGGATATCCGGAGCGGCTGCCCGACAGATCGTCCTCCATACATCCAGCGACCGCTTTGCGACGAGCCTCTGTCGGGCCACGCGTCGCGGGCACCAATGTGAGGATCGCCGCGCGCCGTCTGTTCATCACCCGTTGATGTAGCCGCCCGCCAAGCGGGCACCACCACATACCGACCCCAAGCCATTGAGCGCCGCCGTGCTCTGCGCGATCGCTGCGCACTCGCCAAGGACCCATTCACAATGATCACCGACCCATCCACCATTGAATTCATCCATGTCGTTACCCACCGCGCCGTCGCCGATCTCCGTCGTCGGGGGCTTGTCCGCCGGGACGAGCATCACGACTGCGCATCCGCGTTGATCTTGGAAGTCTTCCGCGCCTGGGACATCTTCGACCCAGAGCGGGGTACGCCTCAGGCGTTCGTGAACCAAGTCGTCTCGACCCGCACCAACTCGCTGCTGCGCCGCCGCGCGGCCAAGAAGCGGCGGCTGCGTGCCGGGACCCTCGACGGCGCCGCGGAACGCATCACAGATGAGGCTACCCACGGCCCGACGTGCGAGACAGCATGCGACCTACGCGGTGATCTGAACGCGGTGCTTTCCAAGCTCACACCGCGCCAACGCAACATCTGCGACCAGTTGCTCCGCGAGAGCGTGTCGCCAGCGGCGCGCGAGCTTGGCCTGCCGCGGAGCACCGTGCGCGACGAAATCGCCCGCATCCGCGTCATATTCGAGGAGGCCGGCCTTGGCGAGTACCTCTGAGCTTGCCCGCCACTTCATCGGCCGATGGCGTAGTTGGTCGGCGGAGGACCGACGCGATGAACGGATGCGATTGTCTGGCTCGAACGATCTACCGGTTTCGGTTCGCCGCCGGCGTGAACATGGCCGAGGTGAACGAAGCCTTGGAACTCGCCTTGCTCGCGGTCGAGAGCTTGCGTGGCGCATCAGAGGTCCGCCTCGACGCGCCACGTTCGGGCAACGACGACCTGAGGGCCGTGGCGATCGATGGGAGCTTCGGTGCTGGCCACGAGGTGGTGAAGGTGTTCGTCGCTCTGTGCCAGCGGGAGTTCGGGCCGTCGGGCTTCCGGATCGACCGGATCGTTTCCTGCGTGAAGTGCGTCGGCGTAGCAGCAGGGAATGCGGCGTGAGCGGGCGCGACTCTACGCCGCTCGTACGACTCGGCCAGGGCGAGTACACCCGCGAGCTTCGCCCGGCCGACCTCGGCGTTGCCGAGCATCCCGCACACGAAGTGGATCTCAGCTTCCTGATCACCGAGCCGGCCGCCGTCTACCACGCAAATCGCAAGGATCACCTCTCGTCGCATGCGCTCGCGGACTTTCGACGGTGCCCGAAGCTGTACCGGCGGAAGCAACTCGGGCTTATCCCCGAGCGGGATTCGTCGGCGTATGCCCTCGGGCGTGCTGCGCATGTGCTCATCCTCGAAGGACGCGAGCGGTTCGAGGCTGAGTTCGCAGTCGGCGGGCCGATCAACCCGAAGACCGGGCAGCCGTTCGGCGTACAGACGAAGGCGTTCGCCGAGTGGGCGTCTTCGGTGGGCAAGCCTGTGCTGAGCGACTCGGACGCGGCGTTGCTTGAGCAGATGCGTGCCGGCGTGCACGACCATGTGTTCGCTCGCGAGTTGCTCCGCTCCGGTGTCGCTGAGGGAGTCGTCAGGGCCGAGTACGGCGGCGTGCCGTGCCAGGCGCGGATCGACTGGATCAACCCCGTCGACGGACGCGGCATCGTCGATCTGAAGACCTGCAGCGACCTCGACGAGTTCGAACGCGACCTCCACCGCTACGGCTACGTCCACCAGATGGCGTTCTACCGCGAGCTGGTGGTCGAGGCCTGCGGCGTCGAGCTTGAGGTGCATCTGGTCGCGATCGAGAAGCGCGAGCCGTACCGCTGCGGCGTGTGGCAGCTCTCGCGCCGGCTCCTCGATCGGGCCGCCGACGAGAACGTCGCCGCGATCGACGAGCTGAAGCGCTGCCGAGAGCACGACATCTGGAAGACCAGGTTCGAGTCGCTGCGGCTGATCGATATCGACTCACCCAGCACCTCATCAACCCGCCCACAGGAGAACGCATGAGCCTCATGAAGCACATCGAGCGCGGTCGCGCCGCGCGTCCTCGCCGGATCATGGTCTACGGGACGCACGGCATCGGGAAGTCGACGTTCGGCGCGATGGCCGAGCGGCCGGTGTTCATCCAGACCGAGGACGGCCTCGCGGACATCGACGCCGAGCGGTTCCCGCTGGCGACGGAGTTCAAGCAGGTCATCGAGATGCTCAGCGCCCTCTACACCGAGGAGCACGAGTATCAAACCGTTGTCATCGACAGCCTCGACTGGCTTGAACGGCTCATCCACGCCAAGACCTGCCGTGACCGCGGGGTGAAGTCGATCGAGGACGTGCCATACGCCAAGGGGTACGTGTTCGCCCTCGACGCGTGGCGCGAGGTGCTTGCGGGCCTCGACGCATTGCGATCCGACCGCGGGATGCAGGTGATCCTGATCGCGCACGCGGCGGTCGAGAAGTTCGCCAACCCTGAGACCGAGACGTACGACCGGTACGCGCCCCGCCTCAACAAGCACGCGTCGGCGCTGATCCAGGAGTGGTGCGACGAGGTGATGTTCGCGAGCTATCGCGTGCTGACCAAAAGCACGGACGAGGGCTTCAACCGCAAGCGGGTGCAGGGCATCGGCAGCGGCGAGCGCGTGCTCAAGACCACCGAGCGCCCGGCGCACGTCGCCAAGAACCGTCTCGGGCTTCCTGACGAGTTGCCGCTCGACTTCCGCGCGTATGCGGCGTTCCGCGACGGCGAAACGGCGCAGCCCGTGAGCGATCAACCCAGCGACACCAACGAGCAGACCACCAACACCGCCCAGCAACCCACAGAAGGAGCCTGAACATGCCCAGTCTGAACGGATTCAACGCCAGCGAGGTCGACCCCGCCGCCGACTTCGAGCCCATCGCCCCCGGGACCTACACCGCGGTCATCACAGAGTCAGAAACCAAGCCCACCAAGGCGGGCACCGGCAGCTACCTGCAGCTCACCTTCCAGATCGTCGACGGTGAGCACAAGGGCCGACTGCTGTGGGCGCGTCTCAACCTCGACAACCGCAGCGAGACGGCGGTCACGATTGCCCGCAGCGAGCTCTCGGCGATCTGCCGGGCGGTGAATGTGCTGCAGCCCAAGGACTCGCTCGAGCTGCACAACATCCCGTTGGCCATCAAGGTCGGCGTCAAGCGGCGTGACGACACCGGCGACATGACCAACGACATCAAGGGGTACACGCCCCGCGGCGGTGCTGCTGGCGGCGGCCAGTCGAGCAACGGCGTCGCCACGCGTCCAGCCGCGACCGCCGGGAGCACCCCGCCGTGGAAGCGTTGATCGATCACCCGCTGCGGAGGCGAGGCCACGGATGGCTGACGCGACCGTGCATCTCACCCTTCCCTGGCCGCCGAGCGTCAACCGGTACTGGCGGTCGGTGCCGATGGGGCGCGGCCGCGGCGTGCGGGTGCTGATCAGCCGCGAGGGCCGGGCGTTCCGCAGGGAGGCGGTCGCCCGGCTCGCGCGGTTCCGGCGGCGGGCTCCGCTGTGCGGGCGGCTCGATGTCCGCGTCGAGCTGTGCGCCCCGACGCGGCGTGCCCTTGACATCGACAACCGACTCAAAGCGCTGCTCGACGCGATGCAGCACGCCGGCGTCTACCGCGACGACGGGCAGATCGACCGCCTGCTTGTGGAACGCGGCCCGGTCACGCGGGGTGGGCTGGTGCGGGTCGCGATCACCGAGATGAACCACTGAACGAGCGAGCAAACATGACACCAATCGAAGTCCCGACATGCCGCACACCTCAACCGACGCTTGAGCACACGGCGGAATCCGCAAGCGACGACTTCATCGGAGGCCCGCTGCGGTCACGCCCGGGCAGACCCGACCCCGCGTGGGCGACCGACGAACAGGCCGACGGCTGCTGGGCGAATCTGGTGCGTGCGTACGAGGACGGCCCATGCAACTGAGGGCCTACCAGTCCGATGCTGTCGACGCGGTGTGGTCGTTTATCCGCGAGCACGACGACGGCAATCCCGCTGTTGTTTTGCCGACGGGAAGCGGCAAGACCCATGTCATCGCCGAGCTATGCCGCGAAGCGGTTGAGTCGTGGAACGGGCGCGTGCTCGTGGTCGCGCACGTCAAGGAACTCGTTGAGCAGGCGGCAGACAAGCTCCGCGCGGTGGCGCCGGGCCTGCCCGTCGGTGTCTTCAGCGCCGGACTCGGTCGTCGCGATCTTGGCTACTCGGTCACGATCGCGGGTATCCAGTCGATCTACCAGCGGGCCCACGATCTCGGGCCCATTGACTTGGTGATCGTCGACGAGGCGCACCTGATCCCGCCCGATGGCGAGGGTATGTACCGCAGGCTGCTGACCGACATCGCCCAGGTCACGCCGCACCGGCGGGTGGTCGGGCTCACAGCGACGCCGTACCGCATGAAGACCGGCGACATCTGCGGACCGGCTCCCGACAACATCCTGACCGAGGTCTGCTTCGAGGCGGGCGTCCGCGAGCTGATCGTGGCGGACTATCTCTGCCCGCTCAAGAGCCGGGCAGGCGCCGCGATCGCCGACACCAGCGAACTGCATGTCCGCGGCGGCGAGTTCGTGCAGGGCGAGGTCGAGCAGCTCATGGGTGAGACAGGCCTTGTCGAGGCCGCGTGCACTGACATCGTGCGGCAGACGGAGCAGCGCAGCGCCGTACTGATCTTCGCCGCCGGCGTGGCGCACGGGGAACAGATCGCCCGGACGCTCCTGGAGCAGCACGGGGTCGAGTGCGGGTTCGTGACCGGCGAGACGCCGACCGACGAACGCGATGAGCTGATCGGGCGGTTCAAGGCGGGCCGCTTGAAGTACCTCGCCAACGTCAACGTGCTGACCACGGGCTTCGATGCGCCCAACGTTGATTGTGTGGCGATGCTGCGACCGACGCTGTCGCCCGGGCTGTACTACCAGATGGTCGGCAGAGGATTCCGGCTGCACCCCGGTAAGACCGACTGCCTCGTGCTTGACTTCGGCGGCAACGTCGTGCGTCACGGCCCGGTCGATGACATCCGATTGGCCGCGAGTGACCGGGCACCGGGCGAAGCGCCCGCCAAGGAGTGCCCGGGGTGCCACGCGCTGATCGCGACTGGCTACGCCGTCTGCCCGGAGTGCGGGCACGAGTTCCCGCCGCGGGAAGCCGCCACGCACGGCGCGGTCGCCTCAGACGACGAGGTGCTCTCCGGCGGCGACGGTCCGACGAAGCGTACCGAGCGGGTGATCGAGACTGCGTACTACGTGCACTACAAGCACGGCGAGCCCGCCGCCCGTCCGACGATGCGGGTCGAGTACCGCGTCGGCTTCAGCCGCTGGCACCGGGAATGGGTCTGCATCGAGCACGACGGATACGCGCGGCGGAAGGCCGAGCACTGGTGGCGGGCCAGGTCGGTTGAACCGTTTCCGGGGTCGGTCGAAGAGGCCGTCGAACTTGCCCGCGCCGGGGCGCTGGCGGCGACCGAGTCGGTCACGGTGGAGAAGAAGCCGGGCGACCAGTGGGAGCGCGTTGTGGCCTGCGACCTCGGGGACAAGCCGCCCCGGCTCGACGACCCCGATGCAGCACCCGAGTACGCGGCGGTGGCGTCAAACACCTACGGCATCCCCGACGACGAGATCCCGTTCTGATGAGCGTCAACGGCCAACCCCATCGCCGCAACGGCTCGCTCCGCGGGCACGCTGAAGCGTGCGTCGCCGCGGGGCTGTGCGCGCTGCCGGCGGTCCGCCGGGGCGAACACAAGCGCCCAGCGCTCGCGTCTTGGAAGCTCTACCAGAACCGACTGCCGTCCGGGGACGAGATCAGCGGGTGGTTCGCCGAGCCCGCGGGCCTGGATCACGGTCACGACGACGGCCGATCCATGTGCCTGGTGTGCGGGTCGATCTCGGGCAACCTCGAGATGATCGACTTCGACAACTGGGACGGCGGCGGCGGCGAGGCCTTCGACGCGTGGCGGGAGTCGGTCGAGGCCCAGAAACCCGGGCTGCTCACTCGACTCGTCGTTGAGACCACGCCATCGGGCGGGCGGCACGTCGTTTACCGGTGCGAATCCTCGGTCAGCGGCAACACCAAGCTGGCCCAGCGGTGGATCGAGTCGGGCGGACCGGATCCGGTTGTGGTCGGCGCGAAGGAGTACGTCCCTCGTCGTGACGCGGCTTCGGGCGTCTGGCACGCCGCGGTGACGATGATCGAGACGCGGGGCGAGGGCGGGCTGTTCCTGTGCGCGCCATCCGACGGCTACGAACTTGTGCAGGGCGACCTCGCGGAGCCTCCGGAGATCACGGCCGAGGAACGCGACGTGCTGCTCGGGGCGGCGTGGGCACTCGACGAGACGCCGCGGCGGATCGTCGATGCCCCACCACGACCAGCGGAAGTCCACGGTTACGCGCCTCAAGACGCTGTCGTCCGCCCCGGCGACGAGTTCAACGAGCGCGGCGACGTCCGCGAGCTTCTGACCCGGCACGGCTGGCGGCTCGTCAAGCACGGCGAGAACGAGCACTGGTGCCGGCCCGGCAAGTCCGCCGGCACGAGCGCCACGCTCAAGGACCGCGTCTTCTACGTCTTCAGTTCGAACGCCCCGCCCTTTGAGCCGCAGAAGGCGTACGCGCCGTTTGCGGTGTACGCCATGCTCGAGCACGGCGGGGACTTCACCAAGGCCGCGGCCGCGCTGGCTACGGATGGGTTCGGGTCGAGCGAGCGCTCGCACGGCGTCGATCTCTCGGGGTTCACGGTCACGCCGGCGTTCACCGGACCGGATCTCGACGGACCGAACCGCGACGGGCCGCTGATGCCTGCGCCCGTCCCCGTGGGTGAACTCGTCGCGGCGTACCCAAAGCTCCGCGAGCCGGTCATCCACGGCCTGCTCCGCGAGGGCGAGACCATGAACGTCATCGCCAGCCCGAAGACGGGCAAGAGCTGGCTCACGCTCGACCTGGCGATCGCGGTCGCCACCGGGCGGGACTGGCTCGGCCGGTACAAGACCGTCCCCGGCGACGTGCTGATCATCGACAACGAGCTGCACCGCGAGACGAGCGCCCACCGCATCCCGGGCGTGGCCGACGCACGCAACGTTGCGATGCGCGAGATCTCTGGCCGCATCTTCGTGGACAACCTCCGCGGGCGGCTGCAGGACATCTTCACGCTCGGGCCGTACTTCGAGGCGATCGATCCGGGGCGGTACAAGGTCATCGTCCTCGACGCCTTCTACAGGTTTATGCCGGCCGGCGGTGACGAGAACGACAACGGCACGATGGCCAACATCTACAACCGGATCGACTCGTTCGCCGACCGCCTCGGCTGCTGCTTTGTGCTGATCCACCACTCGACGAAGGGCAGCCAGTCCGGCAAGTCGGTCACCGACGTCGGGGCCGGGGCGGGCGCGCAGAGCCGGGCGACGGACACGCACCTCGTGCTCCGACCCCACGAGGAAGAAGGCGTGGTCGTGCTCGACGCGGCCGTTCGGTCGTGGCCTCCGATCGAGCCGACGTGCCTGCGGTGGTCGTTCCCGGTGTGGAACGCCGACCGCTCGCTGGACCCGGCCGACCTGAAGAACGACCGACCCAGCAGGAAGAAGACCGCCGCGTCCAGAGCCGAGAAACCAACCGATCCGGAGCAGCCGGCGTGGGACGTGGAGCGGTTCGTGGAGGTCTTCATCTCCAGCGAACCCGTGTCCCTGGCGGAGCTCCGCGAGCACGTGAAGACGCTTGACGATCTCGCGATGCGGCGGGCCGAGGACCTCCTCAGCATCGCGGAGACGCGCGGGCTTATCGAGCGCCGCAAACTCCCCGGGCGCGGTGGCCCGGTGGGGTTCGTGCGCTCGGGAGCCGAGGCGGAAGGGGATTCAGCGTGAGCATGTCCGACGGCATCCAAACCAACCAACCGCGCGCAAACAAGGCGATCACCTGCGCGCGGTTGATTCGCTCGGGTAGCGCGAACCTGGCGCACCCCAGCGATCAGGTGCGCGAGGTTCGGCACCCCAGCAGGGTCAAATCGGCCGAACTAACTAACTGCGCGCACCCCCCCCATACCCCCCCGGGGTGCTTGCGGCCAGTTGGCCGCCGCACCCGAACCAACCGCGCGCACTTGGTTGGTTGGCGTGGGAGGTTCGGTTCGCGGGTCCTCCCGGGTGGATCGGCCCGGCTACGCCCGCGGGAACAGCCGCGGTATCCGACTGACTTACTTCGCCCTGTCCGGATGCCGGCCGGGGCGTGCCGCGTGGGGCCCAAGGTTGCCCCACGCGGCGTTCCGCCGACCGGGCTTGGGCACGGACGCCACCAAGCGGACTCGCCCGGCACACGCCAACGTTGCGGGCCAAGGCTGGCCCGTTGGAAACACAAACGCAAGGAGTAGCGCATGAAGATCGAGCAATGGGATATCGGGCGGGTGACGCCGTACGAGCGGAACCCACGGCGGAACGACGACGCCGTTGAGGCCGTGGCGGCGAGCATCCGGGAGTTCGGATTCCGCCAGCCGATCGTGGTTGATGCCGAGGGCGTGGTCATCGCGGGGCACACGCGGCTCAAGGCGGCTCAGCACCTCGGGCTCGCGAAGGTGCCGGTGCACGTCGCCAAGGACCTGACGCCCGAGCAGGTGCGGGCGCTCCGCATCGCCGACAACAAGACCGGCGAGCTGGCGACCTGGGACATGGACTTGCTGCCGCTCGAGCTGGCCGACCTGCGCGAGGCGGAGTTCGACCTGTCGGTGCTCGGCTTCGACATGAGCGAGGTCGAGACGATGCTCGCGCCGGCGGGGACCGAGGGGAAGACGCCGGCGGACGACGTGCCCGAGACGCCGGGCGAGGACGATGTCGTCACGCGGCCAGGCGACCTGTGGGTGCTCGGTCGGCACCGGCTGCTCTGCGGCGACTCGACGAACGCGGGCGACGTCGATCGGCTCATGGACGGCGAGCGGGCGGCGCTGGTGGCGACCGACCCGCCGTACCTGGTCGACTACACCGGCGAGCGGCCCAACGGCACCGGCAAGGACTGGACGGAGAACTACCGCGAGATCGACATCCCAGACGCGGACACCTTCTTCCGCGGCGTATTCGAGAACATTGTCCGCGTCATCGCGCCGCACGCCGCGATCTACTGCTGGCACGCGCACAAGCGCTGCGGCGTGATCCAGAAGGTCTGGGCCGACCTCGGCATCCTCGACCATCAATCGGTCGTGTGGGTGAAGCCGACGCCGGTGTTCGGTCGTGTGTTCTGGCACTTCCGGCACGAGCCCTGCATGATGGGCTGGGTGCAGGGCAGCAAGCCCGAGCACGACGGCGACCACTCGATGGAGATGAACTCCGTCTGGGAGCTCGGCTGGGAAGGTGGAACTGGCGGAGCGTCGGGCGGCGAGAAGTCCCGCGTCACAGGCAACGAGCACCCGACGCAGAAGCCCGTCGAGCTGTTCGCCCGGCCGATGCGCAAGCACACCAAGCCGGGCCAGGTCTGCTACGAGCCGTTCAGCGGGTCGGGGTCGCAGCTCATCGCCGGCGAGCAGGAAGGGCGGCGCGTCTTCGCGACGGAGATCTCGCAGGCGTTCGTGGATGTTGCGGTACGCCGCTGGCAGCGGTTTACGGGTGAGATCGCGACGCGAGTCGACGCCGAGGGCGTGGTGCAATCGGGGATCGGGACGGATGTCACCGAAGCGATCGGGAGCGGGCTGTGAACGTTGGCGTGCGTCCAACGAGAAACCCCGGCCGGCGGCCGGGGAAGCGGGATCGGGTGGCCCGGTGCCGGTCAGCCGGCGTCCGCGGGCTCGGGGCCCTTCTCCCGCAGCGCGTGGTACTCGGTCATGGCGTCGAGGTAGCAATCGGGGCTGGCCGCGTGGTTGGAGTCGCCCCGACGCTCGACGATGCCCCGCTCCTTCAGGAATGCCAGGGCGACCGCGGCCTGGGTCCAGGCGACGCGCTCCGCGCCCGCGATCTGGTTGAGCGTGCGCTGGTCGCTGTCGCGCCCGTCGAAGTGGTGCGCGACGGCCTGCAAGGTGTCAAGCGAGCAGCGGTGTTGGTACCCGTGGCCGTCGGCGCTGACGCGGGTGCGGACGAGCGCCCCATGGTCATCGACGCGGAACTGTTCGATCGGATGGCGTCGGTTCATACCTCGGCCTCCCGTTCGCGCGCCGGGTCGCCCTCGCGCCAGATGAGGCCCGGGCCCGGGTCGTACCGGCAGCTGCAGGTGTGGCACTCGACCACATCGTCCTCGACCCAGATCAGGAGGTCCATCTCCCTCTCGCCACACCAAGGGCATGCGAAGCCGGACTCAACGGGGGCACTGTCGTGCTGATCGGTCATCGTTCAAGCCCCCTTCTTCGTCTTGGGCCCAGCTTCGAAGAGCCCGCGGTCGGCCTTGCGGAAGCGGGCCGCGTCGCCCTTCTTGGCGATCTCGCGGGTCATCGCGGCGTAGATCGTGGCCTCGGGCGTCTTGCCATTGGTCTTCCAGCCGGCGGCGATCGCGCGCTCGGCGATCTGCTTCGCCTTGAGCGGCTCGCCCGCGTCGGCGAGGACCTTCGCGGCGAGGTCAAGCCCGCTCGGCTTGCGGTCCGCCTTGGCCGCGATCTTCGCGACCGGGTCTTTGCCGCCGTCCTGCTTGCGGCGCTTCGCAGCAGCCTTCGCGGGGGCGGCGTTCTCGCTCATCGCCCGTTCGCTCGGCGTCATACCGTCTTTGCTCGCCGCCCGCTGATCGCGCTTGCTCGCGTTCTCCTGGTCGGCCGCCGCGATGGCCTTGAGGTTGGCGTCGACGCTTGCCTTGGCATCGGCGAGGGCCCGCTTGGTCTTGGCCGCGCCCTCAGCCCGGGCGGCGCTCGCGGACATGCGGGGCGTCTTCTTGGCCGGGGCCTTCTTCGCGGGTGCCTTATTCGGCTGCGCCTTGCGAGTCGTGGTCTTCTTGGCCGCTTTCGTGGTGGCCGTCTTCTTGGTGGTGGTCTTCTTCGCCATGTCGGTACTCCTTGGGGTTCCAAAAACAGCGAAGCCCGCCGTCATCTCCAGATGGGGCGGGCTTCAGAGGGGTCGGATCTCGATGTCCCGGTCACACGCCGGGCAGGTGGTTCGTGTTGGCGGTGCCGCCTTGCGGCCCGCTTCGTACGCCCGTTCGAGGGCGTCCTTGATGGACCAGGCCGCGTGCTCGTGGAAGTCGAGTCTGTCCATCCGGCGGGACTCGAGCGTTTCGAGGCCGAGGGTCTCGCGGGCGATGCGGTTGATGGCGTTGTCGCGTGCGGTGGGCATGGTGTTCTCCGTCGTTGGCGGCGGCGGGCATTCGCCCCGCGTGTGACACATGAAGCCATGACATCGCCGGCAAGGGAAGGCGTTTCTCCCTTCATTTCCAGATGTTTCCGAGATTCTGCGGGAGGTGCGGCGTGACTCCCGAACACGCGCCTAGTTCCGGCGGCAAGCCGGGCCTGAACCCCGCCGCGCTGCGGATCGAGGACGCCGCGAAGGTGCTGTCCCGCATGGGCGGCAAGCCCGTCACCGCGGACATGCTCGAGGCGGACATCGACGCCGGCGCGCCGACGAACGCGGACGGCAGCATCAACCTCGTGCACTACGCGGCGTGGCTCGTGAAGGAGATGAGCGCTGGGGGGGCAGGGGGTGGCCGTGGCGATTGACCCGCGGCAACTCCGGCCCGGCGAGCTGTGCCGGCTGCTGAACTCCACCCCGCTGGGCGAGGTGATCAGCGAGCGGCAGCTGCACCGGCATCGCACGCGCGCGGGGTTCCGCGTCGCGGCCGACGGGGACACGGCCCGCGTGGACCTGTTCCGGTACGTCGCGTGGCTCGCGTCAACGCGCCATGAACCGAAATCCGACCCGGCCGAGGCCGAGGACTACGAGGCGTACCGCGATCGCAAGGCCCGCGAGGCCCGCGCGATGTCGCTCTCGGGACGTGACATCGGTGACTTGCCGGAGGTCGACGATGCCGCACGGAAGGACCGGGCTCGCGGCGACTTCCGATTTTTCTGTGAAGCGTACTTCCCCCAGACGTTCCACCTGCGTTGGTCGGCCGACCATCTGAAGGTCATCGCCAAGATCGAGCAGGCGGTGCTCGAAGGCGGGCTGTTCGCGATGGCGATGCCGCGCGGATCTGGAAAGACCAGCCTCTGCGAGATCGCCTGCCTCTGGGCGATGCTCTTCGGGCACCGCGGGTTCGTCGCGCTGATCGGCTCCGACGAGGAGCACGCGGCCGACATGCTCGACTCGATAAAGGCCGAGCTGGAGAACAGCGACGTGCTCGCGGCCGACTTCCCCGAGGTCTGCCACCCGATCCGATCGCTCGAGGGCATCACGCAGCGGGCGGCCGGCCAGCTCTACCAGGGCAAACAGACGCACATCGGCTGGACTGCGAAGGAGATCGTGCTACCGACGATTGATGGCTCGGCGGCGTCGGGGGCGATCATCCGGGTTGCCGGGATCACCGGGCGGATCCGTGGCATGAAGTTCAAGCGAGCAGACGGCCAAAGCGTTCGGCCGTCGCTCGTGCTGATCGACGACCCCCAGACCGACGAGAGCGCACGAAGCCCATCGCAGTGTGCGAACCGCGAGCGTGTGCTCGCCGGCGCGGTGCTTGGGCTTGCGGGCCCGGGCGAGAAGATCGCAGGGCTGATGACGGTGACGGTCGTGCGCCCCGATGACCTGGCCGACCGATTGCTCGATCGGGACAAGCACCCACAGTGGCAGGGTGAGCGGACCAAGATGATGTACTCCCTCCCGAGCGACGAGGCGCTCTGGGCGAAGTACGCGGAGATCAGAGCAGACGGACTTCGGAACGATCGTGGGCTGAAAGCCGCGACGGCTTTCTACAAGCGAAACCGCAAGGCCATGGATGCAGGCGCGGAGATCGCCTGGCCCGAGCGGTACAACCACGACGAACTCAGCGCGATCCAGCACGCGATGAACCTGCGCCTCCAGAACGAAGCGGCATTCTTCGCTGAGTACCAGAACGAGCCGCTGCCCGAGATCGAGGCCGACGACGATCTTCTGACCGTGGATCAGATCGCGTCGAAACTCAGCGGAATTGCCCGGGGCCAGGTGCCGCTCGGCTGCTCACACCTGACGATGTTCGTGGACGTGCAGGGCAAGGCGCTGTTCTGGCTGGTTGCGGCGTGGGAGGACGACTTCACGGGTCATGTGATCGACTATGGGACCGAACCCGATCAGCAGGTGGACTACTTCACATTGCGGGACATCCGCAAGACGCTCGCGATGTCAACGCCCCGGGCCGGCGTCGAGGGCGCGATCTATGCGGGGCTTGAACGGCTGTGCGATCGGCTGCTCGGCCGAGAGTGGGAACGCGACGACGGCGCTGCGGTCCGCATCGACCGGTGCCTGATCGACGCCAACTGGGGCACTTCGACCGATGTGGTCTACCAGTTCTGCCGCCAGAGCCCGCACGCCACCCTCTTGCTACCAAGCCACGGCCGGTACGTCGGCGCCAGCAGCATCCCGTTCAGCGACTACAAACGGAAGCGCGGTGAGCGCATCGGTCTCAACTGGCGCGTGCCGATGGTGACCGGCAAGCGGGCCGTCCGGCATGTCGTGTTCGATACCAACTTCTGGAAGAGCTTCGTGCACGCCCGGCTGGCGGTCCCTATGGGTGACCCGGGATCGCTCGCGCTGTTCGGGAACAAGCCCGAGGCCCACCGCCTGCTCGCCGAACACCTGACCGCGGAGTACCGGGTCAAGACGGAGGGTCGCGGCCGCACGGTCGACGAATGGAAGCTCCGCGTGGCCGGGCTCGACAACCACTGGCTCGACTGCTTGGTTGGTTCCGCGGTCGCGGCGTCGATGCAGGGGGCGGTGCTCTTCGGCACAGATCTGAAGCCGACATCGAAGCCACGCGTGCGACTGTCGGAGCTGAAGCGTCAGCATTCCTGAACTTCCGCGCGACTATGTCCGCCACTTCTTCGACCAACCGCGTAGTCGGTAGGTGATGGCCCGCTCCATCGATGGAGCGTGCGACACATTTTCGACCTCGCGCAGATATAGACACCGTGGCAGACACCGATTCCAACACACCCGATCTCGATGACGCGATCGCCGAGAACGCCGCCGGGCCGGCCAAGGCCATGGTGGATGGGCAGTCGGTCGAGCAGCATTCGCTGAAGGACCAGATCGAGGCCGACCGGTACCTCGCGAGCAAGCGGGCGAGCCGTGGCCGTGGCCTTGGTGGTCGGCTCGTCAAGCTGACGCCGCCCGGGACAGTTGACGGTCTGGGCAATGACGGGGGTGCGGCCTGATGCTGGGCGGTCTGCTCGGTAAATCGAAGCGGGCCTCAAAGGCCGTAGCGACCACGACGCGGGCCGTGCGGGCAAGGTTCGACTCGGCCCAGACGACCCCGGACAACCGGCGTCACTGGGCCGCTGCGGACGGGCTGGCGCCAAACGCCGCGGTCAGCCCTGAGGTGCGCCGGATCCTCCGCAACCGCGCCCGGTACGAGGTCGCCAACAACAGCTACGCCAAGGGCATCGTGCTCACGCTCGCCAACGACACGGTGGGCACGGGGCCGCGGCTCCAGATGCTCACCGACGACCCGACGGCCAACGCCCGCGTCGAGGACGCGTTCAGCGAGTGGGCCGCCGCGGTCGACCTCGCCGGGCTGCTCCGCACGATGCGGATGGGCAGAGCGGAGTCGGGCGAGTGCTTCTGCATGCTGACCAGCAGCCCGCGCATCGACCACGCTGTGAAGCTCGACCCGCGGCTGATTGAGCCGGACCAGGTGACCAGCCCGCTCGTGCGGACCGGGCGTGCCGGTATGGACAACATCGACGGCGTGGTGCTCGACGCGACGGGTCACCCGGCCGGGTACTACGTGCTGCGTCGCCATCCGGGCGACACGGCCTCTTGGACGCGCGGCCGCAATGGCCCGTTCGAGTTCGACACGGTGCCCGCGGGTTCGATGATCCACTACTTCCGCGCCGACCGTCCGGGCCAGCGCCGCGGGATCCCCGACATCACGCCGGCGCTGCCCCTGTTCGCGCAGTTGCGCCGGTACACGCTCGCGGTGATCGCCGCGGCGGAGACCGCCGCCGACTTCGCGGCGGTGCTCTACACCGACGCGCCGGCGAACGGTGAGGCGGACCCACTTGAGCCCATGGACATGGTCGGACTCGAGAAGCGGCTGGCGACCGTGCTCCCCGGCGGCTGGAAGCTCGGGCAGATCCACGCCGAGCAGCCGGCCACGACGTACGCGGAGTTCAAGCGGGAGATCCTCAACGAGATCGCCCGGTGTCTGAGCATGCCGTTCAACGTCGCTGCGGGGAACAGCTCGGGGTACAACTACGCCTCGGGCCGGCTGGACCACCAGACGTACTTCAAGAGCATCCGTGTCGAGCAGCACCAGATGCAAGTCTCGGTGCTCGACCGGATCCTCGCGGCGTGGTTCGCCGAGGCGGCTCTGGTCGAGGGGTTGCTGCCGCAGCAGTTGCGAGCGCGCAACGCCGTCACACCGCACGCCTGGTTCTGGGATGGCGTCGAGCATGTCGACCCTGCCAAGGAAGCCAACGCGCAGGCGACGCGGCTTGCTAATCACACGACAACGCTCGCCGCCGAGTACGCACGGCAGGGTCGGGACTGGGAAGACGAGCTGCGGCAGCGCGCCAAGGAGGCGGCGCTGATGCGTGAGCTTGGTCTCGGGGCGGCGGACGCTGCGCCCACCTCTCCCCACACACCAACAGACGACACCGAAGAGCAGGACGCGCTCGACGAGCGCCGCAAGGAGGCCGCATGATCGCTGTGAATCCCAACCTGAAGACCGCGACCAACGCGATGTTCATCGCTGCCGCGGCGGACGACACGCTACGCGACGACCAGAAGTCCGTGGCGTTGACCGCTCGAGCCGAGATTGATCTTGCGGCCGCGGCCGAGGCTGACGATACGGCACCGCTGCCGCGGTTCCGGATGGTGGCGTACACCGGCGAGGCGATGCGCCTCGCGGGCTGGCGGCACCCGGTCGTGATCGATCTCGCGGGGCTGTCGGTCCCGTCGCAGAACCGACCGATCCGCTTCGGGCACGATGCCCAGGCCGGCGTCGGACACACCGACGCGATCGGTGTGGATGCCGGGCAGCTCATCGCCGCGGGCGTGATCAGCCGCGACACGGCCGCGGCCAAGGAGGTCGTGGCGTCGAGCCGGAACGGCTTCCCGTGGCAGGCGTCCGTCGGCGCATCGGTGGACGAGTTCGAGTTCGTCCGCCCGAACCAGTCCGTGACCGTCAACGGCCGAGAGTTCACCGGGCCGGTGAATGTCGTCCGGCGTTCGACCCTGGGCGAGATCAGCTTCGTGGACCTCGGGGCAGATGGCCGGACCAGCGCGACGATCGCGGCGTCGGCTGGCGGTGATGCAGACGATGGTGGCGGCGAGACTGCGCCCACAACCGAACCCAACCAGATCGACCCCGGTCGTGACGTCGTCGCCGAGATGCGGGCCCAGGCCGCGGCCGAGACCGACCGGATTTCTGCGATCCGACGGATCTGCTCAGGCGAACACCGGTCGCTCGAAGCGCAGGCGATCCGCGAGGGCTGGGACGCGACACGCTGCGAGCTCGAGGTGCTGCGCGCGAGCCGCCCGAAGGCCCCGGCCGCGCATGTCCCCACGAATCTCGTGAACGACAGCGTGCTCCAGGCCGCGTGCATGCTCAGCGGCCGGATCCAGCAGCCCGAGCGATTCTGCGATGAGCAGGATCTCGACGCCGCAAGCAAGCGGTTCGGGCAGACGCTCGGCCTCCAGGAACTCCTGCTGGAAGCGGCATGGGCCAACGGCTACTCGGGGCGGACGTTCCGCGACTGGTCCGCGGTGATGGACGCGGCGTTCGGTCGCGGCATCGAAGCCGCCGGCTCGACGGTGAGCATCGGCGGCATCCTCTCCAACGTCGCCAACAAGTTCCTCCTCGATGGCTTCAACAGCGTCGAGCGAACCTGGCGGAACATCGCCGCGCTCCGAAGCGTCACCGACTTCAAGACCGTCACCAGCTACCGGCTCACCGGCAACGACCAGTACGAGCGCGTCTCGCCCGGCGGCGAGATCAAGCACGGCACGCTGGGCGAGGAGACGTACACCAATAAGGCGGACACCTATGCCCTGATGCTCGCGATCGACCGCACGGACATCATCAACGACGACCTCGGCGCGATCACGACCGTGCCGCGCAAGCTCGGGGCGGGCTCGGGCAAGACGATCAACGACATCTTCTGGAAGACGTTCCTTGCGAACTCGGCCTTCTTCACCGCGGGCAATAACAACTTCATCTCGGGCGCGGACACGGCCCTCGGCATCGATGGGCTGACCAAGGCCGAGGTCACCTTCATGGATCAGGTCGATTCGGACGGCAAGCCGCTCGGGGTGATGCCCGCGATCCTGCTGGTGCCGACCTCGCTCTCGGCGGTAGGCAGCCAGCTCTTCAAGAGCATGGAGCTGCGCGATAACGGCTCGAGCGCGAAGTACCCCCTGAGCAATCCGCACCAGGGCAAGTTCCGCGTCGAAGTCAGCCGGTACCTCTCGAACGCGGCGTACACGGGCAACTCGTCGAAGGCGTGGTACCTGCTCGCCGGGGCCGAGGACCTGCCGGTCATCGAGGTCGCGTTCCTGAACGGGCAGGAGGCCCCGACGATCGAGACCGCCGAGCAGAGCTTCAACCGGCTCGGGATCCAGATGCGCGGGTACCACGACTTCGGCGTCGCGCTGCAGGATCCCCGCGGCGGCGTCAAGGCGAAGGGTGAGGCATGAGTCAGTTCGGCGGCGGGAAGTCGCCGGGCGATGGGGTGAACGAATCACCCGGCGGCGACATCGGCGACGGGTTCCTCGACACCCGGTTCGACACGCTGTTCACCGAGACGACGGACGGCACCGACACGACAGATGACAACGAGCCAGAAGGAGACGGCATGGCAACGTTCATTCAGGATGGAGACGCGGTTGACTACAGCCCTTCGGCGGATGTGGCGGCTGGCGAGGTGGTGGTGCAGGGCGATCTGGTCGGCGTGGCTAAGACGCCCATCGCGACCGGCACGCTCGGCTCGCTGGCGACGCGCGGCGTGTTCGACTTTGCCAAGGCCGCGGGCGGAGCAATTTCCGCCGGGGCGGTCCTGTACTGGGACAGCTCGAACGGCGTCGCGACGACCACGGCCAGCGGGAACAAGCGGATCGGGAAAGCCGTGGCTGCTGCGGCGGCCGCGGACACCACGGTGCGTGGGCTGCTTGCGCCCTGACCCGGATCCGGATGAGGAGGACCCGTCGTGGGCGACCTGCTGGCCAAGGGATCGGAGATGCTCGACCGCACGCGGCGGGCGCACCTGTCGCGCACGGTGATCTACCGCCGGGGCGCCGAAAGCGTGGAGATCGAAGCCACGGTCGGCTCGACGGCGTTCGACCGCACCGACGAGTACGGCGTGGTCCACC
>DDFO01000054.1:144337-153453 GCA_002337215.1 Phycisphaerales bacterium UBA1926 | reverse complement strand
GGCTGCGGCGGATCTGTTGCTCGGCAGCGAGCAGGTGACCCCCAAGGCCGGCGACCGCATCACGGAGACCGGCGACACCCGCGTGCACGAGTACGAGGTCATGTCGCCGGGTGATGAACCCGCGTGGCGGTACAGCGACCCGCAGCGACGCACGCTTCGGGTCCACACCAAGTTCGTTCGGACGGGAGCGGCGTGAGCAACGGAAGCACCACTGGCAACGGGAACGGCAACGGTAACGGTCGCATGCGATGGGCGGGGCTTGCTCTCACCGCCGGGCTCGCGGTCGCGGCCCTCATCGTCCAGTGGGGCGTGGTCACCACCAAGCTCGACCAGGTCGAGAAGCGGCTTGACGAGTTCATCGCGGAGGCAAGCCAGCTCCGCAGCGAGTACCGCGACATGGAGCGCCGCGTCGCGTTCCTCGAGGGACGCGAGAGCGTCTCGTCACACTCTGAAAGGACCGACCCATGAGCGTGATCGTGGAGATCGCGGACGCCGTCGCGGCGGCGATCAACGACGGGACGTACGCCGAGCCAGTCACCGCCGAGCGGGCGTACCGGCCGTCGTTCGACCTCGAAGAACTCGGCGAGCTGAAGGTAACGGTGGTCCCGCGATCTGTGACCACCGCGAACCTCGCCCGCCAGCAGAGCCAGGTCGACTGCACGGTCGACGTCGGGCTCCAGCAGCGTGTGGACGCGGGCGATGACGCCCGGCTCGATGCGCTGCTCGACCTCGCCGAGGAGATCGGCGACCAGCTCCGGCACAGGCGGCTGGCGGCCTACCCACAGGCCACGTGGGTGAGCATCGAACACGAGCCCGTCGTCGCGGCCGAGCACCTCGATGAGCGATCGACGCTGACGACTGTGATGAGCGTGACCTACAGGGTCAGGAGGTAACCGATGGCGATCCGACTCGGCATGGAGGCCGTGCTCAACTACAAGACCGGCGGCCAGGACGGGGCCGGGTCGTGGGTCGAGCTGGCGAACGTCCGCGACGTGACGCTCTCGCTCGAAGCGGGCGAGGCGGACGTCACGACCCGGGCCAACAGCGGCTGGCGCGCGGTCGTGGCGACGCTCAAGGAAGCGAGCGTCGAGTTCGAGATGGTGTGGGACACCGCCGACGCCGGCTTCGGCGCGGTGAAGGACGCCTACCTCAACAACGCGCCGATCGGCATGCAGATCCTCGACGGATCGAGTTCCGGCGCGGGCGAGGGGCTGCAGGCCGACTTCATGATCACGAGCTTCAGTCGCTCCGAGTCGCTCGAGGAGGCGATCACGGTATCGGTGACGGCCAAGGTGACGTACTCGGACACGCCGCCCAGCTGGATCGGAGGCTGACCCATGAAGACCTTCACCGACAACGCCGGCCGCGACTGGGTGATCGAGATCAACGTCTCGTCGCTCAAGCGCGTCAAGGGGCTCTCCGGCACGGATCTGATCGCACTCGCCGTGTCGATGGACACCAGCGTCGCCGAGCGGCTCGCGTCCGACCCGATCCTGCTGTGCGACGTGCTCTACGCGGTCTGCAAGCCGCAGGCCGACGAACGCGGCGTCAGCGACGAGGAGTTCGGCCGCGCGATGGCCGGCGACGCGATCGAGTCGGCCACGGTCGCGCTGTTGGAGGACATCGTGGGTTTCTGCCCGAGCCCGAGGGACCGGGCCGCCCTCGGGCGTGTGCTGACCGCGATGCGGGACGCCCGCGACAAGGCCCGCGATCTCGTGGACAAGAACCTCGATCGGATGATCGAGGGCGGGGAGATCGATCGGATCGTGACCGACGCGATGACGGAAGCGGAGACGCAGTTGGATCGGGTGACGTCTGGCGACTCATCGACCAGTGTGCCGGCGTCGCCGGGGTCGATCCGCGCCCCCTGACGCTCCGCGAGCTGCTGGCGATGGCCGAGGCCCGCCAGCGGCACGACTGGTCGATCGCGAGCAGCGTGATGGCGCTCCTCGCGAGCGTCCACCGCGACCCGAAGAAGCGGCGGGCGTTCAAGCCCAGCGACTTCGACCCGTTCGCCAGGAAGGCGGACTCCGGTCAGCCCATCCCCGCCGACGTGCGGGTGCTCAAGGACGTGTTCATCAGGAAGACGGCAGAGACAGACATCGAGCAAGGAGGCTCGCATGAAGGTTGATCCCAAACACCTCGTCTTCGGCTTCGGGCTCGTGATGGTCACGCTGGGCCTCGCGGCCTGCGCCGGCTTCGATCTCGGCGATGTCGTCAAGGTCAAGACGCCCAACGAGATCCAGCAGACCCGCGGCCTCCCCAGCACGACCTCGCTCAACGAAGCGGAGACCGAGTACCGGGCGTGGTTCGACGACGTGCAGCGGACCGGGGCGCAGTGGAAGGCCTCGATCGACCGCGGCGGCGAGATCCGCGGCCTGCTCGGCCAGCTCACGCTGACCGCCCTCGACGACATCGGCCCGTCGCTGGCGGGTGTGCCCATCGCCGGCCCGGCGCTGCCCGCGCTGACCGGGCTCGCGGGGCTGTTCATCGGGGCTGGCCGACTCCGCAAGGAGAAGGAGGCGTCGTTTAACAAGGGGCTGGAGAAGGGTGGGAAGAACACGCTCCCGACGCTGCCGATCCCGACCCCGACGGAGATCCGGGGGACCAGCGCGTGATCGACATGCGGGTCAAGAACCTGTTCTTCGATCGGCCGGCCGTGCAGCGGGCGATCGACCCCGCCCGGCGGCGGGCGCTCTCCAAGGCGGGGGCGTTCGTGCGCCAGCGGGCGAAGACCAGCATGCGGAAGCGTCGGGGTACCTCGCGGCCGGGGCAGCCGCCGTTCGCGCACGAGGGCAGCCTCCGCCGCATGGTGCTGTTCGGCTACGACCCGCGGACCGAGTCGGTGGTGGTCGGTCCGGTGGGGTTCCGCCGAGGGAACGCGCCGAGCGTCTTGGAGTTCGGCGGACGTGCCACGGTCGTCCGCCGACGGGGCGGCAAGCGCACGAAGCAGGCGGTCCGGATCGCGGCCCGGCCGTACATGCGGCCGGCGCTCGAGAAAGAAGCCCGGAACCTCCCCAAGGTGTGGCGTAACAGCGTGAGGGGAGGCTGATCGGTGGCCAACACCCGCGGCATCCGGGCCGGGCGTGCGTTCGTCGAGCTGGGCGTCAACGACCGGCTCACGCGCGGGCTTCGCCGTGCCCAGCGGCAGCTCCGGGCGTTCGGCCAGAGCGTGCGTGGGATTGGGGCGCAGCTCGCCGCGGTTAGCGGTGCGGTCGCAGCGGGGTTCGGGCTGTCCACACGCGTGTTCGCGGGGTTCGACGACCGCATGCGTGTCGTGCGTGCCGTCACGGGGGCGACGCAGGATCAGTTCGAGGCTCTGACCGACGAGGCCAAGCGGCTCGGTCGCACGACCTCGTTCACCGCGGGCCAGGTGGCCGAGGCGATGACTGAGCTGGGCCGGGCCGGCTTCGATCCGACCGCGATCCTCCAGAGCACCGAGGCCGTGCTCGCGCTCGCCCGGGCTACGAGCACCGAACTGCCGCGGGCGACCGAGATCGCGGGGGCGGCGCTCCGCGGGTTCAACCTGCCGGCGAGCGAGATGGGCCGCGTCTCCGACGTGCTCACGGCGGCCGCCAACAAGAGCGCGCAGACGCTCGAGGATCTGTTCGAAGCCTTCAAGCCGGTCGCGCCGATCGCGGCCGAGGCGGGCGAGAGCATGGAGGACATCGCCGCGGCGATCGGCATCCTCGCCAACAACGGCATCAAGGGCAGCCTCGCCGGCAACGCCCTCGCCCGCGCGTACAAGAACCTCTCATCGTCGGCGGCGCAGGATGAGTTGCGGAAGTTCGGCGTCGAGGCCGTGGACGCCTCGGGCAACCTGCGCCCGCTCGCCGACATCATTAACGACCTCGCCAAGGCGACCCAAGGCCTCGGGACGGCCGAGCGGCTGTCGATCTTCGAGACGCTCTTCGGCCGCGGGCAGGCGGCGGCGCTCAAGCTCGCGTCGTCGGGCACCGCGTTCGACACGCTGCGCGACGAGATCCGTGCCGCGGCGGGCATCGCGGTCAAGACGGCCGAGGAGATGGACGCCGGCATCGGCGGCGCGTTCCGTAAGCTGCTTTCGGCGGTCGAGGGCATCGCCATCGCGATCGGCGAGGCGATCGAAGGTCCGGTCCGCAAGGTCGCCGACGTACTCGCCCGCGTCGCCGGATACATCACGCAGGTCGTCAACCAGAACCGCGAGCTGGTCGCAACCATCGCCAAGATTACCGCGATCGTGCTTGGGGTCGGCGTAGCGCTTGTGATCGCGGGCACCGCGATCGTCGGAATCGGCGCGGTGCTCGGCTCGCTCGCCGCCATCGCGTCGGCGGCAGGGACCGCGATCGGCGTGATCGGCACGGTGCTCGCGGCACTCGTGAGCCCCATCGGGCTGGTGATCGCCGGCGTCGCGGCCCTCGGCGTGGCCATCCTCTATTACACCGGTGCCGGTGGCGAGGCGATCTCGTGGCTCAGCGAGCGGTTCGGTGAGCTGCGCGCGTTCGTGGGCAAGGTCGCGGGTGGCATCACCGACGCGCTCGCCGCGGGCGACATCCAGCTCGCCGCGCAGATCCTCTGGCTTGGGCTCCAGGTCGCGTGGAAGCGCGGCGTCGCGGCCCTCAACGAGGTCTGGCTGGGGGCCCGGAACTTCTTCATCACCACGGCCCAGAGGATGTGGTACGGCGCGCTGGCGGTCGCCCAGACGGTGTTCCACGCCCTCGAGGTCGCGTGGATCGAGACAACGTCATTCCTGTCCAAGACGTGGACCCGGTTCACCAGCGGCTTCCAGAAGGTCTGGCAGTCGGCATCGTCGTTCGTCGCCAAGCGGATGCTGGAGATCCAAGGGCTGTTCGATGACGGGCTCGATGTCGAGGCCGCCAAACGTGCGGTGGACGAGCAGCTCGACGCGAAGCTATCGGAGATCGACGCCAACACGCAGCGTGATCTTGCCGGCCGCGAGTCGCGCCGCCAACGCGATCGCGACGACGCCGCGGATCTGAACGATGCAACGCTTGCCGAGATCGGCCGGCGGTTTGAGGAGGCCCAGGATGCGCTGCGGTCGGGCACCGACGCGGACATCGCCGAGACGCAGCGGAAGCTGGACGAGGCGCGCGCGATGCTCGACGAAGCGATCACCGAGGCGCGTCGCCGGCGTGAGGAACAAGACGAGTCCGGCAACGACACAGCCGGCAACGTCCCGCGTGACCTGATCGGCCGGCTCCAGGAAGGGCTAGCCGGGCTCGGGGCCGCGATCGAGCGCGGCGTGGCCGTGCGGGGCACGTTTAACGCGCTGGCGGTGCAGAGCCTCGCCGCCGGCGACGACACCGCCGAGCGCACCGCCAAGGCGACCGAGCAGACCGCCAAGAACACCCGCCGCCTAGCCGACTCCGCGCAGTCGGGCGGCCTGTCGTTTACCTGAGGAATCCGATACCGTGCCCGTGACCGTCACCGAGAAACTCGAGAGCCGCCGATCGACGACAGGCGACAACCCGTCGGCGGAGCTCGTCTACACGGTCCGCGGCACGGACAGCGACATGACCGCGCGGTCGCAGGCCGAAACGACCAGCCCGGCGACGTACGACGGCATGCCGCGGCAGTCGGTCACGGTCGAGCCGATCGGGCACGAGCTGTGGGACGCAACGGTGCGGTACGCGCCCGACTCGCAGCAGCAGTCGACGCCGCCGCAGACCGGCGAGAGCACGTTCGCCTTCGATACCGGCGGCGGCACGCAGCACATCACGCAGAGCAAGCAGACGGTTGGCACCTACGCGGCGTCGGGCACGACCGCGCCGGACTTCCAGGGCGCGATCGGCGTCACGCAGGACGCGGTCGAGGGCGTCGACATCACCGTGCCCGTCTACCAGTTCAGCGAAACGCACTACCTGCCCGCCGCAGCGGTCACCAACTCGTACAAGGGCGCTCTCTTCAACCTCACCGGCAAGGTCAACAGCGGCGGCTTCCGCGGGTTCGCCGCGGGCGAGGTGCTGTTCCTCGGGGCGACCGGAGCCCGCCGCGGTACCGGCCCCGACGACGATTGGGAGATCACCTTCCGGTTCGCCGCCAGCCCGAATGTGACGGGTCTGTCCGTCGGCTCGATCAACGGCATCAGCAAGAAGGGGTGGGAGTACCTATGGGTCCGCTACGCGGATCAGGAGGACACGGGCTCGAACACCATCGTCAAGCGCCCCGTCGCGGCGTACGTCGAGCGGGTGTACGACCAGGGCAACTTCGGAGGGCTTGGGATATGAGCGGCGACGCCCTCCGCAAGGTCCGCACCGGCGAGCCGCTCCGCATCCCGGCGGCCGCGTACAACGCGTTCGTCGACGCGGCGGTCGGGCACCGCTCTCGCGACCGCAACGCCGTGACCGACCCGCAGCGGGAGATCATGCAGCGTGGCGTTGTGCTCGTTCGCAACGACTCGGACCAGATCGTCGAGCCGTACCACGCGATGGCGATCAGCGGCGTGCTCGTCGAGCCGGGCGACGACGATCAGGAGCGGACGTTCTACGGGCGGACGCCGCTGACCGGCGAGATTGCGACCGAGGATTCCCGGCCGCTGGAGTTCGTGCTCGCGTTGCAGGCCATCAAGCCGGGCGAACTCGGACGCTGCGTGCTGACCGGGGTGACGCCGGCGCGGCTCTACGTGGCCAACGAACTCGACACCACCTGCGAGATCGAGCCCGAGGAGACGGTGCTCGCCAGCCGCCCGATAGGCGGCGTCCCGATCCTCTGGAAGGAGGATGGCGTCGGCGAGAAGTGGGCGGTCATCGAGATGGGCCGGCCGTCGCCCGGGCGCGTCACCGCGATCCTCGGCGCGGCCCAGCCGATACCGACCGAGAGCAACCGGTGGCGCTACCCGTGGCAGGAGGCCCGGCTCGACGGAGATCCCGGCAGCGAGACCTACCTGCGCTACGTCGCCGTCCCCGAGGGTTTGTCATCCCAACGCAGCTCTGGCGACGAAGACCCGACTCTGCTCGCGATCAACCGGTTCGAAGCGCACCACATGGACGGCGGCGTCGATGGATCTGGCTTCGAGGGGCTGCTCGGTCTCGGCCCCGTCTGTGATCTGCCCGGTGTGCTGCCCGACTGCCCGCCGGCTCGGTCGCTGCGCCCGAAGCTCGTTCCGATCCCCGAGGGCGTCTGCGTGCAGCTCACCTGCGAGCGCAACAGCAAGGGCCGTCCCGTCTGGGTCTTCGAGGCCATGACCCTGATGGAACTCGCCGACCCCGCCGACGGTGACCGCAAGTTCAACCTGTTCGTGGAGGGTGGAGGATGAGCAACGCCACCCCCAACGACCTCGACGCTCGCCGCGAGCACGAACGAAGCAAGTACGTCATGCTCGCGTCCCGTCCGGGCTCGGCGTACGGCGCAACCAACCACGGCCGCGATGCGATCGCCATCGTCAAACGCTGGAAGCCCAGGTTCGTGGTTGACTTCGGCTGCGGCCGCAACGCCTGCATCACCGAACTCCGTCGCCACGGCATCGACGGCCTCGGCGTGGACTTCGCCTTCCCCGAGGCCGACATCAACAAGCCGATGCACGAGACGAAGCTGGTCGAGGGCGTCGCTGACGTGGTGACGAGTTTCGATGCGCTCGAGCACCTGCTGACCGCGGACGTGATCCCGGTCTTGTATGAGATGGGCCGGGTCGCCCGGCCGCGGGCGTGGTTCTGCTTCTCGATCTGTACCCGGCCGAGCCGCATCACCGTTGCCGGCGAGAACCTGCACCCGACCGTCCGGCCGCTGACCTGGTGGGTCGAGACGATCGGCCGGGTTGGCGTCGTCAACGCGACGCGAGCGGGTGGTCGTTTCATCACGGGGAGGTTCAAGTGAACAGCCCCAACCAGTCCGACATCGTCGCGCTCCAGCGTGGACTCAAGAACAGAGCCCCGGCTCGCAACGGGCTGCGCCTCTACACCGCGGATTTCGACTCCATCTCGCTCGGCGGGTTCTACAAGGGCCGCTCGGCGTTCCTTGTGCTGTCGGGCCCTTCGCTGAACGACATCGATCTCACGCAGCTCGACCGCCGCGGCATCGTGACGATGGGCGTCAACAACTCGTGGACCGTGCACCGACCGACGCTCTGGACCTGCGTCGACGATCCCGGCCGGTTCATCGACACGGGTTGGAAGGATCCGGGCGTGCTGAAGTTCGTCCCGGTCTGCCATTGGGGCCGCAAGCTGCGCATCCAGGTGGCAGGCGGCACGATGCGTGACAGCGCGTACCGCGTCGCGCAGATGCCCAGCGTGCTGTTCTTCCGCCGCAGCAACCACTTCGATCACGAGCGGTTCCTGACCGGCGACACCGTCCCGTGGGGCAACGACCCGAAGTCCACCGACTCGCTCGGCATCAAGGGCAAGCGGAGCGTGATGCTCGTCGCGCTGCGGCTGCTGCACCATCTCGGGTTCCGCACGGTGTACCTGCTGGGCTGCGACTTCCGCATGGCGGTGGATCACAAGTACGCCTTCGACGAGACCCGCGAGGCCGCCGCGATCCGGCACAACAACGTGCTCTACGAGTCGTTGAGCCGGCGCTTCGAGGCGCTACTGCCGCACTTCGAGAAGCACCGATTCCGCGTCGTGAACTGCTCGCCCGGCAGCGGGCTGGGCGTGTTCGAGCGGATGTCGTACGAGGACGCGGTAGCGGCGGCGAGCGCCGAGTGCTCGAAGCCGATCAACACGCAGGGCTGGTACACGCCGGTCGATGCCCATCGGGAGGTCGCCCGATGAGCGAGCCAGCCCGGTACTACCTCTACATCCCCGTCTGGGCGACGGGGCGCGCGCCGCAGGGCGGCGGCTCGAGCGACTACTCGACGCCCACGCCTCAATCATCGTCTGAGTACGAGACGCCCGTCAGCAGCACGCCCAGCTCGAACCCAGAGAGCTACTCGACGACCGGCGACGTGATCTTCACGACCGGCCCCAGCGGCACACCCACACTGACGTTCTACACGACCGACGCGTTCACGAGTGACAGCGGCACGCCTGACAGCACCGCCCCGAGTTCGACCGACGACCCAACCCCAAGCGGCGGCGGATCGACCGATGATCCGAGCGGCGGCTCGTCCGCTGCATCGTCGGCGGGTTCGTCGGGCTCCGTCCCGACAGACACCGATCCGACCTTCAGCATGAGCTCCT
>DDFO01000054.1:111573-144278 GCA_002337215.1 Phycisphaerales bacterium UBA1926 | reverse complement strand
GCCTCGACCGATGACCCCGGCTCTTCCGGCGGTGGCGGGCCATCGGGAGGCGGCGGCTCGTCCGGCGGCGGTGGTTCCAGCGGGGTTGGCAGTGGGCCCGGCGGCTCCGGCCCGGGCGGAAGCGGCCCCGGCGGATCCGGATCGGGCGGCAGCTCCGGTCAGTCCAGCATGGACTCGTCGATGGCCAGCAGCGCAGCATCGAGCGGCGAGAGCTCCGGGTCCGGCTCGAGCGAGAGCTCGTCCGTCGAATCGCCGAGCGACAGCTTCACCGATCGCCTCACCCTCGGTTCCGAAGGCACCATCAAAGACACCACGGTCACGATTGGAACAAGCTCCGACTCGTTCACGGGCACCTTCACCACCGACCCCAGCGGCACCATCGTCGCCACAGAAGTCACGCTCGACTCTGGTTCGGGCTCCGGTTCCGGCTCGGGCAACGAGTCCGTTGCGTTCGGCGCGATTGCGGCTCCGTTCATCGAGGGCGGCATGGAAGGCGTCCCGCCAGCGAACTGGCAGATCGAGTCGAGCACCACGCAGGAGGCACCAAAGTGATCCCGAAGATCGTCTACACAGCGCACCTCGCCGAGACGCCCACGCCCGAGTCATTCCGCACGTGGCGAACCGCATGGCAGCAGCACCACCCCGAGTGGGATGTCCGCGTCATCACGCTGGATGACCGCGAGCCGATCTTCAACCACGCGCAGTGGGCCGAGACGTTCAAGCTGCCCGAGCCCGCCGGCGCGGCGTCTCGTCTCAACATCCTCCGCTACGAGTTCCTCGCCCGCGAAGGTGGCGTGTTCGTCGATCCGGACCGCTTGCCGATCCGGCCGATCGATGATCTGACCGATGGCGTCCGCGCGTTCTGCTCGACCACGCAGCAGCACGGCCGTCCACACCTGCTCTCGCCCGCGGTGATGGGGGCCGTCCCGTGCCACGCCGCCCTCTGGCACTGCGTGCGGGACCTCGCGCACTCGATCCTCGTCTACCGCGGCATCTGGGACCAGACCGGGCCCGGGTACCTCACACGCATCATCAACGAGCACGGCCACTTCCGGGACGTGGTCTCGTACCACTGGGGCCTGTTCGAGCAGTCCGAAGCCGACGCCCGCGAGCACGGTGGCGCGTACCTCTACAACGCCAGCGTCCAGCCCACCGAGGCCGTTGCCTGATGGTTGGTGCGTCGCCCATCCCGAAGGTGCTGCACCAGATCTGGCTCGGCCGCGGCGAGATGCCCGTGCAGCAGCGCCGTTGGAGACGCCGCTTCGCGGAGATGAACCCGGGCTGGACGCTTCACCTCTGGACCGACGACTACCTGCCGTTCCGGATCCTCAACCGAAGGGCGTGGGACGCGTGCCTCGCGATCGGTGGCGTCCCCGGCTGCGTCATGCGGAGCGACATCTTCCGTCTCGAAATCATGGCCCGCCTCGGCGGGGTCTACCTGGACACCGACATCAAGCCGGTTCGCCCGCTCGACACCTGCTGCCCGCCCGGCATCACGGCGTGGGT
This sequence comes from Phycisphaerales bacterium UBA1926, assembly GCA_002337215.1. Taxonomy (GTDB): domain Bacteria; phylum Planctomycetota; class Phycisphaerae; order Phycisphaerales; family UBA1924; genus UBA1926. The sequence goes on along the minus strand of DDFO01000054.1, from coordinate 142,772 downwards.
CGCGTGTGAGCAAGGAGACATCGTCTCGAACGCCGCGATGGGATTCGTTCCGAACCACCCAGCCGCGTGGCGGGCCGTGAACGCCATCGAGGAGTCCTTCTTTGAACGGCGATACGTCGGCGACCAGGCCGGCCCCGGGCTCGTCGCCCGGATCATGCTCGAGCACGACGACCTGATCCTCTGGCCGCCGGCGTGCTTCCATCCGCGGGTCGGCGAGACGATCCGGAACCCGGATCTGCCGCGGCTGCTAATGCAGGCGCATCTGTTTGCGGGGACATGGGTAGAAGGGCGGCAGAGCGATCATCAGCTACTCTGGCAGGTGAACAGCCCCGTTGGTGCTAGAGCATGAGACCGAGCATGACTGCGGCCATTGCGGCCATGGTCAGATCCTCGACGAGCGTGACCTTGGTCATGGGCAGATTCAGTGCCGTGCCGAGACAGGCACAGCGGATGGCCCGCTTGTCGAGCAGGGCCTTGAGCACGCCTGCCGCGCCCACGAGCATGAGCAAGAGCGTGACGGCGTTCGTCGCGACGGGCACCCAGGCGAGCAGGTAGGCGACACCGAGGGTCAGTTCGACGAAGGGGTACGCCCAGCCCCACGCGGGGATCTTGCGAGCGATGAGGTCGTAGCCGCGGTATGCGGAGACGAAGCCGGGCGGATCGAGAAGCTTGAAGAACGAGAAGACGATGAAGAAGCCGGCCATGAAGTGCTGCATGAGCGGTTCGACCGACCAGTCGCCGGTGCTGACGGCGACCAACAGCGTGACGCCAGCGATGAAGCCGACAATCAGGAAGAGCGGGTAAAGGCTCTCCTTGGGTTGCTCTTCAACCATCGCGTGATGCTGATGAGTCGACGGTTCGGAAGTGGCGGCCGCTGGCTCTGCGTCCTCCACGGATGTCAGCGTGTAATCGCCGGCGGATGCGACGGCGTCGCTCAGAGCGTCATGATCGGGGAGCAGGCTGCCCGAGATGACGGCTTTGCCCTCGTGCGGCGACGCATCGGCGGATTCGATGGCGTCGAGCTTGAGCAACGCGCCGCTGATTTTGCTCGCGCACCCGCCGCAGTGCATGCCATTGATCTGCAGCGTGGCCTTCTGTGTATCAGTCGTCATCAGAGTCTTCTTTCTTGCTGTTCTTTCTTGCTGTTCTTTCGTGCGATGAAGATTGCTTCGAGCCCGAAGATCAGAGCCATGGATCCGAGGCCGACGCCGACAACGAGGGGGTCGGTGGTGAGCTTGAGGTAGAGGAACGCCCCAAGCACAACCGCATCGAGGACGAGGGCTGTCAGCAGCACCCAGGCCTTGGCGTTGAGCTCCGTGCGCAGGTACTTGAAGACGCCCCAGTGGATCGCCATATCCATGACGATGTAGAAGATCGCGCCGAGGGAAGCGATTCGGCCGAGATCGAAGAAGATCGTCAGCGCGAGGGCGATGACGGCGGTATAGACGAGCGTGTGCTTCTGGATACGGCCCGGCATGCCGAAGTGACGGTGCGGGACGAGGTCCATGTCGGTGAGCATCGCGAGCATGCGCGAGACAGCGAACATGCTGGCGATGAGGCCGGAGATCGTCGCGACGATCGCGAGCCCGATGGTGAGCCACTCGCCCCATTGCCCGACCGCCGGACGGGCGGCCTCGGCGAGGGACGAATCTCGCGCGGCGATGATCTCGTTCACGCTGAGATTACCGGCGACCGCGAGCGTCACAAGCAGGTAGAGTCCGGTGCAGATGAGCAGGCTGAAGATGATGGATCGGCCGACGTTCTTCTTGGGCTCCTTGATCTCATCGCCGCTGTTGGTGATGGTCGTGAAACCCTTATACGCGAGGATCGAGAGCGCGACGGCCGCGAGGAAACCAGTGATGCCGCCCTGAGCATCGGATGACGCGCTCTCGCCCGTGAGCGTGTCGAAAGAGAGCCCCGACACCCAGAGCCCGATCCCGGCAAAGACCGCGATGCCCGCGATCTTGATGATCGCGGTGACTTTGCTCAGACCGCCGATGACCTGATTGCCGAGCAGATTGACGATGAACGCCACGACGATCAAACCGACGCCGAGCGCGGGCACGAGCCATGAGTCCGAGCCCTCGCCGAAGATCCGCATCGTGTAGGTGCCGAAGGTGCGGGCGACGAGGCTCTCGTTGATGACCATCGAGAAGTACATCAACAGCGAGCAGCCCGCGGTCACGACGCCCGGGCCGTACGCCTTCTTGAGGATCATCGCGATGCCGCCCGCGGACGGGTACTCGTTGCACACCTTGATGTACGAGTATGCGCTGAATGCGACGACAACCGCCGCCGCTATGAACGCGACGGGGAAGAGGCCGCCGGTGAGTTCGGCGACTTGGCCCGTGAGGGCGAAGATCCCCGCGCCGATCATCACGCCTGTGCCCATCGCGATCGAGCCGGTCAGCGTCAGACTTCCCTTCTCGTAGTCCTCCCCGTGTTTGTGGTCGTCGTGGTCGGCCACGCTTACTCCTTCGGCAGCTTCGAGAGGTACTTCTGCGGGTCGGCCTCAAACTTCGGGAAGCATCCCTCGCAGCAGAACCTGACGAGCTGCGTCCCGGCGACGATCTCGACGGGTTCACCCATGGAGCCGAGCTTGCCGCCCGCGACGACGCAGGTGTCGATCGGATACGCCTCGCGCTGGGCGTCGGCGTACGCCTTGTCGAGCTTGGCCATGTACTTGGCGGGCTCGTTGACGAGTGCCTTCTCGCACCCGCCGCAGCAGAAGCGGACGAGGCGGTTCATATAGACGAAGTTGACGGGCTCGCCCATGGAGCCGAGGGGGCCGCCGACGGGGCAGTTGTCCATGGGGTAGTCAGGAAGCTGGATCTCGACGATCTTCTTATCGAGGGCTTCGAGATGTGTGGCCGGATCAGCCTTGAACGCGGCGGCCGCGTCTGTGCTCGCGAGGCGAACCAATCGGTTGTTGTGGACGTGGTTGATCGCCTTTTCGCCGAGCTTGTCATCGGTGACGATGCAGGTCTCGATCGGGTAGTGCATGAGCTGCTGCTCGACGATCTTGGCGTCGATCTCGCCCCAGTACTTGGCCTTGTTGCCCTCGAACTCGCCGAGGCAGCCTGCGCAGCAGAAACGCACCTCACGGTTGTCGTAGACCTTCACGACCGGATCGCCCATCGATCCGAGCGGACCGCCGATCGGACAATCGGTCAATGTGTAGGGATACGTCGGTCCGGGCTCGCCGGCACCGGTTGCCGGGGCATTCGGCACAGCGTCGCGTTGCCCGGGCTCGCGTTGGGCGACCGCCATCGTGACGAACTGGTCCTTGCGGGCGTCGTCCCACGCGAGGAATTGGTTGCCGCAGCCCGGGCAGCACAACCCGATCTGGTTGCCCTTGTACTCGACGGTTCCGGCCGAGGGGACCACCGGCTCCTTGCCGATGGGGCACATCGCGTTGATGGACGCTGCTTCTCCACCGGACTCCGCTTGGGCGCTCGCGAACGGGTTGAGGGTGCAGACGCAGAGTGCGGCTGCTGCGATGCTGAATGACTTGTACATGATCAGACTCCTTGTGCTTCCGATGAAGCGGTTTGGGTTGAGCCGGCCTCTGCCGGCTGTTTTGGTGGACTGTGAGACGCGAGGCGGAACTTCCACTCCGCGACCCAGCAGTACAGGATGGGAACGACGAACCAGGTGATGGAGGCGACGGCCATGCCGCCGAACGATGGGATCGCCATGGGGACCATGATGTCCGAGCCCCGCCCGGTGCTGGTGAGTACGGGCAGCAGCGCGAGAATGGTCGTGGCGCTCGTCATGACGGCGGCGCGGATGCGGAGGTGACCACCATCGACGACGGCTCTGCGGATTGCCTCGATTGAGTCGGGCTTCTCGTCGGCCATCGATTGCTCGATGCGGGTCGCCATGATGACGCCGTCATCGGTCGCGATGCCGAACAGGGCGAGGAATCCGACCCAGACGGCAACACTCAGGTTGTACGGCTCGATCTGGAAGAGGCCGCGGAGGTTGGTCCCGAGCAGCGCCGTGTCGAGGAACCACGGCTGGGCGTAGAGCCACAGCATGATGAACCCGCCGCCCCACGCGACGAAGACACCCGTGAATACCATCAGCGTGACACCGACCTTGCGGAACTGGAAGTAGAGCAGCAGGAAGATCACCGCGAGCGCGAGCGGCAGCACGATGCTCATTCGCTTCGCGGCACGGACCTGGTTCTTGTACGACCCCGAGAACTCGTAGCTCACGCCCGGCGGAACAACAACATCCCCGGCGTCGATGGCGTCTTGGATGAATCCTTGGGCGTCCTCGACGACGGTCACCTCGGCGAAGCCGGGCATCTTGTCGAAGAGCACGTAGGAAACGAGGAACGTGTCCTCGCTCTTGACCATCTGCGGCCCGCGGCGGTATTCGAGTGTGCTCAGCTCGCGGAGAGGAACCTGAGCGCCCGATGGGGTCGGCACGAGGATGTCCCCAAGAGTCTCAGGCTGGTCGCGCAGCTCGCGGAGGTAGCGGACCCGGACCGGGTATCGCTCACGGCCTTCAACGGTCATGGTCAGCGGCTTGCCGCCGATGGCGACCTCGATGACTTCTTGCACATCCGCGATCGTCAGGCCGTATCGGGCGATTCGCTCGCGGTCGATGTCGATTTCGAGGTACGGCTTGCCGACCACACGGTCCGCGAAGACCGCGAGCGGCTGGACGCTGGGCACTTGTTTGAGCAGGCGTTCGAGTTCGAGGCCGAACGACTCGATCGATTCGAGATCGGGGCCGTAGACCTTGATGCCCATCGGAGCGCGGAACCCCGATTGGAGCATCACGATGCGTGTCTCGATGGGTTGCAGCTTCGGAGCGCTGGTCACGCCCGGCATGTCCGCGGCCTCGACGATCGCGTCCCAGATGTCCTGGTTCGACTCGATCTCGTCGCGCCACTGACGGAAGGGGCGGCCGTCCTCGTCCTCGATCAGATTGCTCTGATCATCGCGGACAAACGCGTCAGTCTCCGCGTCGTAGCGGAAGTTGAGGCGTCGACCTTCATCGTCGGTGCGGTACTCGCTCTTGTACTCGATGATCGTCTCGATCATGGAGATCGGGGCCGGGTCGAGCGGGCTCTCGACGCGGCCGATCTTGCCGACGGCGAGCTCGACCTCGGGCACGCTCATGATCCGGCGATCCAGTTCTTTGAGGATCTCGGTCGCCTCGCCGATCGAGGCGTGGGCCATCGTGGTCGGCATGTAGAGGAACGCGCCCTCGTCGAGCGACGGCATGAACTCGCTGCCCAAGCCCGGGAAGGCGTGGGCGATCTCGACCGCGGTCTCGTTCTGTCGGACCGACTCGGGCAGCCACCCCCAGACGCGATCGAAACCGAGCCAGACGGTGGTGCCGATCAGCACAACGCCGACCGCCGGCGAGAGCCCGATCAGCTTGTGGCGGAGCGTCCAGGCGAGCACATGCGGGAACGCGAGCCGCACGAGCCAGAACGCGAGCAGGAGGCCGCCGACGATGGCACCGATGAAGACGCTGTTGCCAACGAGGCCCGGTTCGGGTCCTAGGGGCTCCCACGCGCCGGCGAGCACAATGAGCACGATCACGACGGCGACAAGATTTGCCGACCATTGCAAGCCTCGGGCGACCAGCGATGGGAGCCACGGTTTGGCGAGGTAGAACGCGCCGAACGCCGCGATGATCAGTCCGCCGAGCGCGTGCAGCCAGATTGCGATCGCGGTACCACCGAGCACCAGAGCCGCTGCGCCGATAGTACGGAGCAGCTTGATCCGTGGGCGGAAGCCCATCAGTACATGCGCGGCCGCCGGCAGGATCGTCAACGCGATGATGATCGACGCGATCAACGCGAAGGTCTTTGTGTAGGCCAGTGGCTTGAACAGCTTGCCCTCGGCGGCCTCCATCGTGAAGACCGGCAAGAAGCTGACGACGGTCGTTGCGACCGCGGTGAGCACCGCCCCGCCGACCTCGCTCGTCGCGCGGTAGATCACGTCGATGGTGGGCCCGTCACTCTCCGCCTTCTCCGACTCTTCGAGGCGGCGCAGAATGTTCTCGCTGAGCACGATGCCCATGTCCACGATCGTGCCGATGGCGATCGCGATGCCCGACAGGGCGACGATGTTGGCGTCAACGCCGAACGCCTTCATGCCGATGAAGGTCATCAGCACGGTGATCGGGAGCATCGCCCCGATCAGCAGGCTGCTCCGCAGGTGCATGACCATGAGCACAACCACAATGATCGTGATAAGCACCTGCTGCGAGATCGCCGCGTTCAGGGTCTGCAGCGTCTCGCGGATCAAGCCCGAGCGGTCGTAGAACGGCACGATCGTGACACGGCTCTCGGAGCCGTCGGCGAGGACCTTTGTTGGCAGCCCGGAGGCGATGTCGGCGATCTTGTCCTTCACCCGCTGGATCGTCGCCATCGGGTTCTCGCCATAGCGGACGACGACCACGCCACCAACGGCTTCCACACCCGCCTTGGTCAGCACGCCGCGACGCAGCGCTGGCCCGAGGGACACCTTGGCGATGTCGCCTACGAGGATGGGCTGGCCGTCCCGTGCCGTGATCGCAGCCTGTTCGAGGTCGTCCACGCTCTCGATGAAGCCGAGGCCCCGGACGATGTACTCGGCTCGGTTGACCTCAATCGTGCGTGCGCCGACATCGAGGTTGCTCTGGCGTACCGCACCGATGACCTGCTGGAGCGAGATGCCCGCAGCTCGCATCGCGTCGGGGTTGACATCGACCTGGTATTCCTGCACGAAGCCACCGATCGAGGCGACCTCGGAGACCCCTTCCACGCCGGCGAGTTTGTACTTGACGATGAAGTCCTGGATGGACCGGAGTTCCTCGGGGCCCCACCCGCCGGTGGGGTTGCCGTCCTCGTCCCGGCCTTCGAGCGTGTACCAGAAGACCTGACCGAGGGCGGTTGCGTCGGGGCCGAGTGCGGGTGAGACGCCGGGCGGCAGGGTGCCGGCGGGGAGCGAGTTGAGCTTCTCCAGCACGCGGGATCGGGACCAGTAGAACTCGACGCCGTCCTCGAAGACGACGTAGATCGTTGAGAAGCCGAACACCGAGTAACTGCGGATGTCCTTCACACCCGGGATGCCGAGCATCGCGACGGTCATCGGGTAGCTGATCTGATCGTCGATGTCCTGCGGGCTGCGGCCGGGCCACTCGGTGAAGACGATCTGCTGGTTCTCGCCGATGTCGGGGATCGCGTCCACAGGCACCGGGTCGCGGGGGAGATCGCCCCCCAACACAGTCACGTTCCAATCGAACGGTGCGACCAGGACGCCCCAGAACAGCGTGCCGATCAGAACGATCGCGACCACAAGCTTCTGTTCGAGGCAGAAGCGGATCAGGGCATTGAGCGGACCGCGCGGGGCCTGAGGTTGGAGGTCAGTCATTGCTGTGCCCCTCGTGTGCGTCCGCCGACGGGACGGTGTCGAGCGGCGGGAATACCTCGCGGATATCGCCGCAGCGGAGCATCTGATCACCGAAGTACGGGTTGTTGATCTGCGTCCCGCGCTGAAGCCAATCGGCGCCCTTGTTGTCGAACGCCATCGGGCAGTGGGCGAGGTTCCAGGTCTCGCTGCCGCGATGCCCGAAGCGGCGTTGGAGGGCGATCACGCCCTCGCTCATCCGCTCAAAGCGGGCCCGCGCGGTGTCGATGCTGGTGATCGCATCCTCGACACGCAGCCGGGCTGCGGCCCGACGCCACTCGGCGAGCGGATCGCCGACGAGGCCTGCCTCCTCGACAAAGCCGAGCGCGGTCTTGATGTCGATCGCCGCCTGCACGAAGCCGCCGAGGTCGTCCGCTGCCAGTGCCTCCTGTGCGTCGAGGTACGCCGCGTACACGGGTTTGAGCGCGAAGACAAAGCTGTTAGGCACGGGTACCCGGCTCGGCATCTCGGGCATCGCACCGTCCGGCATGCCGCCGTGTGCTGCGTGGGGGTTCCCACCGCCTCCGCCGCCAGGCGTCATCATGCTCGGCTTCGCGGCGATCTGCATCGCACTGTCGATCCGGAACGCACCGTTGACCACGACCGAGTCGTTGCGGTTGAGCCCATCGCGCACGATGTAGAACTCCCCCGCACGTGGTCCGAGCACGACGGCCCGGCCCTCGTAGGTCGGCTTCTCTGCGTCGGGGATCTCGACGTACACGACTGATCGCGTCCCGGTGAACAGCACAGCCGAGCGTGGGATCACGAGGGGCTCTTCGATGCTGGTCGAATCGCCGACCACGCCGAGCGACTCAGCGGGCACCATGTCCATGCCGCAGATGTCGCACTGACCCGGTCCGTCCTTCACGACCGTCGGGTGCATCGGGCTGACCCAGCGGCCGGCGAGTTCGTTGCTGATGACCGCGCCGTCGGCCGCGACGCGCGTCCTCACCACGGCCGACGCGAACATGCCAGGCTTGAGCCGACGCTCGGGATTCTCCACGGCGACGCGCACCGCAGCGGTCCGAGTCCGCTCATCGACCAATGGCTCGATGAACGAGATGCGGCCCTCGAACGTCTCCCCGGGGTGCGCCTCGACCGTGAAAGTCACGCGCTGACCCCAGCGGAGCATCGGGAGCTGCGACTCGTACGCCTCCATATCGAGCCAGAGCCTCGACAGGTCGGCGATGGTGGCGATCGGTGCGCCGGTCTGGACGTAGTCGCCTTCGCGTACGGCGAGGTGCGTCACCACCCCGCCGATCGGAGCGAAGATGGTCAGGCGATCGGCATCGAACGAGCCGTCCTCGACGGCCGTGATCTGTTCGGGCGTGATTCCAACGAGGCGGAGCTTCTCCCGCGCCGCAGACAAGGTGTCTCGTGTTGCCGACCTCACGAGGTCGCTCGTCGCGGTGCTGTTCTCCGATGCGGCCTTGGCCTGGCGAAACTCCTCGAAGGCGGCGATCAGGTCGGGGCTGTACACCTCGGCCATGTGGTCGTTCTGGGCGACCGGAACGCCGAGGTAGTTGACGAACAACCGCTCGATACGGCCCGGGAAGTACGCTGTCAGCCGCGCGACCGAGGTCTCGTCGTACGTAACTTTCCCGTAGAGGCGGACCTCGGCGGTCGGAAAGAACCGCCCGACGGGCGCGGTCTCGATCTTACTGAGTGCGGCCGCCGATTCGCTCATTGTGACGCGCAGCTCGCTGCCTTCGCCGCCGTCGTCTGTGACGGGGATCAGGTCCATGAAGCAGATCGGGCACTTCGCGTCCGGGTCGGGCAGCCGAACGGACGGGTGCATCGAGCACGTGTAGAGCTGCGGTTCGCTCGGTTCGGCTTCGCCGTGATCGTGACCCGACTCGACAACCTCGCTGGACGGTTCCGGCGCTGGCTTGCCAATCTGATAGCCGATGACGAGCGCAGCCACGATCGCGACGACGGCGATGCCCGCCGCGGTATGCTTCCAGAGCCATCCGAGCACGGATTGTGAACGCTTCAGAAACTTGCTCATGGCTGCACCTCGTTCGATTCGGTCTCAGTTGTTGGGCCGGTCGCGGGTTCCGTGGGCACGGCTTCGCCGACGAGTGTGTTCAAGCGGGCGAGTGCCTGCCCGCGATCCGCGCGTGCTCGCTCGGCCGACACGGCAAACTCCAGCAGCGTGCGCTCGGTATCGAGCAGATCGAGGAAGCTCGTGTCGCCTGTGCGGAACCCGGCAAGCGATGCACGCAGCGACTCCTCGGCCTTCGGGATCAGCGTGGTCTCGAACAGCCGAACGCGACGATCGGCGTCCGTGTGCTCGAACCAGGCACGCTGGATCGACGCGGTGATCCGATTCGCTTCGTCGGCCCGCTCGAACGACACCGCGAGCCTGCGAGCGATCGCCTCCCGAACGCCTGCGTCGTACTTGTCGCGCCAGAGGGGGACGGTGATCCCGAAGCTGAGCAGGATCGGATCATCACCGCTCTCGGCGATCGAGCTGTCGACCGCCTCATCGATGACGATGTAGTCAAGCCCGACCGTGAAGTCCGGAAGGCCTTCCTTCCGGGCGACATCAGTGCGGATCCGCTGCTCTTCGATCCGCTCGTCGAGTGCGAGCAGCACGGGATTGGAACGCCGAGCGATCTCGGCGAGGGCGGGTCCGTCGACAGACGCCACACGTCCAGGGAGTTCGGCAAACTCAGCGACCGGCGCATCGGTTCGGCGGTTCAGTGCCGCGTTCAGGTCCGCGACGTAGGTGGGACGCATCGCACGAAGCTGGGCGAGCCGATCTTCGAGCTGCCCCAGCTCGACCTGCACACGGACGAGTTCCGGGTGCGAGCCCGAGCCGACCCGGTACCGGGCGCGGACGACCTCCTCAAACGAACTCAGCAGTTCGAGGTTCTCGCCCGTGATCCGGATCGCGGCATCGAGGTAAGCGACCTCGTGCAGCGTCTCGACAACACGCTCGGTGACGCCGAGCCGGGCCGCCTCGAACTGACGCCATGTGGCTCTTGCCGCCATCGCGGCGGCGTCTTCGCGATCACTCAGAAGCCCCGGCCAGGGGAACGATTGACTGACGCCAACACGGGCCTGTTGCGCGCCCGTCCGGGTCTCGACCTCGTCCAGGAAGAACCCGAAGTTCACCCGCGGATCAGGCAGCGAACGCACCTGCGGAAGCCGCTCAGCCGCAGCGGCCCATCGCTGGTACGCCGCCTCGACTTTCGGACTGTGATAGAGGGCGTAGCGCACGAAGTCGTCCGCAGAGGCACCCTCGGGGAGAGCAGGCGCAACGGTGTTGGACTCCGATTCGGAGCGGTAGACAGACCGCAGCGATGAGTCGGCATCATCCGGGAGGGAACGGGCGTACGTGGGCGACAGACCGCGGGTGGGATCGAACGGCGACGAGCAGCCGCCGACGAACCCGACCGCCGCGACGCCCATCGCACACGCGATGAGACGAACGGCCATGGATGGCTCCTGGGTGTTTGGAGAAACGAGTGTCCGAGTGACAGCAGCAGGGACGGAACGCGCTCAGCGCGCACCATCCCTACGAGACTCGGGCTCTACGTTTGCCAAACGCCGAGGAGGGCCTGCACTTCGTTGTGGGTCTTGCCCGCGCGAACACAGATGACCAGCGATGCCATCGAAGGCGTCGTGTCATCGGACTCGATCACCGGTGTGATCTTGGGCGGGCCGTTCGGAAGCCCCGTGACCGAATCGCGATCGGTCCTAGGGAGCGGTGCATCAGGGAGGCGTTCAGGAGCGTGTGTCGGAGAAATACCGCATTGGCACGGCCCCTCGCTCATGGGGCAGAACGCGTCGCTGCCACAGCCGAAGTCCGAATCGGCCAGGGGGACAGTCTCCCCGCAGCAACTCACCTCGACCGCAGGGACATGACACGCGGTCTCGCCGCAATGGTCCTGACCCGCAGCGAACCCCGTCCCGAGGCGGGGGAGGCCGCTGGCAACAAGAATCAGGATGGCGAGGATTCGGATCATGCTTCGGTTCAACGATACTCGGCGTCTGGACCAGTGGCAAACCCGGACGAAGCTGTGTCTATTTCATTGGCTTTGCCGGTTTGGGCCCTACGATGCCCGATACCGCAACCGCTTGAATCGGGCCCAGAACGGCTGGGTTTACCTTGGCGTGGTACTCCCAACGAGCTTCTGCCCGTCCGGCTTCTCGATCTCGATGTACCACATCGTGTTCTCTGGCAGCGGATCCGGTGCTATGGCGTGAACGTCGTAGTCGTCGTGCGATGCCGCGTACTCCGCCTTGGCAACGACGGATGCGAACCGGTCCTCGGTCCCAAGCCATGAGCGGATGACGGTCGCTCCGTTATCTGAATACGGCAGTTTGACGACGAGGTGCATCTCCTTGCCCGGCTCGATCTCACCGTGCCCCTGGGCCAGTTCGATTGTCATTCCGTCGACGGTGATCGGGTCCAACGCGACATCGTCGGCGTGGTCGGCGTGGTCGTGATCATCGTGGTCGTCATGCATCTCACCACCGTGATCGTGGTCGCCCTCAACATGATCATGCTCATCGTGATCTGCATGCGCGGTGTCATCGGCGTTCGGTGACTCGTTGCCGCACCCGCCAAGTGCGAGTGCTCCGGCGATGGTCGAGGCGAGGATCAGCTTGGTCAGATCGTTCATGTCAGTTCTCCCTGAGGGTTGAGATCGGATTCACTTGGATCGCGTCCGGCGACGCGGTTCTGGCTTGTGTCCGAACACCAGCGAGTAGCCGGCGGGGACGACGATGAGGTTCAGGAACGTCGAGGTCAACAATCCACCGAGCGTCACGATGGCCAGCGGTGCGAGCAGTTCGCTGCCGGGCTCGCCGGCGGCGAGCGCGAGCGGGACGAGACCGAGGGCCGCCGAGATGGCGGTCATCAGGATCGGCACGAGCCGTTCCATTGAGCCTTGGACGATCGCTTCGCCCATCGGTACCCCTTCCGCCTCCATGAGATGGTTGTAGTGGTTGATGAGCAGGATGCCGTTGCGGACCGCGATCCCGAAGAGTGTGATGAAGCCGACTAGGCTGGCGATGGAGATCACCGGCGGGATGTACGGGCCGCCGATGCCAATGAGGGCGAGCGTGTTCGCGATCGGACCTCCGCCCTCGCTGATGTAGATCGCGGCGATGCCGCCGATGAGCGCGAGCGGCATGTTGAGCATGACGAGCACCGCCGCCCGCATCGAACCGGTTGAGATCTGAAGCAGCATGAGCATGATGAGCGCGACGGCCACACCCGCGACGAGGATGGTGCGTGACGCAGATTGCTGCGCCTCGAATTGCCCGCCGTAGGAGACGGTCATCCCGGCTTGCTGCGCGATGGGGTCGACGCGTTCTTGCACCTGTGCGACGAGATCGCCGAGGTTCGAGCCCTCAGCGACATTGAGCGAGACGACGGCCTTTCGCTGGGCGTTCTCGCGGGTGATGAGGTTGCTCGACCGCTCAGGACCGATGTCGGCGACATCGCTCAGGCGCACCGTCGCCCCGCCGCGGCCGCGGAGCAGCAGGTCGCGGACTTGGGCGATCGACTCTCGCTCTTCAGGAGCAAGCCGCACAACGAGGTCGTACTGACGCACGCCCTGGTTGACGGTGTCTACGACCTCGCCGTAGATCGCTTCGCGCACCTGCTCGGCGGCATCGGCCGGGCTGAGCCCGACGGCCGCGAGTTCGGCGTGGCGGTATCGAATCGGAAGCGACGTAATCATGACCTCGCGGTTGGCGTTCACGTCGCGAGCCCCCGGCAGGGTTTGCAACTCGCCCTCGATCTCCTTGGCGACCCGTCTCAGCTCCGAGAGGTTCTCGCCGAAAACGTTAATCGCGATCGCCGCCGGGGTACCAGACAGGACATGACTCAGGCGATGCTCGATCGGCTGGCCGACCATCGTCGTGATGCCAGGGACGGAGCCAAGAATCCGATCAATCTCTTCCCGGATCTCGAAGCGGTCCCGCCCGGCTTCGACCGTCACCTCGATCTCGGAGTTGCTGACGGGCTCGGCATGTTCATCTCGCTCGGCTCGTCCGGTGCGCCGAGAGACAGATCGCACGCCGTCGATCTCGACGAGTTGCTTCTCGACTTCGGTCGCGAGGCGGTCGCTCTCGACGATCGACGTACCCGGAGGTGCCAGCAGGAAGACGGTGAACGTGCCCTCGTTGAACGATGGGAGGAACGAACTGCCGAAGGTGCTCGCGAGCAACAGAGCGGCAGCGGTGACAAGGCCCGCGGTGCCGAGCACCCAGAGCCGAAGCCGGATCGCCGTTCGGAGAGCCGGCTCGTAGCCGCGCTTGAGCAGCCGAACGAGAAAGCCGTCTCGGTCCTCGTGCTTGCCACCCAGCCGGCCCTTCAGCAGGAACCGGCACATCGCGGGAACAACCGTCAGTGCGACGGCGAGCGACGCGAGAATCGAGATCATGTACGTCAGCGCGAGCGGCTGGAAGAACCGGCCTTCGAGCCCTTGCAGGAAGAGGAGCGGCACGAAGACCATCACGATGATGACCGTCGCGAAGACCATCGCGGGTCGGATCTCGTTGCTGGCGTCGAAGATGACTTCCACGAACGCCCGTCGATCGCCCTCCGGTAGGCCACGGTTCTGCTTCAATCGACGGAAGACGTTCTCCACATCGATGATCGCATCATCGACGAGTACACCGATGGCCACCGTCAGGCCGCCGAGCGTCATGACATTCAGGCCCAAGTTCAGGGCGTCCATCATGAGTAGGCCGACCGCAAGCGAGATCGGGATCGCGGTCAACGTGATGAGCGTGGTCCGGAGATTCATCAGGAACAAAACCAGCACCAAGAGCACGATGATGATCGCTTCGGCGAGGACCTTGGTGACGTTGTTGACCGCACGGTCGATGAAGTGCGACTGTCGGACCACATCGCGGTTGAGCACGGCACCCGCGGGAAGCGTCGGCTCGACCTGATCGAACAGGGCGTCGAGGCTGTCGGTCAACGCCAGCGTGTTGGTTCCAGGTGACTTCTGGATCGAGAGCACAACCGCAGGCTCTCCACCCTCAGCCGCTGTACCTCGCTTGAGCGCCGGGCCAAGCCGAACATCAGCGATCTGTCCGATCGTGACCGGGACACCCTCGTGGTACTTGATTATTGAGTTCGCGATGTCCTCGGCTCGCGTGACGCGGCTCTGCTGGCGAATCGGGATCTCGAAGCTATCGACATTGACCAGATAGCCGCCGCTGGCGGTGCTGTGGGCACCGTCCGCAGCCTCAACAACATCCGTGATCGTCAGGTCATAGAGCCGCAGCCGCTCCTGATCGACGTTGACCTGATACTCGGGTAGCTCGCCGCCGATCGCGACAACCTGGGCGACACCGGGCACCGCGAGGATTTTGTTGCGCAGTTCGAACTCGCCGTACGAGCGGAGTTGCATCGGGCTGACCGAGCCGTCGGGCGATGACAGCGAGATCAGCATGATCTCGCCCGCGATGGAAGTGATCGGCGTGATGAACGGCTCGACCTCGTCAGGCAAATTCTCCCGCGCGGTCACAAGGCGTTCGGCGACGAGCTGGCGCGCGTCGAAGAGATCGGTGCCCCATTCGAGATCGACCCAGACGATGCCGAGCCCGATCGCGCTCGCGCTGCGAACGCGGCGGACGCCGGTCATGCCGTTGACGGCGGTCTCGATCGGGAAAGTGACGTACTGCTCGACCTCGTCGGCCGCGAGCCCACCCGACTCGGCCATGATGGTCACGGTCGGGGCGTTGAGCTCAGGGAAGACATCAACACTCATCCGTGGCAGCCGGTAGCCAGCGTAGCCGACGACCATCACAGCCGCGATCAGGATGAGCGACGAGTACTGGAGCGAGAACCGGATAACAGCCTTCAACATGGCTCAGTCCTTCCCTTCGTGGAAGGTGCCGTCGGAGTGGAAGTGGCCGCCCTTCTGGATGGAGCCGCTCGTCGCGAGCATGAGCTGGAACGCGCCGTCGAGGACGACCTCGTCGCCGTCGCGTACGCCGCTGAGCAGCGCGACCCACCGGCCGTCGTCCTTACCGAGATCCGCTTCCATGCGGATCGCCTCGTTCGGATTGCTCGGGTTGCGGCGGAAGATGACGGGTGTGAGCCCATCCCGCTGGACCGCCGCGAGGGGGATCGTGAGTTCGGGCGATGCCGTAGCGTCGGTGACGATTTCGAGCTGTGCGGAGATCCCGGGGCGAGCCCAAGGCTTGAGGCCCTCAGGGACAACGTACAGATCCAGCGAACGGTCGTTGGGATCACCGGCGAGCCCGAGCGAGAGTGTGCCCTCCATCGTGTCGGTCAGTGGGACCGCCCGGCCGGTTGTCGTTGGCGTTGGCGGCACTATGCGTGCCGAGAGGCCGTCGCACAGCACGCCGAGATCACTCTGAAGGCCGGACGCGCGAAAGCGCAGCCGATCGGGCTGCACAACGGTCAGCACAGGCGTCTTCTCATCGGTCCACGATCCGTTGGTGAGACCGAGCATCTCGACGACGCCCGCTTCGGTCGCGGTGACCATGATGGTCGTGATCGAGGCCCACGCGGGTTCGGGTCCGCGCGGCGTGTCATGGATCGCCGTGAGCTCTTCACGCGAACGCGAGACGACGGCCGAGGCCGCATCAATGAGATACTCCAAGCGTGACCGCGACGCCCGCAGATCGGCGATGGCTTGCTGCCGATCGGCCGAGAGTTCCGCCTTCTTCTCCATGACATTCGCAAGATCGGCGCGTGTGCTCGCGAGTGCGGCTCGGGCTTGGGCAAGCTCGTCGACACGTCCGCCACCGGCCTCACGGACCGATTGCAATTGCTCGACCCGCTCGTCCCAGACCGCAACGCTCTCGTGCAGGCTGTCCTCGTGCTGCTGGTGCGCAGCGAGGAGCGGCTCGAAGGTTTCCAGCCGAGCCCCGAGGCGTTCGATCTGCGCGGTCGCATCGGCGAGCTGCTGCTGCGTTTCACGCCACGCCGGTGAATCCAGCCGATAGAGTGGCTGGCCAGCCTCGACGCGTTCAAACTGCTCAACAAGCAACTCGACACGGCCTGGCACTGCGGTGCGGTACTCCCGGCGCGCTGTCGGCAGGTACTCGAAGCGGCCGGGTACGCGGAGCGTCTGCTCGACCCGGCGGCGTTCGACCTCGATAAACGTGATGCCAAGATTCGACCGCACCGCGGCGGGTATCGCCACGAGATTTGGATTCGTTGGTGCCTCATCCTTTGCGTGGTCGTGCCCGTCACCGTCGGCGTGCTCGGCAACTCGTTGCTCGTTGGAGCCTGATCGATCGCAGGACACAAGGAACACGGCGGCGATCGAGAACACAAGGGCAGAGCTCAAGGTCCGGGTCATCCCTCACCCCCTTCGCCATCCGCGTCGTGTGCGAGTGCTTCTTGAAGGCGACTGACGAGATCGCTCACCGAAGGAACGCCATCGGGTCCTTGATACATACGGCAGCCCATCGAAGGAGTCGTGGGTGCCTCCATGCCGAACAGGTCGGATCCGTTCACGAGAACCGTTGGAGCTGGGTATCCGCGGCGGAGGTCCGATGAATCCAAAGACTGCTGGTCGATCTGCACTAGAGCCAGGTCTCGGTCGAGTGTTCTGATCGCCTGTTCGAGCCTCTCCTTCATAAGTGGCGTGAGCGGGCAGCCGTCGAATCCGAGAAGAGTGGTCGTCATGGTCGTTTCTCTATCGCTAGGAGTAGTGCTCGCTGGGCTTGGACTGCTTGTGGTCGCATGCTGTTGTTGATCCGTTGCCCCATCGCAGGCGGCCAGTGTCAGCGGCAGAATTACCGTGAGGGTGATTGTGATCACCCGTTCCATGATCTTCATTGGGATGCCTCCTCCGCGGACACTTCGCCCCGCGCAGTGGTGTGTGATGCTGTGTCATCGTCGGTCGCGGGCCCGACAGGCGCGGCAGGTTCCGACTCGTCCGGGCCAAGCAGGCGCGTGATCTCGATGGTGGCACGCAACTCCGCAAGACGCAGGTCAAGAAGTCGGCTCTTGGCCTCGAATCGCCGTGTCACGGTTTCGAGCAGGATCAGTGTGTTGACCTCGCCCAGGTCGGCGAGGCGTTCGACCTCGGACGATTGCTCATCGAGCATGGGCACAAGGTCGCGTTCGAACGCCTCACGCTGTACTCGTACAGCATCAAACGACGCCTGAGCCAACGCCAGCTCTTGGGCGAGACGCTCGAATGTGGTCTCGGCCGCGACTCTTGCGACATCCCGCTTGGCCCTCGCCTGGGCAATACCGGCGCGGTTGGCGTTGAGGACCGGGATCGGGATCGAGAGCCCCAGCAACAGACGATCGTCGCCGTCTTCGCTTCCGAACCCGGTGCCGAGCGTGATGTCCGGATACTGCTCGCGGATTTCGAGTCGGAGCGATTCCTCAGCGACTTGGTACTCGGCGCGGCGGACCGCAAGCAGCGTGTTCGCCTCGATCAACCGATCGACGCTCATCTCAACATCACCATCTCGTACGCCGCTGAAACCAGGGACCAACTCGACGGAGGAGTCGGGCGAAAGCCCGAGGAGCCCGAGCAGCCTGATCTTCGCTGAGGTCTCATCGAGATCGGCTTGGGCGATATCGGCACGGGTCTCGACGAGCTCGACGCGCAGCAGGCGTGCTTCCACGCGAGTCAGCTCTCCGGCAGATTCAAGGCGGTCGGTGATCGACGCGACCCGCTCGACTTGCCCGACGACTTCACGGAGCAGACGCAGCCGTTCGGATGCGGCCGACCAAACGGCCCATGCCGACCTGACTCGGGCCCGCGTGCGCCACTCGGCGTCGACAATCCGCCGCAAATCGGCCTCGTACGCCGCCCCGGCCCGGTCCTTCTCCACACCGAGCCGTCCCGAGACCGGGATCGTCAGGCTCAGGGTGAGGCCGTACTCGAACGGCCCGGCCGGTGAGAGGATCTCGGCTCCGTCGAAGCCGAACTCGGGGTCTTCCCACAGCCCGGCTGTCTCGAACGTCGCGAGTGCAACGCCCGCATCGAGTCGAGCGATCCGGAGATCCGCGTTGTAGAAAAGCGCGAGGACTTCGCCCTCGGCCTGCGTGAGTCCGTCGGTCGGATCGAAGCGCTCGGCCACCGCTTCGTCCTGTTGGGCGAGGCGTTCGGCGAAGCGTTCAATGGCTTCCGTATTGTCGAGCCGCGAGCTGAACGCAGACCGATGCTCTGGAAGGTTCAGCGGGGCTCGTTCGTAGGACTGGCAGCCGACCAGTGCACACAGTGTGGCGGCCGAGCCGAGCCTCGACAATCCTGCCCGCATCCACAGCGGGCGTGTCAAGTTGTTCATGTGTCTTGAATCCTGTCTGTGTCCAAAGCGATATCAGCCGCAGCCGACAATGCCGGCGCAGCACGCGCGAAAGAACAGACAAGATCAGATGGTCAGGCGAACGCTCGCAACAATTGCGAGCCGATGGGCTCCGCCGGGATCAAGCCAGGGCGGCGGTCGCGGTGGTCCGCGCTGGCCGAGACCGGCTTCGACGAGCACAAGACCCCACGCTTTGGTCGGCACAGCAACCGGGGCCGAATCACCCGAGTTGTCGCCGCGCGGCACACTGAGCAGTTCCATGACTGCGAGCTCGATATCCGTGCATTCGCAGTCATGCTCGTGCTCGTCCGCGGGGACCGGCAACGGCCACGAGCTGTCATGGCCGCAGGCCGATTCGCAGTGCTCTAACTCCGCAGGAGCGTGTTCATGCCCCCCGCCAAGGCACAGCACAGCCGTACCGCCCGCACCGCCCGCACCGCCCGCGAGCGCATGCAACGCGATGATCGCTGTGAGCAGAATGGCAATCGGACGATGCCTCACGGTTGTAGTGTACCTCGGCTTCCGTCGAGCGTTGCTTGAGATCGGACAGATTTATCGGGAAGGATCGTCCTCAGAGCCCGGATCGACGACCGGACAACGCATGCCTCGCCCAAACTATTCTTACAGAATCAGTTTCACCCGCTCATTTCTCTGCTTGAGTCCGCCAGAATCTGAACGCCTCCACGCACCACGACCACGACGACAATCGAACCGACCACGAGATCAGGGACGTGGCTACCCAGTACCATCACGAGCAGCCCAGCAACGATGACACCCGTGTTCGCGATCACATCATTCTTCGAGAAGATCCAGGACGCACGCATGTGCGCGCCGCCGTCGCGGTGCTTCGCAATGAGCCGCAGACAGACGAGGTTTGCAGCAAGAGCAACGGTCCCGGCTCCGATCATCAGATGACTCGTGGGCTCGCTGCTGAACACCGCCCGTCGAATGACCTCGACCAGAACGCCGAGACCCAGCGCGATCTGGAGTACGCCGCTCACTCGCGCTGCGGTCCGCTGTGTGTCACCAGACCGGCTCGCCGCGTACAACGCGATGCCGTACACAGTGGCATCGGCCAGCATGTCGAGCGAGTCGGCCAGCAGCGCGGTGGACTCCGCGATCCATCCAACCATCACTTCGGCAACAAACATGACGCCGTTGATCGTGAGCAGCGCCACGAGCGTCCGCTGCTCCAGCCCAACAGCTTCCTTTGTGCAGTCGCACCCGCTCACTGATCAGGATCCGAGTCAGCATCCTCCGGGCTTCGTTTCATGAAGACCGATGCGATAACCGGCAGCACGAATAGTGTGAGGAGCGTCGAGGTGACCATGCCGCCAATGACCACCGTCGCCAAGGGGCGCTGGATCTCGCTACCGACGCCTGTTGCGATCGCCATGGGGATGAACCCGGCAATATCCGTTATTGCGGTTGCTAGCACTGGCTGGAGGCGCGTCTTCGAGGCCGCAATGATCGCGTCCTTACTCTGTTGACCAGTGTTGAGTGTGTCGCGGATCGCGGTGATCAGGATCTGTCCGTTGAGCACGGCAATGCCCGTTAGAGCGATAAACCCGACTGCCGCGCTGACGCTAAACGGTATTTCTCGCCACCACAACGCGAAGATCGCACCGACCGCAGCAAACGGGATGCAGGTGTAGATGATGAAGACATCCCGCAGGTTCTTCAGGCTGAAATACAGCAGAAAGAACACCATGAGTAAGACCGCGGGCACGACAATGATCAGGCGCGTCCTGGCGCGTTCCAAGTTCTCGAACTGCCCGCCCCACTCAAGCACATAGCCCTCGGGCAACGTGACCCGTTCATCAATGGCTGCCCTTGCTTCGCTGACAAACGACGCGGGGTCTCTTCCGCTGACATTCGACTGCACACGGATGAGTCTTCTGCTCCACTCGCGGTTGATCGTGGCCGAGCCTTCCGAGAGATCAACTGAGGCCAGGGACGCGAGCGGAACCGCCACCCCCCCCTCGGTCGGGATGCGAACCGTCGACACGGCTCCTACGTCCTCTCTGAATGTCGAAGGCAGCCTGACGACAAGCGGGAAGACACGCTGGCCCTCGAAGATCTCGCCGACGCGGATCCCACCGATCGCCTCAACGAAATCCAACACCTCGCTAGCTGCGACGCCGTAGCGGGCAACGCGGGATTGGTCGACGGAAACAGACAGCGACGGTTGCCCCGTGATCTGATCGACCGAGATGTCTGACGCACCTGGGATGTCCAGAAGCACACGCTGAACATCGTCGGCGATCCGGAGCAGCTCGTCGAAGTCGTCGCCGAAGATCTTGATCCCGATATCGGATCGGATGCCCGAAACCATCTCGTTCATGCGCATCTCGATCGGCTGCGTGAACACCATGTTGACGCCGGGGAACTGCGAGATGGTCTTCTCCATCTCGATCACGAGCCCTGCCTGCGTGTCCGCTCTCGTCCATTCTGCACGCGGCTTGAGCGTCAAGAAGATGTCTGTTAGCTCGATCCCCATCGGATCGGTCGCCACCTCGGCGGTCCCGATGCGGCTCCAGATGTGCTCGATCTCGTCTGGGAACTCATCGAGCAGGACCTCCTCGATGCGCGTGTTGTACCGCACGGACTCATCGATCGAGACTCCGGCCAGACGGATGGTGTTCACGACCATCGAGCCCTCGCTCAGCCGCGGGATGAACTCGCCGCCCATCTGCGTGCTCCGATAGCCCGCGACGCCAAGCAGGGCCACGGCCAACAGCATCACCACCCACTGGAGTCGAATCGCTCCGCCGACGGCCCAGCCATATGCCCCGGCCAAGCCGCGGAGCAGGACTGCGTCCTTGGGTTTTGCGCGACGCGGAAGGAAGTAGTACGACAAGACGGGTGACAGGAACACCGCAACGAGCAGGGCTCCCAGGAGCGCGAAGATGAACGTCCACGCCATCGGCCGAAACATCTTCCCCTCGATGCCTTCAAGCGTCAGCACAGGGGCAAAGACGAGCGTGATGATGCCCATCCCGAACACGATGGGTCGCACCACGCGTGCACTAGATTTTGCGATCGATTCGAGCCGCTCGGATGGCGAGAGTTTCCGGCCAAGCTCTCGCTGGCGTTCCTTGAGCGAACGGAGATTGGCTTCCGTCATGACCACCGAGCCATCAACGAGGATCCCGAAATCAATCGCGCCAAGACTGAGCAAGCTTGCTGCGATCGCGAACTCATACATGCCCTGCACGGCGAACAGCATGGAAATCGGGATGGCGACCGCGACGAGAAGGCCAGCTCGAATGTTGCCCAAGATGATCAGCAACACGACGACGACCAGCACGGCACCGATCACGAGGTTGTGCTCGACCGTCTTGATGACCTGCTCGACGAGCAGGGTCCGGTCGTACACAACATCCACGACAACATCAGTCGGCAACGAGGGTGCGAGTGACTCAAGGCGCTCGCGGAGTTCCTCCGTCACCACACGGCTGTTCTCGCCCATCAGCATGAAGGCCAAGCCGAGGACGACCTCGCCTTCCCCGTAGGCCGAGACCGCACCGCGGCGGATCTCGCTGCCAATCTCGACTTCCGCGACATCTTGAATCCGCACCGGTGTGCCGTCGCTGGAATCGACCACGATGGCTTCGATCTCCTCGATCGTCGCGACACGCGCCAATCCCCGCACTACTCTCGCCTCACCGGAGGTGACGATCTGCCCGCCGCCGACGTTGGCGTTGTTGCGTCGCAGCGCTTCAAGTACATCCTCAAGCGTGAAGCCAAACTTGATCAACGCCTCCGGCTTGACGACGACGTGATACTGCCGCTCCAGGCCGCCCCACGAATTGACTTCGGCCACACCCGGGACTTTCCGGAGCTCAGGCTTGATCACCCAGTCGTGAATGGTCCGGAGTTCTTCGATGGAGTGCTCACCGTTCTCCGACCGGATGACGTAGTGGAACACTTCACCGAGACCGGTCGCGATCGGGCCGAGTTCTGGCCTTCCGACACCATCTGGAAGTTCGACAGCCGATAGTCGCTCGGTGATGTACTGCCTCGCGTCGATGATCCGGATGTCATCATCGAACGTCGCCACAACCTGTGAGAAGCCGAACTTTGAGACAGAGCGCACGTTCTGGAGTCCGGGCAGTCCGCCGATCGAGAGTTCGACAGGAAGTGTGATCTGTTGCTCGATCTCTTCGGGGCTGAGCGCGGGGGCCACCGTGTTGATCTGGACCTGGATCGGCGTGGTGTCAGGAAACGCGTCGATCGGAAGCTGGATCATCCGGTACACGCCGGCGGCGCACGCGATCGCGAACAGCAGGATGACGAGCACTCTGTTCCTGAGCGAGATCTCGATAAGGCTGGTCAGCATGGCGGCTCCGGATCAGTCGTCAACACATCCCGCGCCGAGGCGAGACTTGAGGAACTCGGTCTTCATCGTGAAACTGCCGCCGGTCACGACGGACTCGGTCTCGGTGAGGCCAGCGAGAATTGCGATCGTGCCGGAAACCGTGCGCGGCCCGACATCAACACGCCGAACCGCGAACAGATCCGATTCCTGCCGTACAAAGACGAACGGCGAGCCGTCGATCTCGTGTACCGCTTCACCCGGCACAAGCAGCGAGTTCGAGGTGCCACCGATCATTGCGGAGACCTCGGTAAACATGCCGTGTCGAAGGATGCCACGATCATTACTAACCGTTGCGCGGGCCCGAACCATCCGCGTACGCTCATCGATGCGCGGGCTGATCCATGTGATCTGTCCTGGGATCTCAAGCTCGGGCAGGGCCCGGACGCTCGCGATGATCTCACCGCCACGCTCGATCTGGAATGCCTGCTCTTCCGGGACCGCGAGCTCGATCCACATCGTTGACAAATCAGCGATCTCGAAGATCGAGCCCTCTGAATCCGCTGCCTCGCCAAGCACCGCAGTCCGCTCGACGACAGTGCCAGCGAAGGGTGCCCTGACATACAGGTCTGAGGAAGACGACTGCTCAGCAGCGATTTCGGCGACTTCCGATTCAGTGAATCCGAGGTTGATGAGCTGCTGGTGCGTGCGACGCACCTCAAGCTCGGCGAGCTTTAGCGCCGCCTGGGCATCCTGGAAGTCTCGCCGCGCTGCAATGTTCTCATTCACGAGCTTCTGCTCGCGCTCGAACACGGTGGTTCTCGCTTCGAGCTCCGCGATCTTGGACAGGTATGCTGACTTTGCCTGTGCGACATCCACCGAGTTGATAATCGCGAGCACTTGCCCCTCTTCGACGCGATCACCGACATCGACGCGGATATCGGCGATCACACCAGGAGCCAACGGTGTGAGATTGGCTAGCCGGTTGCCGTTGTAGCGGACCTCTCCCAACAGGCTTATCGATGCCGATGCAGCGCCGCGATCCGGCCGCTCAAGCGTTAGCCCCGCAAGCTCGGCCGATCTCGCAGACGGCATGCGGACGAGCAACGACTCGCCAGCCTCAAGCGCCCCAGCGAGTTGGGGCTGGCAAATTCCACATTCGATCTCATCGACGCCGTGCTCGTGACAGAAGAGAGCGGGAGCCTCATCGCGGGAGGGCGTCGCCGAGGCGTCCCCCAGCAGGGTGGGATTGCACAGGTGGCATTCGTCCTCGTAAAGGAAGTGCTCCTCGCAATATGGACGAGCCGAGTCTTCCAACTGTGGCTGGCAGATCCAGCACCGGTCCTCGTAGCGACCGTGCTCGGTGCACCACAAGCGGCCCTCATCACGCTTGGCCGAGTCACAGATGAAGCAAGTCTCGTCTGCGCCGTGTCCGTGGAGACCACCGGCTGATTCATCGGCTGCGTTCTCGGAGGCACCGAGTGTCGGGTTACAGAGATGGCACTCGTCTTCATACAGATAGTGCTCCTCGCAGTAGGGCCGGGACGGATCCTCGAGCTGCGGCTGGCAGATCCAGCACCGGTCCTCGTACCTGGCATGCTCGGTACACCACAGGCGACCGGCATCGCGCTTCGTGGTGTCACACACAAAGCAAGTCTCACCGTTCTCGTGAGAGTGCGCGACCTGAGTCACGTCAGATGCACGTGATCCGTCGGACGCTGATGATGCTTCCTGATTGCGGTCGCACCCGCCGAGCAGAAGCGCTGTTGTGATCAGGCAAACGAGTGCAATGACGCC
This sequence comes from Phycisphaerales bacterium UBA1926, assembly GCA_002337215.1. GTDB lineage: Bacteria > Planctomycetota > Phycisphaerae > Phycisphaerales > UBA1924 > UBA1926. Next base: position 117,962 of record DDFO01000054.1, on the reverse strand, counting down.
GTGTGATGGTCTCACGGTGTATCTCCTTGATTGGGGTGATCAGAATGTTCGTCGGAGCGAGGGGCGTTCAGCGGCTCTGAGATGAGCCCCTCAACCTGCACCTTTGCGGCGTGGTACTCGGCAAGGGCTTCGAGCCGTTGTGTTTCAGTATCGAACAGGGTGCGCTGTGCATCGAGGACATCGAGGTACGGCAGCTTGCCCTCGTCATAAGCCCTTCGCGTAGCGTCGTAGGCGTCCTGTGCTGCGGGGAGAAGAACCGCGTCGATCGCCTTGGCCTCGTGGTACGCAGCAGTCAACCGTGCGTGCGTACGAACAAGCCGGGTCGCCAAGTCGCGGCGGGATGCTCGGGCTTCATCGACCGCTTGTGCCGCCCGCAGACGAGCGGCGAGGATTCCCCCCTGATTGCGATCGAAAATGGTCAGTGGTACGGACGCTGACACCACGAGACCAACATCATCGTTTTCCTCGAACCGCCGAATGCCGGCTCCGGCCGTAACATTCGGAACGGCTTGGGATCGTTCGAGAGCAACCACCGATGATCGCCGCTCGGTCTCCGCGATCCAACGCTGCACTTCCGGATGCTGCTCAACGAGATCCGTCAGGGCATCGAGCAACGGAACAGGCAGGAGATCATCCAGTGATCCGATGGCTACATCAAAGTCGGGATTGGTCGCATCCCACATCGCGCAGAGGTCACGCTTCGCGGCGTCAAGCTCTCGACCCCGCCGATCTGCGGCGATACGGGCGGACTCGCTTTCGAGCCGTGCCTTGATCTCATCGATCGGCGAAACATCGCCGGCCTGCACCCGCCGATCGATGACGTGCCGGTTCTCTTCAGCGAGCTCTTGTGCACGAACGGCGAATTCGACCCGCTGCTGGAGTTCCAGCACACGAACGAATCGGGTGGCGGTGTCGGTGAGCACGGCGAGCCGCTGTGCTTCGAAATCGAGAGCAGCCACCGCCCACTGCCCCTCGGCGACCCGCACTCGGCGGTCTCGCTTCCCGCCGAGCTCAAGAAGTTGGCTAAACGCAATTGTCGTCTCGGCAGACCCAAAGCCATTCAGACTTCCAGAGCCCGCGAAGTCCTCGACTTCGATCCCAATGCTCGGATTGGGCGAGAGCCCGGCCTGCAGACGACGCGCCTCTGCAATCCTCGGCTCCCATGCGAGCGACCGCAGCCGTGGGTTGCGCACCAGCGCAGCCGCGAGAGCTTGACGGAGGGTCAACTGCTCGCCGATGGCGACCACATCCGATCCTGATCTGACTCGATTAGGCTCCGATGGTGCTTCGTAACGAGGCATGTCGTGCAAGAGAGGCCTTGCCGCGGGTGGCTCGAAGTCGAACGGTGACGGTGCGCACCCGCCCAGCAGAGCGAGGATGCTCACGCAACACAACAGCTTTAATTCAGCGAATCTCATGTGTTTCACTCGGATAGAGACGTTGCTCGGCGCACGCCGAGACCCTGGGGAAATACGAACGCAGTTCACGAACTGCGCAGAATCCCAGGTCGTCCTAAACGAGCAAAATCACGCTGCGAAGATGGCAAGCAGAGAATCCGATGCCTGATAGCACCGGAGGTTGCGGCATAGAGATCGTACTGGCCGATCGGCTAGCGAGGAACTCGAACCAAGCGAAGGTCGGATCATCAGGCCCATCCAGAGACCAGTCTTCGTCCGTGTCTTTCTCAAAGCGATCAACGGCAACGATCGACTCGGATTCCACCTCGGTGGACTGGCATCCGCCGTCGGGGCAGGCAACGCAGCGACTCGATTCGTCGCTGTGCTTTGAGGGAACCGGGCACGGGTCTTCACCCGGCCCGTCGCAGCAGAATTGGTCGCCGAACTGGGTGGTCGTTGACCCATCAGCACAGATGCAGAGGAAACGCGGGCCGAGCCCGGCTCCCAAGGCAAACCAAAGGGCGAGCAAGATCGAGATGGCTGGGTGAGGTTTCACAGGTGTGGGTCGATCAGGTCGGCAATATCTTGACTATTACACCATATCGTGTAATAGTCAAGTGCGGATCAGCGCTGCTCAGAATTTGGAGGTGTCTCACATGGAGTCTTGCCGCCCGAAACTGCCACTGTCCGCTCGCCCGCTGATCGGGGCTCTTGAAGCAGAGCGGGTCGGCACCCTCTTCAAGAGCTTGGCACATCCAACCCGACTGCGTCTGCTCCACGCCCTGATCCGGGTCGACGAACTCAGCGTGGGTGACCTCGCAGACGAAACGGGGATGACGGTGCAGGCCATCTCGAATCAGTTGCAACGCCTCGCCGAGGTCGGCGTAGTTGGCAGGCGCCGCGACGGGCTTCAGGCCCTGTACCGCGTGATCGACCCTTGCGTACCGGTGCTGCTCGAACGAGGCTGGTGCCACATCGATGAGTATGCCCTCGATCTTCCCGCGGTAAACAGTCCACAACCCATGTAGGTGTTCCGCTGTCGGTACGTCTCGGGTGGCCCGCCCTGTTTTTCGCTCCGCGCGGCCCGTGTGAGATGGTGTCGAAAACGGTCGGAGCCGCGAAGACCCCAACGGCGTATCAAGCGGGGCAGGCGTTAAACACTCCCCACGGGCCCAACCGGCCCGCAACACCGGATCTACCCCTTTGAAACGGTTCCGATCGGGGAGCTTTCAAGGCCCGTGTCCAACAAAGGACACGGGCCTTGTCTTTTTGTGCGGGACTGTTTTACAGACGTGATGAGCACACGTCTGTTCCCCGTTTTTGTCATGCGATCTGGAATCAACGCTGGGAGCATCGGATCGCTCCTGGCGCTGGGGGTACTTTGCGGTACTTTGTGTGGTGTCATTCGGCCACCTTAAGGAACGCACCATGCCAACCGATTTCCGACTCGTCATCGCCGCGATGTGTATCGCCGCGGCCATTTGCAGGGTCTCCGCGGTTGCGGAGCCGTGCCACTGCGCTGACCTCAACAAGGACCGCTTGGTCGACAACACCGATCTCAACGAGTATCTCGTACTCGCAACGGCGGGAGACCCGAAGGCGGATTTCGTCGCCCCCTTTGGCAGCATCGATTTCTTCGACTTCCTGAGTTTCCTCGAGCTGATGGACACCGAGCCGGTCGAACCGAACTTGCTCTGGCTGAGTTTCGAGGACACGAGTTGGTACATGCTTCCCGCATACGGCCAGGATGCGGTGGCAACGCCCAATCTCGACGACAGGTTCTTCCCTGACGCCGTTCGGTTCGATTGGGCGTGGTCGACTGCATCGGTCTGTTCCCCGGCTCGTTCGACGATTATCAGCGGTGCGTACGCGACGACCTACGGCAGCGACTACCACCGGTTGTCGGTGAACGTCCCCGCCCAGCAGTATTTCTTCCCGGGACTCATGCAGAACGCCGGCTACTACACCACCAACAACCAGAAGACGGATTACAACGCGGTGCAGAACGCGACCGGGTGGAACCGGAGCAGTTCTTCGGCAACATGGACCGCGGGCGAGCGGGCGGGTCGTCCGTTCTTCAGCGTGTTCAACAGCGGGCACTCTCACCAGGTGCGGATCCGTTCGTTCCACACCGACGGGCGTCGAGACTTTGACGCGATGGGGATCACGCCGGAGATGCCCCCGTACGGCCCCGACGGGGAGGACGCGTACTCGGATTACCAGTTCCACCTCGAGAGCATCCTCGGGATCGACACCTGGGCAGGGCTCCATCTTGACCGCCTCGAGCAGGAAGAACTCGACGATGAAACGATCGTCTTCTTCTTCAGCGACCACGGCGGGCTGCTCCCCCGCAGCAAGGGCTACATCTTCGAGACGGGGATCCGCATCCCCTTCGGCGTCCGCGTCCCCGAGCGGCTCCGCTGCCTGCTCCCCGACGACCTCCGCGGGAGCGTGGGATCGGGGACCGACCGCCTCGTCGGCTTTGTCGATTTCGCGCAGACGGTTCTCAGCATCGCCGGCGTCGAGGCCCCGACGCACATGCAGGGCGAGCCCTTCCTGGGCGAGTTGGCGACACCCGCGCGGGAGTACCAGTTCGCGTTCTCGACAAACCGGTGGGCCCATTTCCTTCCCGACCGGGCGGTGACGGACGGGAAGTACAAATACATCCGGCGTTTCCTGCCGTACCGGGCGCACGCAAACCGCGGGAACTACCAATGGGGCATGCCCGCGGCGATCGAGTGGGACGTGTACGCGCTCGAGGGCCCGTCCGATGGCGGCGATCCGCGGCCCGAGTGGATGGCGCTCTACGAGCCGACCTCGTATCTCAACCAGGCCGAAATGCTCTTCGACATCGAGGCGGATCCGTACGAGATGAACGACCTCTCGCAGGACCCGGCCCGCGCCCAGGACATGGATCGGCTGCGCGGCGTGCTCCTGCAGAACATGAAGACGACACGTGACCTGGGGCTCTTCCCCGACAGCATGCGCGACTCGTTTGGCGGTGTGCCGATCTACACCTGGGTCCGTGATGACGCGTACAACGTCAACACGCTCATCGACGCGGCCTGGCTGGCGAGCGACCCGTCGCCCAGCGATCTCCCCACGCTCGAGTCGTACCTCGTAAGCGGCGACCTCGCCCTCGAATTCTGGGGCGCGGCGGGCTGCGCGATGCTCGCGGCGAACGGCGAACTCACCGTCGCCCAGTTGCCACAATCGTTGATCGCCCTGAGCGCGAGCCCGAACACGCAGGTCGCGGCCGCCGCGGCCGAGGCGAGGGCGCTCGCCGGTGACCCGGGCGCACTCGCCGAACAGGTCTCGCGGACCGTTGCCAACGACGATTACGCCTACTCGGCGCTCGAAACGCTCACGCGTTTCGAGTCCGTATTCCCGGAGATCGTCGCGCGGAGCGGGCCGCTCCGTTCTGTCCGTACGTCGAACTACCGGGCACGGGCCGTCCTGATCAATCTCGGACAATGGCCGGCCGCCGACCTCTATCTCAATGTGTATGGGCTCGGGCTGGAGACCAATCAGGCCGTGATGCCGATCGGTCCGCTTCCCTGAGAACGTACCCCAGCCCTTGTCGTGATCACACCGTGCTGTTTCTCGTCGTTTTATCACAGCCCGACCACGACGTTTACGGAGGTATCTCACGCCCGTGCGGATCTTCCGCCGCGTGGGCCGGGGGATCTCGAGGTTTTCTCGATGACCTCAGCCGGGGCGTGGATATCGGTATTGTCTCCAAGCAGCGCCGGCACCGGACCATCGCGACCACGGCGTGAGAACGAGATCCGGTTGCGCCTGTGGTGTGGTGGCGGTGGTTCCCCGAGATCATCCCGGCTGAAGCCGAGAATCAGCATCGGTCAACGACCAGAGAAACGAGACAAGCATCATCACTTGGACGAGTTCGCTTTGGGAACCGCTTCGACCAGATCCAGGACATCCAATAGGCCGTTGCGGTTTGTAACCGAATCGGGGACATCCGACCGGAAACTGCCAGTGAACACGGCGAGTTCGGGGAGCCCGCTCGAGTAGCCGATAAGGTCGGCCTGCTCCTGACCGATAAGATGGGTTGCGGGACAAGGAGGTGCGGCCGTGTTTGAGTCTGCCGAAACGGGAAGCAGTGTGGAGAAGGCTGCATTCAAGGCGAGGCTGCCCGGTCTACGCGTCGATCTGTTGAACGCTCAGTTCGACCTTCGCTCCGCGGATTTCTCTGTACTGATCTTGGTCGCCGGCGATGACCGGTTGGGCTGCAACAGCACGGTTGATGTACTGAATAACTGGATGGACGCCAGGCTTATCGACACCGAGGTCTTCGTTGAACCCTCGGCGGAGGAGGCCGCGAGACCCCGATTCTGGAGATACTGGCGCGTGTTGCCACGCACGGGGCGGATCGGGCTGTACTTGGGCGGATGGGCGCGGCACATCGTTGGTGCACGAATCTCGGATGAGATCGACGACCTCGAGTTCGAACGCCGCGCGACGCACGCCGAGCGCTTCGAGCGTGCGTTGACAGACGATGGATCACTTGTCCTGAAATTCTGGCTGCACTTGCCACGCAAAGAGCTGCGCAAGAGGATCAAGCGCGCGGACGGCGACCCATCACTGGCGTGGCAGATCGATGACATCGACCGGGCGCTTCTTAAAAAGTACGACAAGGTCATACCCGTGATGGAGCGGTACGTGCGGTCGACCGACCGGAGCGACGCGCCGTGGCGGATCGTCGAGGGTGTGGACGAAGACTATCGCGACCTCACGATCGCAGAGACGGTGGCGGCGGAACTGCGCGCACGACTGGATGCGCCGAGAGCGAGGCCGGATGAGTCTGAGCCCGCATCGACGAATCTGTCAACGCTCGTGACCCACAAGCGGAGCCCGCTCGACGCGGTAGACCTCGGTGCATCGCTTGAGCGTGACGAATACAAGGAGAGGCTCGGCGAGGCACAGGCGAGACTCGCCCGCCTCGTCCGCAAACTCCGTGGCGGGCGGTCACCC
>DDFO01000054.1:104269-111482 GCA_002337215.1 Phycisphaerales bacterium UBA1926 | reverse complement strand
GATCCGTGGCGGGCGGTCACCCGTGATCGTCTTCGAGGGATGGGACGCCGCGGGCAAGGGTGGCGCGATCCGTCGGCTCATAAGGCCGCTGCCGGCTCGCGACTACCGCGTGATCTCGACCGCGGCGCCGACCGAGGAGGAGTCCGCGCGTCACTACCTCTGGCGTTTTTGGCGAGACATCCCGCGGAGCGGGAGGCTCGCGATCTTCGACCGCAGCTGGTACGGGCGGGTGCTCGTCGAGCGGGTCGAGGGGTTCGCGACAACGACGGAGTGGCGGCGGGCGTATGAGGAGATCAACGATTTCGAAGATCAATTGGTCCGGCGTGGGCTCCTGGTCATGAAGTTCTGGATACACATCGACCCGCAGACGCAGGCCGAACGGTTCGAGGCCCGGTCGCGGACCGGCTACAAGAAGTACAAGATCACCGACGAGGACCATCGCAACCGCCTCCGCTGGGACGACTACGCGGCGGCCGCGGCAGAGATGATTACCCGGACGAGCACAGAGGTCTCACGCTGGTACCTGGTTCCTGCCAACAACAAGCGGTATGCCCGGGTCAGTGTGATCGAAACAGTCTGCGAGCAGCTCGAGCACGTGATCTGACGCACCACAGCTTTGCATCGATCCACGGCGGACGGTCCAGCGAGAAGGGCTTTCAAGACCCGGCCCACGGTATCTAGGCCTGCTTGTTTCTCCCGGTTGGGGAGTCTCGGGCGGGGTCGGTTTCGCGTTTGAATCGTGACATGGTACAAGCGTCTCCAATTCTGACCGATACACTCTGGGCGTGAGAGAATTCTCGGAATTTGTGCCGTTATCACTGAGATTGAATCGAGGTCATGTGAAATTTCGTTACGCGTGGAGATTGTCGTTCTCGCTCATTGCCGCCAGTAGTTCGGTGGTGCACGCCGTCGATGTCGACGCGTTGATCGCGAGCATGACCCTCGACGAGAAGATCGGGCAGATGACCCAGGCCGAACGGGGCAGCGCGTCGCCTACCGATGTGCGAGACTTCTTTCTGGGCTCGATCTTAAGCGGTGGTGGCTCGGCGCCTTCGTCCAACACCCCCGCCGGCTGGGCAGACATGCACGACGCGTACCAGAATGCCGCGCTGAGCACCCGACTGGGCATCCCGATCGTCTACGGTATCGACGCCGTGCACGGGCACAGCAACGTCGTCAGCGCGACGATCTTCCCGCACAACATCGGGCTCGGAGCGACGCGCAACCCTCAACTGCTCGAAGAGATCGGGCGGATCACCGCCCTCGAGGTCGCCTGCACCGGGCTCGAGTGGACCTTTGCACCGTGCGTGGCGGTTGCACGCGATGAACGCTGGGGACGGACCTACGAGAGTTTCGGCGAGGACCCGGCGCTGCAGACGCTGCTCGCGGGACCGTATGTCCGAGGCCTCCAGGGCGACACCATGAGCGGCGAGCGCGTCATCGCCTGCGCCAAGCACTACGCCGGAGACGGCGGGACCACGGGCGGCGTCGATCGCGGCAACACGGTGCTCAGCGAGACCGCGCTCCGCGATATCCACATGCCGGGCTTCGTCGAGGCGATCGACGAGAACGTCGGCACCATGATGCCCTCGTACAGCAGCTGGAACGGCGTGAAGATGCACCAGAACGGGTATCTCATCAACAACGTCCTGAAGACAGAGATGGGCTTCGATGGCTTCGTGATCTCCGATTGGGAAGCCGTCTACGAGCTCACCGGAGGCTCGTACTACAACCAGGTCGTGCGGATGATCAACGCCGGCGTCGATATGACAATGGAACCCAACAACTGGCGGAACTACATCACCACGCTCAGGTCAGCGGTGAACAACGGCGATGTGAGCACGGACCGCATCGACGACGCCGTCCGACGGATCCTCCTGACCAAAGATCGTGCCGGCCTGTTCGACGAGCCGCTTGCCGATCGTGACCTCGTCAACAGCGGGGCGCTGGGCAGCACCGCCCACCGGGACGTCGCGCGTCAGGCCGTTCGCGAGTCGCTCGTCCTGCTCAAGAACGATGGGGTGCTGCCGATCCCCGGAAACAGCCGGGTCTTCGTCGCAGGCAAAAACGCGGACGACATGGGTCACCAATGCGGCGGCTGGACGATCTCCTGGCAAGGCGGCAGCGGCGCGACCACGCCCGGAACGACCATCCTCGACGGGATCCGGGACGCGGTCGCGGACGGCGGCGGATCGGTGACCTTTAGCGAGGACGGCTCGGGCTCGGCCGGCCACGATCTCGCGATCGTGGTCATCGGCGAGACGCCCTACGCCGAGGGCTTCGGCGACGACGACGACCTGGCGCTCGACCAGGCAGATCTCGAGTGCCTGAGCCGGATCGGCGACATCCCAACGGTCGTCGTGCTGGTCTCGGGCCGCCCCCTGATGATCGAGGATCACATCGACGATTGGGACGCCTTCGTGGCCGCCTGGCTGCCCGGCACCGAGGGCGACGGGGTCGCCGAGGTGCTGTTCGGCGAGCACAACTTCTCGGGAACACTTCCGCACAGCTGGCCTGCGAACATCGGTCAGGTCCCGATCAACGTCGGGGACGCGGATTACAACCCCCTCTTCCCCTACGGACACGGCCTGACCTATGCCTCGCTCCCGCCCTCCGTGACGATCACTGCACCGGCCGATGCCGCGCAGGTCCCCGCGGGCGACATCACGATCCAGGCCTCCGCGTCCGATAGCGACGGCACCGTCACAACCGTTGAGTTCTTTGAGGGCGACAACTTCCTCGGCGCAGATTCCTCGGCACCGTACAGCTGGAGTTGGACCGATGTCGCCGACGGCTGTTACACGATCCTCGCGCTCGCACGCGACGACTCCGGCCTCACCGGCTCGCGCACCATCGACCTCACGGTCGGCACCGGATGCGACGGACAGGCACCTTTTCTGGGCGCTCCCGCCGCACTCCCGGGGGTGGTCGAAGCGGAGAATTACGACCTCGGAGGCGAGGACGTCGCCTATCACGACGCCACCCCGGGCAACACCGGCGGCGCGTACCGCACCGACGATGTGGACCTCGAGCAGAGCACCGAGCAAGGCTTCAACGTCGGCTGGATGCAAGCGGAAGAATGGATCGAGTACACCGTCGATATCCAGCAGGCAGGCCCTTACCGCATCGACGCCCGGGTGGCGTCTCAGGACTCCGGGGGCGCCTTCCGGCTCCTGTTCGACGGTGCCTCGGTCGGCGCCAATTTCTACTTCAGCGCCACGGGCGGCTGGCAGAGCTGGACAACCCACTCCGTCGAGGTCGAACTGCCGGCCGGCACCGCCGTCATGCGGTTCGAGAACCTCGGAACCAACGGTGAGGAGTTCAACCTGAACTGGCTGGAGTTCGTGCAAACCGAGCCCGATTGCCCGGCGGATCTCGCCCCGCCCCAGGGCGTGCTCGACCTGGCGGACATCTCCGCGTTCACCTCCGCGTTCCTCGCGGGCCAGCCCGCCGTGGATTTTGATGGGAACGGGATCTATGACCTTGCAGACATCGCCGCTTTCGTCGCCAGCTTCCAGGCAGGATGCCCCTGACAGCGCCGGAGTTTTCCCTGTTCCGTTCCTGACCGCGGTCCCGACTCGAATCGACTCTGTCCAACAACGACGCAGCCCATCGGCTCTTCGCCTTTCAGTGGAAGTCCCGCGACATCCCCCCGAGCTCCGGCATCCGCCCATCGAGCGATTCGAGCCGCTGCGCGTGGACATGCACGACCCCGCCCTCCCGCTCGATCATGCCCCTCGCAAGCAGCGCGACACTCAGCCTCGCCTCCCGCCTGAACGTCTCGAACACATCCCGCCAGATAACGAGATTCGCGATCCCCGTTTCGTCTTCGAGGGTGATGAACGTCACCCCCGACGCCGTCCCGGGACGTTGCCGGCACAGCACCAGCCCCGCGACTGTCACCACGCGCCGCGCCGGGCACACCGCCGCGTCGCGCAGACCCTCCGCCGGGGTCACCCCCAGCCCATCGAGATCGCGTCGAAGAAACGACACCGGGTGCGCCGCCAGCGAGAGCCCCACCGACGCGTAGTCCCCACGAACCCGCTCCTCGGCCGGAACCGCAGGCAGCCGATCCAGCCCCGCCGCGTCGGTCCCATCAAGCCCCCCACCATCCTCACCTGAGAACAGCGGCATCGCCTCGTCCCGAAGCGGCTTGATCTGCCACAACGCCCGCTGCCGGTCGAGCCCCATCGAGCCGAACGCGTCCCCGCGCGCCAGACACCGCAGCCCCCCCACGCTCGCCCCACTCGCCCGCCAGAGCGACTCGACCGTGGCGAACCGCCCGCCCGCCCGCACCGCGTCCGTGATCTTCCCCGCGTCTCCCGCTCGCAGCCCCTTGACGAGCCGGGTTCCCAGCCGCAACGCAGGCCGCCCCTTCCTCGCTTCCAGCACGCAGTCCCACCCACTCCGGTTCACATCGATCGGCAGCACCTCGACCCCGTGCTCTTGCGCGTCACGCACGATCTGGGCGGGCTGATAGAACCCCATCGGCTGGCTGTTGATCAGCGCCGCCGCGAACGCCGCGGGGTGGTGGTGCTTCAACCACGCCGAGACATACACAAGGATCGCGAAACTTGCCGCGTGCGACTCGGGGAACCCGTACTCGCTGAACCCCTTCACCTGCTCGAAGCACCGCTCGGCGAACTCTCGCTCGTACCCGTTGGCGAGCATGCCCGAGATCAGGTGCTCGCCGTACCGCGCGATCGCGTTGCCCTTGCGTTTCCACGACGCCATCGCCCGCCGCAGCCCGTCCGCCTGGTCGGGCGTGAACCCCGCCGCGACGATCGCGAGTTGCATCGCCTGCTCCTGGAACAGCGGCACCCCCAGCGTCCGTCCCAGCACGCCCCGCACCGCCTCGTTTGGGAACTCGACCGCCTCCGTGCCCTGCCGGCGACGCAGGTAGGGGTGCACCATCTTCCCCTGGATGGGCCCCGGGCGCACGATCGCGACCTCGATCACCAGGTCGTAAAAACACCGGGGCTTCAGCCTCGGCAACATCGACATCTGCGCCCGGCTCTCGATCTGGAACACCCCCACCGTGTCCGCCTCCGAGATCATCCCGTACACCGAATCGTCCGCCGATTCCTCCGCCATCACGTCCGCGATCGTCAGCCGCCCGCCGCTCGTCCCCGTCACCCCGGCCCCCTCGAGCAGCCCGAACGCCTTGCGGATGCACGTCAGCATCCCCAGCCCCAGGCAATCGACCTTGAGCATCCCCATCGCGTCGATGTCGTCCTTGTCCCATTCGATGACCGTCCGGTCCTCCATCGCCGCGTTCTCGATCGGCACCAGTTCGCACAGGGGGCCGCGCGTGATCACCATCCCCCCCACATGCTGCGAGAGATGCCGCGGGAAACCCACCAGTTCCCCCGCGAGATCCAGCACCCGCCGGATCGTCGGGTCGTCGGGGTTCATCCCGATCTCGCGCACACGCCGGTCCCCCGTCTCCCCGTCCGGGTTCTCCCCCCAGCGATCGAGGTTCTTGGCGAGCGCGTCCACACAGTCCTCGGGGAGGCCCATCGCCTTGCCGACTTCCCGCACAGCGCTCCGCCCCCGGTAGGAGATCACCTCCGCGGTCATCGCCGCGCGGTCCCGCCCGTACGTCTCGTAGATGTACTGCAGCACCTCTTCCCGCCGCTCGTGCTCGAAGTCGATATCGATATCGGGGGGCTCCGCCCGCTCCCGGCTGATGAATCGCTCGAACAACAGACTGAACCGCGCGGGGTCCACCTCCGTGATCCCCAGGCAGTAGCACACCGCCGAGTTCGCCGCCCCGCCCCGACCCTGGCACAGGATCCCCCGTGAGCGTGCGAAGTCCACGATGTCGTAGCAGGTCAGGAAGTACGCCTCGTACTTGAGTTCCTCGATGAACGCGAGCTCGTGTTCGAGCGCGCGCACGGTCTTCGCCGGGATATCGCTGCCGTACCGCGTGCGCGCGCCGCGATATGCCTCCCGCCGCAGATGCGCCGCGGGCGAGACACCCCCGGGGCACGCCACCGCGGGGTACTCGTACCGCAACTGATCCAGATCGAAGCCCGCCGCCCGTTCGGCGATCTCCACCGTGCGCATCACCGCCTCCGGGCGTGCCGCAAACAGCCGAACCATCTCCCCGGTCGGCTTCAGGTGCCGCTCCGCGTTCGCCTGCAACCGGTACCCCGCCCGCTCGATCGTGCAGCCGCAACGGATGCAGGTCAGCACGTCCTGCAACGGTCGCCGGCCCGGGTCGTGGCAGAGCACCCGGTTCGTCGCGACGATCGGGACGCTTGTTCTTCGCGAGAGATCGTCGATCCGCCCGAGCCGGTCGGCGTCGAGCCCGTCGTAGGCGAACGAGGCCGCGAGCGAGAGCCGATCCCCGTCGAACGCGCGTGCCAGGCCCTCGATGATGCCCACCGTGTGCGCATCGATCAGGTCGGGCGGCTCGACGACCCCGAGCAGCCCCACCCCATCGCCGGCCTGATGGTCCAGCAGATCGTGCACCGTCAGGTGGCACTCGCCCTTGGGCGCGCGCCGCTTCCCGAGCGTCAGCAGCCGGCAGAGCCGCGCGTACGCCGAGCGGTCCGCCGGGTAAACCAGCACGGGCGGTGCGTCGGCGAGTCGGAGCCGGCACCCGACGACGAGCCGGACGCCCGCCTGCTTCGCCGCGGCGTGCGCCCGGACGACGCCCGCCAGCGTGTTCGTGTCGGTGATCGCGATCGCCCGGTACCCGAGCTCGCCCGCCCGCTCGACGAGCTCCTCGGGGTGGCTCGCCCCGGTCAGGAACGTGTAGTTGCTCGTCACCGACAACTCGGCGTACGGGGCATCGGATCCGGCACGCCCCCCACCGGCGTGGTCCCGGTTCTGCGCCGGGTTTGGGGGCCGGTTGGCGGGGTGCGGGCGGGGCTTGGGATTCGGCTCGTCTGGCATCAGGCCCACACTCCGTGCACGAACCACGTCCCGCGTTCGATGCTCCGCGCCAGCCAAAGCCGACGGCCGTCGTCGAGATCGACCACGAAGTAGTCCCGCGTGCGCGCCGCCGCGTTCGACCGCCACCACTCACCCGCGATGCGTTCGGGACCTGAGCACCCGACGGCGATCGATTCCCCTCCCCGCCAGGCCACCCGGTGCACAGGCCCGTCGGGGGTCAGCGCGATCACCCGCGCGGGCTCGGGGCGGTCGAGCAGCAGCGTCGGGCGGTCGATCGGGCCGCCATCGGCCGTGCCCGGCGGACCGGCTT
>DDFO01000054.1:102571-104216 GCA_002337215.1 Phycisphaerales bacterium UBA1926 | reverse complement strand
GCCGTGCCCGGCGGACCGGCTTGTGCGCCGCTGAGCACGAACGCCCGCTCTGGGAGATGCGAGGCCCGGAGCACGGGCCGGCGCACATGGCGGTTCCCAAGCCGGCTGCGGAGCGTGTCGAAGAGTTCGTCGCAAGTGTGGCCCGCGGGGCATCCCGTGTACCCCGCGGGCCCGGCATACGAGCTCTGCTGATGATGGATCGGCCCGGTCGCCGGTGCGCACACGCGGACGCCCTCGACCCCGAACCCGAGGTGCGCCCGCTCCAGCCCGGACCGCACGAGCCCCCAGAGATGCCTGGGATCACGGCTGGGCCTCCCGAGCACCGCCGACAGCGTCTCGGGGGGGAGGTCCGAACGCGTGAGTTCGATCTCGACGCGGCGGGCACCCCGGCCCGCACGCCGCAGCCACTCGGTCAGTTCATCCAGCAGCCCGCGGACCGTCAACTCGACCGCCTCGGTCCGGTCGGTGGGTCCGTCGAATACACGCTCAACAACGAACGGGATCTGGGGCCGGGTCCGATCGATCGTTTCGATCCCGGCCCCCATCGCCTGATCGAGCCGGCAGAGCAGTTCGTCGCCGAACCTGGCAGGGATCGTCCGGCGGGGGAGTTCGAGGAGTTCGCCGATGTGATGGATGCCGACCTCGGCGAGCCTGCGGGCCGTCAAGGCCGGGAGGCCGAGAGCCGCAACGGGGAGGGGGGCGATGGCCGTGCGCACGCCGGCGGGCGTGAGGATACTGATCTGGTCGGGCCCGAACCGGGCGACGGCGCGGGCGGCGGCATAAGCCGGGGCGATCGCGGCCCGCACGCGGAATCCGAGTGCTGCGAGCGCGGCGGTGATGCGGTCCAGACCGCTTTGCTCGCCGCCCCATGTGCGCGCACAGCCGGAGATGTCGAACAGCAATCCGTCGGGCTCGGCGTGACCTGATTCGGTGTCATCGACCGCGACGATCGGCGCGAACCGGTGTGCCCAGACGGCGAGCCGTTCGAGGGCGGCACGGTCTCCCCCGGGATCGTGCGGCTCGGCGCGGAGCCCGCCGACGGCGAACAGCGCTCTCGCCTGGGCGAGGGGCATGCCCGTGCGCACACCCGCTTGCGCGGCACGCGGGCAGCAGTGGGCGACGATCGTGCGCTGGTGATCGCGGGCGATGAGCGCGAGGGGGCGTGGGTCGGCGTCACGCCGATCGCGTCGGCGGCGGCGGTCGGTGGACCAGTCGGGGAGCCAGAGCGCCATCGTGCGGTGGCCCGTCGACGCGGGTGGGTCGGAGGTGCTCGCCCCGATGGTCGGGGCACCAGGTGGTGAGGTGTCCTGCAGCATGGTCGCGCCGCACGATCCAGCGTCGTGCGTTTCTGTCTGCCGTGTCGGCGTTGGTACAGGTTTGGGTATGGGATGCCGCGCCCTTGCGGTGGATGAGTTCGACGGCCCACTGTCCGTGGTGCGGCGGCGTCTGGATCGGGAGGGGCTCGGCGTGCCAGCGGGTGCGGGCGGCCGAGATCACACCCCGCTCGCGGGACGGGCGAGCGAGAAGGATGGGCGTGCCCGCTCCGGGGTCGGATTGGGGGTGCGGCGCCGAGGCGAGTTGGAGCCGGCGGGACTCGGCCATCGTCAGGCCTCGCCCGTCGCCGATCACCAGCCCGACCCCGGGG
>DDFO01000054.1:91173-102486 GCA_002337215.1 Phycisphaerales bacterium UBA1926 | reverse complement strand
CCCGTCGCCGATCCCCAGCCCGACCCCGGGGCAACGAGCCGCCTGCTCGATCGCCCAGACCCGCTCGGCCCGGGAGGCTGTCTCAACGAAAACCGAAGCATCGAGAACCCGGTGGTCGTCGGCCGCGGCACGCAGGGCTGGCGGGTACGGCCAGCAAGATTTGCCGATCCAGAGAACGGTGCGATGATGCGCGGTTTCTGCGCTGCTGTCGCCGATGATTGCACGGTGGGCGAGGTCGATCAGGATCGCGAGAGGAGGGAACCAGATCTCGGGCGATCCCGAGATCATCGCGTCCGATGTGAACCACTCGTGGAGCCCTGAAACAAGGGCTTTGGACCACGGCTCGGCGGGTGTGCCGTCGTTTGAAAGCCCGCTGGCCCGGGGTGCGGGCTCATCGGCGACACGCGCAAGAACGGCGCGAGCGGTGGCGAGACGATCGGGTGATGGGCCCCGAGGAATGCACATACCTGCATTTATTGATTGCATTTTGATAGGGTAACAAAGTCCTTTATACCGTCAAGCCTTGTCGCGTAAAGACGGCGCGATTTTGTGCGTTGCAGCCCGGCGTGGACGCGAGGGCGTGAGAATAGCTCAGGACGATGCCGGCGGACTGGGGATCTCTCGGCCGTGCGGATCGGCGACGGGGCCCTCGGGCGGGCTTGTCTCGAGGTGCTCGAGGACCTCGGCGGGATCGTGGACGTGATCCGGGCGAAAACCGGCCCGCTCGACGAGGTAGTGCTCCCAGAGACGGTGGCGGCGGATGATGTCCACGCCGCGTTCAATGCCGGGTTCGGTGAGCGCAACGCGGGCTCCGGCGCGGCTGACGAGCCCGGCTTGTGTGGCGAGTGTGACGGCCTCGGGCACGGCGCGGCCCGGCATCGCAGCTGCGAGCTCCTGGATGGAACTCTCGGGTTCTCCGGCCTCTCGCTGGCGGAAGAGAACGCCCAGCAGGTCGTCGATCAGGACACGGCGTGCGAGACTCCGACGGTGCAGGACGCGAGCTATCACGCCGTACCTAGGGGCCGCGACGATCGCGACGACAAGCAGAACACCGGAAGCGACGGTCATCGACCCCGCGGCGGAGACGGCGGGGAGATTGAAGAGCGCCGGGATCGCGGAGGCGCCGGTGTACCCCGCGACGGTTGAGAGCACGGCGGCGGCGAGGCTGAGCCAGACCTGGGTCGCGAGCCGGTCGGTGAGCAGGCGGGCGGTCGCCGCGGGGCAGATCAGCATCGCGATGACGAGGATGGACCCGACGGCTTCGAATGAGGCGACGGTCGCGGCCGCGACGACGACCATGAGCGCGAAGTGCATCGCCGACGCGTTGATGCCCAGGGCGGTCGCGAGCCCAGCATCGAAGGCGGCGATGCGGAGTTCTTTGAACAGCACACCGACGAAGAGTGCGGCGCCGGCGAGCATGCCGAGTTGGGTCCAGATCTCGCGGGGGACGCCGGCGAGCGACTGCGGCGTGAACGCGTCGCGCCAGGTCTCGGGGTGCCCGTACCAGACGAGTCCTTCGAGTTGGCCGTGCAGGACGCAGTCGGCGTCGAGATCGACCTGCCTGGCGAACTGTTCGATGAGGAGGACGCCGAGGGCAAAGAGGACGCTGAATGCGACGCCCATCGCGGCGCCGGGCTCGACGCGGCCGAGCTTCTTGATGATCTCGACGAGGACGGCGGTGAACACCCCCGCGGCTGCAGCACCCAGGAACATAACGCCGGAATTCCGCGAGCCGGCGAGGACGAACGCGGCGACGAGACCGGGCAGAACGCTGTGGCTGATCGCGTCGCCCATGAGGCTGAGTTTGCGGAGGACCAGGAAGTTGCCGAGCAGGGCGCAGGTCGTCGCGGCGAGAAGGCCGGACAGCAACGGGAACAGGTCCAGAGCGACGGAGAAGTTCATGCTGACGCCTTCTTCGCTGCCCGAGGCTCGGGTCTGGCCGCGGGGTTCGCGGCGAGGTCGGCCTCGAGACGGGCGATCAGCTCAGCCGAGAGCGCGTGCTCGACCTGGTCAACGGACCAATCGACGTGGCTTGGAGCGATGTCGGCGTGGGTGATGAGGTAGCGGGTCCAGAGGGCGTGGTTGCGGCTTACGCGGCGGCCTCGGGCTCTGCCGGCCTCGGTGAGCGAAAGCCCCCCGCCAGGCCGTGGGCGGGCGAGGCGCTGCTGGGCAAGAACGAGGCGGACGGGGGCGACGAGCCTTGGGGACCAGCCCAGGTTGCCAATGAGATCGGCGAAGTCGGTTCTGGCGAGTTCATCGACGCCGGCGTCGTGCATCGCCTCGACGACGTGGTCACAGACGATCCGCAGGCGGAGGCGGGCGCGGCGGATCAGGGCGGCGGCGATGCCACGCCTTGGCGCGGCGAACATGCTCACAGCGAAGAAGAACCCGGCGGTCAGCACGATCACGGCACCCGCGGGTCGGTTCGGGAACGCGGCGGAGATCGCGGCACCCGCGTAGCCGCTGGCGGCACCGACAAAACCCGAGAGCACGAGCAGCACCCAGAGGCGTTCGGTCCAGAAACGAGCCGCGGCGGGCGGGATGATCAGCAGCGCGACGACCATGAGCAGGCCGACCGCTTGCAGACCGGCGACGGTGACGAGGACGATGAGGGCGACGATGACGAGATCAAGGCGGGCGACGGGCCAGCCGTCCACGCGGGCGAAGTCGGCGTTGAAGCAGACGAGGGCGAGTTCCTTGTGGAGGACGGCCGGGAGGGCGATGGAGACAGCAGCGATTGCTCCCATGAGCAGGACATCGGCGGTGCGCATCGTCGCGGCCTGGCCGTAGATGAACGCGTTGAGGCCCGCGGAGCCTGTCGCGGCTTCGCTCTGGATGTAACTGAGCAGGACGATGCCGAGCCCGAAGAAAACGCTGAGGACGATGCCGATCGCGGCGTCTTCGCGGAGCCTGGAATGGTGGACGATGAGGTGGATCGCGCCGGTGCCCGCGAGCCCGCTGATCGCGGCCCCGAGCAGCAGGACGGGCAGCGAGCGGGGTTCCATCCCGAGCAGGCCCGCGGTCAGGAAGGCGATGGCGATGCCGGGCAGTGTCGCGTGGCTCACGGCGTCAGCGAGCAGGGAGCGTTTGCGCAGCAGGGCGAACACTCCGACAACGCCCGCCGCGAGGCCCAGCAGAGCGGTGCCGCCGATGACCACAGTGGTATTGAACCCCGAGCGGAACGTCAGGATCTCGAGGACCTCGGTGATGGACGTGCCGGGGTTCATATCACGGGGCCCCGGCTCCGGCGCGGGCGACGGCCTCGGCGGCTTCGCTGAGCAGGGTGAGGCGCCCGCCGTAGGTCTTGTGGAGGTTCTCGTTGGTAAAGACCTCGTTGACGGGCCCGGTCGCGACGACGCGCATGTTGAGCATCACGATGTCATCGAAATAGGTGCGCACAGTCTGGAGATCGTGGTGAACGACGAGGACGGACTTGCCCTCGTCTCGGAGTTCGCGGAGCACCGCGACGATCGCACGCTCGGTCGCCGCGTCGACACCCGCGAAGGGCTCGTCCATGAAGTAGAGGTCCGCCTCCTGGGCGAGGGCGCGGGCAAGGAAGACCCGCTGCTGCTGGCCTCCTGACAGCTGGCTGATCTGGCGGTGGGCGAGATCGGCGAGTCCCACCCGATCGAGGCACGCGGTCGCGGCACGCTTGTGGGATCTTGAGACCGGTCGGCACCAGCCGATCTTTCGGTACCGACCCATGCAAACGACATCGAGGGCGCTGACGGGGAAATCCCAATCGACGCTCTCTCGCTGAGGGACATAGCCGACCCGGCTGCGTGACGTGGCGTACGACCCGCCCCAGAACTCGACCTGACCGGCCGCGCGCGGGACCAGCCCCAGACAGGCCTTCACCAGCGTGCTCTTTCCCGCACCGTTGGGGCCGACGATCGCAACGAGGCGTCCGGGCTCGATGTCGAAATCCACGTCCCAGATCACGGGCTTGCGGTGGTACGCCACCGTGACAGCGTGAACGGAGAGCGGGTTGTGTTCCGAGTGCTCGCTGCGCTCGGCGAGCGAGGCCTGCTTGGTTCTTGACGCGTGCAGCACCGGTGACATTGGAGGTGATCTTTCTGTGGGCACCGCCGACGGTAACCAAACGGGGTGCGATGGATCTCAGTCCGCGAGCAAGCCGTTCATTCCGCCCTCGGGGGCGATGCCGCCCAGAGCGCGGGTGATCGTGGTGACGTTGTGGTCGATCATGCCGAGGTAGGTCCCCCGGTAGGTGCCGGCCTCGCCCATCGCATCGCTGAAGAGCTCGCCACCGATCGTGACGGCGTGCCCCCTCGCGGCGGCCCCGGCGATGAGGGCCTTGATGTTCCGGTCCGAAACGGTGGATTCGACGAACACGGCGCCGACTTGACGTTGCACCAGCAGATCGACCAGACGCTCGATATCGCGGACACCCGCCTCGGATTCAGTCGAGATGCCCTGGATGCCGACGACTTCGAAGCCGAACCGGCGACCAAAATAATTGAAAGCGTCGTGGGCGGTGACAAGGACTCGGCTCTGCTCGCTCACGGTGCTTAAGGCTTCCGACGCGTACAGATCGAGCGCCCGGAGTTGGGCGTTGTACGCCTCGGCGTTTGCGAGGTAGGCTTCGGCGTGGGCCGGGTCCGCCTCACTGAGCCGGTCGCGGACCACTGCGACAGTTTGCTGCCACAACGCCGGGTCCATCCATAGGTGCGGATCCGGGTGACCCGCGAACTCGGCGGGTTCGAGCAGCGTTGCTTCGTCAACGAGTTCGGTCACCGCGTGGACGGGCTTCCCGCTCGAGGCGGCGCGGATGAGGGTGTCGGTCATCTTGCCTTCGAGCAGCAGGCCGTTGTAGAAGACGATGTCGGCGGTTGTGATCGCGGCGATGTCGTTGCGGGTGGGCTTATAGAGATGCGGATCGACTCCGGGCTTCATCAGGACCGTGACGTCGCCGTGGTCTCCCGCGATCGCGGAAACAACATCGCCGACCATGCCGGTCGTGGCGACGAGACCGAGCGGGCCTTCGCGATCGGATTCGCTCTCGGGCTGCGGCGTCGGGAGCGGCTGCTCGCTGCAACCGATCACGAAGACCGTAAGGCACAGGGCGATCAGACGAAGAGCCCGAGGCGGTCGGGGTCTGGTGTGCGACACTTGCTTCATGCGATGACCTCCGTGCGGTGACGCGGCAGGCGCTGATGCCGTCGCGGATGTGAGTCTATGACACATAAGTTGGAGTAGTCAAACTTGTGGTCGATAAGGCCGCTGCCGGCCGATCGCCGCCATCAATCGTTTGAGTCCCGGGCTTCAACCAGAATCCGGCTCGCCGCCGCGAGGGACATAGTGACGGGCGCTTTCCGGCCCGGTTTGACCGCGATCGCATCGGCGTCGGCGTCGCGGGAGACGACCCGAAACCTCGCCCCTGGGCGGAGGCCGTGCTGGGCGGCGAAGGCGAGGAAGTCGGGGTCCTGATCGCCGATCCGCGAGACAACACCCTCGACCTCGGCGTCGAGTTCGCCCAGTGGTGTGCAGGTCCGATCCGCGAGGTTCCCGTGCTTGTCGGGGATCAGATCGCCGTGCGGGTCCTCGGTCGGGTTTCCAAGGAACGCGTCGAGTCGGTCGAGGACCTTTTTCGACATCGCGTGCTCGAGCCGCTCGGCCTCGTCGTGGACCTCGGTCCAGTCGAACCCGAGGGTCTCGACGAGGAAGACCTCGATCAACCGGTGCCGCCTGATGATGTCGAGCGCGAGTGTTCGGCCTTTCGGTGTCAGCGTGACGCCCCCGTAGCGCTCCGCCTCGGCGAGCCCGGTCTCGCGGAGCTTGCGGACCATCGCGGTGACGGTGCCCTTGGTGACACCGAGCGTCGCGGCGATGCGGGCGACGGACGCTTCGCCTGTCGGCGCCTCCGCCTGAATCAACTCGATCGCTTTGACATAGTCCTCGACGGTGGAAGTTGCCATGCGGAACTGTACGAACGCTCAACCGGCTTTGCTCTGGGCGCCGGATCCGGCGGCGGCTATACTCAGCCTTCACTTGAGCGTGCCATGATCAGCTAATCCCTGAACACATCTCCGAAACATCGCTTGAGCCGAAGGCGTTGACCCGAATGGGTCCGCTATCGATTCGGCTTCACGCTCGCACCGCTTGAACTCAGAGTACGCTCTACTTGAAGGGATGCTGCCCTATGCCAGCGCCGACAGAACGCCAATCCATCAAAGTCGCCGCCGAACGCACCGTGCTCGCGGCTGTCCGACTACCAGATGATCGCTACGACAGAGATGCGCCGTTCGGCGAACTCCGCGAACTCGCCGCGCAGGCGGGAGCGGTGATCGTGGGCGAGCTCGAACAAAGGCTCGATCGCCCCGTATCGGGAACATACATGGGCTCGGGGAAAGTCGAGGAGCTCAAGGGCCTCTGCGAGATGGTGGACGCGGGGACAATCATCTTCGACCACGAGCTGAGCCCCAAGCAGATCGCCGCGATCGAGCGAACGACCGAGCGGAAAGTCCTCGACCGTTCCGAGTTGATCCTCGATATCTTCGCGAGCCGCGCGACGACGCACGAGGCGAAGCTGCAGGTTGAGATCGCGCAGCTCGAGTACACCTACCCCCGGCTGCGAGCGATGTGGGACCACCTCGAGCGGATCGTGGGCTCGGGCGGCATCGGCGGCGTCGGCACACGGGGACCGGGCGAGCAGCAGCTCGAGATCGACCGCCGGCTCGTCCAGCGACGCAAGAAGCAGCTGACCGACGAACTCGGCAAGATCCAGGCGAGGCGTCGCCGGCAGGTGCAGGGGCGAAACGCCGAGCATTTCGCCGTCGGGCTCGTGGGATACACAAACGCCGGTAAAAGCACGCTGTTCAACTCCCTCACGGCAGGCGGCGCCTACGCCGACGACCGGGTGTTCGCGACGTTGATGACACGGACGCGGGAGTGGGATCTGAAATCGGGCGAGGGCCAGGGCGGTGTGATCGCGATGCTTTCCGACACGGTCGGGTTTGTGCGCGATCTCCCCCACCACCTCGTCGCCTCGTTCCGTGCGACGCTCGAGGAGGCGACGCACGCGGACCTGTTGCTCGTCGTACTCGATGTGAGTGATCCGGCCGCGGAACTGCACTACGAGACGGTGCGATCGACACTCGACGACCTGTTCGAGGAGGTCCGGCAGGCCGAGCGGAAGGCACGCGAAGCCGCGGAGCGCAACGGGGGGGCGTGGCAGCCCTACGAGCCTCCTCCGGTCGTGCTGCTGCTCAACAAGGCGGACCTTCTCCGCGACCAACAGGAGATCCTGCTGTGGCAGACCCGGCACCCCGGCGCGATGCCGGTCTGTTCGCTCACAGATCAGGACGGCCGGCTCCGGATCGGGCACGACGAGCTCGTGAGCCGGGTCCGACGGGAGATCGAGGGCGAGCCGAGGCGGTTTGAGGTGAGCCTGCCGCTCCGTGACGCGAAGGCGGTGCACACGATCGAGAGCCGGGGAGTGGTCCTTGGGCGTGATTACGAGGGCGACCGGGTCCGGCTGACGGTCGAGATCGGCCCGAGACTGATCGACCAGTTGCGGATGACGACGCCATCGATCCGGCTGATCGGGGAGGACGCCCCCCCGGATGACGCGCCGGGATGGAAGCCGACGCCCGCGTCCTGAGTGATCCTCCGTGTTGGCAAGTTTCACCCGACCGAAGACGGATTGGCGGTGCGGGTGGACAATCGGCTCCGGGGCGGGAAAATACCCCCTGCCGCGGGCGAGAGCCCGAGGCTTGGCCACCTTAGCTCAGTTGGTAGAGCGAAGCTTTCGTAAAGCTTAGGTCGCTGGTTCGAGTCCAGTAGGTGGCTTTCTTCGGTGTCTCGGCACGCTCAACGGCCTCTTTCGGCTCTGTTTTTCCTGTTGCAACCGGGCTTTGGACCGTCGGTAAACCGATGTAGAATGGAGCCGGGCGGCTCGTGGAACGCCTTTGATCGGCCACGGAGCCGGTCGGCCTTGGAACGGAGTTCTCATGCCTGACATCCGCTTTAAACGCGTGCACGCCGCGACCCGCCGACTGATCGCCGGGCTCGCGCTCGGGACGACCGCTGTTGCCGGGACGGCCCTTCCCGCTGGCATCGCGCTCGCCGCGTCCGCCGGTGCCACGACAACCGCCTCGGCCCAGTTCGATCGCGAGGACCCGGTCATCGTCGCGATGAAGCGTCAGACGCTCGCCAGGCTCATGAAGCCGGTGACCGTCGAACTCGACGGCCAGCGCCTCGAGGACGTCGTGCAGTTCATCGCCGATGTCACCCAGGCGGACATCACGCCCCTCTGGATCGATGATCGGAACGTGGTCGGTCTCGACAAGGATACGACGATCACCGCGAACGCGAAGAACGCGAGTGCGCTGCAGCTGCTCGAGATCGTGCTCGACAAGGCCGCCGCGGAGGGCGGGTTCGACGAGGGATCCTGGCAGTTCAGCAAGTACGGCAATTTCGAATTCGGCCCCAAGGAGCGGCTGAACCGACGCAAGAAGGTCGTGCTCTACGACATCAATGACCTGCTCATCGCGATCCCCGACTACGACAACGCGCCCGCGTTCGACCTCAACACGGTCTTCCAGCAGGCCGGCCAGCAGGGCGGCGGGGGCGGCGGGCAGAGCCCCTTCCAGGTCAACCAGCAGATCAACCAGAACCCGTTCGATCGCCAGGCGAAGATCGATGAGCTGACCGACCTGATTATCACGACCGTCGAGCCCGATCAGTGGGTCGACAACGGGGGCGAGGCCGCGACGATCCGCGAGTTCCGCGGCAACCTGTTCATCAACGCCCCGGACTACGTCCACCGCCAACTCTTCGGCTACCAGTGGTGGTCCGGACGCAACCAGACGGTGAAGTACGTCAACGACCGGCGGTACGTCACGCTGGACGGTTCGTACGACTTCTCCGAGACCGGGCTGACCAACACGATCGATGTCGAGGCCGTGCCCTGAGTCGCGGTTGTCCGCGTTCACATGAATGGACACTCGGGACCGATCGTCATCGCCCGGCTAGGCTCCTGTGCGACTCTATTCATGCGCGCCGGAGACCCACGCCTTGGCACCGAAGCGACCCCAGACCGGTCGGCCCGGCCCCGCGACGAGCGGGCCGACTCCCGAGCAGATCAAGATCCATCAGATCAAGACCCGCGTTGCGCCGTTGCTCGACGCGGGGCAGCACGAAATCGCGATCGGGCTGCTGGAGGATGTCCTCCCGCTCAACAGGCGGGACGGGATGCTCCACAAGATGCTCGGCGCGGCCTACGCGGGTGTGCAGAACACGCAGAAGGCGTCCGTCCATCTCAAGCGGGCCGCCGAATTGGGGTACGACGACCCGGACACGCTGCTCAGTCTCGCGTCGATCCACAAGGACACCGGAGACACCCGCGGCTCGCTGCGGATCGTGGAGAGACTGCTCGCGCGTGAACCCGGTGAGCCGCGCGTGAACCGGTTTAAGGCGTTCCTGTTGCGGTCGATGGGCGAAGCGGAGAAGGCGCTCGCCTGGATCGATTCGGCCCGTGACCGCCTCGGGCCGCACCCCGACATGACGATCCTCCGAGCCGAACTGCTGACACGGTTCAAGCGGCTCGACGAAGCGGAGGCGGAACTGCGCACGATCGTCGATGACACGGGCGCCCACGATCAGTACAGGCGTGACGCGTTCTATGCGATCGGCAAAGTGCTTGACGAGGTTGGTCGGTACGACGAGGCATTCGACGCGATCAGCAAGGCGAACCACATGCTCGACGCCAGCGTGGTCGTCTCGCCGGAGCTCTTCCGCAAACGCTGGACACCCGACGCGATCGCCGGGATCCCGGTTGCCGAGAGAGAGGGGACGGCCGCGAGCGAACGCCCGGTGTTCGTTGTTGGGATGCCGCGCTCCGGAACAACGCTGACCGAGCAGATCATCGCGGCCCACCCCGACGCGGCGACCGTCGGCGAGTCCGGGGCGCTCAACACGCTCGTCCGCGACCTCGTTCCCGCGGACCTCACCGAGGACAGGCTCGGGCAGATCGCTCGGGCGTACCTCGAAGAAACCGAACCGGCTGCCGGCAAGGGCAAGAAGCGCCCGCGACCGGCCCGTGTCGTCGACAAGATGCCGGAGAATTACTACTTTGTCCAGATCATCGCGCGGGCGCTGCCCGACGCCCGGGTGATCCACTGCACACGCGACGTCCGTGATATCGCGCTCTCCTGCTTCTTCCAGAATTTCGGATCACGGCTCGGCTGGACCCGCCGGCTCGAGACGATCGCGGATCAGATCCGCCTCTACCGGTCCGTCATGGACCTCTGGTCGGAGACGCTCGACACCGAGATCCTCGAGAGCAACTACGAGACGCTGACGTCCGCCCCACGCCCCAACGTGGAAGCGATGCTTTCACACATCGGCCTCCCCTTCGATGAGGCGTGCATGGCGCACCACAAGCAAAAGGCAACGGTCCACACCGCGAGCGTGGACCAGGTCCGCAACCCGATCTACACGAGCAGCCAGCAGCGCTGGAAGCGCTACGAAACCCATCTCGCTCCGCTGATCGAGGCGTTCGGGGTCGGCGACTGATTCAACTCGCGATCCGCCCTAACCCAGTTCAGTGAGTTCGTCCATGCTCGGACATGTGCACATGATGTTCCGATCGCCGAACGGGTTATCAACGCGGCCCACGCTCGGCCAGAACTTGCCTTGCCGTGTGCGCTCGTTGGGGTACCCCCCCACGCTCCGTGGGTAGGGCCTGTCCCAGTCATCGGCAGAGATCGTCGCGACGGTGTGGGGGGCGTTGGTGAGTGGGTTGTTGTCGGCCGGCCACTCGCCCGATTCGACTCGTTTGATCTCGCCGGCGATCTGGATTAGTGCATCGCAGAACGCATCGAGCGTGTCCTTGCTTTCGCTCTCGGTGGGCTCGATCATGAGCGTCCCGGGGACGGGCCACGACATGGTCGGGGCGTGGAAGCCGAAGTCCATGAGCCTTTTGGCGATGTCGTCGATCTCGATGCCGGCTGATTTTTTGAACTGCCGACAGTCGATGACGAACTCATGCGCGCAGTGACCGTTCTCGCCGCCGAAGAGGATCGGGTAGTGGTCCTTGAGCCGGCGCGCCATGTAGTTGGCGTTGAGGATCGCGATCTCCGTGGCGCGGGTCAGTCCCTCGCCGCCCATCAGTGCGATGTACATCCATGAGATGGGCAGGATGCTCGGGCTCCCGTAGGGAGCCGCGGAGACTTGATTGTTCGCGTCTTCGCCGATCGCGTGCCCGGGGAGGAACGGGGCGAGGTGCTTGAGGACGCCGATGGGACCCATGCCGGGCCCGCCGCCGCCGTGGGGGATGCAGAAGGTCTTGTG
>DDFO01000054.1:89357-91109 GCA_002337215.1 Phycisphaerales bacterium UBA1926 | reverse complement strand
TGGGGGATGCAGAAGGTCTTGTGGAGATTGAGGTGGCAGACATCGGCGCCGAAATCGCCGGGCCGGCAGAGGCCGACCTGGGCGTTCATGTTCGCGCCGTCGAGATAGACCTGTCCCCCGTTCGCATGGACGGTATCGCAGATCTCGCGGATGGTGCTCTCGAAGACGCCGCATGTGCTGGGGTAGGTCACCATGATCGCCGCGAGGCTGTCGGCGTGCTTCTGTGCCTTTGCCTTGAGATCCTCGAGATCGATCGCCCCCGCCTGGGTGCTCTTGATCGGGACGACCTTCATGCCCGCCATCACCCCCGAGGCAGGGTTGGTCCCGTGCGCCGATTCGGGGACGAGGCAGACATCGCGGTGTGTGTCGCCCTTGCTGTGGTGGTAGCCGCGGATCGCGAGCAACCCCGCGTACTCACCCTGGCTCCCGGCGTTGGGCTGGAGGCTCACGGCGTCGAAACCGGTGATCTCGCAGAGCCACGATTCGAGCTGCGTGAAGAGATCCGCGTATCCCTGCATCTGGTCGGAAGGGGCGAAGGGGTGGATGTGGGCGAACTCGGGCCAGGTCACAGGGATCATCTCGCTCGTGCCGTTGAGCTTCATGGTGCACGAGCCAAGCGGGATCATGTTGTGCGCGAGGCTGAGGTCGCGGTCCTGCATCTGCCGCAGGTAGCGGAGCATCTCGGTCTCGGTCTGGATCTTGCGGAACGCCTCGTGCTCCATGAACGGGGTCGTGCGCGCAATGCCGTCCGGCAACTCTGACTCGGCTGCGGCGAGCAGCTCGTCGAGATCGACCTCTCGTTTGGGGCCGAACGCGTAGAGCAGATCGGCAAGAAGGCGACGGTCGACGGTCTCGTCGAGCGTGACGCCGATCGTGCCGTCGCCGAAGTCGCGGAGGTTGATGCGTTCGGCGGCGGCGCGGGCGAGGATGGCGGCCGGGTCACCCTCGGCGTTGATCCGGAGTGTGTCGAACACCGGGCCGGTCCCGGCGTCGTGGCCGAGTTGGGTCAGCCCCGCGCGGAGGGCGAGCGTGAATGTGCGCACACGGGTGGCGATGCGGGTCAGCCCCGTGGGGCCGTGATACATGCCGTAGCAGGCCGCCATGATTGCCAGGAGGACCTGCGCGGTGCAGATGTTGGAGGTGGCACGGTCGCGGCGTATGTGCTGCTCGCGGGTCTGGAGGGTGAGGCGAAGGGCGGGGCCGCCGTTGGCGTCCTTGGAGACTCCGACGATCCGGCCGGGCATCTTGCGGATGTTGGACTCGTGGGTCGCCATGTAGGCAGCGTGCGGGCCGCCCCCACCCATCGGGACGCCGAACCGCTGGACGCTGCCGATCGCGATGTCGGCCCCGAGCTCGCCGGGTGGCGTGAGCAGCGTGAGGGCGAGCGGGTCGGCCGCCATAATCGCGACGGCGCCCGCGTCTTTGACCGTCCGCACGAGTTCGGCAAAGTCATGGATCGAGCCGGAGGTGTCGGGATACTGGACCAGGACGCCGGCGAACTGGCTTGGGTCGAAGCCGTCGGCGAACGGATCGGCGATGGTGAGGCCGACGCCCATCGAGTCGCAGCGGGTGCGGAGGACGCCGAGCGTCTGCGGGTGGCAGTGGTTGGCGGCGAAGAAGGCCCTGGGTTGCTTGGGGGCGATGTTGACCGCCATCGCCATCGCCTCGGCGGCGGCGGTGCCCTCATCGAGCAGGCTCGCGTTTGCGATCGGGAGCCCGGTGAGGTCCGCGATCATGGTCTGGAAGTTGAGC
>DDFO01000054.1:88685-89197 GCA_002337215.1 Phycisphaerales bacterium UBA1926 | reverse complement strand
ATCATGGTCTGGAAGTTGAGCAGAAGTTCAAGCCTGCCCTGGCTGATCTCGGCCTGGTACGGCGTGTACTGGGTGTACCACGAGGGGTTCTCCATCACGTTGCGGAGAATGACTGGTGGCGTGATGGTCCCGTGGTAGCCCATGCCCAGGCAGGATCGCCAGACCTGGTTCTTGGCGGCGATTCTGTTCAGCGTGGAGAGGAGCTCATGCTCGCCTCGGGGCGCCCTTCCGGCGGGCTCGGCGAGTGCGAGCGGTTCGCGGCTTCGGATTGCCTCGGGGACAACGTCGTCGATGAAGGTGTCCATTGACGCGTAGCCGAGCGTTTCGAGCATGTCTCGGACACCACCAGCGTGCGGACCGATGTGGCGGTGGACGAATCCGTCGTGCCACGCGTGCGGGGCGTCGCCTACGGCGCGTCGATTGCCCGGGCTCGATTCGGATCCCGCGGGTGGGATCGCGGGGCTCTGTTCAGAAGGCTTGAGATCGGAGGCGGAGGGGTTCATGACCGTCAT
>DDFO01000054.1:77791-88603 GCA_002337215.1 Phycisphaerales bacterium UBA1926 | reverse complement strand
GCGAGCGCGGCGCGTGTGGGTTCTTGCGGGCGGGGCGGGCACGTTGCCGGATGGACTTCGAAGCATACGGCCGATCCGATGCCGATCGAGGTTCGGAAGACGGCGTCTGGGTGATTTGGGAGGCCCGGAATCGAACAGGCTAAACTCCTGATCTCGACACCCCACTGGAGGCCCAACATGCGTTTTTCTTCTGTCGCCCGGACTCTGATCCTCTCGTCTTCTTTCGGCATCGTCCTCGCGGGTGGGCCCTCGGCGTGCGCCTCGGCGGATGTTCGGTCCACGGGCCTCCCCGCCGCGACCGATATGGAAACGGCCCTCTATTCGCAGCACCTGTTCACGCTCGCGAACGAATTCATGCAAGGGCGCAAACCGGGCACCGAGGGGATAGAGAAGGCGGCGCAGTACATCGAGTTCCATTTCGATCGTCTTGGGCTTGAGCCCGCGTTCGAGGACGAGGGCGGTGCGGCGACCTGGCGGCAGCCGTTCCGGATCGGGGAGACATCGGAACTGGTGTCGCAGTCGATGGCGATGAGCGCGGGCGGCCAGCGGACGGAGTTCGCGTCGGGCGTTGATTTCAACGCGCTCGCGTACGGTTCGGCGGGCGAGGCGACGCTGCCGGTGACGTTTGTCGGGTATTCGATTCCGCAGGGGAGCGATGATTATTCGAGCTACGACGGCAAGACCGATCTGACCGGCCGTGCCGCGATGGTGCTGCGGTTCGAGCCCATGGACGAGGACGGGACGAGCAAATGGACCGACGAGGGCTGGTCGTTCGCGGCGTCGCTTGTGAGCAAATTCAGGGCGGCAGAGAGCCGGGGTGCCGAGGCGATTTTGCTGGTCAACCCGCCGATGGCTGACGACGAGCGGACGGCGGAACTGCAGACTCTGGAGACGAGCCAGGGCGGTCGGTCGCTCGGGATCCCCGTGCTGCATGTGACCCCCGAGGCAGCAGACCGGATCGTCCGCGCGGGAGGGGGCGGATCGCTCGCTGCAATGATCGCGATGGCGAACGAGGGAACAACGATCGCGGGGCTTGAGGGTGTCACGATCGAAATCGACGCGGACATCAAGCGTGAGCCTGTGATGACGAGCAACATCGGCGGAGTGCTCCGTGGGCGCGGCGACTTGGCCGACGAGTATGTCGTCGTCGGGTCGCACTACGATCATCTCGGTGTGGCGTCGTTCGGCTCTCGGTTCCCGGGTGAGCTGCACCTCGGGGCGGACGACAACGCTTCCGGAACATCGGGCATGCTGACCGCGGCGGAGCTGCTGAGCAGGTCTTGGGAGGAATTTGACGGTCCGGTTCGTTCGGTACTGTTCCTGGCGTTCAGCGCCGAGGAATCCGGCCTGATCGGCTCGCGGCACTATGTCCGCAACCCGGTCGTCCCCATCGAGGATCACTACCTGATGCTGAACATGGACATGATCGGGAGCCTGGGCAAGACGCTCGAGGCGGGCGGCGTGGGAACGTCGGAGGGTTTGGCTGAACTCGCGGCACCGGCGTTCGAGCGGTCGGGTCTCGATATCAAGACGAGTCTCTCTGTCGGTTCGGGGCGTTCGGACCATGCGTCGTTCGATGGTGAGGATGTGCCGAATCTCTTCTTCTTCACCGGGATCACTGACCAGTATCACACGCCGGACGACACCGCGGACACGATCAATCTCGAGGGTGGCGCGAAGATCGCGACGCTCGTGGCGGACCTCGCATTGGCGGCCGCGGTAAACGACGGCGCACTGCTGTACGCCGAGACCGAGGACGATGAACCCCAGCGCCAGCGGATGGGCGGGCCGGGCGGGGTGAAGGTCCGTGTCGGCATCGCGCCGGGTGACTATTCGGGCGAAGCGGGTGGTATCGTCGTCGCGCGGGTCTTCGACGGGACGAGCGCCGCCGACGCCGGCCTGAAAGAGGGTGACCGGATCACGGTCTGGAACGGCGAGGCTGTCGCGACGGTGCAGGATTGGATGCCGATGCTCACGACGCACAACCCGGGTGACGAGATCGAGTTGACGGTGATCCGCAACGGCGAAGAGATCATCGTCCCGATGACGCTGAAAGCCCGGCAGACGACCGGGGGATGAGGCGAGAGCAAAGCGTCGATCGCCCGCGGGTCAATCCCGGCCGAGCCATCGGAGTTTGTAATGCCCTTTTTCGAGGACGACGTCGATGAACGACCATCGGAGGTCGGGGTCGCCCTTGATGCCGAGGCGGAACATGTTGGGCCCGACGTTCCGGAGCATGACCCCCGGCGTGAACTCGCCGATCGGGATCGCGCGGAAGAGCGCGCGGACGTCGTCTTCGCGGCGTTTGAGCTCGCGGAATGCCTCGGCGGGGTCGTAGCCGCGTTCGATAAATTCGCGCTTTGTGACCGATGAGAGCAGATGCTCGGTGAAGGGTTCTTCTTCGTCGTTCACGACGGTTTCGAGGATGTGTCGCATCAGGTCGCTAATGGTCGGCGATCTGAGGATTACGGTGCCGTCCTCGGCGACGGTGCGTTTGTCGGCTCCCGTGCCGAGGCCTGCGGGGCTGGCGGGCTGGCCGTTCTCGTCGAGCTGGCGGAGGCTGGTGAAACCCCCGCCGCTCTGGAGACCCGAGAGGAGCGGCTTGCCGACAGGCTCGCGGTTGACCTCGACACAGGCGGTGAGACTTCCCACCATCACCGCGGCGGCGGCTGATGCTCCGATCATGGTGCGCGACGTGACTCGGCCCTTGGGGTTGATTGGCAAGTGTTGGAGCGTGGTTGTCGATCCGGATCGCCCGTTCCGTTGATTCATGCCGCACCGATCATTCAGCTTGAATAGATCTCGTCTCGCGCCACGGTGACTGGTGACGACCGGCCCCGACGCCAGACATCGTGGACCGCGAACGCCTCCTTGGAGCTTGGTTCGTCGCTCCGAGCGTGACAGCCTCGGCTCTCTCCGCGCCAGAACGCGGACCGGCTCACGAGAGCACCAACCATCAGCAGGTTCTGGGTTTCCCACGCTTCCGGCTCGTCGAAGATTTTATCGAGCGTGTAGCGGGCCCAGAAATCGAACATGTCGACGGTGTCGCGGACTTTCGCGCCAGTCCGTTGGATACCGACATTCCGCCACATCGCGCTGCGGAGGCTGGATCGGATGTCGATGAGATCGATCTCGCCTTGCTCACTGGGCCGGATGTCGCTGACGACCTGGGTCGGGCCGCCGGCGTTGGAGAGATCCGCGGCCCGCTCCCTGGCGGTGAGGCCGCACGCCGCTCCGGCGACAAGGCCCTCCAGCAGGGAATTGCTCGCGAGTCGATTTGCACCGTGGAACCCTGTGCAGGCGACCTCTCCCGCGGCGAGCAGGCCGGGGACGTCGGTTCGACCGTTCGCGTCGGCGCGCACACCGCCCACGAAGTAGTGAGCCGCGGGATGGACCGGGACGAGGTCGGTGCTCGCGTCGATGCCGAACCGCTTGAGGACAGCGTCGATGCCAGGGAAACGCGCGGCGAACCCGTCGATCGGCTTGCAGTCGAGCCAGACGTTGGTGCCGCCCTGGTCGGCGATGCGACTCACGATTGCCCGACTGACAATGTCGCGCGGGGCGAGCTCGGCCATTTCATGGATGTCGGTCATGAAACGATGGCCGCTCGCGTCGACGAGGTGGGCTCCCTCGCCCCGGACCGCCTCGCTGATCAGGGCCCTGTTTGCACCCGGGAGATAGAGAGTCGTTGGGTGGAACTGGACGAATGCCATGTCAGCGACCGACGCCCCGGCGCGGAAGGCGAGGGCGAGGCCGTCGGCGGTCGCGCCGCGTGGGTTTGTGGTTTCGCGGTACAGCTGGCCCGCGCCGCCGCACGCGAGGATTGTCGTCTTTGCCCAGATCATCTGGAGGCCGTATCTGGGGTGGTGGGTGATCGCGCCTCGGACAGGTGACCCGGGCTCGTCGCTCGCGGTAATGAGATCGAGCGCGAAACAGCCATCGAAGATCCGGACGTTCTCGGCGGCTCGGACACGCTCAACGAGCACGCGTTGGAACTCACGGCCTGTCGCGTCACCGTCGGCGTGGTAGATCCGGCTCGCCGTGTGCCCGCCCTCGCGACCGGCCAGCAGTTCGTTGGTGTCCTCGTCCCGGTCGAATCGGATCTCCCAATCGATGAGCTCGCGGATGCGGGTCGCGCCGCGCTGAACGAAATCCTGCACTGCTTTTTCATCGCAGAGCCCGGCACCGGCTGAGATCGTGTCACGCGCGTGCTGATCGAAGGAGTCCCCTTCGCGGAGCACGGCGGCAACACCGCCCTGCGCCCAAGCCGTGTTGGTGGCCCCGAAGTCGGACTTGCTCAGCAGGATGACATCGCTCGGGGGGTGCTCATCCTCGGCGTCCGGGCGAGCGGCTTCGATCGCCGCGCGGAGACCGGCGACGCCTCCCCCGATCACGAGCGTGTCGGTGAATATCTGCGGGAGCAGAGTCGATCTGAACGGGATCAGGTACCGACGTTGTTCGAAGAGTGGGTTCAACGCGGCGCTTTCCTAATGGGCCTCGGGCTGCGAGAGATAATCTGGCTGGGAATTACCCTGCGGTCTGTTCGTTGCTCTGGCTCGCACAGGCGCAGCCCTCGCCGCAACCTTCGAAGGACGTGTCGCCCTCTGCGGCGGGGCCGAGCACGAGGTTGACCTTCGCGTTCAGGAACGCGGCGTGGTGCTCGAGGTGCCAGGTGACGTAGCGGACGATGTCGAGAAGCGTCACTTCGCCCTGGTACGGCGTCATCGCCTTGCGTTCCCAGTCTTCTGGGCTGAGTTGCACGAGCATCGACGCGAGCGTCTGCCGCAGCGTGTGGACGGTCGCGACGCATGCCCCGCTGGGCATGAGAAGGGCATCGGGCCCTGGGCGGGAAAGCCTAGAATCGAGGAAGGCGTGCTCGTCCCAGTTCTCGAACACCGGGTTCTCCTCGGCGAGCACCCGGCGGATCCGCATCGCGTTGAGGATCTCGACATCCATCAGGTGGGTCAGGAGTGCCCGGGCCGACCAGAGGCCGACGTGGTCTTGGGGTTCGAACCAACGGTCCGCGACATCGTCGTCCATCTCAAGGACGCGCGGGTCCAGGGCGACGAGGCCGTTCCGGTACCGTTCTACGATCGCGTGGGGTGTGAGGGCCGAGAAGACCTCGAGGCATGGGGCCGCGACGCCGGCTGCGTTCGTGTCGTTTGTGGTCATCCCGAACAGTACGCGTCGCGCGACGCGCACGCGGCGGTGACGCTACGCTGGCGGCGATGAGCACCCCGCCCGAGAATCATCCCCCGGAAGACCGAACGCTCGCGTTGCGGGTGGTCTCGATGCCGCGGGACACGAACCCCAACGGGACGATCTTCGGCGGCGTTATCATGAGTTACGTAGATCAAGCGGCGATGGTCGCGGCCCTCAGGCACGCCCACTGCGTGTGGGTCACCGCGTCGATGGAACGAGTCGATTTCATCGCGCCCGTGTTCCTCGGGGACATCATCGAACT
This sequence comes from Phycisphaerales bacterium UBA1926, assembly GCA_002337215.1. Lineage (GTDB taxonomy): Bacteria > Planctomycetota > Phycisphaerae > Phycisphaerales > UBA1924 > UBA1926. The sequence continues at coordinate 83,139 of DDFO01000054.1, read as the reverse complement.
GTACGCTCACACGTCGCGCGTCGGGACAAAGAGCGTGACGATCTGTGTCCAGGTGGACGCGCGCCGGCACAACACCGGCGAACCCATCCGAGTGACGACCGCGACAGTCACGATGGTGTCGCTTGATCGCGCAGGACGCTCCGTCCCGTTTCGAGAAGCGCCCGCGCCATCGACGTATCCCACCCGATTCGATACCAAGGACTGTTGACCGCAGGGGACCGCTTTGTTTTCCAGGAAATCCGGCAAGGACAGATCCAGCAAGACACCTACGGCAAAGGCAGTAGAAGTCTTCAATAGCGTCCACATCGTTGCGGAGCGGGTGGGACCCGTGCTCTGTGTCTGTGTCGTCGACGAGCACATTACCGAACGAGAGTCGGGCATCCTTTACGACGAGACCGAAGCCCTGATCGACGAGCGATGCACGGCGATCGTGCTCGATCTTGCCTCGGTCGGGATGCTCGCGTCCGCGGGTATCGGTGCCGTTGTCAAGCTTCATAAACGCATGGGTGAACGCAAGGGAACGCTCGCGGTGTGCGGCCTCTCGACTGAACTCACCGAGTTGTTCAAGCTGACCCGGATGGACCGCCTGCTGATGGTGAAGCCGGATCGGGACGCGGCGATCGCGGCGCTGTCGTCATGAACGAGTCTTCAGGTATTGACCGATCTCGGCTCGCGGTGTTCCTGTCGGGGTCCGGTCGGACGCTGGTGAATCTGCATGACCGGATCGCATCCGGGCGGCTCGAAGCCCGGATTGTCGATGTCGTCGCCTCCCGTCAGTGTGTCGGGGTCGAACGCGCCGAGGCGTTGGGGTACCGCCCCGAGATCGTTCCCGGCGAGTTCACGTCCGATGAACTGCTCGAGCGGGTCTGCCGGACCGGTGCGGGGCTGGTCGTCCTCGCCGGCTACCTCCGACGGGTCCCGGTGCCGCCTGAACTCGAACGGCGGATCGTTAATATTCACCCGGCCCTGCTCCCGGGAGATGGAACGGGCGGACGGTTCGGCGGCAAGGGGCTCTTCGGGACCAGAGTTCACCGAGCCGTCATCGAGGCAGGTGAATCGCAGAGCGGATGCACTGTGCATTACTGCGACAACGCCTACGACGCGGGTCCGGTGATCCTGCAGCGGGCGTGCCCGGTACATCCGGGCGACACCCCCGAGGATCTCGGGGCGCGGGTCTTCGAGCTCGAACTCGAGACCCTCCCCGACGCGCTGCAACTCGCGATCGATGATGACCGTAGAACCGTGTAGTCGCCGGCGGCGTATGGGGATCAGGCCCGCCGGACGCGGTACCGATCGGGGATCCGGATTGGCAGAAACGAGCATCGCGAAAAGGGGAAGCCTTGGTGTTGTGGTCAGCTCGGCCATCACCTGCGCCGCGGTGCTGTTGATCTCGGCGGGACTGGCTTCCGCTCAGGCCGATCGAGAGCCCGATCCGTTGTCGGTTCTCGACGAGGAAATCGATGCGGCTGCCGACGCGATGCGAGCGGTCAACGAACGCCGGGCGGCGTCCTCTGAGCTGACATCCCAGGCGGTCGAGGCATTCGGTGCAGGGGACTTCGCCGAGGCCGAGCGAGTGCTGCGTGCGCAATTGGAGATCGATCCCGAGAACTTCGTCGTCCACTACAACCTGGCGTGCGCCCGGGCGGCCCGGGGGAAGCTCGACGAGGCAAACGCGGACCTGCGCCGCGCGATCGAGCTCGGATTCGCGAACCGGGGCCATCTGGAGCGGGATCCCTACCTCGCACCGATTCGAGAGACCCAACAGTTTCAGGAACTGATCGAGCACTGGGGCCGGATCATCGACGCGCAGCGGCGCGTTCGATTCGAGCAGACCGAAGCGTGGGTCCGCGGGAAGAAAGAGATCCGCGCCGACGACACGCTCCGCATCGACGTGATCTCGTCCCATGACGCGCGAGAGACCGACCAGGCGATGACCGAGATCGCAAAGGTCGCCGGCTGGGCCTGCGGGGTTCTCCCGGTCGGATCGGACGAACCCGTCGATGGGGCGTCGTTTGTCGTGCTCGCACTCCCAGACCAACGCGACTTCCTGAAGTGGGCGTTCTGGACTTACGGCGAGCGCGCCCGGCGGGCATTCGCCGGCATCGGCGGCTCCTACGAGCACGATGAGAAACGGCTTGTTGCGCAGGACCTCGGCCCGACGCTCAGACATGAGTTCTTCCATGTGCTGCACTGGCGCGACATGGACCGCCTGGGGCAGACCCACCCAATCTGGGTCCAAGAAGGGCTCGCGAGCCTTGTGGAGGACATGGACCCGACTCGGATCGTCAACAAAGAGCCCCGGCGTTCGGTTGCGAGAGATGTTCCCGAGGGTGTTGACCCGAACCTCATCCCCGCCGATGGCCAGCAAGAATCGAAGGAGCATCTCGAGCCGGTTCGGGCTGCGGACACTGCGGACGCGTGGATCCCCGTTCCGTCCTGGCGGACCAATATCGTGAAGCGGCTGGCCCGTGCCGGGCCGCTCCCGGACTTTGCCGTGTTCATGGGCCGGGGGCACGCGGACTTTTCTACCCGTCGTCCGCTCGCGGCGTACGCCCACGCGCGCACCATCTTTATGTTTCTCCAGGACCGAGGCGTGCTCGCCGACTGGTACGCGCGGTACACGAGCGACCCCGAGGTCGGATTCGAGGCGGATCGTTCCGGGATCGCGGCGATGGAAGCCGTGCTCGGTATGGAACTCCCGTCAATCGAGTCGGCCTACCGGGCGTGGGTGGCCGACGAGCTGCCGATGGTCGCCGAGACGGGGACAGACCTGAACGCGGTGCTCGGGGTCGATATCGAGCAGGGCGAGGGGGATGGGCCGACGGTGACGAAGGTGCCCCGGGAGGCACGCCGGCGGACCGGGCTGCGCCGGCTGGACGTGATCACCGCGATCGACGGCCGACCCGTGCGGGACATGAAAGAAATGATCCGGGTGCTCTCGGCGTACGAGCCGGGGGAGACGGTGCGTGTCGAATACCGCCGTGTAAAACTGCGTGGATCGAACGAGGTGGAGTTGGTCCGGAGACAGTGAATCGCGGGATCGTGATTGACACCGGTTCCCGGCGAGACCGATCGCCAGCGTTCATGGAGGTGACGGATGGCGTCGAAGGGAAAGAAAGTCGCGATCGGGTGTTTCGGCGTGATGGTGCTGATGTGCGCGGGCGTGCCGACGCTGCTGTGGAGTCTGGGAGGCGGCAGCCCGAATGTCGCGGTTGACTACGAGGCAAAGCTCAACGAGCGTGCAGCGGCGGTCCCCGAGGCGGATCGGGCGTGGCCGATCTATCGCGATCTGGTGATCGCGTTGGCAGCAAGGTCGAGCGACGAGTTGGCCGAACTGTCGGACCCGGCGTGGCGCACCGCGGAGCCTTCAGAGTTTAAGGAGCGGATCGAATCACTGAGCGACGAGTTGGCTCAAATCCGGCTCGCGGCGTCGAAGCCGGGCTTGGGGTTCGTGACCTCCGAGAAGCAGCCCGAAGCGTTCTGGGAGGCGGCCGGGCAGGAGCCGCCGCTCGATCGAGACGACGCGTCGGCACCACCGGTTCTGTTGGATATGTTCTTCCTCCCTCATCTCGGCCAGTTCCGGTCATTCGCGAAGCTGCTGGAAGCGGATGCTTCACTCGCGGCACGGCAGGGCGACGGGGCACGGTACGTCTCTGACATCGACGCGATTCTCTCGATCGCGGATCAATCAGAAGAGCACAGAACACTCATTAACCAGCTCGTCGCGATTGCGATCCGAGTGATGGCGTTCGATCGGATCAGTGAAACGCTGATCAGCCATCCCGATTTGCTTGATGAGGCCCTGCTTGCACGCGTTCAGGCACGCCTTTCTGGGCTTCATGGCGGGGGCGACTACCGGCTCGATATGTCCGGCGAGCAGTGCTTCTTTTACGACTTCCTGCAGCGGATCTATACCGATGACGGCAACGGAAACGGACGGTTCACTGCCAACGGACTCGCCATGCTCAGCGATCTCGATGGTTACGGCGCGTCGAGCGGCGGCAGCGGGTCGGGTGATCCGTCGCCCGGGGCGAGGATCATGAACGGGGCCGTTCGCCTGTACGCGTCCGATCGTCGAACGGTCACGGCTGCGTACGAAAACGTGCTCGACGGCGCGTCGCGATGGAGTGACGAGCCGCTCTGGGATCGGGGTGCATCGGATGAGGCGGCGATGGAGACTATCGACGCGGCGAGTCGTTCGTTCCCGCCTGATCCTGGGATGATGATGGTGTCGCTCATCGTCCCGGCGTACTCCAGGGCGTTCACGACCGCGGAGAACCTCAACCAGCAGCGGGATGCCACTGCGGCATCGCTGGGGGTTGCCCGCTACCGGGCGAAATACGGCGAGTGGCCCGGCTCGCTCGATGAATTGGTCCCCGAGTTTCTCGATGCCGTGCCGGTCGATCGGTTCTCAGGCGAACCGCTTCGGTACCGAGTGCTGGCACACGGCCCGGTGCTCTATTCGGTCGGCATGGACCGTGACGACGACGGGGGGCGGTCGGCAGAACGCGCGATGAATTGGGTGCCGTCTGACCTGGTCGAGAGCCGGGTTGCGGAGGATCCCGCCGCGTTTGACGGAGATTGGGTGTTTCTTGGGAAAGAAGCCCAGCCCGGTGCCGACGGCGACGCCGCGGACTGATCCGGCCGCGATACACTCCGATTATGCGTGAATACCACGACCTGCTGAGAAGGATTCTCGACGAGGGTGCCCGCAAGGAGGACCGGACCGGGACCGGGACGCTCAGCGTCTTCGGTCACCAGACACGGTACGACCTGACGAACGCGGACGGGTCGCTTGGACCCGCCTCTGCGGAATCGGGATTCCCGCTCGTAACGACCAAGAAGCTCCATTTGCGCTCGATCATCCACGAGCTTCTGTGGTTCCTGAGAGGGGACACGAACGCCCGGTCGCTCAACGAAGTGGGTGTGCGGATCTGGGACGAATGGGCGGGCGAGGACGGCGAACTGGGGCCTGTCTATGGCAAGCAGTGGCGGGCCTGGCCCACGCCGGACGGGCGGGAGATCGATCAGATCAGGTTGCTGCTCGACGGGCTGACCGACAATCCCAGCAGCCGGCGGCATCTGGTGTGTGCGTGGAACGTCGGGCAGATCGACGAGATGGCGCTGCCCCCGTGCCACTGCCTGTTCCAGTTCGCGGTCGAGACCGTGCAGGACGGCGGCCCGGACCGCCTCAGCTGCCAGCTCTACCAGCGATCGGCGGACGTCTTCCTCGGGGTCCCATTCAACATCGCGAGCTATGCGTTGCTGACGATGATGCTCGCCCAAGTGTGCGGGTACCGCCCCGGGGCGTTCATCCACACGCTGGGCGATGCGCACCTCTACCTGAA
>DDFO01000054.1:76040-77683 GCA_002337215.1 Phycisphaerales bacterium UBA1926 | reverse complement strand
GGCTCGGCTGCAGCTCGGGCGGACGCCGCTCGCCCGGCCGACCGTTCGGCTCAACCCCGAGGTGCGTGATCTCTTCGCGTTCCGGTTCGACGATGTCGTCATCGAGGGGTATGAGCCGCACCCGCACATCGCGGCGGCGGTCGCGGTCTGAGCGCGCCCGCCTACCGGGGACACTTGCCCGCCAGCGGTTCACGACATCCTGTCTGTTCGGCTCGAAGCCGGGCGACGCTGCGAGAAGCCGGCGTTCTCCGACGCCGGCCCGCTACCGGATGAAGAGCATCTCCCTGTAGGACGGGAGCGGCCAGAGATCGGCGGACACCATCGTTTCCAGGCGATCGCCCAGCTCACGGCACTCTGCCATGATCGGGAGAATGGTCGAGACGATGTACTTCGCCTGCTTCACGGGGTCTTCGTCCTGCTTGTCGTCGGCGTTATCGAGCCTGTCGATGCTCATACGGAACGCGTTGACGGTATCGGCGAAATCAGTGAGCGCCGATTTCAGTCCGGACGCGTCCACGCCGGCTGCTTCCGTCTTGGTCACCGTCTCCGCCAGAGCGGCCTGCTGCTCGAGGGCCGCGTGAAGGATGTACTGCCGGCCCAGAAGGACCATTTGCTCGCTTTCGATCTGGAGCTGCTTGGTGTACTTCTCGTAGAAGATGTGCTTGCGGCTTTCGAGCTCGGCGGGGGCGAGGACCTTGTACTTCTTGAACAGGTCCTTGGCCTTCTTGGAGCCGTAGACCTTGTACGCCTCCTCGGAATTGACGAGGTTCGGGAGCCCCCGCTTCGCGGCCTCGTCGTGCCATTCCTGGCTATAGCCGTCTCCGTTGAAAATGACACGCTTGTGCTGCTTGAGGAGCGTCTTGAGCAGCCTTTTGCACGCCGTCTCGAGCGATTCTTTCTTGCCCTTGCCCTTGCCTTGGGTCGCGGTCTCGAGCTGCGAGGCGATCTCGTCGAGCGACTCGGCGACGATCGTGTTCATAATTGTGTTGGGCCAGGAGACCGACGCGGTCGAGCCGACGGCGCGGAATTCGAACTTGTTGCCGGTGAACGCGAAAGGGCTCGTCCGGTTCCGGTCGCCCGAGTGACGCGGGATCTGGGGCAGCGTCATCGCGCCAAGGTCGATCGCCCCGCCCTTGAGCGTGCGCTTCGGGGTGCCCTTCTCGAGCTGCTCGACGATGTCGGTGAGCATGTCGCCCAGGAAGATCGAAATGATCGCGGGCGGGGCCTCGTTGGCGCCCAGGCGGTGGTCGTTGGCAGCGCTCGCGATCGAGGCACGCAACAAATCGGCGTGGACATCCACGGCCCGGATCACGGCGGTCAGGAAGACCAGAAACTGCATGTTCGTGTGTGTGTCGTCACGGGGGTCGAGCAGGTTGGTGCCGGTGTCGGTGGACATCGACCAGTTGTTGTGCTTACCCGACCCGTTGACCTCGGCGAACGGTTTCTCGTGCAGAAGCGCCTGCAGACCAAAGCGAGGCGCGACCCGGCGGAGGGTCTCCATCACCAGCATCTGGTGGTCGCAGGCGACGTTGCAGTCCTCGAAGATCGGTGCGATCTCGTACTGGCCAGGGGCGACCTCGTTGTGGCGGGTCTTGATCGGGACGCCGAGGCGGTAGAGCTCGTGCTCAACCTCGGCCATGAAC
>DDFO01000054.1:56575-75981 GCA_002337215.1 Phycisphaerales bacterium UBA1926 | reverse complement strand
CTGCTCAACCTCGGCCATGAACGCAATCACCCGCTGGGGGATGGCGCCGAAGTAGTGGTCGTCGAGTTCCTGTCCCTTCGGGGGTTTGGCACCGAAGAGCGTGCGCTCGCAGGTAACCAGATCGGGGCGGGCGTAGTACAGGTGCCGATCGACGAGGAAGTACTCCTGCTCGGTCCCGACAGAGGGCCTGACCTTGCTGACACCCACGTCGGTCCCGAAGAGCTTCAGGATGCGGAGCGCCTGCGTGCTCAGGGCGTCGATCGAGCGGAGGAGCGGCGTCTTCTTGTCGAGAGCTTCGCCCGTCCAGGAGACGAAGGCGGTCGGGACGCAGAGCGTGCCGTGGTTTCGGCCGCGGATGATGAACGCGGGGCTGGTCGGGTCCCAGGCTGTGTAGCCGCGGGCCTCGAACGTGGCGCGCAGGCCCCCTGAGGGGAAACTCGACGCGTCGGGCTCCCCTTGGACGAGCTCGACCCCGCTGAATTGGGTGACGATGTTCCCGTCGCCCGCGGGGATGATCATCGCGTCGTGCTTCTCGGCGGTGGACCCGGTGAGGGGCTGGAACCAGTGGGTGAAGTGGGTCGCGCCCCGCTCCATCGCCCAGTCCTTCATGATCGAGGCCACGACGTCGGCGACCTGCGGTGCGAGCCGCTCGCCGTCGTCGATGGTCCTCATCAATTCCTTGTAGGTCTGCTTGGGGAGACGCTCGCGCATCGCCCGCTGGTCGAAGACATCGCTCCCGAAGATCTCCTCGACGGGCTGCTGGCCCGCGGCTGAGGGAGTTGCCCGCAGCCAGTCGGTGGCGGCGTCGGTCGCGGCGGCGAGGGCGTGTTTGGTTCGCATCCCCGGAGTCTCCTGTTTTCATCAGCAGGCCGGAATCGGCCGATTCGCTCCCCGGATCACCGTCGCCGAGGCTACGACGAGAGCCTACTGAGCGGCGCGGCTTCGGACCACTCACAGGTGCTCTAACTACCAGAAAAACGAGGATATCTGGCGCGCACAGACGCGCAGGCGACCTCCAGATCTCGGGGCGCTCCGCCGCTTTGATCACTCGAATCTGTACGTGAACTCGCCATCGTCAACACCGACGGAAACCTTGTTGATCTCCCCGCCCTCCATCATCCGGTTCAGGAACGCGCTGGAGATCTCGGGCAGCATGGTCTGCGTCAGGATCGCGTCGATCATCCGGCCGCCCGACTCGAGTTCGGTGCACCGGCTGACGATCAGGTCGAGCACGTCGTCGCCGTAGACGAACTCGGCGCCGTGGTTGCCGGCGATCCGGGACTGGATCCGCCCGAGTTGCAGCTTGCTGATCTCGCGGATCATGTCGTCGCTGAGCGGGAAGTACGGGATCACCGTCATCCGCCCGAGCAGGGCCGCGGGGAAGACCTTGAGCATGGGCTCGCGGAGCGACTTCTGGAGCCCCTCGACGCTCGGCATCAGGTCGGGGTCGGCGCACATGTTCATGATGAGGTCGGACCCGACGTTGGTCGTGAGCAGGATGATCGTGTTCTTGAAATCGATCACCCGGCCTTCGCCGTCCTCCATCGTCCCCTTGTCGAAGACCTGGAAAAAGATCTCGTGGACATCGCTGTGCGCCTTCTCGACCTCGTCGAGCAGCACCACGGAATAGGGCTTGCGCCGGACGGCCTCCGTGAGGATCCCGCCCTCGCCATACCCGACATAGCCGGGAGGCGCCCCCTTGAGCGTCGAGACGGTGTGCGCTTCCTGGAACTCGCTCATATTGATGGTGACAATGTTCTGCTCACCGCCATAGAGGGATTCGGCCAGCGCCAGCGCGGTCTCGGTCTTGCCGACACCCGAGGGACCCGCGAGCATGAAGACGCCGATGGGCTTGTTGGGATTGTCGAGGCTCGCCCGGCTGGTCTGGACTCGCTTGGCGATCGCGTCGAGCCCGTGCTTCTGACCGATGACGCGGTGGTTGAGCGTCTCGGCAAGGCTCAGAATCGCCTGGATCTCGTTTTTGACCATCTTGCCAACGGGGATGCCGGTCCAGTCGGCGACGACGGCGGCGACCGCGTTCGCGTCGCACTCGGGGAGGATCAGCGGGTTCTCGCCCTGGAGCGCCAAGAGCTGCCCCTGGAGCGATTCGAGTTCCGCGGCGACTTCCTCCCGCTCCGTGTCGGACAGCGCCGTCGCGGACGCTTCGGTGACGCTCCCGCCCATCGTGTCGACGCTGCCGGGATCATCGCCCGTATTGCCCTCGTCGTCGTCGAGGTCGCCCCCTACGTCGGATGGGGAAGTGGCGGACGATTTTGCGTGGACGACCGTCCCGCCGCGGAGCTTCATCCGGCAGGCGAGGATCTTGTCGACCAGATCCTTCTCCTTTTTCCACGACTCCTCGAGGCCGGAGAGAATCTCGTTCTGCTCAGCGATCGCGGCTTCGAGCCCCGCGACGCGCTTCTCGTGGTCTCGCCCGACATCCTTCTCACGACCGAGGATCTCGATCTCGGTCTCGTACGCCTGGATTCGCTTGCGGCAGTCGTCGACCGCGGCGGGGACGGCGTGCTGCCCGATCGCGACGCGCGCACACGCGGTGTCAAGAAGGCTCACCGCCTTGTCGGGGAGCTGACGACCCGGGATGTAGCGGTGCCCCAGCTTGACGGCCGACTCGATCGCCTCGTCGAGGATCTGGACCTGATGGTGCTGCTCGAAGATGCCCGCGACCTTCCGCATCATCCTGATCGCGCGGGCCTCGTCGGGCTCATCCACCTGCACGGTCTGGAAGCGGCGGGTGAGCGCCGGGTCCTTCTCGATGTGCTTCTTGTACTCGGCCCAGGTGGTCGCGGCGACGGTGCGTAGGAGACCGCGGGCGAGCGCCGGCTTGAGGAGCTGGGCGGCGTCGCCCGTGCCCGCGGCGCCGCCAGCGCCGATGAGCCTGTGGACCTCGTCGATGAACAGAATCGTGGGCTGGCTCGATGCCTGGACTTCCTCGATGACCTGCTTGAGGCGCTCCTCGAACTCGCCCTTCATGCTCGCGCCCGCCTGGAGCGCGCTGACGTCGAGTTCGAGCAGACGCACGCCCTGGAGCGGGGGAGGGACGTCGTTCTCGACGATCTTGTGCGCGAACCCCTCCGCGACGGCGGTTTTGCCCACGCCGGCCTCGCCGACGAGGACAGGGTTGTTCTGCCGACGGCGCATCAGAATGTCGACAACCTGACGGGTCTCGTCGTCGCGGCCCACGATCGGGTCGATCTTCCCGGTGCGGGCCTCCTCGGTCAGGTCCTTGCAGAATCGCTTGAGGGCCTCTTCCTTGCCCATCTGGGCGGGCGACATCGCGCCCGAAGCTTCACCCGGGACGGCCCCGCCGCCCACCTTGGAGCCGTCCTTCGCAGCGAGCCCCGCCTCGACCGAATCGCCCAGGATCTTCTCCCACTTGTCGGTCAGGTCCTCGACCTTGATCTTCTCGAACTCGCCGCTGATCGCCGTGAGCGAGCGGAGCAGGCCCTTGGTCTTGAGCAGCCCGACAATGATGTGCCCGGAACGGATCGAAGACTCGTTGAGGAGCAGCGTCGCGTATGTCCAAGCACGCTCGACGGCCTCTTCGAAGTCGGCGGAGAACCCGGAAAGGCTGGACGCCCCGCGGGGGAGCTTGTCGAGCGATTCGGTGAGATCCGACGCGAGAACGGACGGGTTGAGGTTGTAGTGGCGGATGATGCGGTGCAGATCCGAGTCCTGCAGTTGCAGCACCTGGTGGAAGAAGTGCAGCACCTCGACATGGGGGTTGCCACGCATCTTGCAGTAGACCGTCGCGGCCTCGCTCGATTTGTAGCACAGGCTGTTGAACTTCCCGAAGAGTGCTTTGAGACTGATCTCGGCCATCGTCGAATCCTCCGACGGGACGCGCCGGCGTCCCCTTCCCAATAATCTCATCCGGTGCCGCTCGGGATCATCCCGGGCGACGCAATCTACACCATGTGCCCCTCGTCGGGCGCTCGCAGAACGAGGTCGTCCGCGTCGTCCTCGAACGGCTTCGTGCTTGTCCACGTCGTCCAGCCGAGCATCGAGGGGGGCGACCGACCGTCGCCACCCAGCCTCGCGACGGGGACTTCCTCTTTCTTGAGAATGATCTTCGCGTCCCAATCGAATTCGTATCCGATGTAGTTGCGGACCCAGCCGACGAGGCGAGCGAAGGACCGCCCCGTCGGGAGCAGGCGGTGGAACTGATCCAGAGAGATCGGGCCGATGACGATGCGGAACTTCTGGCTGCAATCCCACGTGCGCGCGCCGACGACCGCGGACTCGCCGAGCCGACCGATCGCGGGGTGCGCGCCCATGCGGAGCCGGTCGGCCTCGGGGATATCGATCCATTGCCCGACGAACTCTTCGATCTGGCAGGGCATTCCGAAGTAATCCGACAGGATCGCCGCCAACCCCTCGGGAGGCTTGGACTGCTGGACGAGACGCCCGGCGAAGTGCTGCTTGGCGATATCGGGCACGCCGTCGCGCCGGCGGAGCGTCTTGTCGGCGAGGCCGATCACGCTGGCGACGTAGAAGCCGAACCGGTCCGAATCCGGGTCGTCGGCGATGCGATCGAACGAGACCGCGGCCTGGTTGACCGCCCAGGCCCGGTAGAACAGCGCGATCATCCGGTGGTGGAAGATGTCGGCGAAGCGAACGAACGACTTGTCGCGTGCGTTGCGGTCGCGATCGCGGGCGTACTCGGTGAGATGGAGCGGGAGGGGACCGTTGGGGCCGAACAGTCCCATGAAGTTGACGGTCATCCGGTCGGGTTGACCACGCGCGCCCGGCGTGTATCCGTGCAGCGTGGACGGGGCGAACGCCAGGGAGGGTTCCTGGGCGAACCGGATGGGATCATCGCGCAGGCGTTGGGACGCCCCCGTGCGAGCGGGCGTGTTCTTGCTTGCCTCGACCCTGCGGACTGCGGCGAAGAAGTCGTACGCGTACGGCTTCTCCATCAGCCGGAGGATCAGAGCGTGTGCCGCGTTCCGATCCTGGTTGGCCATCGCATGATCTCCCCCCGCTCGCGGGTGTGGACTCGGGTTTCTGTGAAACTGTTGATCGAGACATACTTCGCGAAGAACCGCTCGAGGACAGCGCCGAGGACGAAGCAGCCGGAACCTTCGAAGTACCCCTCCTCGAAACTCACGTCGATCGCGAGGCCTCGGGCGAAGCTGATCGGCCCGTCCCGCGGCACGCGTCTGGTGATCGGTCGGCTGCGGATGCTCCGCAGACCCTCGATCTGCTTACGCGTCGGTGCTTCGGAGAGGTGCCCGTAGATCTTGAGCAGATCGCGCATCGCGGCGGCGCCGCTTGAGTTGGGATCGGTGTAGTCAGACCCCAGCGCAAGATCCGAATCCGAGAGCGAAAGATAGTTGAGCGAGAGGTGGCTGATCAGGCGCCAGAGAATCTCACCCTCGACAAAGCTGGGGCGGGGAGGCGTGGGCCCGGTCAGGCAGCGGATCGACTCGACGGACCCGCCGATGTCCATCGAGAAGTCTGTCCGGCCCTGGCCGACGGGCATCCGGAGCGGCAGGTCGCGGTTGGTGCACCGGGTGCTGATCGCGAGCTGGCGGAGGTCCGATCGGTAGGGTGCGCTCGACGCGTCGACGAGCTGGAGATAGACCTCGCTCCCCGGGTAGCTCGATCGGCGGCCCGACCGACGCTCGCGGTCGGTCAGTTGGCGCGGCTTGCGGGCGGTCTCGAAGAACGCCCCGCCGTCCCCCGTGTCCTCGTCCATGTCGCTGGCTTTGTAGAACGGTCGGAACGAGCGTTCGTCGTCGATCTGCCCCCCCACGCCCACGACGTCGGTGATGTCGTAGATCTCGTAATCGAGCGGGCGGGTTTTGTCGGGAACGACGTGGAACTCATGGAATCGGTCAGAAACATGGATCCGGTCGCACCGTTTGGGGAACAGGTTGATCGCGGGCGTACAGTGCAGCGCGAACGCCGACGCATCGACCGCCTGCTCGAGCTCGGGGTCGCCGTCATTGAGCAGAAAATCGATCTCGATCGAGGGAGCGTCGCAACGCTCGAATGCTCGGCGGAGACCCGAGATCTCGATAAATCGGAACCGCTCGGGGAAGGCAAAGTACTCCTGGAGGTGCCGGTAGCCCTGGAAGGTCCGCGGGACGACCGGGAGCAACGCCTCATTGTCGGCGAACCCCATCTGACGAACGCTCGCCTTGGGATCGAGCCGCACCGTCCACGCGGGAGGCCGCTGCGTGGGACGAACGAGGACGGCGGATGTGTGCGCAATGAGTCGCTCGTAAAGGCGGGTCGGGAGGTTCCCGGCTCCGCGCAGGTGGATCGCGAGTTTGTCGGTCTCGATCTCCTCAAAGAGCAGGCCGGCGGACGCGCGGAGGCGGAGCCGGACCACGGCGGCAGGCCGGGCATCGCGCGGGAGATCGAGAGAGAGGAGATCCCGGTCGTGGTACTGGGCCTCGACGAGTTCGATGGGCGTGAGCGTGACGTCGTGGGCCGTGCGGTACTCGCAGGCGCTCTGGTCGCTCCTCCCGATCGTGCTCCGCAGGGCGGTGTCTCGGGGTACGGTGAAGCCGGCGGCGAGGCCCGAGTCTTCCAGATCCGGGCGGATCTGAACCACGCACATCGAGGGCGTCGGACACAGATAGTGTGGGTAGACGGACTCGAGCAGGTGCTGGCTGAACCTGGGAAACTCGGCGTCGAGTTTGAGCTGCACGCGGGCCGCGAGGAAAGCGAACCCCTCGAGTAATCGCTCGACGTACGGGTCTGCGCACTCGAACTCGTCGAGCGCGAGACGTCCGGCGATCTTCGGAAAGTCGCGGGCGAACTCGGCGGCCGTCTCGCGGACGTGCCGGAGCTCGCGTTCGTAATAGCGGACGAGCTTCTGGTCCATCGTGCCTCTTCCGGATGCGGGATCTTTGCCGGCCGCGTCAGCGCCCGGCCGCTTCCTCCACCACGTACTGCCCGGTCTCGAGATCGACCTCGGTCTTCATGTAGAGCGGCTCAGGGATCGGCTGGGCCCAGAGATCTCCGCGGACCTCGAAGACCAGCGCGTTGCCCGACATCTCGCCCTCGTTCACCGAGGCGACGATGCGCAGCGTTCCCGGCATGATCCGGGGTTCGAACGCTCGGATCGCGCGGATCAGGGCCTTCTCGAGCCCGCCTATGTCGAGCCCGCCGGTCGTGACACCCGTGAGATCGGGCACGCCGTAGTTGAGCACGCTGCCGTAGACCTCGGGCGCCTCGTCTCTCTCATCGGGGCCCAGCCGCTGGGCGGTATTGAGCAGCCAGCTCAGGTCGCGGAGCACGGCCTCGCGGAGCTGCCTGGTGGTGAAGACACGCCGGTCACGGCTCTCTGCCGATTTGGTGGGCTCGTCGTCGGTCAGGCGGTCCAGCAGACAGGGCTGGAGGCGCTCGGTCGGGGTGAGCTCAGCCATTTCCCGTCTCCGCGGGGTCCGGCGATCCGTCTTCATCATCGTCTTGAGGGCCGAGCGTGATGAGCTGTGCTTCAAGCAGCGGGGTCTCACCCGCGTCACTCGCAAAGATGCGCTGCCCCGAGCCGACGCAATAGCCGTCTTCGAGATCAGCGAATGAAGTCGCCCGGCTCAGCCGTTCGGCGTCGGTTCCACCCGAGATCGTCCCGGGATAGCGGACGGGGATGAGCCCCACCGCCTTGCCTTTGTTGCTCCAGATGAACTGAGCCTGGGCCCAGACCATGTCACGCAGGCTCCCGGGGGGATCGATTTTCATCGCGCTGATGTGGTCGAAGGGCACCCAGTAATACTTGCCCTGGATAATGACCTCAAGGATCGGGCCGAGGCGGTGGTCGGTATCGGCGAGCCAGTCGAACGGCTGACCGTTGATCGTGCCATCGATCGCGGGCGCGGCCTCGAATGCACGATCGCGGAGCCTAGCGGCGGCGGCGATTTCACCGCGTGCGTGATGGCCGACAGCCTGGACCATCCAGCCCATCCACTCCGCCGGTTCGCCGAGCATGAGCGGCGTGCGGTTGCCGGCGAAGACCTGGTCTCGGAGCGCCTCGCAGCGGATCGCGTTGCGGTAGAACTCGACCATGATGAGGTCCTTGGGCTTGAGATCGCCCAGGACATTGATCTGCGTGAGCGCCCGGTCCCAATCTCCCAGCACGCAGAGCAACTGATAGAGGAATGCGCGGAGTTCCGCGTTGGATGGGTCCGACCGGACCTCGTCGCGAAGAGCCGCGAGCGCCTCGGTCGGCTTGCCTTCCTTGAGCAACTGCTCGGCGTTCATCTGCCGTCCCCCCCAACGCTCGGTCGCGGATCGCCCGGACTCAAGAATTCACTGCTGCCAAAGTGCCTCGATGAACAAGGGCGGGGCCTCGAGGCCCCGCCCTTGCACTGTAACAGATTCGTCGGCCGTCCGATCGCGGGCGAACCCATTGCGATGAGCGATGGGCGGCCCGGGAGGGAGCATCCGATCAACCGGCGAGGCCGAGCGGGCTCTTCCCAATGTCCTCCGCGTCGCGGATCAGAGCGGCTGGTTTTCCAGCGTGCTCCAGGCGGCCATGATCGCGGCGCCGGTCTTGCCGCCGCTGCGAGGATCGGTCGGGGTGTACTCGAGGTGGACCTCGCCGTACCGGAACGTGACTTCCTCCAGCGGGATCAGATCCTCACCGTCGGTCGAGCCACTGGGGCGGACCGACGACACGATCGCGTCCTTGAGGGTGTACTTCATAAACACGGTCTTGTCGCCCATCGCACGGCAGAGCTCGACGACGATCTCGGGGATCGGCTTGGCCGAGCAGACGTGCATGAACAGGGCGGGACTGGCGCTGTCGAGCCGCTTGACGATCGAGAAATCGCCGTGGTCGGCCCGGCCGCCGGCGTGGGTGCCCTGGGCGGAAGCGGCGCCGCCGGTGGACTGGACGATCGAGTGGCTGAACGCCTGGATCTCGATCCATTCGGCGTGTGCACTGTCGGTGCTGTCGCCCTTGATGCCCTGGACCTTGATAAATCCGTCAAAGCTCATTGTGGTGCTCCCTGAGGCCCGAGCGGGCCGGTTTCGAATGTGCTGCCGGGGTTTCGATTGTCCCCGTGATCATCGCTACACCTTGTCAAGCGGAATCTCTGAAAAGGCGCAACGCATCCTGGCACAGAATCTCGTGCTGGGGGGAGAAAAACCCGTTCCCTGGGCCGGGGAGCCCCCCTCCCGGCCTTGAACCGACTCTGACGAAGGACTCGAATCCACCGGCCCGGATCAGCTTTTCTGGCTCGGAAGCTTGCTGACCAGACGCAACGAAACCGAGAGCCCCTCGAGCTGGTAGTGCGGCCGCAGGAAGAACTTCGAGCTGTAATAGCCCGGATTCCCCTCGACCTCTTCGACGACGACCTCGGCGGCTGCGAGCGGGCGGCGGGCCTTCGCGTCCTCGGTCGCGTTCGAGGGATCGGGCTCGACATACTGCATGATCCAGTTGTTGAGCCATTTCTCCATGTCGGCCCGCTCCTTAAAGGAGCCGACCTTGTCACGCACGATGCACTTGAGGTAGTGGGCGAACCGGGTTGTCGCGAACAGGTAGGGCAACCGGGCACCGAGGTTCGCGTTCGCGGTCGCGTCCGGGTCCTCGTACTCCGCCGGTTTGTGAAGGCTCTGGGCACCGACGAACACCGCGTAGTCGGTGTTCTTCCAGTGGCTCAGCGGCATGAACCCGTTCTTGGCGAGTTCGGCCTCGCGGCGATCGGTGATCGCGATCTCCGTCGGGCACTTCATGTCCACGCCGCCGTCGTCGGTCGGGAAGGTGTGGACCGGGAGGCCCTCGACCATGCCACCCGACTCAACGCCGCGGATGGTGGTGCACCAGCCGTAGGTCTTGAACGCCCGGGTGATATTGACGCCCATGGCGTAGGCCGAGTTGGACCAGGTGTACTTGTTGTGGTCCGAGCCCTCGGTGTCCTCTTCGAACGCGAACTCATCGACGGGGTTGGTCGTTGAGCCGTAAGGGATCCGGCTGAGGAACCGCGGCATCGCGAGCCCGAGGTACTTCGAGTCGTCGCTGTCACGCAGCGAACGCCACGAGGCATACTCGGGGCTCTGGAAGATCTTGGTCAGGTCGCGCGGGTTGGAGAGCTCCTGCCACGAGTCCATGTTCATCACCTTGGGATCAGACCCTGCGATGAACGGCGCGTGTGCGGCGCCCGCGATCTGCGCCATCCCGCTAAGGATCTCGACATCGGGCGCGGTGTGGTCGAAGTGGTAGTCGCCGATGAGGCAGCCGTAGGGCTCTCCGCCGGGGCTTCCGAACTCTTCCTCGTAGATCTTCTTGAACAGCGGGCTCTGGTCCCAGGCAGTCCCCTTGAATTTCTTGAGTGTCTTGCTCAGGTCCTTCTTGGAGATGTTCATGACGCGGATCTTGAGCGTCTCGTCCGTCTCGGTGTTATTGACAAGGTGGTGCAATCCGCGCCAGGTTCCCTCGAGCGCCTGGAAGTCCTCGTTGTGGATGATCTGGTTGACCTGCTCGGTGAGTTTGCGGTCGATCTCGGCGATAATCGCCTCAATCGATTTCACCGCGTCATCGCTGACGAGCGCGGTGTCGGCGAGCGCCTGCTCAGCCAGGGTCTTGACCCCGTCCTCGATCGCTTCCTTCTGCCGGTCGCTCTTGGGCTTGAAGTTCTTCTCAAGGAGCGATGCGAACTCGCCGGCCTCCAGAGTTTCCGATGCGCCCTGCGCTTCTGGGTTTGCTTCTGCCATGATCATTCACCCCCTTCGCCGCCGCCATCGCCGCCGCCGCTCGAGAGCGCCTGCAGGAGGCTCGGGTCTTTCAACGCTTTCTGAATGAGTTCCTCGGCGTCGGACTTGCCGTCCATGTACGCGAGGAGATTGCTGAGTTGCTCGCGTGCCGTCAGCAGTTTGTTGAGCGAATCGACCTTCCGGGCGACGGCCGCGGGCGAAAAATCGTCCATGCTCTCGAAGGTCAGGTCGACCGAGAGGTTGCCCTCTCCGGTCAATGTGTTCGGCACCTGGAACGCGACACGCGGTTTGGCACTCTTGAGACGGTCGTCGAAGTTATCGACATCGATTTCCTGGAACTTCCGGTCGCCGACCGGCGCGAGCGCTTCCTCGGGTTTTCCCGAGAGATCCGCCATCACACCCATGACAAACGGCAGGTTGACCTTCTTTTCTGCGCCATACAGCTCCAGGTCGTACTCGACCTGCACGCGCGGGGCACGGTTCCGCGCGATGAATTTCTGACTGCTCTGCTTGGCCATCGGCCTGCTCCCTTCCGATCGACCGCCGGCGCGGTCTTCTGCCGGTCAACCGCCGCCCTCCCGGGCAAACGATCCCAATTCCCGCCCCCCAACGGGGTCGGCACATTCCAAGCGTACAAGATACCAGAAGAAATACGGTCGTGTGCAGCCGAGCGATCGGAAACAGGCACGCCGTACAGGTTCCGGCTCCGTCGATCAGGATCTCGGCGCAAAATCCGACGCGCTGAGTTTTACCGGTTCAGCGGAACCAGAGGACGACCTGCTGGGCGGCGGGGCCGCGGGTGCCGCTGCGCTTGCGGGCGTCGGGGGTGGCGCCGTGCTCACGGGGCCGGCGGAACCCGAGACCGCCTCTTCGCCACCGATCACGCGGAGTTGCTCGATCGCCGTGGGGCTCAGGTCCCGGATGATGTCGATGAAGTCCATCGTGACGAGCCGCTGAGCCCGCCGGATCAGCATGGGCACCGGGCTCGATGGCTCGTATGCGGCGTAGTACTCAAGGACTTTGTTCAGCGCTCGGAGCACGTCGTCGCGTGAGTGAACCCCACCGCTCAGGCCCGCCGAAGACGGCCGGGGAGAACCACCTTCGGTGGTTCTAACATCATCATCGGCACCCGATTCCTCGTCATCGCCGACGGCTTCGCCCGGGAAGCGGGCCGCGATACGAGCGGTCAGGCGTTTGTTGAGATCACCCACGATCTCGTGCCATGACGCGAGGTTCGCGGCGTTGGTCGAGCCGACCTTCGTCGTGACCCACTGATCCAATTCTCGAGAAAGAACCACGGCTTCGGAGGCGGCCTCGCCCGCTCGCTTAAGTTCGTCGCCCTCCGTATCACGGAAGGCGGCCTCGATCAGTTGCTCGTTGGGCGGAGTTTCGCCGGACGAAGCGCTCGGAGGAAGATCACCCGTTGCGACCATCAGATCACGAAGCGCGAAATTTCCGATCTGACGCGACTTGGCGAGCGGGACATCCCTGAGACGCTGCTGGAACCGAAGCGGATCGCCGTCCATGCCGATCGGCGCGGCGAATGCCGCGACGAGGTTCATCCGCATCAGCGGGTCGTTGTCATCGTCCGGATCGAGCTGCGGGTGGAAATGATCCCAGCACCGCTCGTGCATCGCCTTGAGCAACGCGAGCCCGTCGCGGAGCCCCTCGAGGCCGTGCTGGCACATGAGGGCGTCGGCCAGCAGCACGGCGATCCGGAGATCGATCGTCCGATCAAACATCGCGACACAGCGATCTCGGATGTCACGCCAGTTGGGGTCCTCGCCTTCATCGACGAGCTGCCCGTCGGGCGTGTACTTCGCCGGCGTGCCTTCCGCGTCCTGCTGCAACGCAACGAATTCGGCGTCGTACTCGAGGTCCGGGCCGCAAGGCTCGTCCGGCGAGATTTCGCTGAGTAGCTTGTCGATGTCGATCAGTGCCACGGCTCGTTCCTCTGGGTCCCGTCAAAGAATAACCGGGTTCGTCGGGGCGTGCGACGCACGCCCCGACGAAACCCGGTTTGGTTCTCGGTTCAGCGGACTGTTCAGCGGACGCCGAGCAACGCCGCGGGGGTCGCATCGATCAGGTCGCGGAAGGCCCTGGCACCCATGTTGGGCTGCATCATCGTGAACATCTTGGTCTTCACGGCGCTGATCTCACGCTCCGTGAGACCCAGCACGCGGGCCGCGGAGACGACCTCCTGAAGACGCTCGATCTCGACCACGGCCTTGCTGAACTGCCCCGCATTGGAGCGGACGAAGGCGTAGAAGTCGGCCGCGGTGCCATTGTCACCCTCGGCCTCGACGAACGCGTCCCAGGCGTCATCCAGGATCGACTTGATCTCGGTGTCCCGGCGGACGACGGAGACAGTCTCGGCCTGGCCTTCACCCGCCTCGGCGGGCGTCGCCGTCACCGTCGTCTTCACCGCGGCGTCGTAGTCAGAGACCAGCGAGTTCACCAGGGTGGGTTCCAGACGGCGACGCGAGACGCGGGTCGAATCCGCCGCACCCGCGATGTCATCGGGGAGATCGATCAGGTACAGGTTCTCGCCCGGCTGCTTGATGATGATGCCCAGGTCAACCAACGCGTCCAACGCGACCTGGCTGAGCGGGACATCGGTCACCACCGGCTCGGCGGCCTGCTCCTGCGGGATCGCACCCGCGAGGGCTTCGGCGACGTTGGTGTTCGTCGGGCCGTCCGCTCGGACGTCGACGACCACGCCGCCGCCGTTCACGAGCGCGTTCACGTCGCTGTCGAGCGACTTGAACAGGAACGCTCCGACGTTCGCGTCGATCGACGGGTCACCGCCGGGGAGCGAGAACTCCGGGGCCCCGCCGGGGCCGTCGAAGGCGACGATCGTGCCGAACTGGAGCGTGCCGCCCGCGACGAAGTCGGTGCCGCTGTCCTGGGCGACCAGCCCGGTCGTCGGGTCAAAGATATCCGCAGCCTCGCGGAGGAGCACGGTGACCGCGTCGTAGTTGACCGCGAGGTTGTTGATCGTCGCGATATCACCCAGGCGGGCGTTGGACCCGCTGGCCGTGAGGCTGCCGAGGGCGACCATTTTCTCGCGGAGGCCCATGAACAGGCTGTCGGCGTTGATGGTCAGGTCGGTGGTCGTCCCATTGGCGAAGAACGCGTTCGAATCGCCGAGCACGATCGTCGCGTTAGCCGGGACGAAGGCACGACCATCGATGGCGTTACCGTTGACATCAACACCGAAGTTGAGGCCCAACGTGCCGAGGGCGATGTTCGAGCCCACGTCGCCGAACAGCGAGATCACCGGGACGTTGGCATCCACGATGCCAAGGCCGTTGGGCGAGATGCCGGCCAACTCCCCGCCTGTCAGGTCGGTGAGCAGCGTGAGCGAGTCGGCCCCGGCCGTGGTGCCGTCGATGGTCGAGAGGAAGCGGACGCCGTCAGCGGCCGTGTTCCCGAACGACTGGACGATCGCGTCACCGGAGATGATCACACCGTTGCGGAACAGCGCGAGGCCGTTGCTGAACACGCCACCCGTGAGGGTCGTTGTCCCGTTCTGCGAAGAGGTGAACGAGGCGAGCGGCGAGTTGCCGCCCAAGCGGCCGTTGATCAACGTGGTGATCGCGTTCTCGAGCGAGAGATTCGCGGCCGCCCCGTTGGAATCGACGTCGGTCGCGAGTGTGATCGACTGAGCCGATATGGACTGGTCGCCGCTGAGCAGCGTCTGGTCCGCCATGATCGAAAGATTCTGCAGCAGCGACAGGTTACCCGAGAGGGTCACCGTCCCCGTCGTGACATCCAACGATCCGAGACCGGCGGGCCCGCCCACCTGGGCGAGATTCACCGAACCGCCGGCCCCTGTCAGCAGGGTGACGGTCTGGGCCGGCGAGCCGACGCCGTCGAGCAGACCCTGGAAAGTGATCGAACCTGCGGCACCAGTGGTCGCCTGTGCATCGCCCAGCGCGGCGACATTGCTCGCGAACGCGATGCCACCGTTGTCGCCGGCGGTGAAGGCTGCCCCGTCGAGCAGCGTGATCGCGCCGCCCGTTGTCTGGAAGAACTGGTCGCCCGAGGTGTTCGCACCGACGAGGCGGAGCGTCGGGGCCCCGGCCAGCGAAAGCTGTCCGAGCGCGTTGGTGGCACCGATGACGCCGAGGTCTTCACGCATCGTGATCGTGCCGCCCGCGGTGTCGACGTCGAGGAACCCGGTACCTGGGTTCAGACCGTTGATCGCGTCGGCGAAGAGGATCGCGCCGCCGTTGGTGTCGATATCGGCGGTGCCCGAGACGTTCACCGGTCCGTTCAACGCGAGGGCGAAGGCCCCGGCGTTCGACTGGATCGCCCCGCCGAGGCGGATCTCGGGAGCGGTCATCGCGATGCTCGTCAGGCCGCCCGTACCCTGCAGGCCGGTCGAAGCGAGACTGATGATCCCGCTGCCTCCCGTTGTGAACGCGACATCACGGTTGATCGTCGCGTCCCCGATCAGGATCTGCCCCGCGTATGCCGCGTTGCCGATCGTGAGGCTGTTGGTCCCCCCGGCGACCGGCGTGAGGTTCGCCAGCGACGCGTTCGAGATGTTGAGTGTCCCGGGCGTGAGCGCGGCGTCATCGCCCACAGAAATGTCCTGCGGGTTGAACCCGAGGGTGTTGATCAGCACACTGTCGGCGGCCGTCAGACCGTTGATCGCGAGCGTGTTGGTCTGCAGATCGAGCAAGCCGAGGCCCGCGCCGCCCGCACCCGCGAGGGTCGTCAGGCCGTTGGCACGGATCGTCACCGTCTCGCCGCCCGCGGCGATCAGGTTCGCGAGGCTTACATCCCCGCCAACGCCGGACACGTCGACCGTGACATCGAATCCGTTGAGGGTGATCGCCCCGCCCGCGGCGTTCACCGCCGAGTTCGCGCCGGTGGTCTGGAGCAGCAGGTTGCCGCCCAGGCTCAGCGGGGCGTTGGTCAACGCGATCCCCGCGTTCAGACCCGTGGTCGTGATCGTCGTCAGCCCGCCGATGGTCGCCGCGGCGTTCGCAAGGGCAACATCGGAATTCGCGCCGGTCGTCGAGATCGTCAGGTCACCCGTCGTGTTGATCGCGCCGCCCGAGAGGCTCAGGGCAGAGTTGTCGCCGGTGGACCGGACGAGCAGGGTGCCGCCCGCGGTCAGCGGGGCGGTGGTGAGGGTGATACCGGAGTTCGCACCGGCGGTGTCGAGTGTCAGGTCATTGGCGGCGTTGATCGCGCTGCCCGAGAAGTCCAGGGCGGAGCCGTCGCCGGTTGACTGCAGGAGCAAGTTGCCGCCCGCGGTCAGCGGAGCGTTGATGAGGTCGATACCGGAGTTCATGCCGAAGGTCTGGAACACTATGTCATCGGCGGCGTTGATCGCGCTGCCCGAGAAGTTCAGCACGGAGGCGTCGCCACCGGTCGAGAAGACCACGCTGGTCCCCCCGGTGAGCGAGGCGTTGGTGAGAGAGATGCCGGAGTTCGCACCCCCGGTCGTGATGAGCGCGCCCACCGTTGTGCTGATCGAGCCGCCCGTGAAGTCCACGGCCGACGAATCGCCAGTGGTCCGCGCGAACAAGCTAGTGGCTGTCACCGGGGCGTTGAAGAAGGAAATACCGGAGTTCGGACCGGTCGTCGAGATGATCAGGGCCGTCGCGTTCACGGACCCGCCCGAGAAGCCAACGGCGGACGCGTCACCCGCGGTCGTCACGAGCAGGGCGCCGCCCACGGTTAGCGGTGCGCTCGTGAAATTCACACCCGCATTCGCGCCCGTGGTCTGGATCGTCAGGTCGCCTGCCGTGCCGACCGTGCCCCCAATGAACGAGATCGCCGCCCCCGGGTTCATGCTCGAGAGCATCGCGGAGCCGAGGAAGTTCATCGTGCCCGCGGAGTAGAACTGGCCCGCGTCGGTGATCTGGATGCCCGGCGCGAAGGTGATCGTGCCCGCGGTCCCCGCGTTCACCACGAGGTCGTTGCCCGCCCCGACGATCGAGGGGACATTCAGGTTGACGGTGCCGTTCGCGACATTAAACAGCGTCGGTCCGCCCGCGTTGAGAAGGACGTTGTCCGCGGCGGTGCCGTTGATCGAGATCGTGGACGCGCCCGTGCTGAGATAGGTCGCGCCGTTCAGCGTCAGCTGCCCGGCACCCGTATCGAGCGTGTAGGTCTGGTCACCGGAGGTGAACACATTCGCGGCGGTGATGTTGGCGGCGGTCAGCGAGACCGACCCAAGCTCCGAACCCGGTGCGAAGTTGCCGAGATCGCGGTCGAGTTGGATCGAGCCCGCGTCGACGGTCAGCGACTCGGCGCCGCCCGTCCCGAGGATCTCGGCCTCGGAGAGGAACGCCCCGTCGAGCATCGCGTCGACCGCGACGCCCGCCGCGACCTGCACGGTCGCGTCAGCGCCGCCGCCCAGATCGAGGAACGAGAGCGACTGGACATTCATCCCGGGCGTCACACCCGAGAAGGAGATCGCGTTGCCCGGGACGCCGGGCCCGTCCCCGAGCAGGTTGAACGCGTCGGCGGTGTAAGTCTGGGCCGCGGCGTCGTATCGCTGGCCGCGGAAGTTGATGGTCCCGCCGTCTACGGTGAGCGTCGCGAGCTGCGATGCGGGGCCGACGTCGAAGAGTGTGACCGTGCCGCCCGCCCCGGTGGTGATGGCGAGCGAGCCGCCGCCGAAGGCCGCGTCGATCGCCGCGCCGACCTCGACGCCGCCCGGGACCGGCAGGATGTTGACGAACGAGATCAGCCCGTTGCCGGTATCGACCAGAGAGGCGTTGTTGAACGCCGCCAGGGATGAGAAGAACCGCACCTGCGAATCGGTGGTCTGGAAAGTCGAGCCCGCATTGAGCGTCGTGGGGCCGAAGAAGTTCACCCCCGCGGCGTTCGTCACGAATGAGCCGGAGACCGAGGTATTCCCGAAGGCGTTGAGCTGCCCGACGGAAGTGAGCGCGGTGCCGCCGGTGAGAACCGTAATGCCGTTGTACGCGCCGAAGTTGGCGATGTCGTTGCTGCCGAGCGAGAGGGTGCCGATCGCACCGAGGTTGAGGTTCGCGATCTCGCCCGCGTCGACCATCATGCCGAGGAAATTGACGGCGCCGAAGGTCAGGAAATCGAGTGTGGGATCGAGGAGCAGATCGGTCGCGAAGATCCCGTTGCCGATCGTGACGTCATCGGAGATCACGTCGATCGACGCGAGGGCGTTGCCCGCGTCGCCGACCGTGTCGCCCGTGCCGAGCGACGCGGTGTCGGTCGCGCGGAAGACGAGCGAGGAGCCCGCGCCGTTCGTCCGCACGCCGAAAACCGAAGCGTTGCCGCCCGCGCCGAGCGCGTTCAGCTCGAGCATCCGCCCCGCGGCGACATTGACATTGCCGCCCAGGAAGGAGATGTCCTGGGTGACGGCGGTCGACGCCGCGTCGTCCCCGAAGACGCTGTCCGCGTCGGCGAGGTTGTGGGCGGCGGCGTTGAGCGTCAGCGTCTCGGCCGCGTAGCGGGTGCCCGCATAGTTCACCTCGCCTGCGCCCGCCTGGATCTCAAGGAGATTCAGGAAGTTATCCGCGGCCCCGTTCGCGAGAACATTGCCGAGGGTCACGTCGCCGCCTGACGAGTTGATGTTCAGATCGGCGCTGTTCGCGCCGCTCGCGTCGCGCCGGATGGTCTCGCCCGCGCCGTCGGCGACGAAGATGTCCGCCCCGCCGAACGTGTTGAGCGTCAGGTTCGCGTTGCCGCCCGAGGCATCGAGAAGCACCGACCCCAGCGAGATCGTCCCGGCTGGGTTGAGCGCACCGATCGAGAAATCGCCGGCGACGGTGAGCAGTTGCTCGATGGAGACACCGCTCGCCACCGCGAGCACGTTGCCGCCCAGATTGACATCGGCGCCAGTGATCGCGAGCGCCGCGCCCGCCCCGTTGTTGCCCTGCAGCGTGAACTGGTCATCGCCGTTGCCGAGGTTGACCGTGCCGCCGATACCCGAGGAGGTCAGCGAATCGGCGAAGACAAAGTCATCAAACGTGAGCGTGTCGTTGAGGCCGGTTACCCGGATATCTCCGAGTTGGGACGCGAAGGTCCCGATCTGCCCGCGGAACGAGAGGTCGCCGTTGCCGTTGAGGTTGACGGTCAGGTCATCCATGAGCGCGTTCGTTGCGCCGAGGGTGCTCGCGAACTCAATATTGCCCGCCGAGAGCTGATTGATGACCGCGTCGCCCGTCAGGGTCACCGCGTCCTGGAAAGTCAGGTCGCCGTTGCTATCGATCCCGCCCTCAAGGTCCAGCGTGCCCGTGAAGAGCGCCGCGCCGGCCGACGTGTAGGTCCCCTCGATGGCAGCCGGGCCGTTGAAGGTGAACAGACCGTTGGTCGCCGAGTTGAACACAGGCGAGGCGAACCGGAGCGAGCCGGCCGTCGCCGCGACGCCCGTCGCGGCATTATCAAAGAGGATCTCAGGCGATGTGACATCCAGCGCACCGAACGACCACTCGCCCGCGTTGCCGGTGAACAGGACCTGACCGCCCGCGTTCACGATGACGCTGCCCCCGAGCCCGATCTGGTCGGTGAGCCCGTTGCCGTCTTCGACGAAGAGCACTTGGCTCGTGGCGTCGATCGTGGTGAGGTTGATCGTCGGCGAAAGCAGCTCCCCCACCATGACGATGGAACCGGACATCGCACCGGTATCGACGGTGAAGTCCGCGACCTGGCCCGCACCCTGGATCTCGATGTTCGAGCCGTTCGCGAGGATGATCGAGCCGAGACCCGCGTCG
>DDFO01000054.1:50218-56520 GCA_002337215.1 Phycisphaerales bacterium UBA1926 | reverse complement strand
CGCGTCGCGGCTCGCCGCGACGAAACCGGCTTCATTCACCGCGTTCGCGACCGCGAACAGACTGCCGCCGCCCATGATCAGATTCGAGTTCGGGCCGAACACGACTCGACGACCCGCGAAGATGCGGAGTGAGTTGGTTCCGGCGTTCTGTGTCACAGACGCGAACGGGTTGAAGATAAAGTCGTTGTTCGCCTGGAAGACGATGTCCGCGAGGATGCCGCCGTTGAGCCAGCCTTCGAGGACCTGGTCATGGATGAGTGTGGTCGCGTTCGGGTCGACGGCGAAGCTGTTGACGTCGTTGATATCCGTCGCGCCGCCCTGATTCGTCGCGGTCACGATGATGTTCTTGGGATCGAGCAGAAGCGTGCCGTTCTGGGCGGCGCCCCGAAGATCGATCGAGCCGTTGAATTCCAGATAGCCCAGCGACGACACCTCGGTGAAGCCGCCCTTGCCCGGCGCGTTGCCGCTGACCTTTCCGCGGAACACTGTTGCGCCGTCGGACCACGCGACGACACGCCCGGCGTCACCGCTCGAGGTCGCATCGACCGACAGCGAGGTCCCGCTGTCCACAAGCGTCACCTCGGCGCGGAGCCGTTCGCCGAGCCCGCGCTCATCGCCGCCGATATTGATATTGCCGCCACCGGTCGTGCCGCTCGCGTCCAGATCGGCGCCGTAGACACCGATCCGCCCGCCGAGGATCTCGATATCACCACCGCTGCCGGTCGCGTTGCTGGCGTCGATGTCGCCGCGCACCGTCACCGTGCTGCGGGCCGAGCCCGCGATGCGGACCGAATCGCCCCGGATCACCGAGGTGTCGTAAAGCGCCAGCGCGAAGTGATCACCCACACCCGCGAGTACCTGGCCCGAGCCGGCGTCGATGACACCGTGGTTCTCGACGCCGACCGCGCCCGCGTTCGACGCGTCGCCACTGATCCGCGCGAAGACCCTCCCCCCGCGCTGGCCGAGCAGGACGTCGTTCCCGGCGGTCATCGAAACCATGCCGTTCGGCGCGACGATCCGTCCAAAGTTCGCGACCCGACGACCAACCAGGTGGGCCTCGCTGGTCGCGTTGATTGTGCCCTCGTTGATCACCGATCCCGACAGGTCGGTGAACTGGTTGACATTGTTCAGGAAGTCCTGGTTGGTGATGTTGCCCGCGGCGGCGTAGATCCCGCCCACGTTGATCACGGCGTTCTGCCCGAAGAAGACACCCGCCCGGTTCACGAAGTAGACATTACCGTTGGCGAATACCGAACCGTCGATCAACGTCGGGGCCGCGCCCTGGATCCGGTTCAGAACCCGCGACGACGCACCGGGCTGCATGAACCGGACGGATTCGTACTGGTTCAGGTTGAACGAGTCATAGTTGATGATCGCGCGATCGCTCGTCGTGATCGTCGTGTGGTTGCCGGCGCGGTCGAATCGGGCCGACCCGTGGACGACCTGCTCGCCACTGGGACCCGCCAGCGCCGGGACGCTCACCACGCCCGCGATCACACCCGCGGTGATCAGCCCGCTCGTGCGCGAACGATCACGGCGATTCTGCATACGGCTCTTGGTCTGACGTTGCGACATCTCGAGGCCCTCAATTCTTATCGGTGTTGACGCGAAGCAAAGGAGCGATTCCCTTCCCGGGGCGCTCGTAAGTCCAGTCTACAACAGAAACAAGCAACTCAGTAGAGCAGCGTGAAGACAAAGTGCCAACGCTGCGATCCAACCGTCGTCGGGGAGGGGGTATCGGAACCAATCTCGTCCAATACGATGCCCCAGTCGGTCCGAAAACTCAGATTCCCCGCCAGACGCAGCTCGGCACCCAACCCGGTGCCCATCAGCGACTCGTCGCTCTCGAACCCGAGCGCCCGGCTGTTGTTCACATACCCGACATCGAAGAAAGCCTTGAGAATGAAGTCCCAATCGGGTGCAAGACCTTCGCTGTCGGTCCGCACGCGATACGACTCGCCGAACACCGAAACGCTCTGATCGCCCGCGGGCAGCGCCTTGGGGAGATGGAAGCGGTACTCGACGCTTGCAAAGACGCCGTTATCACCCGCGACCAGCGATTCGCGATACCCGCGGACCGTGTAGAGACCGCCGCCCACCGTCTGATAGTTGGGGATGAGGCGGTTGTTAAACGCGTATTGCCCGCTGAATCGCGACGCGATCTCGTGGACCAACTGACGGTTCCCGGAGTTCCATGAACCGATACCGTCGAGGTAGAAGCTGTGATCAACGTCCCAATGGAGCGCCGTCCACTCCTCGTCGGGGTTCAGGCGGCCGAGCCGCTCAAGATCCGCCTCGTTCGCACCCGTGATCCCGTTCGCCGAGATCTCAAGCCCGACCTCCGCGAAGATCGAATAGTTCGCTCGCACCCGCTCGGCTCTCAGTCCGACGTCGAAGACGAAGACTTCTTCCTGACCACGTCCGTTGACAAGCCCCAGGTTCTCGACCTCGATATCGCGGTACTTGCCCCCGCCGTAAACATCGACGAAGAAATCGTTGACCTGCAGGAAGTTGTACCGAAGCTCGCCGCCAAATCCGTATGTCCGGCCCTCGAAGCTCTCATTCGCGACGCCGACATCCGAGGCCTTGTACTCCGACCACTCGCCCTCGACCTTCGCCCGGAGTCGGCCATCATCCGAAAGGGGCACGTCGTATGAAGTGACGATCGCGTGACTCTCGCGGAGATTGCTGGTGATGTAGTCGATCGAGAAGATGTCGTCGAAGCCGAGAAGTTGGTTGTTGACGAAGCCGACACGCTCGCGGAACTGATCGGTCTGCTCCGTGCCCGTGTTCGAGAACTGGGCGTAGATCGTCCAGGGCTTGATCTCCTGCACGAGGTACTGCACCTCCGCGTCGCCCTGCGTCTCGGGCTCGCCCGGCACGCTGCCATCAGCGATCGCGACATCCACGCGCCGGCCGGGGTGCCGGCTCTGCTGGAACGCGTACGTGTTCAGGGGCTCGAACCGCAGCAGCGCGTTAGGCATCTCGCCCTCGCCCGGCTGCAGGGGCGACCCCCGCGTGATCCTCGCGTGCTTCGGGCTGTTCAGCCGGTCTTCGGTGTCGATCCGATCGCCCGACGCGATTGTCTTCAGCCGGGTGACCTGCGGGACATAGACAAGAATCGGGAGCGTCGTAACGCCGTATTCCGAACGCTCGTCGTAATACCGCTCGACCTCGTCAGGACCGATCCCCTTGTCGGGATCGGGGGTGACAAGCACACCGACGATCGAATCGTCGCGGAACGATTGGAGCACCGCAGCCAGCGACGCCTCGAAGGCGGAGAAGTACAGCCGATCGGAACCGCCAACGCCCAGGTCGCCCAAGCGGACAAGCTTGCCCTGGCCCTCGCGCGCGACAAAGCCGCTCGGCGTCCGGATCAGCCGGACCGTGACATCACCGAGCGCCTCGGGTGCCGGCAGGTCGGGGTGCGGCTTGGGGAACGAAAACTCGAAGCCCGTCATCTCGAAGGGCGACTCACCGTCGATCTCCGCATCGAACTCAAATTGCTCGACCGGAAGGTCGTCGGGGTCATAAACCGTCCCATCCTGCGGGACAACACGCACCGTTGTTGACCGGTCCATCCGAGCCGGCGGCTCGCGGCCTCCGTCATCGGGATCAGTTGTCTCGACGATCGCCGGCGCTTCGGACTGAGTCGGCGCTGGAGTCGAGGCCGAACCTGCCGGCTGCTCGGCCGGACGCTGAACCGATGCCGCCGGTGCGGGTGTCACCTGTTGAGGCTGCGCCGCAGGACGCGGCCGAGGTTCGGGCGTTGTTGCAGGCTGCGAACTCGCGGCCGTGGAAGGCGCCGGCGTCGCGCGAGTCGGGCGTTCATTCGTGCCCCGGCTGGGGTAGACGACGAACCGAAGGCCACTCGACCCGGTTCGATAATCCTCACCAATGCCGCGGAGCAGCACCTGCGTCGCGTCGGGAACGACGTACGCCTTGCCCCCGGTCCGCGTCGTGTACCGCTCGTGAATCGCCTCGAGCACCGAGCGCAGACCGCTCGAATCGAAACGCTCCGTGCGCGCGTTGCTCAGGTTCCCGAGTGAGATCGTGACGGGCGTGCCGGCCCCGCTCCCCGGGGCAATCAGGAGCCCGCTCGATTGGCGGACGAGCTCAACGTCCACCCCGGCAAGCTCCGACGGGGCGATCCCGCCCGAGGTCCCGGGCGCGTAGACAACCTCCACCGCGCCAACCACAAACTCTGTGCCTTCCACCGCGACCTCAGCCGCGACGCCCACGCCGGCGAACACGCCGCCGGAGACCGCAAACGCACAGGCGCCGGTCGAAGCAAGACCGCCCGCTGCCCCAGAGGCGAGCACAATCGCCCGCACGCTCCGCTGCATGATTCTTCCCATGACAAAACCCCGCTCGTGGTGGAAAATCACCCACGCATATGTTAGCACAAACTACCCGCACCGGCCGTCACAGCCGCACACAAAGCAACCTAATCAGCCATGCGCAAGAACGGCGCATCGCCCAGAAGCTCCCCGACCACAACCACCAGCGGCGCTTCAACCCCTGGCGAAAACGCGAGCCGGAAGCCGACATCTGAGTAGCCGAGCACGCCGGTGTCGGTCGCCGGGACGACCGCCCGATCAACGCCAACGCCCGGCGGCGAGAGCGACGAACCACCGATGACCGGAAGCACCCGCGAGACCGCACCGAGCGCACGAACGCGGCTTCCCACGTCGCCGCCCCGATCCGACAGCCATGCCGCGTCGTTCGTTTCCGGCAGCACATACTCCGCGACGTTCCCGAGAAGGTGGCGGAACGGACGCTCACGACCCGCCGCGACCTCGGTGAACCACAGCACGCCATCCGACCATTCGTGGCTCTCCGCGTCCGGCCCCTGCCCGATCCCGTCCATGCCATCGACGAACGACTGCTGGTCGGGCCACGTCACCGCGAGCCCCGCGCCGAGCGAGAGCGTGTGCGAGCGCTGCTCGTCGAATGTCCGGTCGCGGAGATTCCAATCCGCACTCGGCGGAGGACTCCCGATCGTGCCGAAGGCGGCACGCCATTCCGCCTGCGTCGGCAAGCGGCAGCCGGCCGCTGCCGCGATGCTCGCCGCCGCCCGAGCTGAAACTCGTTGGATCGGGTGGTCATCACCGGGTCGGCCGACACGATCCTCGAACCCGTCCGCGTAATACGGCCGGTCCGACCCTCGATCCTTCATCACCCAGGTGCGGGCCAGTCGGATCCCGCGGCCGCCTCGCTGCCGCCCCCAATCCCAGACTCTCGGCCCGAGCCGGGTGTCGGGGATCGGGTCCCAATCTTCGGGGAGGCTCGATGCCACGGCCTCGGCGTACTCGCCATTGAGCACGAAATCGATCATCAACCACGCCGGAGCCTCGGTCTCCGCCAGATAAAACACGCCGGCCTCCGGCGATTCAACGAGCCGGAATGTCAGTTCACGGGGTTGGTTCGCGCCGGTCCATGAATATCGGAGCACACGCCCCGAATCGAACGGCTCAACAGCCCACCCCGCTCTCGCCGGGCCGATGACGCGGTAGTCAACCTCACGCCCCTCTCGGGCCGTAAGCTCATCAACGAACGACGCCAGCCAGGCGCTCGCTCCACCGCCTTCATCGAGGCCAGCACGCGCCGATTCTGCCTGAGCGACGAGTTCTTCCCGGTCGAGCGGTTCGCCCCGACCCAGCGAGCGCCGGAGCCCTTCGACAAACAGGTTGAATCGGACGCCAGCCGGGAGTTGGTCTTCCGCGAGCGGAAGATCACCACCGATCGCTGCGATCCTCGAAAACTGTGCAGCGTCGCACGAAGATGCACCTCGGAGCCACCGCGCCGTCGCCGATCGAGACATGCTCGAAGTCACCTCCGCCGCCCTCGCTTCGGGGAGAGCTGCGACAGACTCCGCGAGACGCCCCGTCACGACCCGATCCAGTTCGAGTTGCTCGATCGACGTGCCCCATTCCGGGTCGGCCTCGTCGAGGCGGCTCCACGCCACAAACGCGATCCCCGGCTGGGAGTCGGGCGACTGCGCGATCTCCCCGAGACGGACAGGGTTCGGCGAGCCGAGCGCTTCGATATACCGACCAAGTTCCGGCGCTTCTGCTCGCCATTCCATGTTTGCGGCCGCCCAGGAGCCGCCCCACTGCTCCGCCGCCTCGCGAGCCTCGCGATCGTCCCAGGTGTCCAAACCATCGCGCAGCGACACCAACGAGCCAGAAGACTCGACGATTCTCTCACGCCACTCGTTGTACAAAGCGAGGGCGTCGTCGTCCGACGCCGCATCAGCCGCTGTGGTCAAGTCGGAAAGAACCCGTTCGCGTTCTTCATCC
>DDFO01000054.1:43036-50119 GCA_002337215.1 Phycisphaerales bacterium UBA1926 | reverse complement strand
TGCGTTCTTCATCCGCCGTCGAGACAAACATCGCCGAGAGTGTTCCCAACGCACCGTCGTCGAACTCAGGTCTCGGCATCGCCGATTCAAACGACGCGAGGCTTTCCTTCGTGGTGTCGATCGCCCTTGAGAGTGCGACGACATCACCATCAGATTCAAACCGATCGACCGCGGCGTCGCGTGCTGTGATCCACGCGCGATCGATCGCGTCAGATCCCGAATTCGTGACGGTCCCCGTCGCGTTCAGCGTCGCGATGTATCGTTCTGCTTCGATCGCTCGGCTGCGTGATTCCGCGTCGATGCGGTCCGCAATCCCATCCAGCAGCGCGGTGAGCGCCACTGTTTCCTCGGTGACGCGGGCCTTGGTCGCCTCGTTCCACGAAAGGTCGCGCAACTCGCTCGCGGCTTCGTCGTACGCGTCGAGAAGGCCCGTGAGCTCGCGGGTCTCGGCGTTATCGTCCGACACCGCCAGATTCTGCAATCCCTCCCGCAACGCCGCGACGCGTTCCGGCTCAGACAACCCGCGTCGGGGATCGTCCGCGGGAGCCAGCAGGTAGAGCGACCGGTCCCGGGTCGTCTCGATCCAGCCCCGGAGGTACGCCAACGCGGTCGCCGAATCGGTCGCTTCAGGCAAAGCCGCGATCCGCCCCGCAAAGAGCTCCGGATCCACGCGTGGATAGTTAGACTCCGCGGCTTCGAGCAATTCCTCGCCAAACGCGACGAGTTCGAGTGACCTGCGCCGGGCCTCGGCGAGCCATGTGTTGCCAGAACTTTCTTCCCCGATCGGGCTGAGCCGATCGAACGCCCTCGCAACAGAGTTGTCCGGGATCGATTCGAGTTCACCTCGGACCGTGATCAGTTGGTCCATCGCGGAGACGCTCGCACCAAGGCTGCCAGACACCGCCGCAAGGCCGAGAACCGCGCCCGCGGCTTCCGCTCCATCATCCGAATCGAGCCTCAACGACAACGCCGACAGGTCATCCGGCATCACCCCACCGAACGACTCCGTGAGCGTCGCCATTCGAGAGAGGGCTTCCCTCGATTCCCAGCGGCTCGAATGCATCACCGACCGGATCGTTTCGATCGGGCCGAGCCCCGCGGCGATCGTCTCACCGAAGCCGGGCTCGTAGATCGCATCGGGTGGAGACTCTCTCAGAGAGTCGAGGCTCCGATATCGCCCGGGAGTATTGATCAGCGGATCGAGCCGGTCGCCCTCGCGCTTCGCGGAGGCGATCGCCGCCTTCAACTCCTTTGCGAACACAGGGTCGCCGGCGATTGCCCCGTCCTCAATCGCTTCGGTGAACGGCAGATACCAGACCTCGTACCGAGCACACCAGCGCTCGAATGCCTCCAGCCGACCCACGGGATCGGACGCGATCACCTCGGTCGGACGATCTATCGGGCTATCAGCAGGAGCAGGCTCGGTGGCCTGATCATCCGTTGCAACAGCCGATCCCGGCGGAGTCTCCCGAGTCGCAGCCGGATTGACCGGATCCGCACGTGTCTGCCCGTCGCTGATCTCGGTGGCAGCAGGATTTTCCGCAGGCTCTGCGCGGCTCTGCTCGCGGGTCTCTGGTTGATCCACGCCGTCACCGCCACCCCGCATCAGCAGGAAAGCGAGAACAACCACCACGACGATCGCGGCCGCCCCGATCCCGAGAAAGAGCGGCTTCCGATCGGTTTCCGCAGCGCTTGTCTCTGCCCGGCGTGGACGCAGGAACGGTGCAAGCCGTTCCTGCGGAACGTCAACGAAACACGGATCTCGCTCGACGACTGTCCCGGCACGCGACGCCTCGATGGTCTGCTCGATCGACTGCTCGATATCGCCATCGATCGTAAAGGGAATGTCAGAGACATACGGCATCGCCTCGGGCGAAGACTGCAGGCACGCGAGCGGCGTGGGCCCTAACTCCCCGACGATGATGTCGACCCAATCGCGTCCGTCCTTGGTCGCAAGGAAGATCGGAACCAACGGATCGATCTTGTTGAGCAGGAGACGGGCCCAAAGGCTCAGATCCCGGTGTTCCTGCCCGGGCGAGATCGGCCCCGACGACGTCGGGACACGGATGTGCTGCCCGCGGACCTCAACCGATCTTGATCGGCTTGCGGTCCCGCTTCCCTCGGGGCGGACGTAGGCGCCCATCTCGCGGTCCATTTGATACAGCACACGCTTAAGACCGACTCCTTCCTCGCCGAGCCGGCCGCTCTCGATCAATTCCGCGGCGGAGCCCTTCCCGGATTCACCACCCACGACCGGGGCGTCGCTCAGTTCCGGCGCGAAGGAGGCGAGTTCGGCAACCTCAGCCTTTACCCGATCGACCGCGCCGATCACATCCGACGCGGTCGTCACCTCTCGGCAGACCGCTTCGAGCCTGCGCAGCCGCTCAAGCAGCGGGCCCGCGACGAACGAAAACGGGAGCGACCTGCACATCGCGCACGCGATCATCGGGTACTTCGATCGCCCCTTGCCGTCGCTCGACGACCACATCCGCCCGATGACCATGCCGTCCGCTTGGCGCCAGAAGAAGGTGTGCGAGAACCCTTCGTCACGCTCCTGCTCGCTCAACGCCTCCCACGTCCCCGCGTTGATCGCCCCGCCGACACCCTCGACATAGAGATGCCGCTTGACGGCGACCAGCCGCTCG
This sequence comes from Phycisphaerales bacterium UBA1926, assembly GCA_002337215.1. Lineage (GTDB taxonomy): Bacteria > Planctomycetota > Phycisphaerae > Phycisphaerales > UBA1924 > UBA1926. The sequence goes on along the minus strand of DDFO01000054.1, from coordinate 47,474 downwards.
GTGTCGAGACCGATGTCGTCGAGGTGATCGTTCCAGCCCGGGTGCTTCCCGAGCACCGCGAGCCAAACGCGCTGGGACGCCGACACCTGATGCGATTCGGATTTCGGCATTCAGTCCTGCTTCCGATTCGGGGCCGGCCTCGCCTGAGGCCGCCGGGGAGATCTCACCACTCTTCTTTCGTGAGCCACGAATTCCGCATCTCCGACAACGCGTCGGCGTCCCCCCCGCTGAACACAGCCCCCATCCAGAACGACCGGCCATTGCTGAGCCTGAACTCGATCGGCCAGACCTGCGCCCGCCGGGTCCCATCGTTGAACTCGACCGCCCCGCCAACGCTCGCGAGCGACGAGAGCGCCGCCCAACGCCCGAGCGTCGCGGTCACCGGCGCGTCGCGGTTCGCATTCTGGAACCGGAACTCGATCCGGTCGCCCATCGGCAGCGACCAGTAGTAGTTGTCCCAGAACACCTCGCGGGATTCAAACAGCGTAAAACCAGGCTCGCCGAGAACGTTCGGCTTCCCAGCCACATCGACCTGCTCACAGATCGTGTGCGTTCCCTGCTCGACGTTCTTCGGATAATTCGCCCCCTGCGCCGCGAGGGTGAACGTCAGGTTCCCCGCGTTCTTGGAGAGGAACTCCGCCGTGCCCAGAGCCCGACGCAACCGGCCGACGCGCGGCGCATCCTGCAGCAGGCTCCGACCGCTGATCCTGTCAAGGGCCTGACGGATCTCGTCGCTGCTGATCCAATCGAACGGGCTCGCGACAGCCGTGATCGGCGTGCTCGATGCGAGCACCCCCACCCCGCCGAGCGTGCTCGCGACCCGGCGGATCTCCTCGGTATCGAGGCCGTTTGCCGGGTCCGCGTTCAGGGTGATCGGGAACCGCCTGCAGAGGGGCTCGACCGCGACGATCGCCCCTTCCTTGTCATCCGCCGATTCACGAGCGATCCGCTCGATCGCCGCGAGCGTGAAGCTCCGCCAATACGTTTCTTCAGGCCCGAGCTCCCAGGGGTCCTTGAACGCCGCCGTTTGCTCGAGCGGGAAGTAGGCGTCCATAACCTCCTTCTGTTCCGCCGAGAGCCGAAGCGACTCGCCGGCTCTCGCGGCGTCGTCGGACAGCCGACGCCATCTCGCGACGACATCGGTCCGGATCATCCCTCGGAGATCATCGTCGTCTTCTTCCTCGGCGACCGCCTTCGCGAGATCGGCGACCCGATTGTTTGTCGCCGTGGCGGGGTCCCCCAATGCTTCGCCCATGATCTCACGAAGCGTCTCGAACGCGTCGAAGATCCGACGGGAGTTGGGGAGCTCATTGAGCAGATCACGCCAGGTCACCGAGGGGCCCGGCTGAACCTGGATCGCCGCCGGGACGTCCTCGGTCCAGAACCGTTCGTACTCGTCGAGGTGCGATTCGAGTCCTCGCTCGATCGACTTGAGCGAGGTTCTCAGGCTCTCCGCGTCCAGCACATACGCCGACCCGTCCTCACCCGGACGATCGATCGCTGCCCTGAGTTCGGTGAATGAACCAAGCACAAGTTTGTTGTTCTCGGGAGCGAAACGACGCTCGTATTCGAGCGACGACAACCCCGTAAACGGAATCATCGGTAACGGATCGGCCGACTCCCGTGTCAGCAGTTGTTCCCAATCGCGCAACCTTTCAAGGTCGTCACGCATCGCCGCATACCGAGCTGACCTTGCCGCAGCCTCGTGCACCAGCCGTGCCGACTGGGCCGCAGACGCCAGATCCTCGCCTGTGGCAGGCACGACCTGCGAATCCGGCGCTGACTTGATCGAATCGAGCTCCGCCCGCAGCGAATCCCCTGTCCTCACTCGTTCCTGGGTCAGCGCCCCGTGCGCCTGGGCGAAGAGGTTGGAACGAACAGTAAAGACCCTGTCCAGACCCCGCTGCGCGAGATGCCGAGGCAGGATCCGGTCCCGGATCGAGCCAACGAGCTGCTCAGCCGTCGACCGGTACGCATTCTCCGCGGTGTTCCGCGCCGCGACCAAGGCCTCACGCTGATCGATCAACCAGGCCTCACGCTCATTCTCCGGATCGAGCTTCTCGCGCCGGGTCTCGTCACCGAATCGCCCGATGAGTTCGTCGTACGCCGAGCTCGCGCTGTCCCACACCGCGAGCCGAGCCTCCTCAGGCAACGCCGCCGAGCCGAAATCGCTCCGCACGTACTGCTCCGGGATCTCGCCCAGTGCGGTCGAGAACGCGTCATACGACGCGCGATACCGGTCGTAGGCAGATAGCCAGGCTCCCTTCTTCTCATCGAACGCGGCCTCAGTCGCCGCCGCACCCAACTCACGCGACGCACCCGCCAGGGTTTCTTCCGCAGCGGTGAGCGAACCGCCCGCGGCCTCGAGTGTCTTCAACGCACCAAACAGCGTGCCTTCACCGGATGGATTACGCCAGAACCGATTGAACGCCTCGATACCGCGTTCCACCGCTGCGTTCGCGGATTCAGTGCCAACCGGGAGCGTCTCCGGCGGCCACGAAGAGTCCCCTGAATACAACCAAGAGGCGTACTCCCGAAGCCGAGTCATCGCGTCGGCATCGACGGCGTCCGGACCCTCCGCCGCCACCGCGAATCGCACGAGCTCGTCGATCGTTTCCGCGGGGAGCGGCTCGCCGTTCCCCATCGTCCCATCGGCCTCGAGCGCGATCATCGCGGCGAGCGCCTTCGATCCCAGCGCACCATCACCCCAGCCGATCGGCGTTGAGCGATTCGCGCCGCCGTCGATGATGTCTCCGCGCGCCAGTTCGATGGCGCGGACGAGTACGAGCTGCTCGAACAGTCCCCGCTGAGCCGGCAACTGGCGTTTGAAAATATCGTTGCCGCCGCCGGGGAGCGCCGCGATCAGCGCGAACAGACCACTCGAAGAACTGTTCTCCTCGTAGTATTTTCTCGCCCGCTCAAAAACCTCAAGGTACGTCAGCTTCACCCCGCCCAAGCGGACCGCCGCGTCCTCGCTCTCCAACGGCTGCGCGATAATCAGATCCCGGACACTCGCATCGGAGTACCGAACGGTCAGCGGGCTGAGATACTGCCGCAACGCCTCGGCCTGCGACAGATCATCGTTCCCCTCCGCCGTGCTCGCCACCTCCTCGACCGCGCCCCGCACCTCGACCCAGAAATCACGAGGATTCTGGATCTGCGCCTTGGTCTGCGAGTAGCTGTACCAAATCATCGCACCGAGCAGAAGCGAAGCCACCGCCGCCGCCCCCGAGATCAGCATGGCCCGCTTGCGCTTCACCTGCCCCGCGTTCGCCGCACGCGTGACGAGCCCACGCTCCTTGAAAACCTTGTCGAGGAACAGGTCCCGAAGGAAGTAGCTCCGCTCCCGCTCCCAAAGCTTGCCCTCCGCCAGCGACGAAACCCCGACGCCGAGAACCTCCGCCAGATCCGCATCCAGCGCATCGCCTTCCCGCATCGAGCTCGTGAAGTAGATCCCGCGCAGGAACAGAGGCTTCTGGCTCCATTCGCCGGCGACGAAAATCATCTCGAGATACCGCCGAAGCCGCGGGCCAAGCTCAGTCACCGCCTCGGGAAACTTGTAGAGCGCATCGACCTGGTCGATCCGACGTCCCTTCGGATCCTCGCTATGGATCGGGTCCTGCAGCATCGCGAACCGACGCTGAAGCAGGTGCTGCCGCAGGCTGTCGAGGTGCTCCTCTACACGATCAGGCTTGAACGGCTCATCGAGGTCCGCCGGGTTCGACCACCCGAGCATCTGCGCCGTCAACCGCGGATCGGTGATGTCATCGAAGAACTCGCGGAACCCGTTGACGAGGTCGGCCTTCGTGATCAGCACAAACACCGGGAAACGCACACCAAGAGAACGCTGGATCTGGTCGAACTGCTGGGCGATCTTGCCCGCCTTCTTCTCGATCTCGTCCGGCTTATCAGTAATCAGCGTGTCGGCAGGGATCACCAGCAGCATCCCGTTGATCGGGCAGTTCGGCCGGCTCGTCCGCAGGAGTTTCAGGAACTCCTTCCACTCGTTGTTATCCCCGGGTGCAACGTCCTCGAACATCAGACGGCCCGCCGTGTCGATGATCACCGACTGATCGGTGAACCACCAGTTCATGTTGACGGTGCCGCCCGTGCCCTGGAGCTGGTCCTGGAGCCCCGGCGGGAAGCCGATGCCGCTGTGACGGATCGCCTCGGTCTTGCCCGATCCCGGCTCGCCCACCACGACATACCAGGGCATGTCATAGAGGTTCTTGCCGTAGTCACGGAAAGTCTGGACTCCAGACTCGAACTGACGACGCAGATCGTCGAGCTTCGCACGGTCCGCAACCTTGCTGACACCCGACGGCGTCGCCGCGGCGCTGTCCGCGATGTTCGCCTCGACGTTCTCGGCCTTCTTCTTGTCGCGTTTCTCCATCACGAGACCGAAGAGCGCAAGCACCACCGTCACGACCGCCATCGC
>DDFO01000054.1:42118-42977 GCA_002337215.1 Phycisphaerales bacterium UBA1926 | reverse complement strand
CCACCGTCACGACCGCCATCGCGATCCCGAGGAAGTACCCAAGCTCGTTCATCCCGAGAAGATGGCAGACACCGAAGATGCCGCCCGCCATGACCATTCCGATCACGGCCTTGCCGGGGATCGGGAGCGCCATGAACTTTGAGATCAATGCTTGCATCAGACTCCGCCTCCGGCGATCACCCCGCGGCCCTCAGCGGCGGCGGCGAGATCGCACCGGTCGTTACCCATCGGACACATCGCTCTTGACCACCTCGTCGATCGCCTCGAACGCCCGCCGCATCTCCGCGGACTGCTCCAAGTACAGATAGACGCTGGTGCCGATCAGCGAGACCAGCACAACGAACATCACAATGACCAGGCTCACCAGGCTCCGCGTCGGAGGCTGGATCAGGTCGGTCGAGTCCGTGTACTCGTACGCCTCGGGAACGATCCTCGCCCCCGCTTCGGTCTCCATCACATCCCGAAGACGAGCGTTCATCTCCATCATCTTGCGACGCAGATACTCAGGCTGCCCCGCGTAGAAACCGGTGAATCCCAGGCCGAGACACGTGTAGAACACGCTCAGCCGATCCGTCGCCTCCCGGCTGTTGTCCCGCAGCGTCTCGTCGAGCATGTCGAAGAAGTGCTCGTCGCCGTCGTTGACGCTGTAGTACTCGTTCTGCAGGCGGTTCGCCTTCCACTCGCTCGCAAACGGGAGTTCGCTCTCCTCGATCATGAAGTCAATGAAGTAGATCAGCGGGCGCTCAACCCGGTCGTACTGCTGGGCGAGCAGCGGATCACCACCCGCTTTCGACCGCACCCGCGACAGAACGGTCTTGATGTCCGAGCGCACCATCGCGGGCTCCAAAGGAGCCCCCTT
>DDFO01000054.1:26127-42062 GCA_002337215.1 Phycisphaerales bacterium UBA1926 | reverse complement strand
ACCGATTCAGCCGGCACGCATACTGAAAAATCTCTTCACAGACCGCTAGAAGCTTCATCCATCGCTCCAGCCCGCGTCCGGGGCACGCCCCGCGCACGAGACACCGAACCGCCGATTCAGTCGGGGATCGTCATGTACAGCGAAACATCATCGAACTCGTTACGCTCGACGCCCGGAAAATTAATCGCCAGCATCTTCTCTTCCTCGATCAGACCCCAAACCCGCGTGCTCTGGCTCCGATCCACACGGAAGTAGTGCAGCCCTATCTGGGCCGGGAGCTCGAGCGGCGGGTGCCGCTCTTCAGCAAGGTGCACGCCACGCACACGTGTCGTCGCTTTGCTCAGCGCCGTCAGCTTGAACTCGCCCTGATCCTCGACCATCTTCGCCACCTCACGCGGGTCGCGGCCGGTCTGGACACCCAAGAAGTACTCGTTCGGATTCGTCAACTGCTCGCCCGAGAGCTCCGCAACCAGCAGGCCGTCCTTGAGCTCGAACCGCACCCGAGCCCAGCTCGCCGTGCCCTCGCTCCGCAGCTGTGCACGGATCCGGTCGCAGACCACCTCGAAGACCCGTCCCGGGTCGTCATGGTCATAGTCCGGCGCGTCCCACGCATCACGATCTGGCTGGAGCGACGCAAGCCCGCCCAGCAGCCCCCGAAGCTCGAGATACATGTCAAACGGGCTCACCCCACCCTCGGCCCGCACCATGTGCATGAGCCGAGCGGCGTAGTTGTTCAGCGTCTGAAGCCTGATCATCTGCTGAACGTGCACTCCACGCATCTGCTCGATGTTGAACCCGCCCCGCGTCATCTGCACAACCGTCTCGCCCCGCGCGGCCTCCACGTCGTTCGCGATACCGCGCATCATCTCACGGAGCACGCTCGACCCGCTCAGCAGCATGCAGGGCGGCACGAAGGTCCGCTCAAGCCGAGGCGAACCGATGTCCTCACCCGCGGCGTGCCCGATCCGCACGAGGGGCACGATCTCCATGTCCGTCGTGTCGTCCCCATCCATCAGAAGCCGAGCGTTGACCTTCCGCACCAGCATGCCCTGAGGGTTCTCGCCGGTGTTCTCGTCGGGGCTCTCGCGCTCCTCGACGCGGTACAGCCGCTTGACGCGCCAGTCGCTCTCACCGATCTCGAGCGAGTTCGCTCGCTCCTTCTGCCAGAGCGGCACACCCAGGCTCACCGTGAACGAGGCCGTGCTCGAGCCGAACCGCTCCGAGATATCCAGGGAGGGCAGGTCGCAGTTGCCGGGACAATCGACCTCGATCCCGCTGGGCATCACCGCACGCAGCCGATCGAAACGAACCCGCATGTTCGCGAGTTCGTCCGTGCTCAGCCTGCTCTCGACAACGCCGTAGGGATAGCCCCAGCCGAGCCGCCGGTCTCGCCTTGAGCGATCCCACACCTGCCGGCCGAACGCCTGCAGGTGGTGCGGCTGAAGAAAAAGGCCCTCATGCCAGTGCACCTCGACCGACATCGATCACCCGAACCCTTTCTCACCAATGCCCAGCGCCGCCCGCGATCAGCGATCACGAACGCCCGCGCGGGCGGATGATGTCCTCAACCGTACGCGACACCGCGCGCATCATCTCGTTCTCAACCGTCGCCTGATCCATCTTGCCCGCGAGCTCGCGATACTTCCGCCACGCCGCGAGCTCCAGGCTCTCGTTCCACTTCTTCTCGTCCTTCGCCATCGTCTCGATGTTGTTGGGGTTCAGCTGGCTCAGCTGCGTGAACGCCGTGCTCCCAACCTTGCCGATCGAACTCACGAGCGCCGCGGTCAGCTGGCGGAACCGCTCGAGACTCTCCGCAACCTCGCCCCGCCCGGTCTCACCGCTCCCCGTCAGGTACGACGACATCGTTGCGCCGAGCTGCGTCCGGCTCCGGTGCTGCGAATCCGGCGCGATCTGTCGCCAGATCTTCCATACAAGCGTGTCCAACAGAAGAACCTGATCCGCCAGCAGCGCCGACGCCTCGAGCACCCGGCCCGCATCCACGTCAGCATCCGCTGGCGCCTGCATCGAAGCCTTTGCCTTCGCGAGCGACTCGACCGGGATCTCGCCCACACCCGAGGGCGCGATGCCCACCGATGCAAGACGCTCGCCGGCCTCCCGGCGTTGCTCGGGGGTCATCTGCTCAGCGGCCTTCATGAGCTGCCGAAGCAGAAACGCCGGATCGTTGAATTCCGCCATGTCGGTCGCCGAGACCAGCGTGCCCTCAGACGCTCCGCTCACAACGCGCCCCCCCTCCCATGCCGGGAATCGATCCTCGATGAGTTCCAGAAAATCGTTCCGCTCAGCATTGGGCACCTTCTCCAGAGCCGCCCGCACCTCGTCATCCAGATGAGCCCGCCGCGACTCCGCGGACTCATCGGCAAGATCCGCCTGGATCAGCCGAAGCCGGTTCGCGGTCAGTTCCGCGAGCGATCGCCAGGTTTCTCCGCCCATGCCACTCATCCCACGACTCCTGCGGACCCACGCGGCGTCCAACGCCACACGCCCGATCTCATGCTCGGCGCATCATACAGACCGTCCGGAAACCGCGCAGACCACGACCCCGATGCCGTTGCCGCCGTCCGATCACGCGGCGTTTGCCGACCCCACCCCGACAAACCGACTACCCGGCCTCGCATCTCCCCCGCAATCTCAAAGCTCGGCCTCACGCCGCCGATACGGATCCGACGGTTCAGTACACGGACCCGCCCGGAGGGAAACCAGCCATGCCGACTGCTATGAACAACGACAACGCCGCCCGCAACGCGACCCGCAAAGCCTGCATCGCCGCGACCGCCATCGCCGCGATGGTCGCGCTCACCGGGTGCCACACGTCCTCGAAAGCCTCGCTCGGGTTCCGTCCGAACCCGGTCGTGCAGGACTCCTACGCCGTCACCGACTCGATCGGCGCCGCGATGTTCGCCAGCCACATCAGGCTCGCGCACGCCGAGGCCAACTTCCGCCGACTCGAGCGAGACGCCTACGCGACGGTGCCCCTGATCACCGACTGACCGGTCCATCAGCCGCCCCCCGCAACGAAGAACGAATCGTCGGACTCCGCGATCTGTCGACGGACCAGCTTGCCGAGGCTCCCGAAGTCGTCCGCGTCGATCGCGAGGCGGAAGCCCACGTCCACGTAGCCATTCCGCGCCCCATCGACCTCCCGCACATCACCCGGGGACACGGTCGGGTCGGACAGCGCCGACGCGCCCAGAATGCGCACGCCCCGGCTGTCCCGCGCACCCTCATCGACGATCACATACTCCGCGACGTTCCCGATCAGGTGCCGGAACAGCACACCGTTCTGAAACCCATTCTCCACGCCCGCGCCCGTCCGATAGAACCAGAGTCGGTCGTCATCACCCGCCAGACCCCAGTCCGCGGAACTCGCGCCGTTCGTCCCGTCGTACGACCACTTGCCCGGCTGATAATGCGTCGTTACTTCCATCTCGAACGCCGATTTGAAGTGCTCGACCTGCCGCCCGAACGTCGCATCGCGCAGGTTCCATCGCCCGCTCCGGACCGAGGGAACGCCGGGAGCCGACATCGCGGCCTGAAACTCCTCGATCGTCGGAAGCCGACAGCCGAACGCCTCCGCGAGGTCGAACGCCACCGCGGAGTTCACGTAGTTCACCGGGTGGGCCTCGTCCGGCTCGCCCTGAGACGGCGCGATCGATTTCGGGTCTGCACCTCGTAACCCATCCGGGTATGACGGGAATGAAGCCTTCCGCTCCGGCGGGCCGTAGCGCCCGTCTTCGGAATCCAGCCACAGCTCCCGCGAGCGGACCCGGAACCGCGACCGACCGCCACGCCGAGCAAACAACTCTCGCGTCGAGGGGCCCTCAACCATGTTCCCCTCGAGCCGGCCGTCCACATCCTCGTACATCGAACCCGCCAAACGGTCCTCAAGCTTCTCAGCGGTTCCGCGAAGCATGGCTCCGAACACAGCCACCGACACCTCATCGGCACCGAGAAACACCTGCCCACCGCTGGGCAAATCAGAGACCAGCCTGAACTCAATCGACACCGCGTCCGACGCCTGCGGTGGGGAATACGAATACACCACCCGCGGCGGCTCCACGTTTTCGTCCAGCGTCGCCGACCAGTTCGCCAGCCCTGCGCCGACTGGGCCAACACCGGCCTCATCCCAGCCGCGCCGCCCGCCCTGTGCGTCGTTGAGCTCACGCTCAAACCCCCGCACCCACATCAACGCCCGAGCCCGCTCCCCGTCGTCGAGCGTCTGCTGCGCAAGCCGGTTGATCTCACCGAGTTTGGCACGCACATCAGACAGCAGCCGAGCATCGATCCCCGGGATCGCACTCGAATCCGATGACGACGCCTGCACCATCGCCTTTCTACCCAACTCGTCGATCTCGGCCCGCAGCCCCACGAGCGCCGCGTTGTACCGAGCCCGCCCCGTCAGCAATTCCGAACCAAGCACCCCGACCCAGCCGTCGCCAACCCCGTCGAACCACGACGACGCGCCGCTCACACCCCGCGCAAAGTCACCGCGATCGTCTGCCTCGGCCACCCCGCGCAGCCACCAGGCCCGGACGATCCCGCGGAGCGCCTCACCAATCTTCTCAAAGTCACCCGCCGGGACCGTGCCCCGCAGCGCCGAGATCCCGTCCGCGAGGCCGTCGCGGTCTCGCAACATCACATCGATCGAACTCGGCCACGCGCCCGCGTCCCGGCCGATCGAATCGAGCCGTCGGATCGCCTGAACACCGATCCCGGCCCGCCCCGCCGAACCGCACTCGGCGACAAACGCATCCATCAGCAAGCTGGGGTCATCGACCCGTGAAATCTCAACCAACCCCTCAACCGCCAGAACCGCCTGATCTATCTCATCGATATCCGCGACCGACGGAACATCGGGCGATCGAAGCCGATCCGCCAACGACGCGAGTTCAACGCGATCACCCACCGCGAATCCATCGACGCGGTCACCGACGCCGTACCCGCGCGCCACAAGCCCCGACGATTCTGAAAGCGTCCCAAGATCCGCCGCGAGCGCGTCGAGCGTGCTCCCCGCTTCGTCTGCGAGAGAACCGAGCCGCGTCGCGAACACACCGTCGTCACCGAGTCGAGACTTGTCACTCCACCCCTCGAACGACAACACCGCCTCGGCGAATCGCCCGGCAAGCCAACGCCCGACCGCACCCTCCACCGCGTCCCCGTCGAACCGGCCGTACGCCCGTGCCTCGCCCAGCACACCCAGGACATCCTCGGCCGCCGCCCTCACGACCTCATCGACACCTCGCAGCGCCGTCCGAAGACGGTCCGTCTGCGGAGCCCGCTTCAACGCCTCATCATCAAGACCCTCACCCGCCGCCCAGCGTTCCCATTCAACGGCGTACCGCTCAACAATCGCCCCGCCCGCAAGCGCCAGCTCCTCCGCGCCGTCGAACCCCTCCACGCGGATCGGGTTCTCCCGCCAAAACGCGATCAGATCCCGCGGAGGCTGCAGCACCTGCGCGTGAATCCGCTCGATCATCGTCGCCAGCGATGCAAAGTCTCGCTCCAACCCACGCGACTCGGAATCGACCTCATCGCGAAGACTCCGCCACCGCGGCTGCCGCCGGACCTCACGCAGCCGCTCCTCGACCGCATCGAGCGCCGGCGCGATCACCCCGACCCCGCCCGCGATCTCTGCCTCCGCCTCCAGGGTGTCCTGCCGCGCGTCACGCATCGCCTCTCGCCACAAATCACGCGTCGCCGCGAGTTCACTCGCAAAATCGGCAGCCGGCCAATCGCTGTCCGCTGCAACCGGCGTCGCCGACGCCACGCTTTCCAGCCATTCCTCGCTCAATGCGATCCGGGCATCGATCCACACCGCCAACTCGTCACCGTCGCTCGCAGCAGGCCTCTCCGCGATCCGATCCCGAGCCGATTCCACCCACGCCGCGTGAGCCAGAAGATCCACGGACCCCGCATCCCACCCTCGCTCGATAACCGCCCGTACCGCGTCCACCGCGGCCGCCGCAGCCTCCAGACGCCGACCGAGGTCTTCATCCGTCTCGCCATCGCCAACGACGCCGACCCGCTCCGCGAATGACTCAAACGACGCGAGGTACGGATCGCCGCCATCCGGAAGATCATCCGCAACCGACGCGGGGACATCAGGCCATGCCGACGCCGCCGCGATGACCGAACTCCCGGATTCAATCCGCGGATACAGCCCGTCACGCCACACACCGATCACGCCCGCGGTGCGCTCGACAGATTCGACCGCCCCGACAAAGCGCCCAACCGTCTCCTCGACCGCACCGACAACAGGCCTGTGCGCCGTCGCCCCATCGAAGTCCGTCGCGCCGTCGGCGAGCACCGAAAGTCCGTCGCGGATCTCATCCAGCTGTGAAGAAAAGAGACTCGCTGCGGAAGGCCGGAACCAGGCAACCCCGTCCCCCTCAACCAACCCCGCGATCATCCCATGCGACGCCCAATTGTCGTGAGAGAACGAGTCAAGCAGGCTCAGGGTCGCCTCGTCGACAGGATCAGACGAACCGCCCCCGGCCGTCTCGCCGGTCTCGTCCTGGACACCCCCGGCGTCCGCGACCTGCTCCGATTCTGTCTCGACGCCGAAGCGGGCAAGCCCCTTCCGGAACAGGAACGCCAGCCGCTCGAGCCGCTTCTGATCCTCGGATTCTTCCTGCGTCTCCGCCCTCGCCTCGAAATCTTTCTGTGCAAACTGTTGAACACTCTCCACGAGTTGAGGCAACGGGCCGTCGAGCCTCGCTCGAAACACCCGATACAGCTCCGCTTCCTCAAACAGACTCGGGATATCAAAGTAATCGTCCACACCACCCCGCGGCGTCGACTCAGGATCAAGCCGCCCGACCGCCTCGCGCAGAACCGCCGGCGCGTCGGGCATCGCCCCAACCCGCTCACGTAGCGACACCACAACAGGCACCGTGCGGAGCCACTGTTCGAACTCCGAGTCCCGGTAATCCGCCCTGGGTGCTTCTTCGCTCGGACGCAGCCCGAACCACACACCGCCGCCAACCAGCCCGAGCACCGCCGCCGCGATCCCCGCCCGCCCGAGCCAGACCCCTGCGCCCGGCTTGTCCACCCGGAACCGCAGCCCCGCGATCCGTGACGCGACCTCGCCAAGCGTCAGCCTGCAGCCCGAGGGCGCAAGCAATTCATTGACGAGCCCGAGCCAGAACCCACCGGACTTCCCAAGCCCCTGCCATTCCGACCCATCACGGACCGGGTACCCACCCATCGCGCGAAACGGGCGATGCTGCACCAACTCGAAGATCAGCAGACCGATCCGCCGCAACTCGTCGCCGTCGGGATCACCGATTTCCGCCAACTCGCCAGCGGTTGCCGGCGCCCGGAGCCCGACGCGACGCTTTCCCGGCGCGCCATCGGAGATCAAAACCGCGGATGCGTCAAGCCCCCCGTGCGGCCGACCCGCCCGCTCACGGAAAATCTGCAGCCCGCCGACCACGCCCGACATGATCTCGTGCAGCGCATCCCCACGCAGCCGGACCTTGCCGGCCGCCAACTCCGCCGCCGAAACCCCGTACCGATCGCGCGTGTAGAACGCTCCAAAGTCCGTCGCTTCGAGCGTGCGTACGCCAACGACGTGTCCGCCACCGAGTATCCGCTCCGCGTTGCCGCCTGCAGCCGCGACCCGCCGCTGAAGCGCCGCACGCTCAACAAACGCGTCGAGATCCGCTCCCGCGACCGGCCCGTCGTCGAACCGCTCCCAGACCTCGATGACACAGGGATCACCGGTCCGGTCGTAGGCGAGCCAAGTGCTCTCGCGCACCCCGACCGCGACAGGACGCTCAATCGCGTGCCCGCCGATCGAATCCGCACGCTTGCCCGCAATCAACGGCACGCACGCACCCCTTCCACACAACCCACGCGAGCCACGCAGGCCGACGCGGGTCTCTCGCGATCGATCCGACACATCAAACAATCACCGGCTGTTCGCATCGATCACTGACCGACGGATTTCTCGGTCGGCGAGTACGAGATCCCGTCCTGCCGCACCGTGACATCAATCCGCTTCTGCGTCCAGAGCGATGCGTCGCGATTGATGGTCCGCCGCCTCGGGTCACCGTTCGGACCAGGCCCGACGCCCCGGAGTTTCGCGAGAACGAACAGTTTCCCGCCCGACTTCCAGATCGGCGAGTTCCAGATCTTGTTGGTTGACTTGAGCGTCGCCTCGGGGTTCGACGCGTCGAGTTCCGCCGTCCACAGCACGCCTTCCGCAAGAAGACTCGAGCGGTACGGGTCATTGAGCGTCCAATACTTCCGCATCGGCATCCCGTCGAGTTCTTCGGCCCGATCGCCGCCGAGCGCAATGAGGTCCACCGTCACGGACTCGCCAGCCGGCATCGACCCGTCGAGCGACACATTAACGTCAAACTTCTTGAACGACGTCCCGCCGCAGCCGACCGCGACAACACCGAACACCGCGAGCAGGACCATACCGATACGCGTCGAAACCTTTGTGCGAGCCATCTTCCGTTCCCCTCGAATCAGCCGCCAGACGCGGCGCGATGATACGAAACAGCAAGGCAAGGACACCGCACGGCCGCGCCGTACCGCCCCGCCAACGCAACGATACTACCTGATCCAATCCGGACGCGTCACGCCGACGCCATCCCCTCGCGATACCGCCGCAGCACCGAGTGAACCTCACGGTTGTGCCGCCAGTCCACCACCATCAGGCTCCGCGTCCGCACCAGCAGCGACGCCAGACCCTCCGCAGCTCCGTCGAACACCAGATGCGGGTGCAATCCACGCGTGTCCCCGGCGTCTCGGCACATCGAAACACCTTCGATCCCCAGCAGCATCCGGCTCAGAAGCGCCAGCACCCGCATCCAGATCTCCGGAGGGATCAGGTCCGCCGCCTGAGCCGGAACGATCGCCTCGTTCACCAGCCGCTGCGGTCCGAGCGAATCTCCCCACCTCACATCGGAGAAGAACGCCCGCTCAAAGGCATCCTCGAGCGCGAGCCCGTCCTTCAGCCCCTCAGACGCGACCCGAGCAAGACTGACGAGCTCGTCCAACGCGACCGGCAGCGTGTTACCCCCATCGACCAGCAGCGTGCGCACACCCAGAACCCCAAGCGCGTGCAGGTCGCAGGGCGTCGACGCGAGCGGCACGACCTCAAACGAAACATCTCGCAACGGAACACCCTCGGCCGCGCGAATCAGTTCACCCATCCGCCCATCCAGGGGCACCGGCAAGCCGCGGAACCGCAGCTCCCCGGGCCCCAGCGCCTCCTCGGCCCGCACCCGCCCATACAACAACAGCCGCTCGCCCTCCGCCGGCACCCGCAACTCGAGCAACTCGCTCCCGCCGCCGGACACCCGCGCGTCAGTCCGGAACGTAGCTTCGACCACCGCACCGCTCGGATCACTCTCATCGATGGACCGAATCCGGAAGTCACACCGTCCGCCGGTCGCCTCGCCGCCGAGTTCGGGTCGATAGACGCCGCGCCCGATGCCGTCGGGGCTCACAAACCCGCGTGCCCGCAGCCCCTCGATCGACATCTCGAACGCGGAACCCGGATCAACAAGACGGACCCGGCTCGTCCACAACCGGGGCAGGCCGATCCCGCCCTCCCATAACTCGACACGAAAACTCTCATCCGTCAGGTTGAGCAGAGGTCGCCCCGTGCGCTCTGAGGAAGAACGCACAGCCCCCACCGCCTCGGCGACCATCTTCAATTTCAGATGCAGCGACTCAACGAGCCGCCCCCATCGCCCGTGACGCCCCAGGAACAGACGGTCCGGATCGATCGGCTCCGGATCACCCGCGAACCCGCTCACCCGGGTCACCATCTCGTGCCCCGCCCGGAGATCGATCGCCTCGATGCCGTGCCGTACGCCGCTCCACGACAGCCCGCCGACCACGCCCACCTGCTCGGCATACCCGATCGGCGCCAGCCGCCGGACCATCATCAAGCCCCCGCCCAGGTTGAACGGGACCAGATCTCGGTTCACGCCGGTTAACAACGCCGAACCGACCGCCGACACATCCGATGCGTCAACGAACGGCGACCCCTCTCCCAACTGCTCGATCCAGAGGTGCCGCGCCAGCGACGACCGGTACGACGCCAGCCCTTTCGACGCGAGCACATCCTCGTCCCTGCACACCGACCAGTCCGCGCCCGTCGCCTCGTGCATGGGCGTCCGCGCCCCGCCCTTCACCGCGTCCAAAGCGATCGGGGTCGGGTTCTGTGTCTCGTACCCGGTTCGGATCAGCATGTCCGGCGCCGTCGCCGCAAGGCCATCGACGGTCCGCGCCCAGCGGGCCTCGAGCGAGGCGTTGCTCAGCGTCCCGTGTCCGCCCCCCGCCGAGGCGTCCAGCGTGTCCACCCGCTGAACCCAGACCTCGACCCACGAATCCACCGCACCCGAGGCGTCCAATACACAGCCGAGGTAGACGGACGCATCGAATACATCCCGCACCACGACCAGCCGCCCTCCCACAGGCTGCGGCTCGTTGCGCACCAGCACACACACCCGCAACGGCTGAACCCCTCCCCCCGCCGGTGCCGCCGGGAAGAGATCCACCGCCGTATACCCAGAGGGCACGCGTCTCGTCAGTCCGTCCACCGCAACGCCTCCCCATCCGCACGCCGAGTCTCGATGCACGAACAAAGCCATGCCGAAGGCCCGCGGCCGTCTCGTTTAGCCGCGTCGCACGCCCCCGAGTCTACCGATTCGCCGAGCCCACCGCCCCGCTCGGTCTCCCCCCTCAAGTCCGACCGAGGTTGACTTCCAGCGTCCGCCCCCCAAGATCCCCCGTGAGCGAGCAGAACCAGCAACCACGCAACACCCGGCAGCGGACCGCGATCCGCGATGCGATCGAACGATCCGACAGGCCCCTCGGGCCTCAGGAACTCCTCGAGATCAGCCGTACCGACGTCCCCTCGATCTCCCTCGCGACGGTCTATCGCAACATCAACGCCCTGCTCGAAGAGGGCGAGATCATCAAGGTCGAACTGCCAGGCCAGCCCGCGCTTTACGAGTCCGCGGGCCTCAAGCACCACCACCACTTCCACTGCGAAGTGTGCGGCAAGACGTTCGATATCGAGGGATGCCCGGGCAACCTCAAGCCGCTCCTCCCCAAGGGATTCAGGCTCACCGGGCACGAGATCACGCTCTACGGCGTGTGCGCCGCGTGCGGCTGACGCGCACACCGACCGTGAAAATGCCGCCCGCGCAGTCATGCCCAGGCGGCACCGAGGAGAAACAAGAAGCGAGCGCTATCCGCCGGCCCAGCGGTCCCGCCATCCGTGGCTCGTGCACCCGCTCCAGAGTCACAAGCCCGGAATCACCGCGCCCATTCGCGACGCGCTCGACAAATCGTCACCGAACAAAGAATTCGCGTAGACCTACGGATCTCACCATCGCAGCACCAGCCAAAGACGCGCAGATCCCGCGCATGCCGGCCCACTCAAAATCAAACGGCCATTTCAGTCGCGGATCGGCAGATCGCTCGGCTCATACCGGAGCCGGTCCACGATCCGGTTCCCCTCGCCAATGATCGCCACCCGGGGGCGGTGCGACGCATACTCAGCGTCGTCCATCATCGCGAAGTGCATGATGATCACGCGGTCCCCCGATTCGACGAGGTGCGCCGCCGCTCCGTTGAGTTCGATCGCCCCGCTCCCCGCCTCACCCAGGAACACATAGGTCTCGAACCGGGCACCGTTCCGGCAGTTGGCGATCAGCACCCGGTCGTTGACCCGGATCCCCGTCGCCGCGAGCAGGTCCGCGTCGATCGTGATCGAGCCGACGTAGTCAGGCTTCGCCGCGGTCACCGTCGCCATGTGAATCTTGCTGTACAGAACCGGGCGGATCATCGGAGCACCCCGAAGCGTCTGGAACAAAGGAGAAGAAACATCCGCACCATCAGATGTCAGAGAACACGACTCAGAGAATCTCGAGAATCTCGAACGACTTGACGCCGCGCGGCGCCCGGACATTGACGACCTCGCCGACGCGGGACTTCATCAGTGCCTCGCCCATCGGGCTGCTGGTCGTCACCTCGATGAACTCGTCACTCATCTCACCGGACGATTCGCCCACGAGCCGGTACACATCTTCATCGCCGGTCTTCTTGTCCTTGAGCTTCACCATCGACCCGATGAACACCACGCCAGCGGCACCGCTGGACTTATCGATCACCTGCGCGGTTGCGAGCCTTTCCTCGAGACGGCGGATCTCTGCTTCCTCGAGCCCCTGCTGCTCGCGCGCCGAGTGATACTCCGCGTTCTCCTTGAGATCGCCCAACGCCCGGGCCTCAGCGATGCGTTCCGAGATCTTGGGACGATTGGCGTGCAGCCCGTCCAACTTCGCTTTCAACTGAGCCCGCTCGTCTTCGGTGATGAATTCCATAGCCGTCCAATCCGTAGAAAAATCCACCGCCCTGGCCGGTCGCATTCGGGGACCGTGCCGTCTGGGGTCGAGATAAACCAGCATAGCCGCCGCCGCGAGAATCAGCGACGATCCGCGGGAGAATCGACCCCGCGCGGCTTGCCGCGGCAGACGATCGCCGAGACGAAAAAAACACCGCCCGAAATCAACAACTGCAACCGCAGCACCGACCAGTGAGCCCCGGACACCGCCGCCGGCATCCCGCTCCAGGGCCGTTCCCGCAGCATCTCCCAGACGCCCGTCACAGGCGACCACACCCAACCCGCCGACGGCAGCGATGCGGGCGCATCCAACGACAGCACGCCCGCCGTCGCGAGCACCAGCGGGATCACTCCCGCGATGCCAACGCAGAAAGTCGTCAACACAAGCCGCCCGGCGAAGCCACCCCGCGAATGCCGGTGCCAGATCATCAATCCAGCGCCGCTCACCAGGCCCCAGACAATCAGAACGACCGACGCCGCACCGACAACACGCACCGGCCACCCCGCGAGCACCGACTGTGGCCACAGCAGCACCATCGCGGGCAGCCACAACACGCCCAGATCTCGCACGACGTCCAGCACGGGCCGCGCGCCTTGCGGTGCCTGCGAAACCCGCAACACCGGCCACAGCACCGTCAGTCCGACCGTGACGAGCACGACCATCACCCGCGCCGAAGGCCGGTAGACATCACCGCTCAACTGACCCGAGAGAACCATCGGCACGAGCGCGACGATCGTCGCAAGCATGAGATACACGGTCCACGCAAGCGCAAGCCCTCGCGGCTCGCGACGCCGATGCGACCAATCGCGATGCTTCGCGGGAGGCTTCCCGAAGATGTCGAGATCGGCCTCCGCCGAGGGCGCCGACTCCCGCGTCTCGTCCGCCATCAGTCCGAACCAGTCCCGCCGCCGAGCGATCCCGTGCGATCGATCTCGACCCGGGCCCGATGGATCTCCACACGCCGCTGCCCCGCATCGATCGCGCCGGTGCGTTCGATCAACTGCTCGAGTCGCGCGATCTTCTCGTTCACCGTCGGCTCCCCGGGGATCCACTCATCAACAGGCGAGCCCCACACAACCCGATTCCCGTCCGCAGAAACGATCTCGATAGGCCCCCCGTTAAGATACCCCGCGACGTCGATTCCCGACACCTCCGCACCCAACCCCCTACTCCGGATCACCCCGAGAAGATCGAGCCCGACACGCACCCCGGGCCCAGGCCAGGGGTTCGCGTATCGCGCGGCGCCGCGGACGACCGCACCGCTGTAAACACCCTCGATAAACGGAAGATTCAGCCCACCCGCCGGGACCTCGACCGGCATCGGCATCGCCGCGTCCGAAACCAGATGATCGATCCCTTCCCAACGCACGACCGCCGCGGGAATCCGCCAGTCGCCATCCACGTCGATCCGCCCGGGCCCCACGCGACGGACGACCGGATCGCCATCGAACCACCCCGTATCGCCCAGCGTTTCGGACACCGCCCGAAGCGGCACGACACTCAGCGGCGCGTCCCGCCGCACAACCGACTCAGCAACCCGCGTCAGCGACGCCATGTCCTCGGGCCGCATCCAGGTCTCGCCAGGCGTGTTCCGCAGCGCGGGCCACGCGAACGACACCGTGAACGCGCCCACCCGATCCGGCGCGGCGTTCTGTCCCGCCAGAAGTAATCGCCCCTCCGCATGCGTGCGTAATCGCCCCACGCCGAACACGAGCGAGAACGCCAACACGATCAGCAGCAGAACCGAAACGCAACGCAACGCGATGCGCCCGTACCCCTTCCAGTTGCGCGGTGTCTTCTTCTTGGACCGTCTCGTTTGCTTCGCCATCATGATTCCGTTCACAAAGAGTCAGCGAGACATCTTCTCGCACGCCGCGCCGTCCGACGAACGCGCAGCCGCCAACGAGACCAACCGCGACACGAGTGCCGGAAGCCCGATCCCCCGCGCCGCCGCGGCCTTGGGAAGCAGGCTCGAAGCCGTGAAACCCGGCATCGTGTTCAGCTCGAGCAACCACGCGACGCCTTCGCCATCGATCAGAAAATCAACCCGCGAAAGATCCCGGGCACCGATCACCAGCGCGAGCCGGATCGCCGCCTCGCGGATCTCATCCGCCAGGCCATCGGGCAACCCGGGTTCGACCACATACCGCGTATCCCCGCGCGTGTACTTCGCGTCATAGTCATACACCCCACCGCTCGCGATAATCTCCACAAGCGGGAGATCCAGAAACCCGCCATCGCCGTCCTCGACGAGCGACACCGTCACCTCGCGCCCCGAGATCATCATCTCGGCCATGTACACCCGAGCCGTCTGTGAATCCGCCGCGACCAGTTCGCGAGCGGTCGCCCACGCCTCGAGATCCCGGCAGATCATCAGCCCGACGCTCGACCCCTCGTGAACCGGCTTCACCACCACCGGCAGCGGCACGCAGCACGACACGTCACGTGGGTCCACGACCCCCGCAAGCGGTGTCCGCACGCCCGCTCGCCCGGCCGCGATCTTCGTCGCGAGTTTGTCCATCGCCAGCCGGGACGCCGAAGGCCCACACCCGACATACCCCCGCCCCGTCCGCTCACGAGCAGCCTCGAGCACCGATTGCAACGGGCCGCCCTCGCCCCACAGTCCGTGGAGCACAGGAAACACGACATCGCCCGGCATTGCGTCCAGTGCCGACCCGTCCAAACCGTCTATCTCGCAAAACTCGACCGCGTGCCCAGCCTCCCGCAGGGCGCGAGCAACCGCCGCCCCACTCTCGAGACTGATCGCCCGCTCCGCGTCAGGCCCGCCTGCCAGCACGAGCACCGAAGGCAAACTCATCGCGAGCCCTCCAGCTGCTCTTTACAACCACGTCGCCAGACCACGACCTCGCGTTCCAGTTCAACGCCGAACGTGTCGCGCACCCGGGCCGCCACCTCGTCCATCAGACGGATCACATCCCCCGCGCACGCGCCTCGCTCGGTCACCAGAAAATTCGCATGCTCGCCGCTCACCACCGCGCCGCCCGATCGCAACCCCTTGCACCCCGCACGGTCAATCAGCATCCCTGCGCTCACCCGTGCCCCCTCTTCTCCGATCCCGTCAATCGGTTCGGCCAACAGCGGGTTCTTGAAACAGCACCCCGCCGAATCCGCCGCCATCGGCTGCGAATTCTTTTTATACGCCATGCACGATTTCAGCCGATCGCGGATCGCCACCGGATCACCCGGCTCGAGCCCAAACTCCACCCCGACGACCACACCCGCCAGCCCGCTCGCCCGGTACCCGTACGCGATCGCACCGCGTTCGACCCGCTCCACCGCCCCATCCTCACGCACGATCTCGACCGCGTGGATCGTGTCGGCGATCGCCCCGAACCGCCCACCCGCGTTCATCACGGCAGCCCCCCCGACCGACGCCGGGATCCCCGCGAGGACTTCCAGACCGCGCAGACCCACCCGAGCGCACCGCGTGATCAGTTTCGGGAGGTTCACCCCCGCGCCTACACGGACCAACCCTGTCCGGTCGTCGATCTCGACCTCATCAAGGCCCGCCGTATCGATCAC
>DDFO01000054.1:25255-26085 GCA_002337215.1 Phycisphaerales bacterium UBA1926 | reverse complement strand
CGATCACCAACCCGCCCACGCCGTCATCATCGACCAGCAGATTCGCCCCGTCACCCAGCACGCGGATGTCTCCGTGCGCCCGCACACACGCCGAGACCTTCGCCACATCCCGAGGCCGGCAGAGCCGATCCGCCACGCCACCCACCCCGAGCCAGGTCGGGATCGGCGCACGCTCAGCGATCTGCAACCCGGCAGACACGACGCTCACCCCGCCACCGCCGCGCCGGGCGATTCGGCTTCGCCCTGGGCAACAAAGCCGTGGGCAACCTCCCACACCGGGCCCGCGCCCATGACGACCAGCACATCACCGTCCCGGCACACGTGCTCGAGCGCCTCGACGATCGCCCCGAACGGATACAGGTGCATCGCACGCACACCGCGCGTCCGGAGCCGATCCACCAGGTCGGCCGCGGACACCTTCTGCTTCTCGGCCTCGCTGTCGCGCACAAAGTAGATGTGCGGAACGATCACCACGTCCGCCTGCTCGAAACTCGTCGCGAACTCATCGAGCAGGAACCGCGTCCGGCTGTGCTGGTGCGGCTGGAACACGCACACCAGCCGCCCCCCTTCGCTCACCGCCGAATGCCGCAACGCCCGCAGCGTCGCGTCGATCTCGGTCGGGTGGTGCCCGTAGTCGTCGAAGACCCGCACCGCGCCGCCCCCGGGCAGCGTTCGCTCGCCCAGGTCCTGCATCCGCCGATCGAGCCCCCGGAAGGCCGAGAGCGAACGACCAACGACCTCGGGGTCCGCACCCATCCCGATCGCCAAGGCCGCCGCCGTCGCAGAATTCATCGCGTTGTGGTCACCCGGCATCGTATTCGTCCAACCCG
>DDFO01000054.1:16933-25152 GCA_002337215.1 Phycisphaerales bacterium UBA1926 | reverse complement strand
AACCCGTGCGCACCCCGCCGGGGCCCTCGATCGAGACGCCGCCAGAACCCGCATCGTGCGACACGACCCAGTCCGCTGCGGGGCTGAAACCGATCGTCTCGATCGCGCAGCCCAGGCCGGCGGTGATCTCACGGCGATGCGCACCGTCGTGCCCGATCAGCAGCCGCCCGCCCTCTTCCTCAGCCGGGAGCAACGCCGCGAATCCCGCGAACGCCTCCACGACCGCGTCGAGCGAGCCGTAGATATCTAGGTGGTCCGCCTCGACATTCATCACCGCACCGATCACGGGCCTGTGGTGATGGAACGACCGATTGAACTCGCAGGCTTCCGCGAGCAGGAACCCGGGCTTGCCCGTCAGAGGTCCCGCTGGGACCGCCTTCGCACCAAGCCGGAACCCCGCGCCGCCGGGCATGCCCCGACGCGCACCCGTCGCGAGCGCCCCGCCGGCGAGCTGCCCGCACGACGCACCAACGATCACGCCAGGGTCGAGCCCCGCGTCCGCAAGCACGCAACCGAGCATCGCCGTTGTCGTGCTCTTCCCGTGCGTCCCCGCGATCGAGACCCCCGTCCGACCGCCCATACAGCGTCCCAGCGCCTCTGCGTAGGTAAAGACCGCGAGCCCGCGTTCCACCGCGGCAACATGCTGCGGGTGATCCGGGCGGATCGCCGCCGAGACAATCACCCCATCGATGTCGACAGGCAAAGCAACGCCCGATTGGTCAAAGTCGACCGCGATCCCGGCCTCGTCGAGGCCCCGGGTCACATCGCTCGGGGTCATGTCCGAGCCGCGCACCGTCGCGCCATCCTCGGACAGCACCCGCGCGAGCGCAGACATCCCGCACCCACCGATGCCAACCAGAAACGGCCTCGTCAGCCCGATCGACATGCACACCGTCCCAATCACTCCCCCGTGCCCGTCCGTCCCGAACCCGTCCGCCAGAAATTCGTTCGATCCGTCTGTCATACCCCGGATATCGGCCATCACCGCCGGGGACCGACAACGAACCGCCCCGACCCGGGGGCATACCCGTCATGCCCACCCCGAGGATCCGATCGGGGCCACAGACGGGAGCCGCAACTCAGGGCCCGATCACCCCGCCCCGAGGCGATTGCTTGGCGATCACCCGCTCCTCGCTCCAGACCATCGTCCCCACCCGAGGCCCATCGAGCGCCGCGACCTGCATCTGCAGGATGTACTGAAATTCGCTGATGTTCCCGACGCTCGCCACGTCCTCATACACCCGAAGCACCACCGAATAGTCAGGCTCGGGCACCGCACGCCCCGCGGCTCGCGCCTCGCGGCGGATCGCCTCCACCGTCGGATCATCATCCACATACGCCGTCGCGACCCCGGCTCTGTTCATCGCATCGAGCACCCGGGCGAACACCCGGTTGCGATCGATGTGCATCGTGCCCCGCCCACCCTCGTTGACAAAGCGCGAGATGAGCACCAAAGGAGGACCCTGATCATCGAACGCGACGAGTCGGCCCGACCGGATCAACCCGTCCGCGAGCTCGGCCGCGAAATCTTCGAGGTCCCGCTGGTTCAGCCGGCGCGTCTCCAGCGTCTGCGTCTCGCCCACCCGCCGCGTCGGCGAAGGCGTCCGGTTCGAGACCGGTGATGTCTCGCAGCCCGCGAGTCCGAGCCCCGCGAGCACCACTCCACAAACCGCCGATCTCACGAGCATCCGCCGCATCGCATCCCTTTCGTGTCCCGCCGCCGCATGCCCGCGCGCGCACGCCGCCGGCCGACAACCAGTCATTGAATCATTACCGGTCCGACAAAAATTCCATCCGGAAGTCATACGCCGCAGGCGACACCGCCACCGCCGTCACGCGCCGGAACGCCCCGGGGGGCAGCACCTCGTGCCGCCACACCACCGTCGGCCCGCGCACCTCGAGCCCCCGGTCGTCGTACCACGACGTCCGCCAGCGGAACGGCACGTGCCGATTCGTCGCATTCTGCACCTCCGCCTCGATCACACGGAGCCCGTCCGGGGTCGTGCCCTCGATCAGCCCCGTCACCACCGCCGAGTTCGCGAACAACTCGTCGGTAATCAGCCGCTCATCCGCGACCGGGGTCGGGACCGCCCGCCGCTGCGCTGGGCCGACGGTGTTGACCGAGGCCGGCGGGCCGCTGTGGCACCCCGCGAGCCAGCCCAGAGCGAGCGTGCCCAAAATCGCGATTCCACTGATTCGCATGGTCAATTCACGCCTCCGTTCGTCGGTGATTCGTAGAGCGTCGCAGCCGATTTCTCCGGCCCTTCCTCGACGTTGGCCCCCCCGGCCCCAGAGCCGAACCGGACCGAGCGTACCCGCAAGCCTACCCCCGGACGCAGGCTCCGAACAAACACAATCGTGTCCGAATCCGGAGCGACATCCACGAACACACTCTGCCCGTCCGGTGTGCTTACAAGCACACGACCGTCTGAG
Source organism: Phycisphaerales bacterium UBA1926 (assembly GCA_002337215.1). Lineage (GTDB taxonomy): Bacteria > Planctomycetota > Phycisphaerae > Phycisphaerales > UBA1924 > UBA1926. The sequence goes on along the minus strand of DDFO01000054.1, from coordinate 22,719 downwards.
GGCGCCGCGAGCCGTGCATACTGATACGACTTCGGGAGCGTTGCCCACGCCCGGGTGTCCGCCCGGTTCTGAGAATACAGATACAGCCCCGCCGCGATGCGGGCGAGCGCGTTCGCCGTCTCGTCGTCGCGGGTTGCCTCGTTGATCCCATAGGCCGCCGCCGTCTTTGCCACCGTCGCGATGATCGCCCGCCGCATCAGCGTCGGCAGTTCTTCGCGGAACTCGATCGCCATCAAACGGTCCATATCCGCGAGCATCTCCGTGCGCACCAATGCGTCCGGCGACTCGAGATCCAGATACCCCACCGCGTCGTCGTCAAACGCGAGCCGGGGGAACGCGATGCCCACGTAATCAACGGTGTCGTTGAAAAAAAACAACGGAAGATCGAGCCGGAACTCATCCCGGATCGGGCAAAACCCCGTCGCGAAGAAGACATGGACCGACGGGGCACTCTCCCCCCCGTCGACCTCGAGCAACGCCTCGCGCACAAACCGGTTCTCCACCGTCCCCGCAACGCTCCGCAGCAGCGCCGTCGCGCGATCGCGGTCCGCGCCATCAACAGGAACCGCCAGCCGGAACGCGGCGTGCAACATCTCAGAGAACGGATTTACAAAACCCCGGTACGGCTCGTACTGATCCAGCGACCTGAACGCCTCGGCGAACGCCGGGTCCGCCATGGCTCCAGCGACCGAACGTGACACATCCACCCGGTCCGACGATGCTGACCGCGTCTCGGCCCGCGCCGCGTCGATCGCCGACCGACGCTGTTCGATGGCCAACTGCTGCCGAATCGCGGCCTCGTTCAGCGCAGACCGCGCTCCCGCCTCGTCACCCGCGAGCATCGCGTTCACCGCACGGAGCGTCGGCGCCATCACCCGGTCGGTCGGCGACCCGCGGTACGCCACGCTCAGCGGGCTCGTAATCGCACTGAACGCCTCCTCGCTTACGCTCGTTTGCGCGCGGGCGTCATGGGAATCGAACCCCGCCTCGGCCCGCAGCAATGCACGCGAACTCGCGTCGTACCGCCCGACCGCGTGGTCCGCCGATCCCAGTTCGAGCCAGCCCAGCACCGCGTGCGGCCCCACGAACCCCGCCTCCGGGGGCAACAGCCCAACGAGTTCCTCGCGTGCGATCTCCGGAGCGGCATCGCGGTGCGCAAGCTGCGCCCTCCGGATCGACTCGTACTGGCACCCAACCAACCCCCACAGAAGCACGATCGAGAGACACGCAACACCCACCCGGCACAGCACGGGGAACGCGAGCGATCGGCCTGGTAGATTCCAGAACATCATCCGAGCCTACCCCGCGCACACCGCCCCGGTTCCCGGAAATCCGCCTTCGGAGGCCCCCGAGGGGCGACGGCGGGGTCCCCGATGGATATATTTCCCACCTGCCTCTGGCGAGGTAGCTCAGCCGGTTAGAGCGGAGGATTCATAACCCTCAGGTCGCGAGTTCGAGTCTCGCCCTCGCCACTTCCAACACCGCCCCGTCACCGCGACGGGGCGTTTTTCATGCCAAGCCCGGTGTTTTCGGTCTGATTTCCCGCACACACGCAATACGGGTGAATCCGCCGCGTTCTGCCGATGGATAGAACAGTGCACACAGGGGGTATCTCATGCGCAAACCACTGATGATTGCCGCCGTCGCCGGGGCCGCCGCCGTGATAACAATCGGCGCGATCTCGATGAACGGCGAGAAGAAGGCATCCGTTGACCCCGTCGCCGCGGCACCGAAGCCCGCCGAGAACAGCGGCCCGATGGTCATCAACCGCCCGACCCGCATCGACAGCGATGCCCCCATGATCGCGCCCGAGCGACCCGAAGAAAGGCGGACCGCCGAGGACCGCCCCGGGAGAGGCGGCGAGCGCGGACGCGGGGACCGACGCCGACGCCCCGGCCTCGCCGACGCCCCGATGGCCGCCGAGGACTGGTCCGAGCGGTTTGAAGAGATGAAGAAACGCCGCGAAGATTTCATGGCGCGATTCGACACCGACGGCGACGGTGAGATCTCCGAGGAAGAACGGGAGGCCATCCGCGAGGCGTTCCAGGCGCAGCGACGCGAACGGATGCTCGAACGGATGACCGAACGCTTCGACGCGGACGGCGACGGCGAGCTCAACGATGAGGAACGCCTGGCAGCCGAGGCCGAACTCGAGGCCCGCGACATCGAACGCCAGGCACGCATGGTCGAGCGGTTCGACACCGACGGGGACGGCCAGCTCTCCGACGCCGAGAACCAGGCCGCCCGTGAACAATTCACGCGAGGCCGTGGCGGCCCCGGCGGCGGGAATCCCTGGAGCGACGCGGTCCAACGCTACGACCGGGACGGCGACGGCGAACTCAACCTCGACGAGTCTTACGAGGCGTATCTTGATCAGTTCGATCAACGCACGCAACGCGAGTTCACCCGCCGCTACGACGACAACAACGACGGCGGCATCGACGCGAGTGACTTCAGCACCTTCCTCGAAAAGTACAACGCGAAAGACGAGTCCGCCGACGTGAACGGCGACGGCAAACTCGATCAGCGCGATGTCGAACGCTTCCGCGACCTCATGGTTGTGGCACCCTGATCGGCGTCATATCCCGAATAGACAGCGAGTCGAACCGTCAAATCAACGCCAGAAGAAAGCCGCCCACCGGGGCGGTTTTTTCATCCCAGCGACCAGAGCCCGCGCCCCGTGACTCAAGGGCAGCCCGTGACGAACGCGCTCACGAACACGTTGATATCAGCGAGGTCGTAGACCCCGAACGGCGGCGCAATGTCCGCCGCGGGCGTCTGATTCACGAACGCGCTGATGAACACGCCGATATCGTTGAGGTCGAGCACCCCGAACGGCACCGAGATGTCCGCAGCGTTGCAAGGCCCGGGCCCGGGCGCAAGGAACGTTGAGACCGCGGGGCCCCCGTTCGGCTCCCGGACGACCACCAGGTCATCCGTCCCGTTGCCGTCAAGGTCCGCGACCGCGAGCACGCGAGGCGGCGCACCGTCGTCGGGGAGCGGCAGGCTCCGCCCGAAGATGAGCTCACCCGCGTCGCCTTCCGCGATATTCAGGATCGAACGCAAGCCCACCTGCCCCTGCGCGTCCCGTGCGGTGAACACGAGATCAAGACGATCATCCTCGTTGATGTCAATCGCGACAACAGAGCCCGGCTGCGCCGCGAACGGGGCCTCACCCGCGTCCAGCGAGATCGCGTCGGCATAGACGATCTCTCCGAAATCCTGGGCGATCAGCACCGAGATCGTCCCGCTCTCACGGTCCGCCGCGATCACGTCGTCGAGTCCGTCGCCGTTCATATCCGCTGTGAACATCGCGTCCGGCTCTCGCCCCGCGGGAACCTCCTGCAAGAAGAACAGCGGGAAGATCGGCCCGCCACGGTTCGCGTTCAGGCCCGCGGATGCAGTCCCGCCGAAGATGGAGACCGAGGCCTCGGACTTCGACGTCGTCGCGAACCCCGTCGCCGAGTACTCGCCGCCCATCGAATCGACACTCCCGGGATCGTCCCCGGTGTCGCCTTCGCTGTCGTCGAAACCGCCGCCGTCGTTCTCGGCAACACCGATCCCGCCGCCCCCGCCGCGCGTTCCGCGTTGAAAGACCGACACCACATCGAGCAATCCGTTCCCGTTGACGTCCGCGAGCGTGATGTCCGCCGGCACGCCGTTCACGCTGATCTCGCGCGGATCGACCTGCGAAAAATCGCCCGGCTGCGTCGCCGAATTCAGGCGGATGCGGATCTGCCCATCCGACGGACCGCGGTTCATCACGACGATGTCGTCCAACTGATCGCCGTTCATGTCGCCGACGACGACCGATCCCGGCTGATCACCGAGCGAACTGTACGCGTCGATATTCTGATCGAACCCGAGCCACTGCCCGTTGGTCTGCACGCCCAGGTTCCGTGCCACGCGGATCACGCCCGCCTGCCCCGGTCCCTCGTCGGCGATCACAACCAGGTCGGGCAAGCCGTCCCCCGTGACATCACGGACAACGCCATCAACGAGGTCCCCGGCCGGCGCCGAAGTCTGCGAGAAACCGAGCGCCGAATCCGGCACGCCCACATCGAAGAACTCGACGAACACATCGCCATCGCTCTGGGAATAGACCGGTACCGCGAATGCCTTGCCGCCCAGCACCTCGGTCTGCACGGCATCGAACGTCCCGATCAACGATGCCGCGTTGATCACGCGGTACTTCTCACCGACCTCGGGAGAAACACCGGACGGAACGATGACCCGCAGCGTCCCGTCGAGCGTCGCCGACGATGCCACCTCGGCCGGGATCGAGAACGCGGGATTGCGCGAAACCAGCGTGTACACCATCCGCCCGGTCTCGAATTCACCTGTCTGCGGGTTCGTCCCGTTGAAGACCAGCTTGCCAGCGACGCGGAGCCGCTGAAACGCGCCCGTCTCGGCGAACATGTCGTTCGGCCGGATCTCACCCCCGATGAGCCGGAGATCACCGACCACATCGCCCGAGCCCTGCACGACACCATCGACGTACGCGGTCACACCGTCGGGGGCCTCCAACACACTGCCCTCACCAACCGACACCTCGCCCTGCCCGAGCCGGCCTACTTCAACCGGCACACCATCGATCCCAAGGTGTGAGAAGTTGAGCACATCGATCTCGCCTCGGGAGCCTCGAGACGCGCCGAGCACCGCCGCCGTGCCGACCTGCGTCTCGACGACAGAACCGCCCAGCACGCGGAACCGCCCCTCGCCCTGCCCACCGATCTCGAGCAGCGATGTCAGGAACTGCTGCGAGCCCAAGAGCCCACTGAACCGAATCTCACCGTCGCCCGTTGCACGATCGCCCAGCCGGAACGAGATCGGCCCGTTGCCGAGCAACACGCCCTCCTGCTCGAGCCCGATGAAACCCGAGCCCGCAAAGCCGACGATGACATCGCTCGCGGTCTCCGCGCTCAGCAACAATTCGCTTGTCCCAAAGAGACTCAGCGAACCATCGGAGCCCGATCGCGACCCGAACACGAGCGGCCCGAAGTGCACGAACTCAGCATCGAAAAGCTCGATGGCTCCCGTGCCGTACTGGCCGACGATCATCGGCGCCGGGTCGAGGTGCCGGAGTTGGATCGGGCTGTTCGAGCCATCCATGACGAGCCGCGCCGTCGTCCCCGGCTGGTCCGCGAGGACCGCACGCTGGACCCGAAACTGCCCGCCGCCAAACACGAGCATGTCCGCGCCGAGCACACCGCCCAGCAGAAACTCGCGACAGTCGGCCAGGTCGCCCGTCACACTGAGCACGCTCGACCCGAGATCAAACTCCGCAGTGCTATTCTGGACACCGAGCCCGCTGACACCGACGAAGCCGTCGAAGAAAGGCCGGTACGGCTGCTGCCCGAGGCCGTCTGTCCCATCAAACAGCGCGAGCGACGCGGTCCCCGGAATCCCGCCGGTCGCGGACTGCCAACTCGAGGCGCTCCCCCAGAAGCCAGGCCCGGTCGCCTTCCATCGGTAGGTCTGCTGGGCATCCTGCACGCCGTCGTTGTCGCAGTCCTGGGCGCACGCAGCACCCGCCGCCAACGCGAGCGCAAGCACCGCCGAGCAGCGCGGCCCAGCCGAGTCGTACCCCCGCATCACGTTCACTCCGAGTCCTGTCATCGAACCCATAAGTCTCTCCGCCCTCCGGCCGAGCCGGTGGTCACCGCGGGCCCGCTCCGGAAAGCCTCACATCGCTCCCGACGCCCGCAGTCTCCCCCGATCAAGGCCTGCTCAGGCTATCACAACAAGGGGGTGAGTCCAGCCGGCAATCGTCGCTTCCCAATGGG
>DDFO01000054.1:11320-16848 GCA_002337215.1 Phycisphaerales bacterium UBA1926 | reverse complement strand
TCGTCGCTTCCCAATGGGGCCCGCAGTGCTCAGGCGTAAAAAACTGCCCAACACTCACGCGAAATCGCGAAGAACAGCGGTTTCCGGACCACGCCCCGCGAGGCCGAGGAAAATCCAGAGCAGGTTCCGGCCGACCAAGAATCACACCACAAGACAGCCCAGGGATGGGCAAGGTACGGTGACGCCATGCCCGACACGCCGAGCGACAAGCCACGAGATCACAGCGGGCGAGGTGACCCCGACAGCACCCCACCAACGGGTCACGATGACCCGACCGTGCCCTACACCCCCGCCGAGGGCGGCGAGAGACCGCCCGCCAACACGCCCGATCAACAGCCCGACCCACAAACCGAGCCACACACCGACCCGGAAGCCGAGACCGTTGCGCACGACGCAACCGCACCGCCGAACGATCGGGACCAGGCTCTTGGCGCGACCCAGCCGTTCATTCCGGGCCTGACCGACGCCCCATCCGAATCGATCCCGGGGTACCGAATCATCGGACAGATCGGGCGAGGTGGCATGGGCACCGTCTTCCAGGCCCAAAGGCTCGACGACCGGTTCCAGAAGCGCGTCGCCATCAAGGTCATGCGCCGGGGCCTCGACACCGATGAACTGCTCGAACGCTTCAAGCTCGAACGCCAGGTCCTCGGCGCACTCAACCACCCCAACATCGCGAGGCTCTACGACGCCGGCGCAACCGAGGACGGCCGCCCCTATTTCGTCATGGAGCACATCGACGGCGTGCCCATCGACCTCTACTGCGACCAGCACTCGCTGAGCGTGCCCGACCGTGTTCGCCTGTTCACCAAGGTCTGCGCCGCCGTCCACTACGCCCACCAGAACCTGATCGTCCATCGCGATCTCAAGCCCTCCAACATCCTCGTCACCACCGACGGCGACCCCAAACTCCTCGATTTCGGGATCGCCAAGCTTCTCAATCCAGAACTCCTTGGCCTCCCCGCCCTCACCCGACCCGACCAGCGGATCATGACCTACGAGTACGCCAGCCCGGAGCAGGTCCAGGGGCTCCAGATCACCACCGCCTCGGACGTCTACGCCCTGGGTGTGATTCTCTACGAACTGCTCACGGGCCACCGCCCGTACCACATCGAGCGCCGGATCCACGCCGAGGCCGTCCGCATCATCTGCGAGGAAGAGCCCCGCCGCCCCAGCACCGCGGTCTCCTCCGCCGCGACCCGCCACACCGGCGCGGGCGAGATGGAAACCATCACCGCCCACGAGATCGCCAAGCGGCGTGAGGCCCAGAGCACACGCCTCCGCAAACGCCTCACGGGCGATCTCGACAACGTCATCCTGATGTCGATGCGCAAGAGCGCCCAGAAGCGTTACCCCACCGCCCAGGCGCTCGCCGACGACCTCGTGCGGCACCTGGACGGCCAGACCGTCACCGCCCGCGCCCCGACGTTCTCCTACCGCGCCGGCAAGTTCCTCCGCCGCCACCGCGTCGCGGTCTCGACCGCCGCGGCGGTCGCCATCGCGATGCTCATCGGCATCGTCGGCGTGACCTGGGCATGGCAGCGGGCCGAGACCGCCAGGGACAACGAGACCGTCGCCCGCCTCGCCGCCGAGCAGGCCCAGGCCGCCGAGCGCGTCGCCCGCAACGCCGCCGAGGACCGCTACACCCAGCTCCGCCGCATGTTCGTCATCGAAGACGCTCTCTACGACGAAGTCGAGAATCTCCCAGCAGCCACCGCGGCCCGCGAGGTCCTCGCCTCCGCGATGCTCGAAGCCATCGAGTCGCTCGCCCAGACCTTCCCCGACGACGAACGCCTCAAACGAGACCTCGCCGAGCAGTATCTCCGCGTCGGCATCCTCGCCTCCAAGGGCCAGAACTCCGCCCAGCTCGGCGTCCGCGCCCTCGAGCGCGGACGAGACCTCCTCGCGAGTACCCCCGACACCGACGAATCAAAGCTCCGCGTCGGCGTGGAACTCGCCGAAGCGAACAGGCAACTGGGCGACCGCGACGCCGCGCTCGCCGCCGCCTCCGACACCATCGCACGCTGCACCGCGATCGAAAGCGACCCCAACGCCCCGCAATCCCGCAAGACGATCCACGCCGACGCGCTGATCCAATCCTCGCTGGTCCATCTCTTCCGAGCCCGGTTCGACGACGCCGAAGCGGGGCTCAACGCCGCCGTCGGCCTCGCGACCGAGTCACTCGCCAGTTCCCCGGATGACCCCGACGCCCTCCGCACCCTCGCACACGCCCACGAACAATTGGGCGTGCTGGCTGACAAGCGAGGCGACGCCGAGACAGAAGTCACGCAACTCCGAACCGCCCTCGATCTCCGCCGCCAGGTCGCCGCCGCCCGCCCCAACAGCGCCGAAGCGGCGCACCGGCTCGTCATGGCCGTTGAGCGCACGGGCCGCGCCCTCATGGACCTCCGCCGCCACGACGACGCCGAACCGCTCTTCGACGAGATGCGTGCCCTCGCCGAGGCCGCGAAGACAGACGACCCGTTCTCGGGCCGCGCCCTCGCCGATTTCGCCCGCGCCTTTGAGAACGCCGCCGACCTCGCGACCACGACCGGCAACCCCGCCCAGGCCGAGACGTACGCGACCGCCTTCAAGAACACCGCGAAGGCCTGGCTCGACGCCGACCCGCTGAACCTGCACGCCCGCCGCATGGTCGGGATCGCCCACTACAAGCTCGCACGCACCCTCTACACCCAGGCCGGGAACATCCGCCGGTCCGAACCCGACCGGGCTGCTGTGCTTTACACACACGCTGTCCCCGAATTCGAGGCCGCGATCGCCGAACTCACCGTCGCCAGCGACCGCGACCCGAGCGATGCCGAGCTCATCGAGGATCTTTTCCGCGCGACCTACTGGCTCGGCTACACCCACTGGCGCCTCGACCAGCCCGACGCCCAACGCAACGCGCTCAACCGTTGTCTCACCGAGGCCGAACGCCGCGCCGCGGTCGATGCCTTCCCGAGCCAGTATCACAGCGCCGCCGCGAGCGTCGCCTCCAAACTCGCCGACCTCGAATACACCGCGGGCGACCCTCAGGCGATGATCAACGCCATCGACCGAGCCGTCGCCCTCACCGGCAACAAGACGACCATGCTCTACGCCCAGCACGCCCGCGCCCTCAGCCTGCGCCAGAACTACCCCGAGGCGATCGCGATGCTCGACACCGCCATCGAGCCGCTCGAGTCCGCAGAGAATCTAAACGCCTCGAGCCAGAGGCTCCTCGATCGGGTTCGCGCCCTCCGCGCCGACTATGCCGCGAAGCTCGCGACGGGCGACCTCAACCCCGAGGGCCCCTGACCGCTCCCGACGCCATCTACCCCACTACGCTTCCGCCCGATGCGTGTCATCAGAGACAACCAACGCCCCGACATGCCGCGCCGGAGTTGCGTCCTCGTCCCGACGATGGGTGCTCTCCACGAGGGCCATCTCGATCTCATCCGCCGCGCCGCGAGCGAGGCCGACGCGCGCGGACTGAAGAACGGCGCCGCGGTCTCCGTCTTCGTCAACCCCACCCAGTTCAACGACCCCGCGGACTACGAGCGGTACGCCCGCGTCCTCGACGACGACATCGCCGGGTGCGAGTCCGCGGGCGCCTCGATCGTCTTCGCACCCTCGGTCGAACTCGTCTACCCCACCGAAGACCCCACCCCGGTTCCCCCGCTCCCGCCTCAGGCCATCGACAAGGGGCTCGAGGACGCCCACCGCCCGATGCACTTCGAGGGCGTCTGCCAGGTCGTCCGAAGGCTCTTCGATCTGGTCCGCCCCGCCGCCGCCGTCTTCGGAGAAAAAGACTGGCAGCAACTCGTCACCGTCCGCGCCATGTCCCAGCGAGACGATCTCGGCGTCGAGATCATCAACGGGCCGACCGCCCGCGAACCGGACGGCCTCGCGATGTCGAGCCGGAACCGATTCCTGCCGCCCGACCAACGCGAGCGAGCCCTGAGCCTGAGCCGGGCGATCGCCGCCGCGCAGCAAGAAACGACCCCCACCAACGCCGAAGCAGCGATGAGGGCGGTCTACGCCGAACACGAGGTCATTCCGGATTACGCCGCCATCCGAGACGCCGAAACGCTCGGCCCGTTCCGTCAAGGCCGACCCGGCCGCGCGATCACCGCCGCAGGCATCCAGGGCGAAACCACCGTCGTCCGCCTGCTCGACAACGCCCCGTGGCCCATTGCCTGACGAAGTAACCAATCGACCGACAACCCGCCGGCGTCAGAACTCGTACGCGGGCGGCACGGCCTTCTTGAGCATCCCGAACCAGATGATGCAGAACACGGGCCACGCGAGATTCATGGCCAGCCCGCCGACGAGACTCGCGGCCTGAATCGGGCCCTGCATCTACATCGACTGACGCTGCGAGTCGGCGATCTCACGCGTCGTCTCGTTCGTGTCCCCGTGCTGCTCGATCCACGATTCCATCTGCTGCTGCTGATCCTGCTGCCCCGAATACCCGGCGAACGACCCCAGGAACGCCGAGACGATCGCGAGCAACGCGTACACAAGATGAAGCGAACGCCCGCTCTGGCTCCGCTTCAGCAACGCGATCCCCGCGAAGATCAGCACGGTGTTCACAAGCAAACCGAACGCGGCAGCACCGATCAGGATCGGGCTCAGCGGCGGGGCAAACGGCGGCGCGGGCGTTCCGGCGGGGAGCGCCCCGCCCATCAACGATCCCATCAAAGCGTCGCTGCCGATCCAAACCGCCGTGCCGAGCACGCCGCACGTCACCGCCAGAATTCCGAAGACGAGACTCAGCACACCGACCGGCTTCGGCCACCCCGCGGGCTGAATCGCCGCACCATCAGTCGTGTTCTCACCGTTCATCGAGACCCCCTTTTTCCGAGACCGCCGAGACGCGAGGCACCCCGATCAGCGTCAGAGCTGCGCGAGGAACCGCACGTCGTTCTCGAAGAGCATCCGGATATCCGGGATCCCGTACCGCCCCATGGCGATCCGCTCGATCCCGAAGCCGAACGCGAAACCCGTCCATTCTTCCGGATCGACGCCGCACGCTTTCAGCACGTTCGGATCGACCATCCCGCACCCGCCCAGCTCGATCCATTTGGGCTCATCGCCGGGCTTCAGCGCGATCATCATGTCGAGCTCGGCGCTCGGCTCGGTGAACGGGAAGAACGAGGGCCGAAGCCGGATGTCGGCGTCCGCCCCGAAGTAGGCGTGCGCGAACTGCTCGAGCGTCGTCTTCAGATCGATCATCGTCACGCCGCGATCGATATACAGACCCTCGATCTGATGGAACATGAACGAGTGCGTCGCGTCCACCGTGTCGGGGCGGTACACCCGCCCGGGGCTCACGATTTTGATCGGCGGGCCCGAACCCTCGCCGCTCTTCCACTCGGAAACCACCCGCTCCATCGTCCGGATCTGCACCGTCGACGTCTGGCTCCGCAGCATCCGGGGCGTCGTCACCGCGTCCGGATCATCGACATAGAAGTTGTCGATCGGGTCCCGCGCCGGGTGCTCCGGTGGGATGTTCAGCTTGATGAAGTTGTGCTCGTCGTCCTCGA
>DDFO01000054.1:10673-11225 GCA_002337215.1 Phycisphaerales bacterium UBA1926 | reverse complement strand
AAGTTGTGCTCGTCGTCCTCGAGTTCGGGGCCCTCGGCCACCTCGAACCCCATACGCCCGAACACTTCCGTCAACTCGTCGATCACACGGCTGATGATGTGACGGCGACCCACCCGCGACGACGACACCAGCCCGGGTTCGGTCACATCCAGCATCGGGCCGGCAGAACCGCCGGAACCGCCCGCACCGAGCCCATCCTTCTTCGACGCCAACGCCGCCTCGAGCGCTCCTTTGACCTCATTGAGCCGCTTCCCGGCCGCCCCCTTCTGCTCCTTGGGGACGTCCTTCATCAGCGGCATCAACGCCTTGAGTTTCCCCTTTGATCCGAGGTACGACACCCGCCACGACTCAATCGCCGCGCCGTCACCACACGCATCGATCGCACCAATCGCCTCGGCTTCAAGCTCGTTGAGTTGCTCTATCACGCCCCGATCCTATCACCCCGACCCCCCGCCGGCCCGCCGTCAGAACACCACGCACGTTCAATCCGCGGCATCCGACGCGAGACCCGCCGCCGCCGCCCGGAGCCGCTCGAAATCCTCGGGCAGTTCC
>DDFO01000054.1:6488-10580 GCA_002337215.1 Phycisphaerales bacterium UBA1926 | reverse complement strand
CGCGAGTTCCGCCCGCCGCAGCGCCAGCCGCGATTGCGCCACCGCCGCCGCCCGGATCTCGGCATCGGGAAGCGAACTCAACGATCCGAACGCCGACTGCAGCGCCAGCCCGACCTCGACCAGCCCCGCCCCGTCCCGCGCGATCGACCCGAACGCGTCGTCGAAGATGCTCTCCGCCGTGAGGGGGGTCACATCCACCCGATCGAGCGATTCAGCCCCGGGCCCGTCCGCCGGCATCGCCAGCCGCGCAATGACCCGCACGAACGACCGAACGATGTCGATCGCCGTCCCCGGGTCGTTCACCGCGGGGCTCAACGCCCGGCTCCCGATCTCCGAGAGCACGATCAACCCGAAGCACGGATCCTCGTCAAACGTCCGCGACCGCCCCACCCGGAACGCCGACGCGAACGCATCGAGATCGATCCGCTCCCCGCCCGCATCATCATCAGAACGCACCCGAGCAAGCAGAACCCCGGGCCCCACGAACTTCCCCGGCATCGCGAGCACTGAAACACGAATGCCACCCTCCTCGCACCGCGCCTGCAACGCCTCCAGATCCACCCGCTGCACGTACCCGATATCCCGCGCAAGCAACGGAACCCCGCCCGTCTCCTCGCCCGGCTCCCGCACCCGCGCCGCGATCCGCATCCGACGCTCGAATGTCCGCGTCGCCGCCCGCTCCGCACGTTCCACCACAGCCCCGAGCCGACCGAGCCGAGCGATCCCATCCACCCAACGCACGAACGTCAGCACCACCAGCGCGAGCACCGCGACCGACATCAGCAGCAGCGCCGACTCACCCTCCGGCGCGAAGAACCCGTCCTCGAAGTAGAGCAACGCGACGACGCCGTAAATGAACGCCCCGATGAACACCGACAGCGCGTTCTGTGAGTTGTCATCCAACACGATCAGCGCGAACGTTCTGGGCGTCCCATCACGACCCGCCGACGCCAGCGCCGTCACCATCGAACCGACCGCGAACGTCGCGACCACGAGCATGCTCCCAGACAGAATCTGAAGCATCGCCCCGATCGCGCCAGGCTCCACCGAAGGCAGCACCCCGCCCAGCGGGCTCCGCCCGATCCACCCGGCCGAGTGCACCGCGACAAGCGACGCCGCGCACGCCAGCAGAGGCTTCGCCCACAGCCGCTCGAGCAACCGATTCAACCAGAACCGCACAAAGCCGATCAAACCGAAGCCTCCTATCCGACCAACACCCCCGCCAGCCTACCAACCCCGCCGCCACATACACTCACCCGCCCGCACTCTGCCTCGCACGACACAAGGAAACCCCATGCCAACCAGTACCCCCATCAACGCGTACGCCGCCGCATCCGCCGACGCGAAACTCGAGCCCTTCACCTACGACCCGGGCACACTCGCCCCCGACGAGATCGAGATCACCGTCACCCACTGCGGCCTCTGCCACTCCGACCTCTCCATGCTCAAAAACGACTGGGGCATGACCCAGTACCCCTTCGTCCCCGGACACGAAATCACCGGCACCATCGCCGCCAAGGGCGCGAACGTCCACCACCTCGAAGAAGGCCAACCCGTGGGCCTGGGCTGGTACGCCCACTCCTGCATGACCTGCCACCAGTGCATGTCGGGCGACCACAACCTCTGCCAATCCGCACAGGCCACCATCGTCAACCGCCACGGCGGCTTCGCCGACCGCGTCCGGTGCAACGCCGAATGGGCCATCCCACTCCCCGAAGACCTCGACGCCACCAAGGCGGGCCCCCTCTTCTGCGGCGGCATCACCGTCTTCAACCCCATCACCCAGTTCGGCGTCCGGCCCACCCACCGCGTGGGCGTCGTCGGCATCGGGGGCCTGGGCCACCTCGCCCTCCAGTTCCTCAACGCCTGGGGCTGCGAAGTCACCGCCTTCACCTCCACCGGCGCCAAGATGGACGAGGCCAAGCAACTCGGCGCCCACCGCTGCGTCAACAGCCGCTCGGACGAAGAACTCGAAGCCGAGGCAGGGCGCCACGACTTCATCCTCGTCACGGCCAACGCCACGCTCAACTGGGAGCTCTACTTCAACGCCCTCGCGCCCAAGGGCAAACTCCACTTCGTCGGCGCCGTCCCCGAGCCCGTCCCCGTCGCGGCCTTCCCCATGATCCTCGCGCAGCGATCCCTCACCGCCTCCCCCCTGGGCTCCCCCGCCACCACAAAGACGATGCTCGACTTCTGCACCCGCCACAATATTGAGGCGCAATGCGAGTTCTTCCCCATGAGCAAATGCAACGAAGCGATGGACCACCTCGAAGCCGGCAAAGCCCGCTACCGCGTGGTGCTTGAAGCCTGACCTTGCAATATCCAAATTTTACCTTAACATACCACCTCGGATTCCAAGAGCCGAGAGGTATTGATAATGATCGAACTTTTTATCACTGGCGTCATCGCAGTGCTCCTGTTCACATCCGTGTTCGCCACGGTCTTTGCTGCCAAGTGGTTCCAAGAGAATCGTTCCTATCAGAAGCGATTTTCACCTGTGTTTGATCTCGACAAGGAACTGGGCTCGCTCGCCAGTGACAAGAAGAGACTCGAAGCCGACATCTCGGAAATTCGCTCCAGCTACGCCGAAAAACGAGGCCTGCTCGACCAACTCGTAGAAGCGTGCGCGGTCTACGACGAAACCATCGAACTGGCTGAGTTGGGGTTTTATCGAGCCCACTACGATTTTGATGTCCCGGATCGATACAAGCAGGAAGTCGAGCGAGTTCGACAGTTGCAGAAGGAAATGGTCAGGGCAAAGACTGCGGTCACCTGCTCAGTTGAATGGACTGTCGAAGGCAGCAAGAGCAAAGGCAGGACGATGATCAACCGAGCGACCAAACTCGCCGCGCGAGCATTCAACAACGAATGCGATGCCGCAATATCAAGCGTGAGATGGAACAACGCAGCCCGCCTTGAAGCACGTATTGAAAAGGCGTTTGACGCTATCAACAGACTCAATGAGACTCAATCGATCGTTATCTCGAATCAATACCTTGCTCTCAAACTCGCGGAACTCCGACTCGCCCACGAGTACGCAGAGGCAAAAAAGCGAGATCGGGACGAGCAGGCTGAGATCCGTGCCCAGATGCGAGAGGAAGCCAAATTACGGATCGAAATGGAGAAATCAGAAAAAGAAGAAGAGAAATACGAGCGGATGCTCAGAAAAGCAAAGCAGGCAGCCGAGAGAGCGATTGGGACTGAACTCGAAGATCTCCAAGCAAAAATCAACATGCTCGAGATCGATCTCGCGACGGCACATGCCCAGACCGAACGAGCAAAGTCCATGGCCGAACAAACAAGACGCGGCCACGTCTATGTGATCTCGAATATCGGTTCTTTCGGAGACGACGTCTACAAGATCGGCATGACTCGACGCCTTGAGCCGCTCGACCGAGTGAGAGAACTCGGGGATGCGAGTGTTCCATTTCTCTTCGATGTCCACGCAATCATCTATTCTGACGACGCCCCAACGCTAGAGCGAGAATTGCATCGACAATTCGATGACCGAAGGATCAATCTCGTCAATAATCGAAAAGAGTTCTTTAGAGTTCCACTCCGTGAAATTCAGGGCGCAGTCAGCAGCATTGCACCGGACGCTGAGTTTACCGAGACCGCCGAAGCACAGCAATACCGGGAGAGCAAGGCTCTACGAGACCAAAGAATGAGTCATGCCCGGCAACCACACGGTGCCACTAAATCAATGCTACCTACTCAGATATAGAAGTGATTGCAAAGATTTCAGTCCGGCGACCATCACCGTTTGACAACCACCTGTACCACCGACCTGTTTCCACAGGTCGGAGCGTCACACCAGCACCGTCAGCGGAACGCAACCCGGCAGGCTCAGCCCGCCCCGTCGTCCTTGCCGCCCCCGGCGTCACCGGCCGGCTTCCCGCCGCCCCCGCCACCGAGGATCCCGCCGACGATGCCCATGATCCCGCCGCCGCCCTCGCCGCCCAGGATCTGCTGGATCAGGTTGTCGATCCCGCCCATCTGCCCGCCCAGGTTCTGCAGCGAGTCGCTCACCGGGATCATCATCGCCTCGACGCCCTTTTCGCCCGCCTCGGCCCCGCCGCCCAGCAGCCCGCC
>DDFO01000054.1:5249-6398 GCA_002337215.1 Phycisphaerales bacterium UBA1926 | reverse complement strand
GCCCAGCAGCCCGCCGATCTTCTCGAAACTCAGCGAGTCCTTGAGCGATCCGATGTCGCCCTTGAGCAGCGCCTGCGGATCGATCCGGCCCGCCGCCGCCTCCTCCTGCAGGATGCCCAGCACCGTCGTCACGAAGTTCGTCGATTCGGTCGTTCCGGATTCCGTCGCGCTGGCGACCTGACCCACGATCTCGTCCATGTTGTCCCGCAGCAGCGATTCGAGCACGGCGTGCCTCCCTTGCGGACACCCCGCGGGGCGTCGGTCATCATCCGATCCGGGGCCGATCCGACGCATCGGCGTAGAACCCGCCCCCGGTGTCGCGCAGCGTACCGTCCGCGACCAACGCCTTCCAGACCCTCGGCGGAAACTCCCGCGGCGCCTCCACCGCGTCGATCTCCGACTTCTTCCCGCCCGTCATCAGCCGCCCGCCCAGTTTCGACTCGTCGTTGAGCCTCGCGAGTTTCAGCCGCTTGTGGAACGCCCGCAGCGCCGCCTTCTTCTCCTCGTGCGTCGCCTCCGCCTGGCTTGTCGAGGCCTTCGGCGCCGGGTTCTCGATCGCGTCGATCATCCGCCCCAGCCCCTCGGCGTCCTTCTCACTCAGCACCCGCTGGGCCTCGGCGGCGTCGGTCGTCGCGCGGGGCAGCAGCCTGGCAACGGTGGCCCACGCGTCAACGATCTTGAGCCCATCGCCCGATTCGGCGATCTCGGTGTGCAACTGGCGGAGTTTCTGGATCGCGTTCATTGAGCGGGAGTCTATCCGCACGACCGCCCGGCCCGCTCCGCCTGGCCGGGCGTGTAGGCTTTCGAGGAACCGGAACCCGGAAGGAGACTCCCATGTCTGACCACGTCTACAAGATGATCGAACTCGTCGGCTCGTCCACCACCTCGAGCGATGACGCGGCGAGGCGTGCGATCGAGCAGGCCGCGAAGTCGATCCGCAACATGCGGTGGGCCGAGGTCGTCGAGACGCGCGCGCACATCGAGGACCAGAAGATCGCCCACTGGCAGGTCAAGCTCAAGGTCGGCTTCACGATCGAGGATTGACAGCCCGCGGCTCAGGCCCGTCGGCGGCGGAACGCGACGAGGCCCGCGGCGAGCGGGGCGAGCGTGCCGGTCGCGGGGACGATGGCGCCCTCGATCGACAGGCTC
>DDFO01000054.1:0-5209 GCA_002337215.1 Phycisphaerales bacterium UBA1926 | reverse complement strand
CGATCGACAGGCTCAGGGCCCTGGGCGAGCCGGTGAAGAAGCCCCCGTCGGAGCGGCGGGCGGTGCGGAAAGCCTGGTCATCGCCGGCGATCCAGAGCAGGTCGGTCGTCGGCTCGGTGGCCTGGATGCCCACGTAGTAGGTCCCCGCTTCGAGCACGAGACCACCGAGGTTGAGGCTGACCTGTTCGGCGATGACCCCGCCGACCTCGAAGGCGAGGGCGTCGCTTCGCTGCTCGAGCAGGTCGGGCTGCAGCCCGTTGGCGGCGAAGATCGCGAGCGTGGCCTCGCCCGTCGAGAGCATGTTGAAGAGGCGGAGGCTGACGGTGACGCGGTCGATGGACCATGCCTCGTCGGCGGCGTCGATGTTGAAGATCTGGAACTGGTCGAAGCCGAACGTGGCGTTGGGGTTGCCCGCGCCGCGGACGACGCCGAAGTCGTTGCTGGCCGCCGCGTCCTGGCCGTAATCGAGGAGCACGCCCGCGGAGGCGAGCGACGTGAGGGCGAGAACGAGCGTGCAGGGCATCAGTGTGCGGTTGGTCATGGCGTGACAATGTGCCCGACGAATGCGCACCCGACCACTCGTCTGGGGTGAGCGCGGGCGAAAGCGCGTCGGCAGGCGTCGGTGGCGATTCATTAACACACCTGTTTAGGTGGTTCATGGCGGGTCTGTTTGGACTTCATACGGATCGGGAGATCCGCGTCGAATCTGCCGCACGCGGGGGTGCGAATACAGTCTCCCGGGCAACCGCGCCCGCTCAACTTCGACAACAACTCGGCCTTCGTTGGACGGCCTTCTTTGAAAGGAATACTCGATGAGTTACAGCAGCACACCGTGGCGCCCGGCGTCGGAGATCGAGGAGAACCCGATCAACCTCGCCGAGGACGCCGCGAAGGCGATCATCCCGGAGCTCGACCGGCACCTCGCGACGTTCTTCGTGCTCTTCCACCAGTATCAGAAGCATCACTGGCTGGTCGAGGGCCCGCAGTTCCGCGACATCCACCTCTTCCTCGAGGAGGGGTACAACCAGATCCATCTGCAGCTCGACGCGATCGCGGAGCGGATCACCGCGATCGGCGGCGTGCCGACCTCGTCGCCCGCGGCCCAGTCGGACCTGGCGTACATCGAGCATGAGCCCGAGGGCATCTTCCGCATCGGCGACATGCTCGCGCGGGACCGCGAGTACGAGAGCCTGATCGCGGCGAACCTCCGCAAGACGATCAAGCTGTGCACCGCGAACGAGGACTTCGGCACCGAGACGCTGCTCAAGGGCATCCTGCTCAAGGTCGAGGACCGCGCCCATCACCTCGATCACTTCCTGGGCGAGGACTCGCTGGGGTTCTCGCTGCAGAAGCCGGCCGCGGCGGAGTGATCGCCCGGCTGTGCCGCGCGGGCACCGCTGCCACGACTCGACAGGCCCCGGACGGGGCCTTTTTTCTGCGCCCGGATTTCGTCCGCCCGGCGCGTGCGGCGGGCGTGCGAACCGAGATGGGTCCTGGCCGGGCCATCCGCCGAAATCGCTGGGCGCTTGACGCTTAACTCGCCCTTCGGCGGATTGGGCGATAGACTGCGGAAGACCCCTTCTCTGGAGATTCTCATGCGCGTTTTCCGACTGCTCCTCCTCGCGGCGCTGCTCACGATCGTGTCCCGGCCCGCGGCCGGGATCGACCTCGATGCCCTCGTCGAGAACCTCACGCCCGCGCAGGCCGAGCGGTACGAACGCTTCGGCGACGGGTGGACGATCCGGGGCGTCTGCGGCACGCGCGAACTCGGGCTCGCCAAGACCTTCGGCATCAACACCGTGCGGGGCTACACGCTCAACACGAAATCGGGCGAGGGCTCGACGCGGTCGGTCCTCGATGAAGCGCACGAACTCGGCATCAAGGTCGTCGTCAGCGAGTGGATGCCCCACCAGGGCAAGAACAAGGGGCGGAACGGCGAGACCTGGAACGTGGACTACAGCGCGAACGTGGACGAGCGGCTCGCGAAGTTCGTCGCCAAGGTCGAGGCGATCGGCGATCACCCCGCGATCCTCATGTGGGGCCTGGGCAACGAGGTGCATCTCGACCGCGAGTACCTCGAGTATGTGAACCTCATGAGCGAGGCGATCCACGAGCGATACCCGCTCGCGCTGACCAGCCTGACGATGATCAACGCCAAGCCCGAGAACATCGAGAAGATCAAGACCTACGCGCCCGACCTTGATGTCGTGGGCGTGCAGTCGTACAGCGTGGGCGCGGTCCGCGGCGGCATCCGCAACATGGAGGAGCACTGGGGCAAGCCCTACTACTACAGCGAGTTCAACGGCAAGGGGCCCTGGAACTTCTCCAAGACCGAATGGGGCACGGCCTACGACGATCTGCCCGCCGACCGGGCGGCGGAGATCGACGCGTGCTACGACGCGATCGAGGCGGCCCCGCGGTGCCTGGGCTCAACGGCGTTCGTGTGGGGGCAGTTCGGCATGCAGCGCCCTTCCTACTTCAGCCTGCTGCTGAGCCCGCATCCCAGTGGCGTTCAGCAGGCCGAGAAGATGGAAGAAGTCGAGGGCCAGCCCGGCTACCCGCTGATCACGCCGCACGCCGAGGTGCTGGGCCGGCGGTTCACCGGGTCGCACCCGGTCGCGAACCACGCCCCGCTGATCACGGCGCTGGAGACATCGGACGGCTCGCGCGAGGCGGTCGTCTCGCCGGGCGGGGAACTGGCCGTCCGCGTCGCGGGCACCGATGCGGACGGCGACGTGCTGCGGTTCACGCTCTGGGTGCTGAGCAAGAAGGCGGGCGGGTACATGGCGGTCGCGGGGCCCTTCGCGGTGCGCGGCACGCACAGCTTCGACGCGACGCAGGGCGTTGGCACGGTCTTCATGCCCGAGACCGCCGACGACTCGGCCCTCGTGCTGGCCTACGCCTTCGACGACGAGGGCGGGGCGGTGTGCACGACGATGCCGGTGAAGATCGGGCGCGAGTGAGTCGTGTTGGCTGACGTCCCGCTCGGGTGCCCCGGAGACGGCTCAGTCTTCTCCGGGTTCTTGCCCTGTCCGGCCCTATTTCGATCAGCGAAGCCGACGCGGCGAAACCGTTGCATCCCCCGTCTCCGGGACGCCCGCCGATCGAGGGAAGTTCCACGAGCCCCGCATCCGCGACTCGAACCCCGCGAAACCTTCGCATCGGTTGTCCATCCCGGCAACGCAGCGATCTGCTCAGTATGGCAGAGCGTTGGTCAACCGGTCAGTCCACTACGCCTGATCTCATAACCGAAAGGTACATCCATGCCACCACTCGCACTGCGTGCCGCTCTTCCGTGCGCGCTCATCGGGATGCTCGCCTCGTGCTCGCAACCCGAGCAGGTCCGCGTCGCGGCGCCGCCCGTTCCGCAGATCAGTTGGCCCATACTGCCCGCGGGGCTGACCTCGGGCCTGCGGGTGCCGCCCGCCCAGACGTTCGTCCTCGGCGGCGGGCAGCGCGGATCGTTCACCACCGCCGTGACCAACCGCGGCAGCGTCCCGGCGACGCTGCTGCTCGAACGCGACGGCCAGACCTCCGAGGTCGCCACGCTGGGCCCAGGCGAGCGCGCCGCGTTCCGGTTCTCGCCAGGCGATGCCGCACTCGTGCGCAACGACGACAGCGGAACAATCGCGAGCCTCAAGGTCGAAGTGCGCGGCGATACCAATCTCTCGATGCGATATCTCGACAACCTCGAAAACTGAAACGAGTTTCACGGAACATGTGTACGGCGAATTGACTTGGTCGTTCTGCGACGTGGCGGTACGCTCCCCTCAACCCAAGGAGAGACCCCATGCGTTGCTCGATCGTTCGGCTGTTCCCCGCCCTGCTGCTCACGATTGTCCCAGCCCCGGCCGTCGCCGGCACGGCTCCGGGGCCCGGCCCGGAGTCAGGCGACGGCCCCGCGATCCTCTTCGTCCGCGGGGCCGACCGCAGCGGCGGGTTTCTCGAAGCGGGTAACGACGCGGCCCGGACCGAGCAGCTCGCCGATATCACCAACACCTCGACTTCGGGCGGCAACCACGGCTGGTTCGAGCTGGCCGAACTGCTGCGTGCCAACGGTTTCGTCGTCTCGCAGATCGCCGAGCCGCTCGAAGCGGACGCCCCCGCGACGGGGCCGACGACCGGGGCCCCGCTCGATTTCGCGTCGCTGGACCTGTCGGCCTACGACGCGGTCGTGCTGGGCTCGAACAACGCGGACTATTCTGCGCCCTTCGGCCAGCAGCAGGTGGACGCGATCGAGGCCTACGTGCGCTCGGGCGGCGGCGTGCTGTTCATCTCCGACGCGAACTTCGGCGGATCGTGGTCCGACGCCCCCACCTCCGACCAGGCCTTCCTCGACCGGTTCGGCTGGACCATGCAGCAGGACCGCGGGACGTACGCCCTCCGCCGGAGCGACGGCGATTTTGTGACGCCCGATCACCCGATCGTCGTCGGCACCGACGGCAACACAATCATCGATGTCATCGACGGCGAGGGGGTCTCGCCGATCGTCGTCCCCGAGATCGACACCGCGCCGGGCGTGGTGAGCACGATCGTCATCCGCGCCAGGCCGGGCCAGCAGACGCGGAACAACGACCGCTTCCCGGGGCAGGGGACGAGCCGGGCGGTGGGCCCGCGGGACGCGACGCTCGCGGTCGCGACTGTCGGCGCGGGTCCGGACGCGGGACGCATCGCTGGGCACATCGACCGCAACACCTTCTTCAACCTCAACGGGGCGGGCACGAACATCAACCGCTTCGACAACGCCGCCTACGCCGTCAACCTCTTCACCTGGCTCGTCGGCCCGCAATCCAACCCGTGCGGCCCCGCCTGCCCCGCCGACCTCGCCCTGCCCTGCGGCGTGCTCGATCTCGCGGATGTGTCGGCCTTCATCGACGCCTTCCTCGGCATGGACGACGCGGTCGATTTCGACGGCAGCGGGACCTTCGACCTGGCCGATATCGGCGCGTTCGTCGCGTCGTTCACGGCGGACTGCCCGTAAGGATTCAACGGGTTCTATCCGCATGCGGGTGCCCCGGAGACGGCGGTGCCTTCTCCGGGATCTGCGCTTGTCGGCGATCGACACGGTGAAACCGCTCCGCGACGGTGTCGCTGCGCGGCGTCACCGTGGCACCCAAACCTCGAACCGTGGCACCCAATCCTCGAACCGATTCACGGGCCCGGGTCCTCCGGACGCGGGTGCCCCGGAGACGGCGGTGCCTTCTCCGGG
>DDFO01000042.1:6499-7245 GCA_002337215.1 Phycisphaerales bacterium UBA1926 | reverse complement strand
CCCAGGAACATCGGGAGCTTCATTTTCTCGAACAGACCCCGGTTGCGCATCAGCTCCTTGAGCCGCACCTTCTCCTTGGTCAGATTCGGGACCTCGATGCCTACCGTGTCGCGGCCCGCCATGTTGGGCACGATCCGGATGTTGACGCTCTTGAGCGCACGCGCGAGGTCGCTGGAGATCGCGTTGAGCGCCGCGACCTTCGTCCCCGCCGCGAGCTTGACGTGGTACAGCGTGATCACCGGACCCGATTCGATCCCCACGACCTCGCCCTTGAGCTTGTACTCGCGGAGCGCTTCCTCGAGCGCTTCGGCCTGCTCGCGGACCATCTCTTCCAGCTTCTCGTTAAACCCCTCGTCCGGTTCCTCGAGCAGTTCGAGCGTGGGGAATTTGTACCCCTTCATCTCGACCGCGTTCTGCTGGTAGTTATCCAGGTCCGCCTGCGTGGCCGACCCCTTCTCGGCGCTCGCGAAGCGGACCGGGAGCGCGCTGATCTTCTCTTTCAGCTTCTCGCGGTCGAAAATCTGCGGTGCACCGATCTCGTCGTCTTCTTCGTCGTCTTTTTCGTCGTCCTCATCGCCGGCAACGACCTCGGCCTCGTCCGCCTCATCCTCTTCTTCGTACTCGTCCTCTTCCTCTTCCCATTCCTCGCCTTCCTCGGCCTCATACTCGTACTCGTCGTCGCCCTCATCCTCGGCGACCGCGTCGTCCCACTCTTCCTCGACGTCGTCGGGGTCCATCGCCTCCGC
>DDFO01000042.1:0-6351 GCA_002337215.1 Phycisphaerales bacterium UBA1926 | reverse complement strand
CCCCCGCCGATCCCACCCGCCATCTCGCTGATCCGCTCGCGCAGGTTGGGCTTCCTGCCCTTCCGGCCTTGCTTGATCTCGATCTCCGCGTTCTCGAGATCCGTCGCGACGACCCGGCTGCGGGCCTTCTTCTTCGCCGCCGCCCGTTTCGCTGCCGCCGACTTTGCCCGCGCCGCGCTCGACATGAACAGCGACGCGACCCACCCGGCCGCCACGAACACGAGCCTGTCGAACGCCAGGATCAGCCCTGCCACGAGCACCGCGAGCAGGATGAGCACCGACCCGAGCATCCCCGTGCGGGCGATCAGTTCATCGCCCGCCGAGACACCGACCATGCCGCCCGCGGACCCCGGCGCCGGGATCGCGTTGGGTGCCAGCGTATACGCCAGCCCCGCGACCGAGCCGACGATGAGGACGGTCCCCGCCGTGCGCACGAACGGGTGCTTGAACTCGCGTCCCGCCGCCGACCAGACCAGCGCCATCAGCCAGGCGACCATCGCCGGCACGGCCGCGATGCCGACCAGCGACAGGATCGCGTGCGAGGTGTACGCCCCCGCGACGCCGATCCAGTTCTGGACCGACCCGTTCAGGGGCCAGACATCGGTGCCCGGCGGATCGCCCGCGTCGAAGCTGATGAGGGCCGTGGCCGTCAGCAGCCACGCGACGGCGAGCCCGAGCCACGCGAGCCGGGTCCACAGGTACCGACCGTCCAACTCGTGGCCGGTCTTCTTCTTGGTCTTCTTTGTGCGCGCAGTAGAGCGCCGAGCGTTCGCCATAGCCAAGATTATCGGCGTGCCGGGCCCCGACCGCGCAGAATCCGCCGGCCGATCCCTACATCGGGCCATATCACGGCTCGTGCGAGCGGCGTGCGTACGCCTGGGCGCGTCTCCGGCACCCGATCAGCCGATCGGGTGCCGCGTCGGTTCCCCATCGACGATCCGCAGGCACCCGCGTGGGTTCTCATCGCGGAGTTCGGGCGCGAGCAGGTCCGCCGGTGCGTTCTGGAACGCGACAGGCCGGCACCAGCGTTCCAGTGCCCGGGGTCCCACAGCCGTCGATTCGGGCCGGTTGCACGCCGGGAACGGGCCGCTGTGGACCGTCGCGTGCCCGACCTCGACGCCCGTCGTGACCCCGTTGAACACGATCCGCCCGGTGCGCATCGAAAGGACCGAGACCAGGTCGCTCGCGACTCCGAGATCGGCGCTCGATAGGAAGACCGACGCGCCCAGCGAGCCCTGGATCAGCCCCGCGCAGTCCATCAATTGCGCCGCGTTCTCGCACTCGACAACCACCGCCGCGGGGCCGAACACCTCGTCCTGGAGAGTCGAGTGCGTGAGGAACGTGTCCGCGGTGGTGCGCAGCAGGGCGGGCCCCTCGAGCGCCGGGCGTTCGGCCGACACCCGCTCGGCGGACTCACGGACGGCCGCCGCCTCTCCCACCGCGAGCCGAACACCCGGGAGATCGATCAGCGTCACGAGCCTCTTGAGGTAGTTCTCGCGGATGCGAGCGGCGAGCATCGGCATCGGCGCGACGGCCCGGAGTTCGAGCGCGAGCCGGTCCATGAACGCCGTCCCTTGCGTGCCTTTGGTCACGAAGATCAGCCCGGGGCACGTGCACTGCTGACCCGCGAACTGGCTGATCGCCCGTGCGAGGTGCTGGGCGATCCCGATCGGCTCGCGGCTCAATCCGCCCGGCAAGATGAACGCCGGATTGGTCGAACCCATCTCGGCGAAGAACGGGATCGGGTCGGGCCGTTTCGAAGCAATCTCGGCGAGCGCCGTCCCGCCCCCGACAGAACCGGTGAACCCCGAGGCGCGCACACACGGGTGCTCGAGCAATTCTCTTCCGATCGGCTGCTCGCGTTCACCCCCCGCGTGCAGGAACGAGAACCAGCCGTCCGGGAAGCCCGCGGCGCGGACCGTCTCGCTGACGATCTGGGCGGTGATCTCCCCGGTCGCCGGGTGCAGCGGGTGACCCTTGACGATCACCGGGCAGCCCGCCGCGAGGGCGGAGGCCGAGTCGGTGCCCATCGTGGAATACGCGAGCGGGAAATTGCTCGCCCCGAACACCGCGACGGGGCCCAGCGGCATGAGCAGTGTCCGCAGGCCGGGCCTGGGCGAGGGTTTGCGGCCTGGCTCGGGCGAGTCGATCGCCGGGCGACGCCACGAGCCTTCCGCGATGACACCCGCGAAGGTCCGCAGCGTCGAGGTTGTGCGTCCGAGTTCGCTCGACAGGCGGTCGGATGGCAGCCCGGTCTCCTGCGCGGCGAACTTGACCAGATCGTCCTCGAACGCATCGAGCCGGTCGGCGATCGCGCGGAGCAACTCGGCGCGCTTCTCCTCCCCGATTGTGCGCCCGGCGTCGAACGCCCGCCACGCTTCGTTGGCGGCTTCGTTGACCTGCCCCCTGGTCGCGGCCTGGAATCGCGATGGCAGAAGCGCGCCGGTCGCCGGGTTGCGGGCCGAGAAGATCACGCTCTTGAGATCGGGCGCAGCGGTGATCCCCGCCACGATCGACCGCCCGGTCGGGATCAGCCGGACCGAGGCCGGATCGGGCAGCGTCGCGACGCCTCTGCTGGTCTCCGAGGGCTCCGTGGGCTCCATGTTGTTCGGCTTGTTGTCCACCGGGTTCTCCTGGTCGATCTTATTTAGGTGTAAAGCGACGGGCCGCGCTCGATCCGGGGTCCGCCGGCGGTGCAGACGGCAAAGGGGCTGCCTCGTGCGCCCGCGCGGATGCTGGCCGACCCGAACGCGCCGTCCTTGCGGACCGCGTACATGCGCACGTTGAAGTTCGGCTCCCCGTTCTCAAAGAGCCTCCGCTGCCTTCGCGAGCGGTCCACGATCCGTTTCAGGACCGCGAGGCAGGCGTCGGTGGGGGATTGGCCGTTGTCCATCTCGCGGACAACATCGAACGCGCCACACGACTGGATCACCGCCTCGCCGAACCCGGTCGCGCCCGCGCCGCCCACGGCGTTGTCGCAGTACATGCCCGCCCCGACGATCGGGGAATCACCCACCCGGCCCGGGATCTTGTAACTGAGCCCGCTGGTCGTCGTGCACGAGCCGACATCGCCGGCACCCGTTACTCCCGAGCAGTGGATGGTGCCGTACGTGAACGGGATGCCGGCCGGCCATCCCGGGGGCGGGGCGTCGAAGAACTCACCCGGGGTGAGCCCCGCGGCGATCGCGTCGGCTGGCATCGGGTAGTCGCCGCCGGGATCGTCGCGCCTCGAGTGCTCATCCATCCCGGTGCCCGGCTCGGTGATCGACTCGACGGGCCAGTCGAGTTGGTCGTCGTTGAGCCAGTCGTCGGCGGGGCTCGCCTGGCGTTTCCATTTCATCCACATGCGGCGGGTGCGCTCGGTGAGCAGGTTCTGCTCGGGGAAGCCGTGGGCGAGCGCGAACTCGCGGGCGCCGTCGCCGACGATCAGGCAGTGGTCCGTGGATTGCAAAACCCGCAGCGCGACACGGGCGGGGTGGGCGATGTTCTCGATTGCGGCGACCGCACCGGCGCGGTGGGTCGGGCCGTGCATGACCGAGGAATCGAGTTGGACAACACCACGCTCGTTGGGCAGCCCGCCGAAGCCGACGGTGACATCATCCGGGTCGGCCTCGACGATGCCGACACCCTCGACGACGGCGAGGAGCGGGTCGGTGTCGTTGGCGATGCGGTCAAAGGCGAGTTCGACGGTGCGGAGGCCGTTGGCGGACGCGATGACGGCGGGGCCCCGGTGGTTGTCACTTGTGCGCTCGGGCGATGGTTTCGCGTCGGGCTGGGCTGTGCGCGCGCTCGCAGTCGGGAGGAGGGCGGTCATCGCGGCGGCGGCAGCGCCCGCGGAGACGAGGAATCGGCGGCGGTCTGGGTCGTGCATCCGTGCAGCGTACCCGATCGGGGTGCCTTTCCGGTCGCCGTGTATCACGGGTGCCGTGGAGACGGCGCAGCCTTCTCCACGTTTGCGACCGGACGATCACGGAGACACCGCGTTGCGGTGTCTCCGTGGCACCCGTGGCCTTCCTCGCGCTGACCTGCGTAGCAGATCTGTGGCACAAAGGAACCGATCGATCAGACCGGTTCTTGCTGCTCGATGCGTTCGAGTGTGGTCCGCTCGCCCCGGTGGAGCTGGCTGACAAGCATGCCCGCCAGCATGACGACGCAGCCGGCGATCTCCCACGCCGACAGCGACTCGCGGAGCAGCAGCACGCCGAAGAGGGCACCGAAAACGGCTTCGAGACTCATCAGGACCGCGGCGTGCGACGGGGGTGCGTCCTTCTGGGCGATGATCTGGAGCGTGAACGCGATCGCGATGACGAAGACACCGCTGTAGACCAGCGGCATCCAGCCGCCGGCGAGGCCCCCGAGCGTTGTGGGTTCGGTCGCGATCGCGACAACAACAGACAGGACCGCGACGGTGACGAACTGCGACCACGCGAGTGCGAACGGGTCGGCCTTTGGCGCAAAGTGTCCGGTGAGCACGACGTGCAGAGCCCAGAGGACGGCGCACCCGAGGACGAGCCAATCGCCGAGCGTGAACCCGCCGAGCAGATTGCGGACGGCAGGGTTCTCGGCGCCGCCGATGCCGAGCATGGTGAGCCCGATGACGGCGAGCACACCCCCGGCGATGTGCCCGGCAGTGATCTTTTGGTGGAACAGCACGCCGATCGCGGGAACGATGAGCACGTAGAGCCCGGTGAGGAACGCCGAGCGGGAGGCGGTGGTGGAGACAATGCCGACCTGCTGCAACCCTGCGGCTGCGAACATGACGACACCGAGCAGGACGCCGGATACGGTCGTTCGGGCCGAGAGCGGCGACGGCTTGGCACCGTCGCGACGACCGAGCATGAACGCGAGCAGCGGGGTGAGGAGGAGCGCCCCGATCGCGTAGCGCACGCCGTTGAAGGCGAAGGGGCCCATCGACGCCATCGCGTGCTTCTGGGCGACGAAGCCCGCGCCCCAGAGGGCGGCGACGAGGAGCAGCATGATGTCGGCCCGGAGGGCGGCGCGGCGCATGGGGCGATGGTAGATGCGCGGGTGCCTTGGGCGAAGTTCGCGGTATGCTGGTCTCAGGGATGGTCCGGGACGGCGGACTCGAGGCATTGGGGTCTACGAAGGGATCGGATCATGACGGCATGCGGAACATTTTCGCGGGCGATCGCATGCGCGGCGGTCCTCGCGTCGGGCGGGATCGCGGTCGGACAAGACGCATCGCCCGCATCGCTTGCGACGGGCGCTGAAGCCGGGGTGGTTGCGGGCATGCCCGCTGGGATGCGCAGCACGGACGCGGGGTTGCTCAAGAGCAAACCGCTCGCGATGTTCGCGCCCTACATCGGCGAATGGGAGGTCAACAGCGAGTGGGGGAGCGGGCAGGCGCTGTGGGCGCGGAATGAGTACCGCGTGCTGATGGGCGGGGCGTACGTCGATGCGAAGACGTGGGCGAAGGACGGGGACGGGGAGCCGTACCTGCGGTACTACACGGTGTTCACATGGGACACAGAAAAGAAGCAGATCGTTTCGCACGGGTTCCAAGGCGACGGGGTGGCCTCGGTGCACGAGATGGGCAGGGCGGGCGAGGGTGCCGACGCGGGGCTGGTCGCCGAGTGGGGCGAGTACCCGCAGCGGATCCGCCAGCAGGTGGACATGCCCAAGGCTAACCGGTACCGCTGGCGAGTGTGGGCGATCCCCGCGGAGGGGGCGGACCCGATGCCGATGATCGATGGGCAATGGGAGCGGGTGATGAGCGATAGCGACGCGGGCAAGGCGGACAGAGTGGATCACACGGAAAACGTCGGCGTCTCTCCGCCCGACGGGCCGTACCCGATCGATCCGTCGCTGTTCGTTCCTCCCGGCAGTCCGACAACATCGTTCGAGGTCACCGAGCGCATGTCGGCCTCGCCTGATCTTTTGTTCCGGATGCTCACGACCGAGGGCGGCATAAAGAACCTGTACGGCATTGAGAGCCGGATCGACCTCGCGGTAGGCGGACCCTACGAGTGGTATTTCCTGGATGAGAACCCGTACGGCACGAAGGGCGGCGAGGGGAACCAGGTGCTCGCCTTTGAGCAGGAGCGGATGCTGGCGGTGAGCTGGAACGCGCCGCCCCAGCAGCCGGAAAGCCGGGCGAAGCGGACGATTGTGACGATCACGTTCGAGCCAGATTCGGACGGCACGACACTCGTTCGGCTCGTGCACAGCGGGTTCGGGGCCGAGCCGCACTGGCGTGAAACCATCGAGTATTTCAAGGTCGCGTGGGGCTCGGTGCTCCAGAATCTGAAGGGGAAGACCGGGGGGTGATCGGCGCGGCGGTTGATTCGGGATCGCGGCGTTCAGTCCGCCTCCCGGAGCCACTCCGCCTCG
>DDFO01000061.1:2699-3228 GCA_002337215.1 Phycisphaerales bacterium UBA1926 | reverse complement strand
GAGTTCGCCGGTGCCGTCTCGGTGGCGCAGGTGGACCATGGGCTGGACGCCGCCTTCGTGGTCGATGATGCTCAGGCGGCGGTGGACGAGGGCGACATCGACGGTGGTGCCGTCGTTGCGGACGGCCCGGTCGCGGAATCGGCCCCGGCCGTCGGGGCCCCGGTGCTTGATGGACTCATCGAGGGTGTCGAGCCACGACTCCGGGATGGATTCGTGGTGGGGTGGGACGGGTTCGCCCGGTTCGTAGATTCGCAGGACGCCGCCGATGCCGCACATGTTCGGAGGATAGCAGGCGGCGTCGTCGGAACCCGGGCGTCGATGCGTCCGTCAGGACCGGCACAGACGGTCGAGCAGGGTGGTCGCGGATGAGCGATCGGTTGGATTGGAAGCGAGCGGCATCGCCTGAAACGTAGATTTGGAGCGTGGGTGCACCTCGCAGGAAATCCAGGGGCGACGCCGCTGCGCGCGCGGAGCCGGGCCTCGGAGTGCCTGGTGGATCGTCCGGTGCGCCCGTGCGCTGGGGTCGGCT
>DDFO01000061.1:357-2645 GCA_002337215.1 Phycisphaerales bacterium UBA1926 | reverse complement strand
CCCGTGCGCTGGGGTCGGCTGGTGTCGCTCGATGTGATGCGTGGCGCGACGATCGCGGGGATGCTGCTGGTCAACAACCCGGGGAGTTGGACGCAGGTCTACCCGGCGCTGCGTCACGCGGAGTGGCACGGTTGGACGGCGACGGATCTGATCTTCCCGTTCTTCCTGTTCATCATGGGGGCGGCGATGGCGTTCAGCCTGCCCCGGCAGCGGGCGCGGGGTGAGGCGGAGATCGGGGCGACCAAAGGATCGGGGCGGCGGGCGATCATCAAGCGCACCTGCCGGCGCGTGCTGCTGCTGATCGGGCTCGGGCTGCTGCTTAACGGGTTCCCCGCGTTCGAGTACGAGCGGTTCCGGATTCCGGGGGTGTTGCAACGGATCGGGCTGGTCTATGCGCTCTCGGTGCCGGTGGTATTGCTGCTCAGGCCCGCGAAGCGGTTCGTGCTCGGGGTGGTGGTCCTGCTCGCCTGGTGGGCGGTGCTGGTGCTCGTTCCGGTGGGCGGCGAGGCGCCGGCGATGGACCCCACGCGGAACCTGCAGCGGTCGCTGGATCTCTCGGTCTTCGGCGAGTTCCATGTCTGGCAGGGCGGGCCGACCGACCCGGAGGGATTGCTTGGTACGTTCGCGGCGATGGTGACGTGCCTGCTGGGGTACTGGGCGGGAGTGTTTGTGCGCGATCGGGAACTCAACGCGAAGACGGCGGCGAGGCTTGGGCTCGCGGGCTTGCTCATCGCGGCCGTGGGGGAGGTCTGGGCGTACTGGCTGCCGATCAATAAGCCGTTGTGGTCGCCGAGCTATGTGATGCTCTCGGGCGGGCTGGCGATGTCGTGCTTCGCGGTGTGTCTGTGGTTCGTGGACGTCCGCGGGTACCGGTGGATCACGAAGCCGTTGCGCGATATCGGGCTCAACGCGATCGTGATCTTTGTCGGGGCAGGGATGATGTCGCGTCTGCTTGCGCGGACCCGGGTCGGCGGTTGGCCGGAAGCGCCCGACTGGACGACCTTCGCGTTCGATGAAATGGTCGAGTTCGGGGTCGGCCCGCGGTTTGCGTCGCTCGTGCTCGCGTTGGTGTTTGTGTTCGTGTGGTGGGTGATCGCAGCGCTGCTGGCGCAGTGGCGGATCGTGGTGCGGGTGTGAGCGGGAGTTTATGAGCGTTTGGTTGATCGGTGCGTCACGGCCGTTCTAGCCGTGTGGATCGATGGCTACCTCTTGTGAGGTGGGGTGGCTGTTACGCACGTCCGCGAGCTGGTTGCTGCGCGGATTCAGGGTGTGGTGAGAAAGAACGCGAACGCGAGGATCGCGATGAGCGCGAGGCAGGCCCCGCCTCCGAGCAGGATCCCGATCACGGAGGGGAGCAGATCCGGGCGGAGAGCGCGTCGGCTGCCCCAGAGGGCTGTCGCTCCGCAGAGAACGGCGGCTGGCCCCGTCACAAGTGTTGCGAGCGCGAGCGGACCAAGGAACAGCATCGCGGCGCTGATAATGCCGAGCGCGAGTGCGACGACGGCTGGACTGCTCGCCTCATCGGGCCGGCCTACGCGGCGATTCCTCGAGCCGCACTCGGGGCAGCGGGATCCGGTCGGGAGGCCGAGGAGCGAATATCGGCATCGCGCGCAGTACTCGATCGGTATTGGCTCGGTCGAATCGGTACTGCTCTCTGGTTGAGACGTCATCCGGGAATGAACGAAGTCACGGGCGTGATGTGTTCCGTGTGATCGTGCGGACCTGGCAGAACTGGCGGTGCCCGTCGGGGCCCATGTGGTAGCCGATGCCCGAGTGCTTGGCGCCCGCCCAGGGGGAGCCCGGGGCGCCGTGGATGCCGCGGTTGACGCCGATCATGCCGGCGTTGATCCTGCCCGCGACACGCTGGGCGAGTTCTTCGGGGCCGAAGACGACGGCACCGAGGCCGTACTCGGAATCGTTGGCGAGGTGGACGGCCTCGTCGGCGTCCTTGACGGTCGCGATCGCGGCGACAGGGCCGAAGGTTTCGGCGTGCATGATCGACATGTCGTGGGTGACGCCCTTGAGGACGGTCGCCGGGACGAAGTTGCCGTCGAGCTTCTCGCCTCCGTGCAGGAGCTGCGCCCCGTGCTTGACGGCGTCGTCGATCTGGGCGACGACATGGTTC
Source organism: Phycisphaerales bacterium UBA1926 (assembly GCA_002337215.1). Classification (GTDB taxonomy): domain Bacteria; phylum Planctomycetota; class Phycisphaerae; order Phycisphaerales; family UBA1924; genus UBA1926. The sequence goes on along the minus strand of DDFO01000061.1, from coordinate 520 downwards.
TTCTGGTCGAGCATGACCATCGGACCCATCTGCACGCCCTCGGCCGACGGGTCGCCCGGGGTGTAGGCCTTGGCCTGTTCAATCAGCTTGGCGGCGAACGCGTCGGCGATCGTGTCCTGTGCGTAGATGCGTTCGGTGGAGACGCAGACCTGGCCGCAGTTGC
>DDFO01000061.1:0-210 GCA_002337215.1 Phycisphaerales bacterium UBA1926 | reverse complement strand
GAAGCTGTTGCGGGCCGCGAATTCGGCGGCGGCGTCGAGGTCGGCGCCCTCGAGCACGATCAGCGGGTCCTTGCTGCCCAGCTCGAGGATGAGTCGTTTGAGCCCCTCGGCGGAGGCGGCCATGATCTTCTGACCCGTCGCCTTGCTGCCTGTGAAGGCGATGAGGTCGACGTCCGCGGCGACGAGGGCCTTGCCCTGGTCGTCCTCGCC
>DDFO01000003.1:122203-123589 GCA_002337215.1 Phycisphaerales bacterium UBA1926 | reverse complement strand
TCGACCACGAGCGCCTGATCGAGATCGTCGAGTTCCGCGACCGGGTGGGCCGGCTGCACCTGCTCTCGCGTGCGCTCAACTCGATGGAGCTCCACGACGACGACCGCATCGCGGTGATGTCGCTCGGCGAGAAGGACTTCGAGAAGGCGGGCGCGATGCCGGGCGACAGCGGCGGCTTCCTCGATGTCGTCAAGAGCGTGGAGACGGTTCGCGTCGGCGTGCTGCTCACCGAGCTCAAGACCCCGGACGGCGTGGTCACCAAGCTGAGCATGCGCAGCAAGGGCGGCGCGCACTTCGTGGATGTGAACGTGATCGCCAAGAGTCTGGGCGGGGGCGGGCACGCGCAGGCCGCGGGCGCTCGGCTCGTGGGCGTGACGCTCGCCGACGCGAAGGCACGCGTGCTTGAGGCCCTGCAGTCGGCGCTGGACGGGGTCGGGGCATGAGCGAACGACCGAACCGCTCTCGAGGCCCTCGCGACCAGTCAAATCGCGACCGATCCGATCGGGACCGCCCGGACCGCGACGACGAATCCGGGTACGGCGCCCCGCGCGTCCGCCCTGGAAAGCGTCCCCCGCTGCGGGTCATGACGACGACGCTGTGGGAGTACCCCAGCCAGCACTACGACAGCGAGGGCAAGACCACGAAGGGCAAGCCGGTCGGCGCGGGCCGATCGACCATGCAGGGCGACAAGGAGTACGTCGGCGCGACGCCCAGCTGGCTCATCTGGCAACTGCTCCAGCGGTACACACGCGCCGGCGACACCGTGCTCGACCCGATGGTCGGGAGCGGGACGACGATCGACGTGTGCAAGGACCTCGGGCGTTCGCCGATCGGGTTCGATCTGGCGCCGTCGCGGGAGGACATCCGGCAGGGCGACGCGCGAGAGATCGATCTCGAGAACGAGAGCGTGGACTTCGTGTTCATCGATCCGCCCTACTCGACGCACATCGATTACTCGGACGACCGCCGTTGCATCGGCAAGCTCGACGCGGGCGAGGGCGGACTGGACAACGACAACAAGGGGCGGGGCCCGGGCGAGCCCCCGGAGATGATCGGGCAGGCGTACTACGAGGCGATGGAAGAAGTCATCGCCGAGTGCCACCGCGTGATGAAGAACCGGCGCTACCTGGGGCTCTATGTCAGCGACTCGTTCAAGAAGCAGAAGGGCGTAAAAGGCGGGCTGTTCATGCCGATCGGCTTCGAGCTCTTCTCGATCATGCGGGACTACTTCAAGCCCGTCGATATCGTCGCGGTCGTGCGGCACAACGCGAAGCTCAAACGCGGCAACTGGCACAAGGCGGCCGAGGAGCAGAACTTCTTCCTGCGCGGGTTCAACTACCTGATGATCATGAAGAAAGAAGAATGAGGCACTAGGCACTAGGCACT
>DDFO01000003.1:116724-122048 GCA_002337215.1 Phycisphaerales bacterium UBA1926 | reverse complement strand
CCCTCGCTTGCGCGAGGGGCTCGTTGGGATGGGGACATTCGGGGCCCTTGAAGAAAACAAGGGGCTCGGGAGAGGAATCGACTTCATTCAACGCGATTAGGCGAGCCGGTAGTCGAGGACGAGCCCCGCGGTGTATCGGTCGGTTTCGGGTTCATGCGTCTCACCGACGCGGGTGAAGCCGGCGCGTTCGAGGATGCGGATCGACGCGGGGTTGGTCGCGAGCACGCGGGCGAGCAGCGGGCGCCGATCGATCTCGGCGAGGAACATCGCGACCGCGGCGGACGCGACGCCCTTGCCCCAATGCTCCCGGCCGATCCAGTAGCCGAGCATCCAGGTCGGCGTTCCGTTGTGCTCCGCCTCGAAGCACGCGACCCGGCCCGCGAGTTCACCGCCAACGACGATCGCCTGCTCGATGATCGTCTCGTCTCCGATGACCCGCTCCCAGTGGGCGATGAACGCCTCGCGATCGCGGGGCTTCACGCCGGCGAGCCGGCCCGATTCGGGGTCGGATTCGTGCTCGAACAACACGGCGAGATCGTCCCGCGTGACGCGGCGCAGCTCAACCCGGGCGGCTCGCGCGCGCTCGTTGACCGTCCGACGAACGTCGCCGGGGCGTTTGCGCATCACGGGCAGCCCGCGATAAAGGATGTCACGAACAGGCTGATGTCGCTCAGGTCGAACAGGCCGTCGGTGTTGAGGTCGGCGATGGCGTCCATCGAGAGGAAGCCGGCGGTGAAGGCGCTGATGTCGGCGAGGTCGAGGACGCCGAAGGGTGGAGCGAGGTCGGCGATGCAGGGAAGACGACCGAACTGCAGGTGGTCGAGCGCGTAGTCCGTGCTGAGTCCGGATTGCAGGATCACCCGGTCGATACCGATGGGATCGATGAATCCGTAGAAACGATCTTCGAGGCAGACGTTGATCAACTCCGCGACCTGAAACCCCGAGACTTGGCCCAGAGCAACGCCGTCCCGGAAGGCCGTGAGCGTGATCGGTGAGCTTTGGAGGGCGTCGGTCATGACGAGTCCGACATGAGTGGGGAGTCGCCCTCCTGGGAGCTCGGGAGCGAACAGAAACTCCAGGGCCGCCGCACCCGCCGAGTAGAATGCGCCCGTGACGACCCCGCCCGAGTTGCCGTTGTTGTCGATCGTGCCATCGTTGCCGTCGACTGAATCACCGTTCACATCGCTTCTGAGCAGCACGACCCCGTTGGTCGCGCTGGCCACTGGTCCGTCGAGCACACCGTCCTCGAAGTCCTCAACGACGAACCCATCCGGTCCAAACGGAAGAGAAGCGAACGGGCTGTCCGCGGCTCGGAAATAGTTGGACGAGGGGTCGTGAAGGCCTTGCCCCGCGACAGGACCAGCCAGCCAGGCCGCGACGGCGGCGGAAATGAGCACTCGTACACGCATCCCGGTCTCCTTCCGATCAGATATCGCCGAGCGTCAGATGTCTTTCACCTTGGTGTGACACTGCGAACGGCCATCCGAGTTGACTAACCACCACCCTACCGAAATGAGCCCATTCGACCTATTAGATTCACCGGACGGGATGGATCATGGGCACCCCCCGACGAACGAACTCACGAACAGGTTGATGTCGTCCAGGTCGAACAGCCCGTCCGCATTCAGATCCGCGAAGGGGGCGGCGTCCAGGAAGCCCGAGACAAAGGCGGTGATGTCGGCAAGGTCGAGCACGCCGAACGGTTCGGCGATGTCGGCCAGCGCGCACGACGGGATGTTGTAGCTGCCCGCGATCCCCATCACCACGCCCGGGGGCGGCTCGGTGAGCCCGGCGAAGTCCGCCGACAGCTCCAGGCGCACGGCCGGGTCGGACGGGTCCGTCACGATCACCTCCTGGCCGTACCCCCACTGCAGCGTATCGAGGTTGCGCCCAAGCAGGCTGATGGTCGGCAGGAGGGGCAGGTCGATCAGCGTCGGACCGGCGGGCAGCCCGTAGTAGGTCGAACCGAACGCGAGGCCGAATGTCGTGAGCAGGTGGTTCCACGCGGCGGCCTCGCCCGGCGCGCCGCCGAAGGGCGACCCGGTGCCGGCCAGCACCATCACCGAGCCCCCGCGCCCGATGTACTCGGCGAGAACCGGGGCGTTGGCGGGCCCGGACCCCAGGCCGCCGCTCAGGAAGACACCGTCGTACAAAGCCAGACCGTCGGCGGAGAAGTCCAGCCCGGGCGGGTTCACCGAGACGGCGTGCCCCGCGGCTCCGAGCACCCCGGAAAACTCGACGCCGTACGCGTATGGGTTGGTGCTGTAGACGAGGAACGACCCGATCTCTCCCGGAGAGAAGTACTCGGCGACATTGAGCGCGAACTGGGTCGTGGCCGCCCGATCTTCGTCGAACGCGGCGTCGCTGACGACCCACTCATCACCAAAGACGACGAGCTTCCCCGACCCGCCTTCCCCCGCCGGAGCCAGGGCAGCAGACAAGAACACACCAAAAACGGCCATCTCCCTCAACATGGTGATCTCCTCTCACCAGAATTTTATGACCGCCGCACGGGCTTCTCCACGCGGCCCAGGTGGTCTCGTTGTCGAGCCTCGCCCCACCTTTTCCGCCGACGGCCCCCGCCCGTCGGCCCGGGGCTCGCAGATGCGGGCGTCGCCCCGTAGACATCTCTCGATCGCACCTCGGGGGCGACATCGGGGGGCATCGGCGGGGGTGCGGATCCGATCCCCGGCTACGATCCCGCTGATTCCGGAATGCAGACGAGGATCCCTCCCATGACCAGCCTCTCCAGCGCCGCCGCCGTGCGCCGATCGTTCATCGAGTTCTTCGAGGGCAAGGCGCACACCTTTACGCCATCGTCGCCCGCGGTGCCGCACGACGACCCGACGCTGATGTTCACCAACGCGGGGATGAACCAGTTCAAGCCCGTCTTCCTCGGCAATGTGGGTGAGAACAGCCCGCTCGCGGGTCTGAAACGGGCGGTGAACACCCAGAAGTGCATCCGAGCGGGGGGCAAGCACAACGACCTCGAGGACGTGGGCAAGGACACCTATCACCACACGTTCTTCGAGATGCTCGGCAACTGGTCGTTCGGGGATTTCTTCAAGAAGGAAGCCATCGACTGGGCGTGGGAGCTGCTCACGGACGTCTGGGGCATCGACCGCACAAGGCTCTACGCGACCTACTTCGGGGGCGATGAGAAACTCGGGCTCGGGCCCGACCTCGAGGCCCGTGACTTCTGGCTCCAGCACCTGCCCGAGAACCGCGTGATCCCGGGGGATGTCAAGGACAACTTCTGGGAGATGGGCGACACGGGTCCCTGCGGGCCGTGCTCGGAATTGCACTACGACCGGATCGGCGGGGGGCGGAACGCCGCGAAGCGCGTCAACGCGGATGTCGAGGACGTCATCGAGATCTGGAACCTCGTGTTCATCCAGTACGACCGGCAGGCGGACGGCTCGCTCAAACCCCTCCCCGACAAGCACATCGACACCGGGATGGGCCTCGAGCGGATCGCGGGCATCCTCAAGGGCGTGGACTCCAACTACGACACCGACCTGTTCACGCCCATCTTCGGGGCGATCGAACGCATCACGGGCGCGCGCGGCTACCGCGGCAGGTTCGGGAGCGAGGACGCCGACGGGATCGATACCGCGTACCGCGTCATCGCCGACCACGTGCGCACGCTGACGATCGCGCTAACCGACGGAGCCGTCCCCGGCAACGAGGGCCGCGGGTATGTGCTGCGTCGGATCCTGAGAAGGGCCGTCCGGTTTGGTCGGCAGACCCTGGGCGCGAAGCCGGGCTTCTTCAGCCAGTTGGTGCCGGTCGTCGTCGAGCACATGGGCGAGGCGTTCCCGGAACTGAAGCGCGACCCGCAGCGCGTGATCGACCTGATCTACGACGAGGAAGAGAGCTTCGGCAAGACGCTCGACCGCGGCATCACGCTCTTCGGCGAGGCCGCCCAGACCGCGGGCGAGGGCGGAGAGATCTCCGGCGAGGACGCGTTCAAGCTCTACGACACGTACGGCTTCCCGGTGGACCTCACCATGCTCATGGCGGAAGAACGCGGGATGACCGTGGACGTCAAGGGCTTCGAGACCGCGATGGAGGCGCAGAAGTCCCGCTCCCGCGCGGGCGCGAAGAGCGGCGGCGACGCCGGCATCACGCTCGACGCCGAGGCCGTCGCCGGGCTCCGGCACATGAATGTCAAGGAAACCGCCGACGCCGACAAGTTCCACGGGCGTGAGATCAAAGCGACCGTCCGCGCGATCTGGGACGGCAAAAACTTCGACGAGTGGGTCGATACGAACATCGCGGGGATGCGTCGCGTCGGCGTGATCCTCGACAAGACAAACTTCTACGCGGAGATGGGCGGGCAGGTCGCCGACTCCGGGAAGATCAGCGTCTCGCGCGAAGCCAAGTCGGGGATCGGCAAGAACCAGGGCAACGGCGGCACGTTCATCGTCGAGGACACCCAGTCGTTCGGCGGCTTCGTCATGCACATCGGGCGGGTCAAGAAGGGCGAGATCCGCGTGGGCGACGACGTCGTCTGCACGCTCGACGGCGACCGGAGGCTGTCCATCGCCTCGAATCACACCGCGACGCACCTGCTCAACCTCGGGCTGCGGCGCGTGCTCGGAGGCGTGGTCGATCAGAAAGGCTCGCTCGTCGACGACTCCAAACTCCGCTTCGATTTCACGCAGAACGGCGCGGTGACACCCGAGCAGTTGGGGCAGACCGAGCGGATCGTCCGCGATGCGATCGCGTCGGATCTGCCTGTCCACGCCGATCTCGCGGAACTGTCCAGGGCCCGCGAGATCAACGGGCTGCGGGCCGTGTTCGGGGAGACGTACCCCGATCCCGTCCGCGTCGTCTCGATCGGGGCGAAGGTCGATGATCTCATCGCGAACCCCGCGGAGGAGAAGTGGGCGGACCTGAGCGTCGAATTCTGCGGGGGCACGCATCTCGTCTCAACGGGCGAGGCGAAGGCGTTCGCGCTCGTGCAGGAGGAGGCCGTTGCCAAGGGCATCCGCCGGGTCGTCGGGCTCACCGGCGCCGCGGCGATGGCGGCGCACGCCGCGGCCGACACGCTCGCGGGCCGCATCGAGGCCGCATCGAAACTCAAGGGCGACGACCTCAAGAGCGAGCAGCACGACCTCGCCGTCCAGATCGACGAGATGACGCTGCCCGCCGCGCGCAAGGCCGAACTCCGCAAAGAACTCGCGGGCCTGGCCGAGAAGATCAAGCAGGCCGAGAAGGCGAAAGCGGGCGAGCGTGCCGCCGACGCCGCCCGGCTCGCGTCGGTCCTCGCGGGCTCGGCCGAGTCCTCGCTCGATCCCTACTTCGTCTCGACGATCGAG
>DDFO01000003.1:113705-116643 GCA_002337215.1 Phycisphaerales bacterium UBA1926 | reverse complement strand
GACTTCGTCTCGACGATCGAGGTCGGCTCCGACCGCGGCGCGTTGCAGGCCGCAATGAAGACGATCACCGACCGCGTGCCCCGCAAGGCCGTGATGCTGATGAGCCCCGACGAGGACGCGGGCAAGGTCGCCGTGATGGCGATGGTGCCCAAGGACCAGCAGGGCAAGCTCAAGGCGGGCGACTGGGTCCGTGAGACGGTCGGCGTGATGGGCGGCAAGGGCGGCGGCAAGCCCGACAGCGCCCAGGGCGCGGGCGCGGAGATCGGCAAGGTCCGCGATGCGATCAAGGCCGCGGAGACGTTCGCGGGGTCGAAGGTGATGTGAACGTTTTCCTGAATCCCAGTGCCAACATCTCCCCGGTCGCCGGGGAGAGGTCCGCGGAGCCCGCGAACCGCGTCAGATCATCGCTCGCCCAAATCCTCAGAACCGATCCGTCACCACCACCTCGCTCAGCGGCAACTGCCCCCCCTTCGGCAGCGGATCCTTCGTCCTCTTGCCGATCGCGATCAACGGGCCCATCGCGTGGTCCGCGGGAAGATTGATCAGCCCGGCCACCTTCTCGATGTCGAACCCGATCATCGGGCACGAGTCGTAGCCGAGGTCTTTGGCCGCGAGCATGATGGTCTGCATCGCCATCCCGATCGACCGCTGCGCCTCGTCGCGCTGAAGCCACTCGCGCCCCTCGTGGAAGGGACCCATCCACCCCACCAACAGGTCGGCGATCTCTTTGGGCGCGTTCTTCCAGTACCGCTCGGGCGATTTCGACCACGCCTTCATGTCCGCGGTCATCGCGATCAGCACGCTCGCGTCGGTCATCTGGGCCTGGTCGTTCCCGTTCGCACGGACCTGTGCGCGCAACTCCGGATCCTTGATGACCACGAACCGCCAGTGCTGGATGTTGAAACTCGTCGGCGACTGGACCGCGGCCTCGAGGATCTTCGTCAAATCCGACTCGGGCATCTCGTGGTTTGCGTCGAATTCCTTCACGGCTCGGCGGGCGTAGATCGTTTCGAATGTGTCCATCGAATGGCTCCGTTTGTGCAATCGGATCGAGTGGTGCGCGGGTGTACTCGTGAAGCGGAATACGCGGGCTTGAAGATACCGGCCGCGGGCAGGCGGTATTCCCCGGTACGCTTTCGGCATGCCCTCCCAGCAGATGCGAGCATGGTCGGTCGGCCTCGACATGGCGTACGCCGCCGGGGGGATGCTGCTGCTCGGGGCGGGCATCGACTGGCTGGCGGGGACCAAGCCCTGGTGGATGCTGAGCCTGGGGCTGCTGGGGCTCGTCGTCGGGATGTACCGTTTCATCCACGACGCGATGCGCATGAACTCGGCCTCGAGCCGGCCGCCGCGAAAACCACCAAACCCGATCAACGACCAATCAAAGGGCCGGTCCAGGCCGCCCGGCTCGTCTGACTGAACGAGAAAGAAACCCGCGAGACGAGAGAAAGCAGGCCGGGACCGCTCGCCGGGGCGGTGCGTGACCGCTATTCTTTGCCCCCGGAATTTTGGTCGCGGGTCGGGATGCCCGCGACCCATCCGAAGACAGCCCGGCGACCCTCCGACCCTGTCCAGAACCGGCCCAACGGGGCCCCATACGAAGCGAAAATCGGCCCAACGATGACCGACCGCACACCCCAGCCCGACACCGTGTCCCTCGCCGGCGGCGAGCGCGCGCACGACGTCGCGTCCCCCGCGGGCCGGCTCGTCCCGGTCATCGGGCTCTGGGGCGGGGGCGCGGCCCTCCTCGCGATCGCGATCGCCTGGAGCCGGGGTGTCTCGGATTCGGCGGCGATCGGCGCGGTGACGGTCTTCGCGGCCGCCGCGGCCGGGGTTCTTCTCCTGTTGAAACTGGCGCCCCGCCCGATCGCCAAGTGGGCGTTCCCGGTGCTGGGGGCCCAGATGGTGCGCACGATGCTCGCCCCGGCGCTCGGGCTCGCGGTCTACTTCCTGACCGTCCCGATGATGCAGACCGAGCCCAAGGCGTTCTGGTTGACCCTGCTCGCGGTCTCGGCGGCGATGCTCGTCGGCGAAACGATCGCGGTCTCGAACATGTTCGGCTCGGCGAGCCGGTCCTCCCAAGGGGACACCAACGCCGGGCGGGAGGCAGTCGCGTGATGATGAGCGGCATGATGGACAGTGTGCTGACACTCGCCGCGGGCAACCCCGTCGAGCATGTCATCAACCACAAGACCATCGCCACCGATAGCGGGTGGTGGATCTGGTCGTCGAACCAGACCAACCTGGTCCTCAGCGGGCTCATCGTGCTGTTCGTCGGCATGTGGGCCGCCCGGCAGGTCGAGACTGGAAGCGAAGCCGAGGGGAACGAGCGGTACATCACCACGAACCCGTTCGCGGGGATGATCGAGGTCATCAGCCTCTACCTGCGGGACGAGATCGTCAAGCCGCTGCTGCACGAGCGCACGAACCGGTTCATGCCCTTCCTGTGGACGCTGTTCTACTTCATCCTCGTCAACAACGTGCTGGGGCTGATCCCGTTGCTCGACCTCTGGCACGTGATCATGGGCGAGGTGACCCACACCGCCCCGATCGGCGGCACGGCGACGCAGAACCTGTTCGTCACCGCGGCCCTCGCGGCCGTCGCCTTCTTCGTGATCAACATCGCGGGCATCCGCGAACTCGGCGCGTGGGAGTACTGCAAGCACCTGACCGGGGGCGCCCCCTGGTATGTCGCGATCCTGATGGTCCCCATCGAGATCCTCTCGACCTTCATCAAGCCCGTCGCGCTCGCCCTTCGTTTGTTCGCGAACATGACCGCGGGGCACATCCTCGTCGCGACGCTGTTCATGTTCGTCGGGATGGGCCTGAAAGCGGGCGTTCTGATCGGGTCGGGCGTGACGCTCGTCTCCTCGGTCGCCGCGATCGCGATCTATTTCCTCGAGCTTTTCGTCGCGTTCCTCCAGGCGTTCGTGTTTAT
>DDFO01000003.1:85450-113641 GCA_002337215.1 Phycisphaerales bacterium UBA1926 | reverse complement strand
TTCCTCCAGGCGTTCGTGTTTATGTTCCTGACGGCCGTGTTCATCAGCCAGCTCGCCCACCACGGCGACCACGACCACGCCGACGACCATGCGCACGATCACGACCCGTCGCACGACCCGGTGATGGACGCCGCCGAACGCGGCGAGGTCATCCCGGCCTGATTGACCGTTTGAACCAGACTGTTCCCCCGGGCGGGGCGAGAGCCGTGTCCGACCGATTCGCAACCCGTTTGAAAGCCGCGAGAGACGCGGCGGACTCAGAAAAAGGAAGCGTGAGCACCATGAGCATCAAGAGCACCGTCCTCGCCCTCGGCACCCTGGCCCTCTTCCCCGCCCTCGCCGCCGCGCAGCCCGGCACCGTCGAGATCCCCGCTGACACGCTCTTCAAGGGCGTCGCGGCGATCGGCGCGGGCCTCGCCGTCATCGGCGGCGGCATCGGCATCGGCCTGATCGGCAAGGGCGCCGTCGAGTCGATCGCCCGTCAGCCCGAGGCCGGTGGCGCGATCGGTCAGAACATGATCATCGCGGCGGCCCTCATCGAGGGTGCGACCCTATTCGCGGTCGTCGTCGGCCTGCTGACCCTCTTCGTCTGATCACGCATCACACCGCCCGCCCGGTGGCTGTCCCGTACGCGGGAACCAGGCCGGGCGGGCCGTTCCGTGCGCACGGCGGGATCTCCCGGAGTTCCCCCGCGGCGTGTTGAGATTGTCTCGGCCGGGTCCTGTTGGAATCCGGGTCGAACCAGGAGTTGGGCATGTCTCGATCCTTTGCAGCCTCGTGCACCACGTTGATCGCCGCCCTGGCGATGGTGCTCTCGCTCGCGGCGACGCCCGCGTTCGCCGCCCCCGACGCCGGCCACACCGACACGGCCCACGCCGCGGACGGTCATGGTGACGCACACGGGCCCGCGACCCCGATCCCGCCCGTCAAGGAAGGCGTCGCGCCCGCGATCACGGCCCTGGTCGTCTTCGCGATCGTGATGTTCATCCTGGCGACCAAGGTCTGGCCCACCATCACCGGCGGGCTGGACGAGCGGAACGCGAAGATCCGCGAGGAGATCGCTGCCGCGGAGGCTGCCCAGAAGCAGGCCCGCGCCGCGCTCGAGGAATACGAGAAGTCGCTCGCGGAGGCCCGCGTCGAGGCCCAGCGGATGCTGGACGAGACGCGGACCCAGCAAGCGGCACTCGCGGGCGAGCTCAAGGCCAAGGCCGAGCGCGAGCTCAACGAGATGCGCGAGAAGGCCAAGCGTGAGATCGAGACCGCGAAGAAGACCGCGATCGGCGAGCTGTACGCCGAGAGCGTCAACCTCGCGACGCAGATGGCGGGCAAGATCCTCCAGCGTGAGGTGACGGTCGCCGACCAGCAGCGGATGCTCGAAGAGGCGCTGGGTGAGATGTCGAAGAACTGATTTCGTCACCGGCCTCCGCCAGTGAGGGTGGACGCACGGCGGCCCGCTGCCTCGCCGTCCACCGCGAAATAGTGACAGGTCATCGAGACCTGAAAGGGCACACATGCCGTTGACCGAAGCCAACCCGGACGCGATCGCCAACGTGTACGCCAAGAGCCTGTTCGAGCTCGCGGTGGCCGAGGGCGGCAACGTTCAGGCCGAGTCGGTGCTGGGCGAGCTCGAGGACATCCTCGAGATCGCGCGGGGCGACGCGACCTTCAGCGAGTTCCTCGCGTCGCGGGTTATCCCCACCGCGAGCCGCGACGCGTCGCTCGTCAAGATCCTGGATAGGAACGCCAGCGACCTGACGCTCCGCTTCCTCCGCCTGCTCAACCGCAAGGGTCGGCTGGGCCATCTGCACCCGATCACAACGGCGTTCGAGAGCCTGGTGCAGGACGCCTTCGGGCGTGTCGAGGTCGACCTCTTCACCGCCGAGGCGTTGGATGAATCCGCCAAGTCCACCTTCCGCGACACGCTCGCGAGCAGGCTGGGCAAGGAGATCATTCTCCACACCTACACCGAGCCGGCGATGCTGGGCGGCGTGAAGCTCCGCATCGGCGACCGCCTCGTGGACGATTCGCTGGTCAGTCAGCTCAGCCGGATGCGTGACCGCCTCAACACCGACGGGTCGAGCCGGGTCCGCTCGACCGCCGCCCAGGTGATCGAGGGCGACAACTAGGCCCCTGCCACCCAACCCTGAATCCACCGAGAACCGCGTGCCGCACACGCGGTTTTTTCATGCGGGAAGCCGGCGACTCGGACGGCGCGCACTCCCGCAACCCGGGCAATCGGCGGTCTACCATTGCACAACGCAGAATCCGCCCGGCAGGGCGTCCGAATCCGTCCGGGCATCATTCGACGAGCACGGATCAAACCAGGGGATCGAAACGATGGCGAAGAAGAGCGTGGCAAGCGTCGAAGTCTCGGGCAAGCGGGTCCTCATCCGTGTCGATTTCAACGTGCCGCTCAAGGACGGGGCGATCACCGATGACCGCCGAATCCGCGCGGCGTTGCCGACGATCAAGAACGTCATCGAACGAGGCGGCCGGGCGGTCTGCATGAGCCACCTCGGGCGCCCGGAGGGCGCCGGCTACGAGGCGGCGCTGAGCCTCAAGCCCGTCGCCGAGCGTCTGGGCGAACTGCTCAACAAGCCCATTGCCTTCCCGAGTAACGACTGCACCGATGACGCGGCCGCCGCCGCCGTCAACGCGATGGGCGACGGGGACGTCCTCGTTCTCGAGAACCTCCGGTTCCACAAGGCCGAGAAGAAGGGCGATCCCGAGTTCGCCGGCAAGATCGCCAAGCTGGGCGGCGCGTACGTCAACGACGCGTTCGGCACCTGCCACCGCGAGGACGCGAGCATGCTCGCGGTTCCCAACGGGATGAGCGGCAAGCCGAAGGCCGTGGGTTTCCTTGTTGAGAAAGAAATCAAGTACCTCGACGAGAAGCTGAGCGAACCCGCCCGACCCTTCGTTGTCATCCTGGGCGGCGCGAAGGTCAGCGACAAGCTTCCCGCGATCACCAACCTGATGAAGACGGCCGACCACATCCTGATCGGCGGCGCGATGGCGTACACGTTCGTCAAGGCGCTCGGGCACAACATAGGCGACAGCCGGGTCGAAGAGGACCAGGTCGCCGCGGCGAAGAAGATGATCGACCACGCCGCCAACCACCATGTCGAGGTGCACCTGCCGACCGACCATATCTGCTCGACCCACTTCGACGAGAAGATCGGCGACATCGAGGTCTTCGTCGATCACATCAAGGACGGGTACATGGGCCTCGATATCGGCCCGAAGACCCAGGCCCACTACGCGAGCGTGATCCGTGAAGCGAAGACCATCGTCTGGAACGGACCGATGGGCGTGTTCGAGTGGTCGCCCTTCCGTGTCGGCACCAAGATGATCGCCAACGCGATGGTCGAGGCGACCGGCGAGGGCGCCGTCACGATCGTGGGCGGGGGCGACTCGGCCGCGGCCGCGGAGCGGTTCGGCGCCGCCGAAAAACTCAGCCACGTCTCCACCGGAGGCGGCGCGAGCCTCGCGATGCTCGAGGGCAAGACGTTCGCCGCCGTGGACGCGCTCGACGACGCGTGATCTGTCTACCGGGCGTGTCCGCCGGGTTCGGCACGCAGCCCGGAGACCCAGCGCAGCGAGCCCGAGACGACCACGAAGAGCAGCACGAACGTGGCGATCGATACGCCGCCGATCCATCGCCACGCCTCGACGAGGTGCTCGGTCGATGACGACCCGGGGGGCAGCACGAAGGCGAGCAGGAGCAGCACGCTCGCGACGAGCGCGGGCCACCGCGCGATCCGGATGCCCGAATCGATCAGGCCCTGCGGACGCCTCGCGAGCGTGAGGACCGCCGCGATCGAGACAACCGACATCATCAGCAGCATGTGCCTTGGGTTGGTCTGAGGCCCGAACACGCAGGCCGCGACCAGCAGGCCCGTCCACTCGAGCATCACGAGCGCCCGCCCCCGTTCCGTCGCGTCGTCGGCCTTGCCGGAGCGTCCGACGATCGCCGACTGCCCGTGACGCCGGTAGAGCCAGAGCACCCCGCACAGGCACAGCCCGGCGGCGATGCCCGTCATCGCGACGAGCGTCCACACGGGCCACCCCGCCCACTCCTGCACGCGCGCCGCGACACTCGGCACGCTGATGCTGCGGATCCACGAAATCGTCGTGATGTTCGCGGCCGGCCCGTCCGTTTCGAGACCGACCATCCGCAGCATGCCGCCGAACGCTCGTTCGAGATAGCCGAGGTTCCGCGACCAGCCGAAGACGACCGCCGACGAGAGCGCGAGGCCCGCCATCGAGACGAGGCACGACCCGAGCGCACGCCACCGCCCGCGGATCAGCAGGTACGGCAGCATGATGAACGTCTGATACTTCAGGTTGCCGGCGAGGCCGAGCATGAAGCCCGCAAGCAGCGGACGCGTCCCGATCCAGCGGAGCGACAGGAGCACGCACAGCAGGATCCACAGATCGGTCTGCCCACCCTGCAACTCGATCCGCAGCTTGTCGCCGAACACCGCGAGCGTCAGCAGCATGACCGCGGGCACGATCGCCCGCTCCCGCGGGACGGAGAACCGGCGTGCCGCTTCGTCGGCGGCGAGCCAGAGGCAGACGAGCGCCGTGATCCCGTTGAGCGCCGTGTAAACCGTGCCCGCGTGCTCCATGCTCAGCAGGCCGAGCGGGGCGAACACCACCGCGAACAGCGGCGGATAGATGTACCCGCCGACACCGCTCTGGTAGATGTCCTCTCCCGCCAGGACAGCGCGAAACGCGTCGTGGAAGACGTGAAAATCGCCGAACCCGGCGCCGCGGAAGAACCGTGACCCGGTGAGGAACGTGAACACCCCGACGACGCACGCGTTGATCGCCCAGTACAGGCGAGCGGTCCGGACGTCCTTCCGGGCTGCGCCCGGGGAGAGCGCCCCAGATGCTGGCGCACCATCTGTTTCTTTCGGCGGCGTCATCCCACACCGCCCGGTGCCGCCGAGTGCGCGTCCACATCCCGCACCGCGTGGCTCGAGATCGGTGTCGGCGTCGGCTTCAGTTCAAGCACCGACGCGGCGGGCTCGCCCGCCGCGGACGGATCCACCTTCGCGAGCCGGCCGCGGATCCGCCACGCCTGGGCGATCATCCGCAGCCCGTCGCGCACAACGCTGATCGAACCGCCGTCCTTGTGGACCCAGCGGATTCCGACCTCGACGACGCCCAGCCGCGTGCGCTCGCACAGGCCGATGTGCTCGATGTCGAACGCGAACCCATCCTCGGTGCCCAGACGCGCGCACAGGTCCGCCGCGTCCCGGCGATAGAGCTTGAAGCCGCACTGCGTGTCGCGCACGAACGCGACCCCGAGCGTGCCCAGCACCGCGCGGAAGACCATCCCGCTGAGCTTCCGGCGCGGGTCGGCTTTCACATCGCTCGTCGGCACATTCCGCGACCCCACCGCGAGCGCCGCCCGCGACCGGTTCGCCGCCGCCGCGAGCTTGGGCAGCTCTTCGATCCGGGCCGAGTTGTCCGCGTCCATCATCAGCACCCACGCACCGCGAGAGACCTCGAGCCCGCGCCGGACCGCCGCGCCCTTGCCGCGATTGCGGGGCATGGTCTCGACCCGCACCCGCGTCGCCGTCCGCGAGCCAGCGTCGGCCAGCTCACCCGCGATCCTGCGCACCGCGTCGCCGCACCCGTCGGTCGACCCGTCATCGATCGCGACGATCTCGCTGGGCGCGGGCCACGAATCCAGCGTCGCGACCGCGTCGCGCAGCGTCGCCTCGATCCGCTCGGCCTCGTTGAACATCGGGATCACCACCGACACCGTCGGCGTTGCCCCGACCCCCGATCCCATTTCTTGGTTCGTCGCGTCGTGCAAGAGACGATCCTAGGGCGATTGCCAGCCCCGCACGCATCAGAACCCCGCGTACAAACACCCGCGAGCGTCCGAGAAAAGCAGGGAAACCGAGTCTCATCGTCTGTGGAACAGCTTCTCGAGCTGCTCGATCGACAGACGCACCGTGGTCGGCCTCCCGTGCGGGCAACTCGCCGACCGCTCGACCGACTCGCGCAGGCTCATCAGTTCGTCGAGCTCGCCCTCGCTGAGCCGATCGCCCGCCTTGACGGCCGCCTTGCACGCCATCATGTCGAGAACTTCATGGAGTGCCGCCTCGTCGCCGGGCACGAAGCCCTCACGCTCGTGCCGCTGGAGCAGGTCCGCCATGAACGCGCCGGGGTCGACGCCGCGCTCGATGAGCAGGGTCGGGAACGCGCGCACGCCGACGGACCGGGGGCTCAACGCCTCGGCCTCGATGCCGAGGCGATCGAACAGCGGCTTGAGATCCGCGAGCGCGTCGACCTGCCTGGGCTCCGCGTCGACGACAATCGGCGTCAGCATCCCCTGGCTCTCCAGCACACCGTTGCCCTTGTTGAGCCGATCGAGCAGCTTCTCGAACATCACCCGCTCGTGCAGCGCGTGCTGGTCGATGATCACGATCCCCCGCTCGTCCTCGGTGACCAGATACGACCTGTGCACCTGGAGCACCCGCTCGGCGGGCTTGGGCGATGACCAGCCCGCGGGCTCGGCCGTGTTCAACCCGGTCGGAGCAAACCCTGGCATCGGACCGCCCGCGAAGAAGCCGCTTTCAAGATCGCCCGGCGACGCCTGCTGCATCGCCTCGCGGATCGCCTCCACGCTGGGGATGCTCCCGCCGCCCTGCGCCCGGGCCGCCGCCTCCGCCTGGGCACGCATCGCGCGCACCTGATCGGCGAAGTCCTGCGCCCGTGCATCGACATCTCCGGGACCGAACTCGATCCGGGTGGGCGGCGCCTGCGGCGTCAGGTCCGCCCGCCGCAGCGCGTCGCGGACGCCCCTGAGGATGGCGCTGTGCACCATCGACTGGTCGCGGAACCGGACCTCCAGCTTCGCGGGGTGGACGTTTACATCGACCGCGTCGGGGCTCATCTCGATCACCAGCACCGCCGTCGGGTGCCGTCCGGGCTCGATGAGCCCACGGTACGCCTCCTTGATCGCGTGCTGGACGGTCCGGTCGCGGATCAGCCGCCCATTGAGGAAAACGTGCTGCGCCTTCGCCGTCGGCCTCGCGATCGCGGGCATGCCGACGAGCCCCCAGATCAGCACGCCCCGGCTGTCGTCGAACCGGTCGACGCTGACCTCGAGCATCTCGCCCTCGTGCTCGCGGCCCAGCACCGCCAGGATCCGCGCGCGGGGCGACTGGTCGGGGGGGAGATCGATCGTCGTCTTGCCGTCTGTCACGACCTCGAACGCGATCGATGGGTGGGCCAATGCCAGATCGCGGATCCACTCGACGCAGCGGGTCTTCTCGGTCTGCGGCGTGCGCAGGAACTTGCGCCGGGCGGGCGTGTTGTAGAAGAGCGTGCGCGCGCTGATGACCGTTCCGGGCGGGCCCGCCGCGGGCTTGACCTCGCCGATCTCGCCGTCCGCGCCCTCGATCACCCAGGCCGAGTCTTCGTCTGCGGTGCGCGAGCGGATCGAGAGCCTCGCGACCGAGGCGATGGACGCCAGGGCCTCGCCCCGGAAGCCGAGCGTGCCGATGCGGTCGAGATCCTCGGGGACCCAGATTTTGCTGGTCGCGTGGGGCTCGAGAGCGAGGGGGAGCTGTTCCCGGCCCACACCGCGCCCGTCGTCGGTGACACGGACGAGTTCGATGCCGCCCGCTTCCAACTCGACGCGGATGCGCCCCGCGCCCGCGTCGATCGCGTTCTCGACGAGTTCCTTGACGATCGAGGCCGGGCGTTCGATGACCTCACCCGCGGCGATCTGGTTGACCAGCAACGCGGGGAGCTTGCGGATCGTCGCCCGGGACTCGAGTTGGGAGGGCGGTGTCGGCACGCGGGCAGTCTACGCCCCGGGGAGGGCGCAGAACCGGCGATGCCGACCGGTCGGCCTACCCCGCGCCGAGCAGCCGCCACGCCGAGCGGTTGCTGGCGGGCTTGTACCACGCGGGGGCACGTTCGATGCGTGTCACCGCCGACAGTTCGATGATCGTTGCGTAGCGGGCGTCCGCCTTTGAGGCCCAGTACGCGTCCGCCGCGGCCTCTGTGTCGGTCCCGGTGTCGGTCCCGTTGTACGGCCCGTTGTACGGCCCGTTGTCCGGCCCGGCGCCCTCACCGAGCATGGGGCCGAACTCTTCCCGGATCCGTCGAACATCGGCGGGGCCTTCGAGCTCGAAGCGGTGCACCCGGGCCGCGGTCGCCCGCGCGACGAGATCGCCCCCCGGGGGTTTGAGATAGACCGCGTGCCCCGCCTCGAGGCCCGTGTAGGGGAGCCTGCGGGTCTTGCCCAGCCTGGCCTCGGCGGTCTTCGTCCCATCGAGAATCATCCGCAGGAACCGGCGGCGGATGATCGCGAGATGAGCCGGGAGAGACTCGTGGAACCGGTCATCGGACTCTGCTGGATTCACGGTTGGCGGACCCGTTCGAGGAACTCGGTCGTGCTCTTGCCCTGGAGGTGCCCGACGACGACGATCTCACCGCCGTACGCCTCGACGATCTCCCGGCCCACGACCTGGTCGGCGGTGTAGTCTCCGCCCTTCACCAGCACATCCGGCTTGATGACGCCCAGCAGGCGTTCGGGGGTGTCTTCCCCGAAGCTGACGACGGCGTCCACGGATCGGAGTGCACCGAGCACCGTCGCGCGGTCGTTGAGACGATTGACCGGCCGGTCGTCGCCCTTGAGTCGCCTGACGGATTCATCGCTGTTGATCGCGACGACGAGGTAATCGCCCTGGTCGGCCGCCTGCTGGAGCATCTGTACATGCCCCGCGTGCAGCACATCGAAGCACCCGTTCGTAAAGACGATGCGGTTCCCGCTCGACCGCATCGCGGCGATCTCGACGAGCGCCTGATCGAGCGTGCGGAGCGTGCTCCCCCCCCCGGCGTGGCGGAGCAGCTCGGCGTGGATCCGCTCGAAGGGGATCGGCACGACGCCGAACACCTCGACCTCGATCCCCGCGGCCGCGTTCGCGAACCGCGTCGCGCCCGCGAGATCGAGCCCGTTGGCGATCGCCGCGGCGAGCCCGGCAAGCATCATGTCCCCCGCACCCGTCACGTCGTAGACGTCCCGCGCGATCGTGGGGATCGCGACGGCGCTGTCCGCGCCCCGCTCGAGCAACAGCGCCCCGTGCCGGTCGAGCGTCAGCACCACCGCGTCGAGATCGAGCCCGCTGAGCATCGCGTGCGCCAGCTCCGCGTTGTGCTGCGCGTCGGCACCCTGGTGAGTCCGCAGCCCCGTCGCGAGCTCGGCCTCGGTCCTGTTGGGGGTGATCAGCGTCGCGCCGCGGTACTTGGTGTAGTCGTCGATCAGCGCAGGATCGACGAGGATTGGCAGCCCCGCGTCTTTCGACATCTCGATGACCGCCTGGCAGAGCCGCTCGCCGCAGACGCCCTTCTTGTAGTCCTCGATGCAGACGACATCGACCTGGTCGATCCGCGCGCGCACGGCCTCGATCACGCGGTCCACCGCTTCCTCGGAGAGCGGGTCCCGGCTCTCAAAATCCACGCGGAACATCTTCTGCGGGTGCCTCGCCTGGGCGAGACCCACCAGATTCCGCTTGACCGTCGTCGGGCGGGTCGGATCGATCACGAGCCCCGAGGGATCGACCTTCCGGCGTTCGAGCTCCTTGCGGAGGATGCCACCCTCGTTGTCCTCGCCCGTCACGCCCACCGCGAAGACGCTGCCGCCCATCGCGACAAGGTCGAGGCAGACGTTCGCGGCCCCGCCCGCGCGGTTCTCGTGCCGGCGGACATCCAGCACGGGGACCGGGGCGTCGGCGCTCAGGCGTTCGGCGTCGCCGTAGAGGAGCTGGTCAAGCATGAAGTCGCCCACGACGAGCGCGGTGAACGGCTTCCAAGCGGCGAGCGATTCGAGAAGGTGTTCCATGCCCCGAGTCTACAGGCCTCGTCGCCCCTCACGGTGCGGAATCGGTGCACACCGCTGATGTTCATTCCGATTCGAGCAGGATCGGGCCGTTCCGGTTCCGCTCTCGTCTCGAACGGAGACGACGCCATTCACCGGCGTTCCTGAGCTCGTAATAGGTGTTCCAAACGCTGAACTCGAACGTCCCGTGGATGGCCTCGAGATCGGGGTCGGCGGCGGGCCAGCCCCGCTGCAGATTCCGCTGGCGCTGCGCGGCCCGCGCAAACGCCCGCGTGGCGCCGTCGGTGTCGCCCGCCATCGCCAGATAACACGCGCGGTTGTAGCTGCTCATGCCTTGGAGCGACCACTCGATCTGATCGACGTAACGCCCGAAGGTCTCGGTCGAGAGCAAGGGCCGACCCATGCCCATCAGCGCCCAGGCCTCCATGTACGTCCGGCTGCCGATGAATCCCCGATTGGGATCGCTCGCCTTCCGGTACAGACCCTCCCAGAGCTGATCGGCCCGGAGACCCGCGTGGAAGGCCTCGAGCCCCGGCTGCTCGGCGAGTCGCTCGTACGCGAACGCGGCATAGATCAACGCCTCGGGATCGTGCGGCCACGAGTCACGCCGGGCGCGGCACGCCTCGATCACCGCACGATCGCCCCCCAGAAGGTACATCTGCCGGACCTTCTGTGAGAACGCCGGATCGGGATCCCGCGCGCCCCGGCTCGTCTGCGAGACGAACGCGGCGTGGTCGGTGCCCTCGATCGTCCACACGAATGCGCCCGCCGCCGCGAGCACACCCAGCGAGAGAATGAACACGAACGCCCCGGCGCCGACACCCGCGATCCGTCTGGTTGTGAACGCGCTCGCCATCGAACGACAGTCTACCGCCGCGCGGCCCGGATCCGAAACCGGCTCCAGAATTCAGATCCAGAGCCAGATCGGGACGGCCCCCGCGTCTCCCGGGCCCGCGGGAGCGGGAGTTGGAGCGGACCTATCGTGCCCCCATGGCATCCAGGACGACAACACGGACCTTCAAGGGCCCCAAGGGCACCCGCGACATGTACCCCGAGGACATGCTCCGCCGGCGCTATCTGATCCAGACCTGGCGCGACACCTCGATCCGCCACGGCTTCGAAGAGATCGAGGGCCCCACCTTCGAGGAATCCGAGCTCTACGCGGTCAAGAGCGGGGACGGCATCCTGGGCGAACTCTTCCAGTCGTTTTCCGGCAAAAGCCCCGACGAGGTCGCACGGGTGCAGCAAACCGGGCGGGCCCCGTTCGCGATGAGGCCCGAGTTCACGCCCACCCTGGCGCGCATGTACGCGGCCCGGGCGCGGCAGCTCCCGAAGCCGACACGGTGGTTCATGGCGGGCTCGTTCTTCCGAGCCGAGCGCCCGCAGCGGGGTCGGCTCCGCGAGTTCCTGCAGTGGAACTGCGATGTGATCGGAAATTCCGAGTCGGGCGGGGAGCACGCCGCGGAGACCGACGCGATGTTCGCGCTCGTCGGCGCGTGCGTGCAGTTCGGGTTCTCGCCCGCGCACATGAAGGTCCTTTTCTGCGATCGCCGGTTTATCGAGGCGCAGCTCGCCGCGAGCGGGGTGTCGGCGACCGCGATGCCCAGCGCGTTCTCTTTGCTCGACAAGCGGCACAAGATCTCGAGAGAGGCGTTCGCGGACGAGGCGGACGGGATCGGATTCTCCGCCGACGGGTTCGATGCGCTGGTGGCGCAGCGCGACGAGTCGGTCGCCGCGATCGCCGGTGAATCGCCCTGGCTCGCGTGGGACTCGGCGATCGTCCGGGGTCTCGCGTACTACACCGGGCTGGTGTTCGAGCTCAACGCCGACGGCGAGCGCGCGGTCGCGGGCGGGGGCCGGTACGACGGGCTGATCGAGCTCGTGGGCGGGCCGCCCACCCCCGCGGTCGGGTTCGCGATGGGCGATGTCGTGCTCAGCCTGCTGCTGGAAGACAAGAGCCTGATGCCCGAGGGTCCCGAACTGATGGAGGCGGTGAGCGCGGGCCCCGCGTCGGTCCGCCCCGAGGCGTTCGTGATCCCGGGGAACGAGGACGCGGACGGGCTCGTGCGCCGGTTGCTCGCCGACCTCCGGCGAGGCGTTGAGAGCGAGGCGTGGCTCGAGAGCGGAGACGACCGGAAGCCGTGGCAGCGATCGCGGTTCGATCCGGCGTCGGGTGGTGTGCGCCCGATGCACGCCCGTTCGAGTGACAAATCGACACGGAACCTGAAAAAGCTCCTCGCCGACGCCGAGCGGCAGTATGCCCGGTTCGCTGTGGTGATCCACGACACCCCGGAGGCCGCCGATCGCGTGCAGCTCAAGGACCTCGACCGCCGGGCTGACCTCACCCCGGCGGATGTGCCCGGGATGCCGTCGGACTCGGCCGAGTTTTCTGTGCAGCCCACGAGCCCGGTGTACATCGGCCGCGCGATCGCGGCCCTCTCCGACGCGTGATCTGTTTGGGTCTATAAATGCTGAATTCGTCCTAAAAAAGAGGTTTTCGTTTGCATTTCCGGGCCGATAGAGCATGATTCGGCCGGAGATCGAGGGGAAAACCGCACATGAATTCTCAATCACAGTTGGTGGCCGCGCTGTCTGTACTCGCCGTCCCGAGCGTCGTGCTCGCCGGGCCGATCGATATGGTCTTCGGCATCGAGTCCGACGTGTTCGTGGGCGATCCGGTCGCCTCCGAGCGCACGGCGTCGATCGTATCGAACGGGGACTTTGTTGACACGTTCGCGATGCGGTCGAGCGATCCGCTCGGGGCCGCGTCGGCGTTGCCCGGCTACGGCGAGACGATCCGACCCCGGCGCACGACCCGTGACACGACCCCCTTCGGGTTCGACCGGCTCATCCCGACGCTGGATCCAGATGGTCTCCAGCCGCGCTTCGACGCGGACGCGGACATGTTGGACCTCGTTCCGACTCCGGGCGCCCTTGCGCTCGTGAGCATCGGCGGTCTCGGGTTTGTCAGCCGTCGCGCGTGATCCGGATCACATCCTGATCGGCCGGGTGAATCGACTGCTCGCGGTGTGATCGCTGTCCGGCGTTTGACCTTGGCAGTGCTCGGTTCGAGCGTCTCCGAATACCGAAACCCAAGAGCGTCCCCAAAGAAAAGCCCCTCGCTTTCGCGAGGGGCTCGTTGCGTTTTGAGGTGCCGTCGTCTGCCGGTCGGCGTTGGGTTGCGACCCACGCCGGTGGCCTCGGTCAGCTGCCTGCGGTCGCCCAGTCGATCAGGATGTCGGCGACCTCGGGGCGGGTGAACTCGCCGGGGGGGCGTTCGCCCTTGCTGAGCATCTCGCGGACCTTGGTGCCGCTGAGGAAGATCTGATCGCCGTCGATCTTGGGGAAGGTCTTGCCGCTGACCATGCCCTGTGCCTTCTTGGAGAAGGCGGCGTGCTCGAACTTGAGCGGCTCGATGGCGAGGTTGTCCTTGTCGAGGTCGTCAAAGATGTTCTGGGCGTCGTAGGTGCCGTAATAGGAGCCGACGCCGGCGTGGTCACGGCCCACGATGAAGTGTGTTACGCCGTAGTTCTTGCGGACGAGGGCGTGGAGGATGGCCTCGCGCGGGCCGGCGTAGCGCATCGCGGCGGGCATGACCGAGAGCATCGTGCGCTCATCGACGAAGTACTCTTCGATGAGCTTGGTGTAGCACTTCATGCGCACGTCGGCGGGGATGTCGCCGGGCTTGGTCTCGCCCACCAGCGGGTGGATGAGGATGCCGTCGGTGATCTCCTGGGCGCACTTGCAGAGGTACTCGTGGGCGCGGTGGATCGGGTTGCGGGTCTGGAACGCGCTGACGGTCGACCAGCCGCGCTTCTCGAACTCGGCCCGGGTCTGGGCGGGGGTGAGGCGTTGGTCGAGGAAGGCCTCGGGGCCTTCGGGATCGACGCAGGTGGTGACGACCTCGATCGGGCCGGCGAGGCAGACGGGGCCCTCGGCCTTGACGGCTTCGGCGCCGGGGTGCTGGCCGTCGTCTTCGGCACCGTTGAAGAAGATCGTGGCTTCCCTGGCGGTGTCGTGGGCGTAGGTCTCCTCGACATCCATGATCGCCTGCAGCACGCCGTTGGGCGCATAGAGCGCGACGCGGTCGCCCTTGCTGGCGACGCCCTCGGCGACGGCGAGCGTGATCGGGATGGGCCAGATGTTGCCGTCGGCGAGCTTCATGTCACTGATGACCGAATCGAAGTCGGCCTTGCCCATGAAGCCGGTCAGCGGGCTGAACGCGCCGATGCCGATCATTTCGACATCGCACGACTGCTTGGCGGACAGATCGATGCGGGTCAGGCCCGCGGCTTCTTTGGTGAGCTCGGCAGCGCGGTCGGGCGCGGCGATGCGGTTGACAAGCGTGCCGCCGTGGGGCGGGATCAAACCGGACATGTTCGGATTCCTTTCGTATGAATCGGGGTCGTCCGGGCTAGATCCGTGCGGTTTCTCCCGGGACGCGGAAGCATAGGCGGGCGCGTAGGATGATTGGCCGGTTTGTCCGTCGCATCGTCCTTGTGCAACCGGTCGAAAGTGCCGATATCTCGGACAGTTGTGCCGATACAGGCGGTTTTCCTTGCGGCGGACAGGCTATCGGGTCACACTGTGTGAAGCCGGTTCCGTACAGACCGGCGTTTTTCGTGAGAGATGATTCTCGGAGGGGTTTGGAGGACCATGATGAAGACTTTGATTGCATGCGGCGCGTTGGCTATCGGTATCTCGATGGCGGCGGGCGGCGGTGTTTCGCTGACGACCGAAACGATTGCGAGCGGGCTGGCGCGGCCCCTGTTTGTGACTCATGCGCCCGGAGACTTTGATCGGATCTTCATTATCGAGCAGCGGAGCGGCTCGACGGGCCGGATCCGGATCCTCGACCTGAACACGAACACGCTGCTGCCGACACCGTTCCTGAGCCAGACGGTGAGCACGGCGAGCGAGCAGGGCCTGCTCGGTCTCGCGTTCCACCCCGACTACGCGACCAACGGCAAGTTCTACATCAACTACACGAACACGAGCGGCGACACGATCGTCGATGAGTTCACCGTCAGCGCGAACCCGGATATCGCCGACGGGTTCAGCCGGCGTCAGATCCTGTTCGTTGATCAGCCGTTCAGCAACCACAACGGCGGCTGGATCGGGTTTGGGCCCGACGAGTACCTGTATGTCTCGATGGGTGACGGCGGTTCGGGCGGCGACCCGGGCAACCGCGCTCAGGACATCACCAA
Organism: Phycisphaerales bacterium UBA1926; assembly: GCA_002337215.1. Classification (GTDB taxonomy): domain Bacteria; phylum Planctomycetota; class Phycisphaerae; order Phycisphaerales; family UBA1924; genus UBA1926. The sequence goes on along the minus strand of DDFO01000003.1, from coordinate 98,563 downwards.
CCAGCTGCTGGGCAAGATGCTCCGGATCGACGTGAACGGCGACGACTTCCCCGGCAGTTCCGCGTTCAACTACGCCATCCCCGCCGACAACCCGTTCGTGGGTGTGAGCGGCGACGATGAGATCTGGGCGTACGGCCTGCGGAACGTGTGGCGGGCGGCGTTCGATCGCGAGACCGGCGATCTGTATATGGGTGATGTGGGTCAGAACGCGATCGAGGAGATCGACTTCCAGCCCGCCTCGAGTGCGGGTGGTGAGAACTACGGCTGGCGCTGCTACGAGGGCAACAATGCCTTCAACACCTTCGGGTGCGGCCCGGCGGCCGATTACGTCTTCCCGATCCAGACCTACAGCCACAGCGGCGGCAACTGCTCGATCACGGGCGGCGAGGTCTACCGCGGCTGCGCCATCCCCGAGCTCGACGGCACCTATTTCTATGCCGATTACTGCTCGGGCCAGGCGTTCAGCTTCAAGTATGACGGCGTGAACCAGACCGAGTTCCAGAGCCGGACCTTCGAGATCGGCGGCGGCTTCGGCATCGTCTCGTTCGGGCTTGACGCCTACGGCGAGATGTACCTCGTCCGCCAGGGCGGCACGGTCGAGAAGATCGTCCGCGCCGACGGGATGCTGACCGAGGACTGCGACGGCAACGGCATCGAGGACGCGTGCCAGATCGCGGCGGGCAACCCGCCGGCGTGCGGCTGCAATATCGCGGACGTCGCCGAGCCGTACGGCGTGCTCGATCTCGCGGACGTGCAGGGCTTCATCACCGGCTTCCAGAACCAGCAGGACATCGCGGACCTCGCCGAGCCCTTCGGCGTGTGGGATCTCGCGGACCTGCAGGCGTTCGTGTCGACGTTTACTTCCGGTTGCCCCTGAATGAACTGATGGTCTTTGCGACCACTCCAACATGCCCGCGGTGTCGATGAGAGTCGACATCGCGGTTTTACGGTTTTCCGCAATCCTTCTCGAATTCAATGTTGGAGTTCCGCGATGGAGTGTCGTGCCGGCCGCGAGTCATGTTTCGTTGTCGCGGCTTCGTTCTTGATCGCGGCTCATGCTGGGACGGCGGCCGACGGCACACCCGCAGGTGTCGATGTTCTTCCGCTGCGAGCGGTGCTTCACGACGACGTTCGCGTGCTCTGGCTCGGGGACTCGTACGCAATCCCGTACGCCGAGCGGGCATCTGCCGGATCGCTGCTCTCGTGGCGTGTCGATCACTGGACCGCGTTCACGCTTGGTGATGGTCCGAGCTGGTTCAACGTGGTATTCGAACCGATCGATCCATCGGTGAGAACGATCGACGCGGCGAACTCTTACACCCTCTACGAGTCGGGGCCCGATGCGGAAACAAAGTACGGGTTGCCGCTGTGGAGACTTCGCGAGTACCGCCACCCCGATCACGTCACGGCACGGAGCGATCTGATCCGGTATCGCGCCCGGCGAAACCCACCGATCGTCGGGTTTCATGGCTCATTCGCCGTCTCGGGCGATACCGTTCGCGTCAGGCAGATACTGCTCGATCCTCCCGGCGCACCGGTCTCGGTCGAGTCGCTCGAGTTGACTTCCGGTAGTGCGTCGATTGAGTTCGACCCACGGGAGCAATCTCGACCGAAGAGAATCGATGGGCTCGACCCGGACATCGACGGGCCGGTTCCCCCGGCGGACGGACAGATTTTCGCAGCGCCAGAGGACATGCCCGTCGTTATCAACGCAGCCAGCGAACTCGATTACATTCTTTCGGTCGGCGAGTCGACCGGGCTCGGCGGATACGTATTCCCTGCGGGCTTGACCGCCTATCGCACCACGAACGGCGATCGGGAGCCGGGCTTGCACTTCAGTGCACTGGCCGACGGTTCGTGGAGCTACGAGGGTTTTGGGCTCGATACACCGAGCGGGACGCCGGGTTTCCCGGTCAAGACGTTCAGCCGCGCGCAACTCGCTCACTGGCTCGACGCGACGACCATTGAGCGTACTCAACCGATCTACGCGTTCTATCTCGTGAATGTGGAGGACATTGAGCCGAACGAGGCGACCGATGTGATGACGCGGATGATTGACCAGACCGCGGCCGCCGCTGCGGATGCCAATCTCGGCCCTGTCCGGCACTGCATCGTGATCCCGTGGAATCACCGCATCAGCGGTCAGGTGATCCCCGGTCGGCATCAAGAACAGCGTGATGCCGCGTTCGCGATCGCGGGAACGCGGGAGGATGTCTCCGCGGTGTCGATCTTCGATTTCACCGATGGCCAATGGTTCGATGGCAACACGGTGTCGCGAGCGTGGCTCGCGGATCATGGGTACGACGCGTTTGCGTACGGCGACATTCTGGTCGATCTCGCCGCGGATGGCGGTGGCGCAAACGGTGGGCTGCTCGACGTGTTCCGTTCGCATCCTCAGGGACGGGACGCGGGCGCGTTCTTTGCCCATGTCATCGAGCGAGTCATTTTCGACGCCTGCCCGGCCGATTTCCGAGCCCCTTGGGGCGTGCTCGATCTCGCTGACATCAGCGGCTTCCTCACCGGTTTTCTCCAGCAAAGACCGTCCTCAGATCTGGTCGCGCCAGTCGGCGTGTGGGATCTTGACGATCTTTCCGCGTTTGTGACGTCGTTCACGAACGGCTGCGCGGAGTAGCGTGCGATCCCGGCTGCAATGATCGTGATCTCAACACTCTGCTTCGCTGCTGACGCACGACCGAGTCGATTACAAAGATGATGATCCCTGTCCAGATGATCGCGAACGCGATCGCGCGGTCTTTGTTGAACGGCTCGCCGAACGCGAGGACGGCAATCAGGAACTGAATGGTCGGCGCGGAGTACTGCATGAACCCGATCGTGCTCAGACGGAGCCTGCGTGCGGCGGCGGCGAACCAGAGGAGCGGGAGCGTGGTGACGACGCCGCCCGCGGCGAGAAGGATGTCCATCCTCAGCGAACCGATGTGCTCTGTCGGATCGACGCCCTGGGGAGGTCTGCTGGCGAAAACGATCTCGCGGATTCCCGTGGCAGACATGGCGACGAGGTAGGCGGTCGCGACGGGGAGGAGAAGTGTCGTCTCGAAGAAGAGCCCGACGACGGGCCCGGCCTTGGCTTGTTTTCGGACGAGGCCGTAGAGGCCGAACGAGCCGGCGAGGGTGAGCGAGATCCAGGGCAGTGAGCCGACCTGGTAGGTGTAGATCGACACGCCGACGATCGCGCACGCGACGGCGACCCACTGGAGAGGCCGGAGACGCTCGCCCAGAAAGACCATGCCCAGCAGGATGCTGACGAGCGGGTTGATGAAGTAGCCGAGGCTGGCCTCGATGAGCCGGCCCGCCGAGACGGCGTAGATGAAGACCAGCCAGTTGACCGCGATGAGCACGGTGCTGACCGACATGGACCGCCAGGTGCTCGGAAGGCGGAGCAGGTCGCGGCATTCGCCCCATCGCCCGGAGATCTGGACCATCAGGGCGAGGATGCCGACCGACCAGACGACGCGGTGGCAGAGGACCTCGAGCGGATCGACGGCGGCCACGGCCTTGAAGTAGAACGCGACGAACCCCCATGAGCCGTAGGCGAGCACGCCGAACCCGAGGCCCGCGAGCACGGACCTGCGATGGGCGGCGTGCTCGTCTGTTCCGCTCAGATCCTGTGTTTTCATCGGGGTTTGGAGCGGTTTGGTCACGGGCGGGAGCGTAGACTTGCCGGCCCGGGGGAGGGATCCGGGGCGGGAATGCAGGCACCCTTTGCCTGCTTCTCATGATCAACGACTTCCGACACAGATTGCGAGCGACACGATGACCACCGAAGTGAAGGCGACCAATGTTCACTGGCACGAGGGCAACATCACCCGCGAGGAGCGGTGGAAGGCCCTGGGCAGCAAGGGCATGACGCTCTGGTTCACCGGGCTCAGCGCCTCGGGCAAGAGCACGATCGCCGTGGCGCTCGAGCAGGCGCTCGTGAACGCGGGCATCCCCTCCTACCGCCTCGACGGAGACAACATCCGCATGGGCCTTAACAAGAACCTGGGCTTCAGCGCCGAGGACCGCGAGGAGAACATCCGGCGGATCAGCGAGGTGAGCAAGCTGTTCGCCGACGCGGGTGTCGTGACGCTGTCGAGCTTCATCAGCCCCTACAAGAAGGATCGCGACTTCTGCCGCGAGATCCACAAGGCCGAGGGCATCGAGTTCTGCGAGGTCTTCGTGGACACCCCGCTGGACGTGTGCGAGGACCGCGACCCCAAGGGGCTCTACAAGAAGGCCCGCGCCGGCGAGATCAAGGGGTTCACCGGGATCGACGATCCCTACGAGGCGCCCGACAAGCCCGAGCTCGTGCTCGACACGAGCAAGCTGAGCGTCGAGGATTCGGTAATGAAGTGCCTGGAGTGGATCACCGGTCAGGGTGTTGAGCTCAAGAACGCGTGAGGCGCGGAGCGGGATCGCTCGAACGCCTGTGCTGATCTGAATTTCGAGCCCCTCGCGCGAGCGAGGGGTTTTTTCGTGCGCGCGTGCATACGAGATGAGAAACCCCTCGCTCGCGCGAGGGGCTCGTTTGAACTTCAACGATCCTGCCCGTGGGCGGGCCGATCAGAATTCACACTGCTTCGGCGCCCGCGGGAAGGGGATGACGTCGCGGATGTTGCCAATGCCGGTGCAGAACTGGATGAGGCGCTCGAACCCCAGCCCGAATCCGGCGTGGGGGGTGGTGCCGTACTTCCGCAGATCGCGGTACCACCAGTAGTCGGACTGGTCGAGGCCCATCTCGTCGATCCGGCGATCCAGCACATCGAGCCGCTCCTCGCGCTGCGCACCGCCGATGATCTCGCCGATGCCGGGGGCGAGGACGTCCATCGCGGCCACGGTATCTTCGGGGGCGCCGTCCGTCCCGGCGTCGTTGAGCCGCATGTAGAAGGCCTTGATCTTCTTGGGGTAGTTCACGATCACGAGGGGTTGCTTGAAGTGCTCCTCGGTGAGGTAACGCTCATGCTCAGACTGCATGTCGAGCCCCCACTCGACGGGGAACTCGAACTTCTTCTTCGCGTTCTTGAGGATGTCGATCGCCTCGGTGTAGGGCAGGGTGCGGAAGTCGGATTCGATGATGCCCTTGAGCTTGTCGATCAGCCCGTTCTCGATCCGCTGGTCGAAGAACGCCATGTCGTCGCCCCGCCTCGTCAGCAGGTCGTCGAAGACGAACTTGAGCATGTGCTCGGCGAGTTTGGCGTTATCCGTGAGATCCGCGAAAGCGATCTCGGGCTCGATCATCCAGAACTCGGCGAGGTGCCGGCTGGTGTTGCTGTTCTCGGCGCGGAAGGTCGGGCCGAACGTGTAGACGCGCGAGAGCGCCTGGCAATAGGTCTCGACGTTGAGCTGGCCCGACACGGTCAGGTTGGTCTCGCGCCCGAAGAAGTCCTGGCTGTAGTCGGGCGTGCCGTCGTCGGCCTTGGGGTAATTGAGCGCATCCAGTGTGCTGACGCGGAACATCTCGCCCGCGCCCTCGCAGTCGCTGCCGGTGATGATGGGCGTGTGGACGTAGTAGAAATCCCGCTCGTCGAAGAATCGGTGGACGCCCATCGCGAGCGTGTGGCGGACGCGGGCGACCGAGCCGAACGTGTTGGTCCGCACACGCAGATGGGCCTGCTCGCGCAGGTACTCCATCGTGTGCCGCTTCATGGGCACGGGGTACGTGTCGGGGTCCTCGACCCAGCCGACGACGCGCACCGACTCGGCCTGGATCTCGACCGATTGGCCCTTGCCCTTGCTCTCGGCGAGCACGCCGTCCGCCTCGATCGCGCACCCGGTGGTCAGATGGGCGATCTCGTCCACGTAATTCGGCAGGTCGTTCTTGGCGACGATCTGGATCGCGTCGTGGCAGGTGCCGTCGTGCAGGGCGATGAAACTCAGCCCCGCCTTGCTGTCCCGGCGGGTGCGGACCCAGCCCTTGACGGTGACCGATTGCCCGGCTTGCCCATTGAGTGCGTCTTTGACCTTGATCCACGGCATTGTGTGATACCCTCCGCCCCGATCGACCGATCTCACCTGCCAGGGGCCCGGGTCGGGCCGGGTGCCCGTCGAGGGCCGAGTTCGGGAGACGGGATCGTAGCGACGGGAACGGCATGCCAGACACCCCCACCAACCGAGAAGTCGCCCTCACCAGCGAGACGATCCGGGGGCACATCCCTGTCCTCGACGGCATCCGCGGGCTGGCGATCGTCCTGGTGCTCTTCCACCATTGCACAGACATGGCGGTCAACACAAGCGTTGACAAGGCCGCGACGTTGTTTCTCCACTGGGGCGGGTTCGGCGTGGACCTGTTCTTCGTGCTCAGCGGGTTCCTGATCACGGGGATCCTCGCCGACACACGGGGGAGCAAGAACTATTTCAAGGCTTTCTACATGCGGCGCGTGCTGCGGATCTTCCCGCTCTATTACGCGATCTGCCTGTTCAGCTTCGTGATCCTGCCCAACCTCGGGCCCCTGCTCGGGAGCGTGCCCGGAGCGCCCGAATCGCTCGCGGACACGATCGACAGCAAGCTCGACCGGTTCGGGAGCGTGGGGGGCGACCAGTGGTACTACTGGGCGTACCTGAGCAACTTCGTCGCGGCGAAGGTGAACGAATGGCGGCACGGGATCCTCGACGTCTCGTGGTCGCTCGCGATCGAGGAGCAGTTCTACCTCGTCTGGCCTTTGCTGGTCTTCCTGCTCGGGGCGCTGCGGATGAAGGTCGTCTGCATCGCCTGCCTGATCATCAGCCCACTCTTCCGGGCGTGGATGCTGACGCGGGGCGAAGGCCCGGGCGGCGTCGACCCGTTCTACGGGGGTGAAACAACCATCATCGATGTCTATGTCCTCACGCCCGGCAGGCTCGAGGGGCTCGCGCTCGGAGCGCTCATCGCCCTGCACCTGCGGGGCGGATCGAAGAAGGGCGATCCGTCGTCCAACGCGGAGCCGGGTCAGCGCCTCGCCCGATTGCTCCCGGTCGCGAAGGTCGTCGCGCCGGTTTGCCTCGCGCTCTCCGTCGCGTTCGAGGCGACGCGGTTCTTCAGCGACCACAAGATCCACAGCCACACGGATTACACCGCGTTCGCCGGGTACACGATCGTCGCGATCGGGTTCGCGGCGGTGCTCGTGTTGGCGCTCGCCGCCCGGCCCGGGTCGCGGTGGTACCGGTTCTGGACGTTCAAGCCGCTGATGTCGTTCGGCAAATATTCCTACGCGATCTATCTCGTCCACATGCCGGTGCGCGCGATCATCCGCGACCTGATCTTCGGGCCCAACAAATCAGGCAAACGCTTCGGGACCGCGCTGATCGAATTCCCCGTCATCGGCGGTTCGGAACTGCTCGGGCAGATCCTGTTCTTCATCCCCGCCTTCGCGGCCTGCTGGATCGTGGGCTGGCTCTCGTGGAACCTGTTCGAGAAGCATTTCCTCAAACTCAAGAAGCACTTCCGTTACCAGGGGCACGAGAGCTAGGCCAGAATTCGAGGCAAGGCATCCCTGTGCCACGGCCATCCTGGCCGTGCTGTTCGTTGGTGTGCAGAGCCGCACGGCCAAGATGTTGTTGGCACGCGTATGAACTCGCCTGGCCGAAACACGCGGGCGTCGTTACTCCGCGAGCATTGAGCGCACGACCCGCTCGAACAGAGGCGTGCCGATCGCGATCAGTTCATCGGGGAAGTCGTAGTCCGGGTTGTGCAGTTGCGGCTGGTCGACGCCCGACCCAAGCCCGAAGAGCACACCCTTTCGCCCCTTCGTGAACAGCCCGAAGTCTTCCGACCAGCGGAACGGCTCGTCGCGGTCGGCGATCTCCAGCCCCATCGCCTCGGCCTCGGTACGGATCCGCTCGACGGTCGGCGCGTCGCACACCGCCGCGGCGAAGTCGTCGTGCCACGCGATCGCATGCTCGAGCCTGTATGCCGTCGCGATCTCTTCGACGAGCGCCACGGCCGACTCGACGAGCGCCACCAGATCATCGTCGGTATCCGTCCGCAGGGTCGCGTTGAACCGACCCGCCGCCGGGGTCACGCCGAACACGCCGTCCTCGCCCGCCTGGATGTGCGTGATCGAGACAAGCCCGAACGAGTCGGGAAGGCACTCGGCGGGCAGCTTGGGCAGGCGTTGCACGAGTTCCGCGATCGCCTCCGCGGGGCTCACGCCGTCGTCGGGATGGGCCGCGTGGCTGGTGATGCCCTCGAGCCCGATCGACATCCCCCGGCTCGCACAACTGAACACGCCATCGGTCAGGATGATCTGCCCCATCGGGTGCCCCGGCAGGTTGTGCAACGCGATCGCGGCGCCGTTGTCTTTCGGATCCAGCGCGTCCCACCGCTCATCGGCAAGAACTTGTTTGGCGCCCGCCCCCGTCTCCTCGGCCGGCTGGAACAGCAGCACGACCCGGCCCTTCTCCGGCGGGTTCTCGCTCAGCCTCGCCGCGAGTCCCGCGACCATCGTCATGTGTCCGTCGTGCCCGCACGCGTGCATCACGCCCGGCTTCGTGCTCTTGTAGGCCGGGTCGATGACCTCGTCTATCGGGAGCGCATCGAGCTCGGCCCGGACCACGATCGTCGGTCCCGGCTTGCCCGAGTCGAACTCGGCCGCGAGGCCCGTCGTGCCCAGGTGCTCGTGCAGCCGGGTGGGCTTGAACCGGGCAACAAAGTCGCGGATCGTGTCGTGCGTCCGGTGCTCGTGGCCCGAGAGTTCGGGCGCGGCGTGGACGGTGTGCCGCAACTCGGTCAACAGCGCAAGCAGGTCGGCGGGCAATCCGTCAGGGTTCGTGTCGGGCGAGGCGGGTGCGGTGCTCATGCGGCTATTGTCGCATGATCGATCGGTCCGCGCACGCTTGACCGCCCGTCGCGCACGAAAAACCCCTCGCTCGCGCGAGGGGCTCGTTGTGGTCATGGATTGACGAGCCGAGTGCTACCCGGGCGTCGGCAGCGCCCCCGGCGGGATCTCCGGGTCTTCCCCGCCCCCGGGCATGGGCGGCGCGTGTGTCACGCCGTCCTTCTTCTTGCCGGCGAGCAGGTCCGCCACCGTCGGCTTGTTGAGCGGCTCTCCCCGGATGATCCGGTGCACGTCGTCGCCCGCGAGCGTCTCGTGCTTGAGCAACGCCTCGGCGACCTCGATCACGCGGTCCCAGTTCTCGAGCAGCATCCGCTCGGCGTCGCCGTACGCGTCGTCGACGATCCGGCGGACCTCCTGATCGATGATCTTGGCGGTGTCGTCCGAATAGTCCCGGTCGGCCATGAACATCTCTTTGCTGTCCTCGCCGGTGTACTTGATGAACCCGAGCTTCTCGCTCATGCCCCAGTCGAGCACCATGAGTCTCGCGAGCTGCGTGATCTGGGCGATGTCCTGGCTCGCACCGCTCGAGACATCCTCCATGCCCTTCTGCTCGGCGATCCGCCCTCCGCAAAGGACGCGCATCGTCGCATGGAGCCACTTGAGGCCGTACCCCATGCGGTCTTTCTCGGGGAGGCTGAACGTCGCCCCGCCCGACGCGCCGCGGGGAATAATCGTGACCTTGTGCAGCGGGTCCGCGTCTTTGAGCAACGCCTGCAGCACCGCGTGCCCCGCCTCGTGGTAGGCGACGAGCTTGTTCTCGTCCGCCTCGCGCACCCGGCTCTTCTTGGCACGCCCGAACTTCACCTTGTCGCGGGCCTCTTCGAGGTCCTCGTGCTCGATGAACTCCTTGTTGTGGAGCGTCGCCGCGATCGCGGCCTCGTTGATGATCGCCGCGAGATCCGCGCCGCTGAACATGGGCGTGCCCCGCGCGACCCGCTCGAGGTTCACGTCCGGCCCGAGCGTGACCTTCTTGGCGTGGACCTTCAGGATCTCCAAACGCCCGTTCACGTCGGGCAGCGGCACCGTGATCTGCCGGTCGAACCGGCCGGGCCGCGTCAGCGCCGGGTCGAGCACGTCCGCGCGGTTCGTCGCCGCGACGACGATGACGCCGTCACCCGAGTTGAACCCGTCCATCTCGACGAGGATGGCGTTCAGCGTCTGCTCGCGCTCGTCGTGCCCGCCCTGGCTGAACCCGCCGCCCCGGCGACGACCGACCGCGTCGATCTCATCGAGGAAGATGATGCAGGGGCTGGATTCCTTCGCCTGCTTGAACAGGTCGCGGACCCGACTCGCCCCGACACCCACGAACATCTCGACGAAGTCCGAACCGGAGATCGAGAAGAAAGGAACATCCGCCTCGCCCGCGATCGCCTTGGCGAGCAGCGTCTTGCCGCAGCCGGGCTGCCCGATCAGCAGCACGCCGCGCGGGATACGTCCGCCGAGCCTCGTGAACTTCTTGGGGTTGCGCAGGAACTCGATGATCTCGCTGACTTCTTCTTCCGCTTCCTCGATGCCCGCGACATCCGCGAAGGTGACACCCGTCATCTCCTTGGTCAGCGTCTTGTGCCGGCTTTTGCCGAAGTTGCCCAGCATCCCGCCGCCGCCGCCCGCGCTGCGGATGCCGCGGCTGATGAGGAACCACACGAGCAGGATGAGCAGCAGGAACGGGCCGAAGACGATGAGCAGCTGCATCCAGGGGCTCGCCGGCTTGGCGATGTACTTGCCGCCCGTCAGCTCGTTAAATTCCCTGGCGATGACCTCGCTGTCGGCCGTGTTGAGCGGCACGCGGACCGTCTTGATCTCCTCGCTCACGCCGGGCTGCGTGAGACGGGCGACGATCGCCGTGTCGGTCAGGATCGGCGTATCAACGATCTCGTTGTTCTCGTAGTACGACTTGAACTCGGCCCACGTGATCTGCGATCCCTGCCCCGCCTGCGAGAAGAACATGATCAGCATCACGCCCAGCAGGATCAGCAGCACGAACCCGAACATCCCCCGGCCCGCACCACCCGGCTGGGGCGGCCCACCCGGCTTGTTGTCGGGACCATCGCCCGACCCGTTCCCGGATCCATTGCTGTTCTTGCCCGGACGACGGCCCAAGCCCTTGTTCGGATCCTGGTCGTTCCCCTTGCGGTCGGCGAATGCCGTCAACAGAGCGATCGGCCCACGGCGCGAAGAAAACGGGCCTCGGCGTGTCGGATTGGTCGGGGTCGTCGGGGTCAAAGAGTCAACTCCTTTGTGCCCACGGGCCGTCGGTGCCCATGGGCCCTGTATGGCATCGAGCCGTCGGCGTGGGTCTCCGTGAACGCTAGGCGGTGCGCCGCAGAATGGATATCGGTTCCTGAAGCCCGGGTGTTCCCCATCGGTTCGAGAGTCACCGACCTTTGGATGTTTCTCGGGGCGGTCCCACCGCGAAACACCTCTCGGCAGCGTCCTTCCGGAGCACCGCCGACAAGGCTCGGATAGGGCCGGCAACGGGAGAATCGACGAGCGATCACCCGGCTCGCTTAGAACTCCGACCGCATCTCGCCGACGATCGCGCGGGCGAGCTCTTCGATCGCCTCGCGCTCCCCGATCTCGATCCGCTCGCCTGGCTCGCCCGCGATGCCCGGGCTGGGGATGAACGTCGATGTCGCCGAGAAATTCTCCCGCTCGGCCCGCACCGTCCCGTCGCGGACATCGCGCCAGACGAAATTCACCCGGATCGTGATCGACTGCTCCTGCGTGAGCCCCACGCCAGGCGTCCTCGTGATCGCGAACAGGTCGTAGTTCGCAATCGCGCCCGTGAGCTCGGTGTCCGCGTTCCCCCGGCTTACCACACGCCACGGCGTGCGCGCCATGATCTCCTTGGTGATCGCATCGGTCAGCGTCTGCTCGATGCCAGGCGTGTACGTCGTGTTGTCGAACACCGGGACCGCGACCGTGCGCACACCCGAGTCATACGTCGAGCCCAGCACGTACCCCTTGTGCGGGTCGGACGCGCAGCCGGCGGCGCACACGAGGGACGCCCAGCACGCGACAGCCGCCACGATCAATGGTCGGCGGCTCACGAGTCTGCCTCCCCGTTGCCCGGACCGATCTCAACCCCGATCTCAGCCGGCACCGATTCGATCCACCCCCGGCGTTCCATCATCCGCAGCGCCGATTGCGACGCGCCCGTCGCGGGGTGCTCGCGCAGAAGCCGCTTGAGGACGAACTTCGCCGAGGGCTCGTCGCCCCGGTCGATGTACCACTCCCCGGTCGCGAGCATCTGCTGCGCCCGGCTCTCGTCGATGCGCGCGCCCAGACCCTCGGCGATGCCCGACCGCAGCGCGTCGGCCGGGTACTTGCGCACGAACCGGTCCAGAAGCAGTTCCGCCTCGACGAGCCCCGACGCGTCGTACTCGGGGCCCTTGAACTGCGCCACGTTCGCGTAGATCTGCCCCAGCAGCGCCTCCTTGGCGTACTCGCTCTCGGGATAATTCCGCTGGAAGATGTCGAACATCTCGGTCGCGAGCGCGAGATCGCGCGCGTCGTAGTAGTGCTCGGCGAGCAGGATCGCCGCCTCCTCGCTCGCCCGGCTGCCCGGCAGACGCTCCTGCACGCGGATCATCAGTTCCTCACCGAGCCGGCGGGCGGGCTCGATACGCAGGAGTCGCAGCCCCCAGAGCCTCCGCCGCATCCCGTTGAGGTACCGCTGGGCGATGTCCATCTCGCGGAGCACCGCGGTCTGATACTCCTCGGACCCCGTGAATTCGCGGATGACGAACTCGTAGTCGTACAACGCCTGGTATTCGTTGCGCTGCAGCACCTTCGCGTCGCCCCGGAGCAGATAGGCCCTCGGGAGCCACTCGTTGTTGGTCCGCTCGTTCTCGCGGATCCAGGGGTCGAGCAGCGTCCGGGCCTTGTCAGGCCGGTCGTCGGCGATCATCCTCGCCGCCTCCGTCATCACCCACGCGTCCGTCCCCGGCTCGGGGACATCGGTCGGGGTGAACGCGCCGGAGTCGTCAAGGATGAACTCTTGGGCGCGCACGCCCAGCGTCATCCCGGCGAGCACGACCAGAGCGAGACATGTGCGCACAGCGGTGATCATGCCGACAGGATACCGGGCGGGCGCACGCCTGTCCCGCCCGGCCCGCAGGGCCGGGTTCTGCCGGGATTACGGGCAGCCCGACAGGAATGACTCGACGAACAGCCCGACATCGGCGAGATCCCAGATCCCGTCCCCGTTCAGGTCCCCCTGGGGCAGCATCTCCACGAACCCCAGCACGAACGCGTTCACGTCCGCGAGATCGAGGACACCGAACGGCTCGGCGATGTCGGC
>DDFO01000003.1:84342-85351 GCA_002337215.1 Phycisphaerales bacterium UBA1926 | reverse complement strand
ACGGCTCGGCGATGTCGGCGGGGCACCCATCGACGGTGCTCTGCCCGCCCCCGCTCCCGCCCAGATCGGCCGCGAACTCCCAGCCGTCGCTGGGACTCAGCCCCAGGTCGTAGTCGAGCACGATCGTGGGCAGGGGCATGTCGAAGGGAATGCCGAGCCCGACCTGGGGCACACCACCCGCGTAGACGCCGGTCCCGATCGCGGTCTGGACAACACCACCGACCACCTCAAGCCTCAGCGTGCCAGCCTGGGCCGGGTCGATGACCGCGGGGTCGATCGTGATGTCGAGGGTGAACTCGGGGATATCGACGTGCAGGTTCCCGCCGCTGATATCGACGATGCCCCGCCCCGCGTGGGTGGTGTCGATCGCGACGAGGTCGAACACACGCTCGTCGCCGGTGTTGGTGTTGGTCGCGGTGAGGCGGACCGGGTCCTGGATGGCCGTGTCGGACGCGCCCCCGCCCACGGAATCGATGTGGGCGCCGAAGGTCCAGTTCACGCGCCCGCTCTGCGTGATGCCGCTGTCGATGCGGACCGCCGCGGCGCTGTAGGCGTAGGCCCACGCCGCGCCGCTTCCGGAAACCCGCGCGTCGGCGTACCCGCTGGATTCGATCCGACCTTCGATGTGCAACGGGGCCTGGTTGACCCACGGATCGATCTGGATGGAGTTGCACGCGGCGGCCCGCGATCCCTGTGGCAGATCGAGATAAAGGCAACCGAGCCCCCCGACGGAGCCCGAGGACGGGATCTGCCCGATCGTGTAGAGCAACGGGACCGGGAACGCGTGCCCCGAGTTGTAAATCAGGTGGCCCGGCCCCGGGTTCTCGACGCCGTAGTCGTCGAACATCGCGTGCTGCATGGACGGCAGATGGTCCTCGGCCCGCTGACCCTGGCCGATGAGCCAGGCGTGCTTGAAGTCGTAGGCGTAGACCCGTGCGGTGTCGGCGTCGGGGTCGTCGAAGACAACGTCGTGAGAGACGGCGTAGGTCGAGATGTGGTTCTGCTGTGC
>DDFO01000003.1:71582-84272 GCA_002337215.1 Phycisphaerales bacterium UBA1926 | reverse complement strand
CCGGCGAGCACGGCCAGACCGATCGCGCCGCACGAAATGCGAGAGGCTTGCATCGTGATGTCCTTTCTTCCCGTTCGTCGCGTGCTCTTCGGCCGCGGCCGGGGGTGTTGGATCGCCACGCAGGCCGGACCTGCTCAGGAGATCGGTGGCGCGCCCTCCCGGGGCGCGGCTGTCCTAACTCTCAAGCGATGGATCCCCAGTGGGTCTCACGCCGATCGTGAAGATTGAGTTATCGCCGGGGCCGATCGACGCGGCCGCGCTCCGACTCAGGGGCATCCTGCCGTGAACACCGAGACGAAGATGCTGATGTCCCGAAGATCCCAGATCCCGTCCATGTTCAGGTCCTTCTCAGGCGTCTGATTCGGGAACCCGCCGACGAAGATCCCGATATCCGTGAGGTCGAGGATCCCGTCCTGGTTGAGATCGCTCGGGCACGAACGCCCCTGGAACTCGAACGCACCGATATCCACGACGGGCCCCGGCTCCCCGTTCGGCCCGTCGATGTCGATGTCGTCGTGCAGGCGAGGCTGGCCGGCGATGTCGAAGGGCATCGGCTCGAGGAGATCCGCGTCGTTGTCCTCGTCCGCGTCGTCGGCGGGCAGGAACGCATTGTCGCCCTTGTCGATCGCCGGGCTCTGCATGCGGATGACGGCGCTGTCGTCATCGGTGCCTGGGATGTCGTCGTCGCCGTCGGGATCGACGAGCAGCGGATCCGCGCCCGAGTTCCCGAATCCCCCGCTGCCGCCGAAGGGTCCGTCCCAGCCCTCGATAATGCTGTTGTTGATCTCGGATGTGGTGTAGGCCGAGAAGTATTGCGACGCGAACGCCATCCCCCCGGTGGAGGTGTTGCCCCACATGATCGTGTTCTCGATCAGCGGGGGGTCATCGTACGAGTCATTCAGTAGATCGGCGTACACCGCGCCGCCCCGCGCGACAGCCGGGATCCCCGTCGCCGCGTTGCCGACGAAGGTCGAGTTGACCACGCGCAGGTTCGCGAACGCGCCGAGCCCGCCGCCCCGCCCCGCGCTGTTGCCGGAGAAGAACGAGTTGGCGACCAGGCCCGACCCCGCCGGGGACTGGGAAGAGGTCGAGAGCCAGAGCCCGCCCCCGATGGAGCGGTCGCACGCGTTGCCCAGGAACCGGCACGAGCGGACCTGCGCCGTGACCGAGTCGATCTGCGCGCCCGCCCCGACCGTGTTTCCCTCGGTTCCCAGATCGACCGCTCGGTTCGCGATGAAGTCGGTGGCGATGATCTCGACATTGTCGGCGTTGGTGTTGAGCCCGCCGCCCTCGATGTCGATGATCGCCGACGCGGTGTTCGATTCGAAAAGGCAGTTCCGCATGACGAGCGTGTCCCCGGTGAGCAGGGCCGCGGCGCCCCCCGCGGCGTCGCTCCCCGTGGCGTCCGCGCTGTTGCCGGTGAACTCGCAGGCGATGATCTCGCTGTCGTCCGCGTAGGAAGCGAGTGCGCCCCCGACGGCGCCGGTTACGGAATCGATCGTGTTGTCGTGGAACCCGCACCGGCGGAGCACCAGGCGATCACCCGGGAGGTCGCCAGAGAAGTAGACCGCGCCGCCGAAGCCGCGCGCCCCGCCACCGTTGTCTTGGTTCACCTCGATCCGGTTGTTGGTGTAGACCGAATCCACGATGCGGAGCTGTTCGGCGTTCACCCGCATCGCGGCACCCCTCGCCGAGGTATCCGGCGATTCCGCCAAATCGAGATTCCCCGTAAACAGGCAGGTATCGACATCGAGCAGTCCGGCGTGGATGATCAGCGCGGACCGGCTGCCCGAGTTACGAAAGACCAACCCAGACAGCGCGATCTCGCCCTGGACATCGAAGAAACCACCCATCTGCAGGATGCCTGACGTGTTGTCCGCCCTGTTCGTGTGGTTCGGCCCGTCGTCCTGATTGATGTCCGCGTCGAGGATGGTGCGGTTGACCAAAGGTTCGCGGTCATCGAGGCTCATCGCACCCGCGACGAACCCGCCGTGGATGTCGATGGTGAGATCCACCTGCCACCAGCCGCTCGCGGGGGGCGTGTACCGTCCTTCGGCGATCCAGATCTCGTCCCCGTCGACCGCGCCGGCGAACGCCGCGTCGAGCGTGGTGTACGCGTCGCCCCAGGACGCCCCGGTGTTCCCACCCGTCGCCGCATGATCGACATAGATCACACCCGCCGGGCATACACCCGCGGCGAACGCCACGAGCACAACGGGAGAAACCCTCCGGACGAGGTCACGGAGAACGGGTGGATGTTGTATTGCGTTCATCGTACTCTCTCTCCCCTTGTCATACCAACATTCTCAAGACTGCAGGCGGTGCGAAGGAACCCATCCGCCGGGCTGCTCTCCACACCGGTTTCACGGGCACCCCGCGGTGAACGAGGTGATGAACAGGCTGATGTCCGTCAGGTCGAGCACCCCGCTCCCGTCGAGGTCGGCCGCGGGGTCCTGCGTCGTGAACGCCGTGATGAACAGGCTGATGTCGGTCAGGTCGAGCACCCCGTCCCCGTCGAGGTCCGCGAGGCAGGCGGTCGGCTCCGCCTGGAACTCGAACGCGCCGATGTCGACGACGGGCGCGGGGCCCACGCCTGTGTCGGGCGTCGCGGGGTCGTCGGCGAGCCGATCGTTGCCCGCGGCGTCGAGCGACATCGGTTCGGCGGTATCGCCGTCGTCGTCGAGGTCGAACGCATCCGAGGGGACAACGCCGGTGTCCCCCGCGTCGATCGCGGGGCTGCCGGCGAGCGGCGAGTAGTCGTCGTCGGGCGTGCCCGGCGCGTCATCGGCGCCATCGGGGTCCGCGAAGAGTGGGTCACCGCCAGCGTTGCCAACGCCGCCGAGCAAACCCGTCCAGTTCTCGATGATCGAGTACCCGACGACGGCGGAGGCGTAATTCGAGGTCGCGTAATACTGCGCGTTCTCGTCGGTCGCGCCGGCGGCGAGGTTGCCCCAGAAGACGGAGTTGCTCACCACGAGCTCGGGATCCGGGGCAGATTGGAAGACCTGGGCGAGCAGCCCGCCCCCCACGGCGCCGCCGAAGTAGGTCAGGATCCCGTCGTTCGAGGCGACGGTGCAGTTCGTCACGGTGCCGCCCCCACCCAGATACGCACCGCCCGCGTTGGCCGCGGAATTCTGCGCAATCAGGCACCCATCGAGTCGCATGAAGCCGGGCCCGTCGTTGCGTGAGTTGAGCCAGATCGCCCCGCCCTCGTCGCCCGAGGAATTCGCGATGAAGCGGGAGGCGACGATGCGGATGTCGACCTCGGGGCCCGCCTCGAACTCGGGGAGGACGTACACCGCACCCCCGTCCCCGGTCGCGATGTTCCCGAGAAAATCGCAGCGGACGATCGACACGCGGGGCCCGATGATGTCGATCGCGCCGCCGCTGCCGAACGTCGCCTGGGTCGCCCAGTTGCCCTCGAACCGCGAGTCGGTGACGAGCAGCCCATCGCCCGGGTTGGCCTCGACGGGTCGCCCCTGAATGGCACCACCGTCACCGCCCGAGGCGATGTTGCCGACGAACTCGGAGTTGCGGACCTCGAGTGCGCCCCGCTTCCAGAAGATCCCGCCCCCGTCCGTGCCGCTCGAGGCGAGGCACACGTTGTCGATGAACTCGCAGCGCACGATGGTCGTCTCGTCGGCGGCGGTCCAGATCGCGCCACCCTTCGCGTAGCCCGGCACGACATCGCCCGCGAACGCGAGGCCGTCCTCGAATCGGCTGTCCCGAACCACCGCCGTCGCGACCGCCTCCCGGATCATGATCGCGGCGCCGGGGGAGGTATCCAAACCGTCGATATCCTCGGCGACCGTCCTGCGGTTGGCGAGGAACCGGCAGCGGTCGACCAGCAATCCGTCCGCGGTCACGTCGACGGCGCTGAGCCCCTCGGCGGACTTGATGACCAGACCCGACAGCACCACGGCGCCGCCCGGGGCGTCGATGAGCAGCAGCCGCTCGGCGTTGTCGGACTCCGTGTCGGGTCCCTTCTCCGCGTCGTTTGCGAGCGTGTCCGCGTCGAACACGGTCGGGTTCGCGAGCGGGTCGCGCTCGCTTGCGTCCGTCTCTCTGCCGGCGAACCCGCCGAACACCGTGAGGCCCTCGTTGATCGTCCAGCCCGAAAGCGGCGGGACATACCGACCCGTCGCGATCCAGATCTGGTCGCCCGGCGATGCGGCGGCGAACGCGGCGCCGGGCTCGGGGAAGGCGTCCGCCCAGCTCGAACCGTCCGCGAGCCCGACCGCGTCCCGATCGACATAGATCACTGAAGGCGACGCGACGCCGGTCGCGACGGAGACAACCGCCGCGAACGCGGCTCGCTCGAACATGCAGAGCATCTCGATCCCCTTCCCCTCGGACAAACAGCCGCGAGCACCCTCAGGACGTGAGCGACACCCCGCTCACCCACTCACGGGCACCCGGCCGTGAACACCGATACGAATATATTGATGTCGGCGAGGTCCCACAAGGCATTTCCGTCGAGATCGCCGTCCGGGGTCTGTCCGATAAACCCGTCGACAAAAGCGCTGATATCATTGAGATCGAGCACACCCTCCGGGTCGGCGAGATCCGCCGGGCACGGGTCGTTGATCTCGAACAGGACCAGCGAGGTCCCGGTCGATCCCGAGAAGAACATCGAGAGGACGAATTCGCCCTCGTCGTTGAACAGGCAAGGCCGGCCCGATCCGATCCCGAGCGACTCGGCCTCGTAGCGCCAGGGCACAAGCGCGCCGACCACGCCAGAGAACCCGTCGTTCGTGAAGAAGGGTGCCGCGGCCTTGGCGAGCCTGACAAGGCTGCCATCGGGCCGGCTCGCGTAGAACACGCCGTCGAGGTCGGCGACAAACTGATCACGGGCGTTGAAGTAGAACTTCGTGTTTCGAATCTCCGGCACAACCTCACCCCCCGGCAGCTCGTCGCCCTCGCGGAGCACCATCCGCACGCCTGCATCGCCCGCGATGAACCACGCGGAATCCGACGCCGCCGGCTGCCCGGTCAGCGTCGCGCCGAACATGACATCGCTGTTGGCGTTGAGATCGAAGTGCGCGCCGAAGAGGTTGGTGAAGGTCGAGGCGGGCACATCGGGGATCGGATCGCCCACCTTGACGAGCGGGGCAAGCGTGCCGCCCCTCCGTCGCATCAGGGCCGCGGTCGTTCCGCCCCCAGAGATCTGCGTCGCGAAGCAGAGATCGCCCGACGCGTTCATGCGCATCATCCGCTCATCGAAGGTGGTGTAGGTCCCGCCGGGAACGCCGGGCACCCCGTTGCCGCTCCGCGCGAGCACGCCGATCTCCCCGACCGATCCCTCGTACCAGACATTCAGATTTGCGGCCGTGATGCCGGGTCCTCCGAGCGCAACCAGCGTCGTGAAGAGTCCCTGCGCGTTCATGCGCACCGACGCGTCACGGATCGCGACGGGCTCGATCCCCTCGTCGAACCCCGGGGCCCGCCGGTCCGTGCTCAGCACCAGCGTTGCGCCATTCACCGGGTCGCTCACCCAGACACAGGTCTCAAACGTCGGCCCCCAGACCCGCCCGCTCGCCACGGTCTGACCCCCCACGCCCATCGCGACCGAATTCACCGCGTTGACCGTGTACGACGCGTCAAACCCCGGAGCAGGCCCGGTTTCCCACGCGATCGGCACCGGGCTCTCCACGGCCCCGGCGAACAGGCTGTTCTCCCAGGTCGAACCCACGCCGATTTCGAAGATCGTGGCCCGATATGCGATCCCGCCGTCTGGCGCGACGATGGGCTGGTAGAACCCGGTGAGGTTGCTGCTCCCCGGCAGATAGATCCACCCGGGCAGCGTCGGGATCGCTTCACGCTCGCGCCCGACAACACGGAGATCGTCCATAGGCCCCGCGATGAGCACATTGTCGTTGCTGAGGGTGATCCCGTCGCCCGCGATCGAGGCCGAGTAGACCAGATCGCCCGCGTTGTTGATCGACGCGAGACCGCCGACACCGTTCATGGTGGACCCGGGCATGCCGGGCACGGGGTCCCCGGGCCGATGAACCGTGGTGGCGATCACACCGTCGCCCGCGATCGCGGCCCCGGACGCGACGGCGCAGATCAGTCCGAGCGGCGCGGCGTAGTTGCGCATTACTCTCTCCTTCACCGAGAGTCTATTCGCACCACTTTGTCTCTTAAACAGCGATCCTGGAAGATCGCAACAAGTTGCCCGCTTTGAGCTGCCGGCGCCCGCTATCGGTCGTTGCTCTCCGGCTCACGGACAGCCAGTCGTGAACGACATCACAAAGGCGTTGATGTCGGCGAGGTCCCACAGCCCGTTGCCGTCGAGATCGCCGCTTGCGGTCTGCCCCGTGAACCCTGTGACGAACGCGTTGATGTCGGCCAGATCCAACTGCCCGAACGGGAGCGCGAGGTCAGCCGGGCACGGGTCGTCGATATCGAACACGTGCAGCCCCTGCCCGCCCGAGCCCGAGTACCGGATCGGGATCACCAGCTCGCCCGACCCGTTGAAGATCGCGGGCTTGCCGCTATCGCCGGACCGAGCTTGGAACGCGAACGAGATCGCCGCGACGAGCCCCGCCGGCCCGTCGTCGGGGGTGAGCACCTCGCCCGTGCTGGCGAGCTTGACCATCTCGCCGTTGGGGCGTGTGGCGTACAGCACCGACTCGCCGCCCACGCCCAGCACCATGGCGATCTGGCCCCGCTCGTTGATCGTCCACCACACGCCCGCCAGATGCGGCGCCACGCCCCCGCCCGGCAGCGGGTCGCCCTCGCGCAGCACGACCTCCAGCCCGCCCGGGCCGCCGACGAGGATGGCCGAGTCGCTCGTGAACGGGGCGCCCGAGATCGAGCAAGCAAACGCGACCTGCCCGGCCGCGTTCATGTCGACGTCCGAACGTGCCACGCGGTCGAGCGTGAGCGCGGGATCGTCCGGGTAGGGCTGCCCGTCGCGCGCCAGCGCGAAGAACTGCCCCCCGCCGCCCGAGATGATCGCCTCGTCGGTCCCGCCGCCGGCGATCAGCGCCTGGAAGCAGAGCCCGCCCATGCGGTTCATGCGGAGCGAATCGTCGTAGATCGCCCCGAGCACGCCGCCCGGGATGCCGGGCGCCGGGTCGTTGGTGCGGAAGAGCACGCCCACGTTGCCGGGCGGCCCGTGGTAAAGCACGACCCGGTTCGCCTGCGTCACGCCGTTGCCGAGCGGGAGCGTGGCGTGGAACAGGACGTTGCCGAACCCGTCGCTGCACAGCGAGTCCGACGCGATGTTGCTGATGTTCACCCCGATCGGAAGGCCCGGGGCCTGGAGCCCGGATTGCAGCGCCGCGGTCATGCTCCCGGGCGAGCCGAACCAGAGGACGTCCGCGGCGGGCGACGAGACCCGGCCCACCGCAACAACCGACTGGTTCGTGCGCACGACCGATGACTCGAGGACCGCCACCGTCTGCCCCGGGAACCCCGGCGCAGGCCCGGTCTGGTAGAGCACGGGCGACGACGCCGGGCCCGGCCCCGCCCACAGGCCCTGCAGGCCGAACGTCCCCGTGTTGGTGTTGTAGAGGTCCGGCACGTACGCGATCCCCCCGTCGCGGGCGACGTTGAGGGTGTAGAAGCCGGCGGTGTTGATGCTCGAGGCGCGGAACTCCCAGCCCGGCAGGCCCGGCACAGGGTCGCTCTCGCGGCCGATGACGGTGAGCACGCCGTCCGATTCGCAGACGAGCGTGTTGTTGAGAAACCCGATGCCGTCGCCGCTGACCAGCGCGACGCCCAGGACGGTGCCGTCCTCCCCGATCGCGGCGGACCCGCCGTTGCCAGCGAACTCCAGCCCGGGCCGACCCGGCACCGGGTCTCCGGTGCGGTAGACCGATCTCATGCTGACGCCGTTGTCGGCGGAGGCGCCGAGCGTCAGCATGCTCATGGCGATCGTGATCGCGGCCCGTTTCATAACCCTTCCTCTCTATAAAGGCTTCCCGATCGAATCTACCACGGATCCCGCCGATACCGAAGCACGCCGCCGGGATCCGGGGAACCCGGGGCGTACGACCCTCCGGGCCCGCCTTCCCGGGGTGGATATCGGGCGTAAAGGCCGGCGGGCGAGCCCGGGGAGCCCGTCGGCGCTAGGCTTTTTCAGGTCCCAGCACACGAGGAGTATCCCATGCCGCCCAGCGCCAACACCGACCCGTTCAACGCCCGCGAGACCCTCGAAGTCAACGGAAAAACCTACACCTATTTCAATGTGCAGGCGTTGCAGGGTAAAGGGCTTGGCAACATCGACCGCATGCCCTACTCGATCCGCGTGCTGCTGGAAGCCCAGCTCCGCAACCTCGACAACTTCGTCGTCACCAACGACGACATCGCGGGGCTCGCCGGGTACAACCCCAAGGCGGTCAACAGCGTCGAGATGCCCTTCATGCCCGGACGTGTGGTCCTTCAGGACTTCACCGGCGTTCCCTGCGTGGTCGATCTCGCCGCGATGCGCGACGCGATGAAGAACCTCGGAGGCGACGCCGCCCAGATCAACCCGGCCGTCCAGTGCGATCTGGTCATCGACCACTCGGTCCAGGTCGACGATTTCGGGACCAGCGTCGCGCTGACCATCAACGCCGAACGAGAGTTCGAGCGCAACAACGAGCGGTACTCGTTCCTCAAGTGGGGTCAGGAATCGCTTGATAACTTCCGGGCCGTGCCACCCGCGACGGGCATCGTCCACCAGGTCAACCTCGAGTACCTCGCCCGGGGCTGCCTCGTGCAGGACCGCGAGGGCGAGAAGGTCGTCTACCCCGACTCGCTCGTCGGCACCGACAGCCACACCACGATGATCAACGGCGTGGGCGTGCTGGGCTGGGGCGTGGGCGGCATCGAGGCAGAAGCCGTCATGCTCGGTCAACCCGTCTACATGCTCACCCCCGAGGTCGTGGGCTTCAAGCTCAACGGCAAGCTCCCCGAGGGCGCGACGGCGACCGACCTCGTGCTCACCGTCACGCAGATGCTCCGTGCGCACGGCGTCGTTGAGAAGTTCGTCGAGTTCTACGGGCCGGGCATGGCTGAGCTCTCCGTCCCCGACCGCGCCACCATCGCCAACATGGCGCCCGAGTACGGCGCGACCTGCGGCTTCTTCCCCATCGACAACAAGACCATCGAGTACTTCCGCTTCACCGCCAAGACCGACGAAGAGGTCGCGCTGACCGAAGCCTGGGCCAAGGCATCGGGCTTCTACTGGACCCCCGACGCACCCGAGCCCGAGTTCAGCGCCACGCTCGAGCTCGACCTCTCCACCGTCAAGCCCTGCGTCGCCGGCCCCAAACGCCCCCAGGACCGCATCGCCCTCGACTCGTTCAAGGCGACCTGGAACAAGCTGATGGTCGACACCTTCGGCAAGCCCGTCCCCAACGAGACCGTCAACCTCAACCGCTGGTCGGGCGAGGGCGGCGAAGCCCACCTCGCGCCCGTCAATCCCGACAACGCCAAGAGCAGCGGCGAGCCCCAGACCGTCGTGGACATCACCCTCACCGAGGCGTGCCACCCGCCCAAGGTCGGCATGAAAGCCCCCCTCACCCACGGCTCGCTCGTCATCGCCGCCATCACGAGCTGCACCAACACCTCCAACCCCGATGTGCTCATCGCCGCGGGGCTTGTTGCCCGCAAGGCCAACGCGCTGGGGCTGACACGCAAGCCCTGGGTCAAGACCTCCCTCGCCCCCGGCAGCAAGGTCGTCACCGAGTACCTCGACAAGGCGAAACTGTCGGCGGATCTCGACGCGCTGGGATTCAACCTCGTGGGGTACGGCTGCACGACCTGCATCGGCAACTCGGGTCCCCTCCCCCCCGAGATCGAAGCGGGCATCAAGGAGGGCGACCTCGTCGCCGCGTCCATCCTGTCTGGCAACCGCAACTTCGAGGGCCGGGTCCACCCCGCGGTGAAGGCCAACTTCCTCGCCAGTCCCCCGCTCGTCGTCGCCTACGCCCTCGCGGGCCGGATCGATATCGACCCCTACAACGAGCCGCTGACGCTCACGAAGGACGGCAAGGAAGTCTTCCTCAAAGACATCTGGCCCACCAAGGCCGAGATCGACGCCCTCAAGGCCGAGTGCGTCACACGCGAGCAATTCGAGCGGAAGTACGCCAAGACCTACACCGAGAACGAGACCTGGAACGCCGTCCCCGTCTCCGAGTCCGAGCTCTACGGCTGGGAGGATTCCTCGACCTACATCCAGAACCCGCCCTTCTTCGAGGGCATGACCGAGGACGCCCCGGGGTTCAGCCCCATCGAGGGCGCCCGCGTCCTCTGCCTGCTGGGCGATAGCGTCACCACCGACCACATCAGCCCCGCAGGCCGCATCGAGCCCGAGACCCCCGCCGGGCAGTACCTGCTCCAGGCGGGCGTTGCGCAGAAGGACTTCAACAGTTTCGGCTCCCGCCGCGGCAACGACCGCGTCATGACCCGGGGCACCTTCGCCAACGTCCGCGTCAAGAACAAGATCGCGGCCGAAGGCGCGTCGCAGCCCGAGGGCGGCTGGACCCGCAACTTCACCAAGGGCAAAACCCTCGCCGAGGCACCGGTCGAGTACATCTACGACGCCGCGATGGACTACAAGCAGGCGGGCACCCCGCTGGTCGTGATCGCCGGCAAGGACTACGGCATGGGCTCGAGCCGCGACTGGGCCGCCAAGGGCACGATGCTGCTGGGCGTCAAGGCCGTCATCGCCGAGTCGTTCGAGCGCATCCACCGCAGCAACCTCGTCTTCATGGGCGTCCTGCCCTTCGTCTTCAAGAAGGGCGAAACCGCCGCGAGCCTGGGCATCAACGGCGACGAGTCGTTCGACATCGCCCTCCCCGCCGACGTCGAACCCAGGCAGGACATCACCATCAAGGCCCACCGCCCCGACGGAACCAACTTCGAGTTCCAGGCGATGCTCCGCATCGACACCGCCGTCGAGCTCGAGTACAGCCGCAACGGCGGCATTCTCCAAACCGTCATCCGCAAGAAGCTGAACGAGGCGAAGCAGCTGGCGTGAGCGATCTGCATCGAATCGAACAACTCAGCGCGGCGGAGACACGACCTCTCCGCCGCGCTCTTCTGCGCCCAAATCAACCCCCTTCCGCGTGCGTCTACCCGGGCGATGACGCGCCCGACGCCTTCCACCTCGGCGTCCGCCATCCCGACGCGCACGACAGCACCGACCTCATCGCGATCGCCTCGTTCTACCGCGAACCACTCCCCGACAACCCCACCGGCCTCCCCCAACTCCGAATCCGCGGCATGGCCGTCCTCCCCGAGCACCGCAACAAAGGCTTGGGCCGCGTCCTCGTCGAGGCCGGCCTCGACATCGCCCGAAGCCAATCACCACCCCCGACCCTTGTCTGGTGCAACGCCCGCACCACCGCCGCCGGCTACTACGAACAACTCGGCTTCACCCCCCGAGGCGACGAATTCGAGATCGAGGGCATCGGGCCCCACTTTGTCATGGTCAATGAAATGCCGTCCTTCCCTGAGGATTGATCCCCGCCCCGCATCCACCCCTTGACTCCGCCCGAAACAACGCAAGACTTGAACCATGACCACCGGCCCCCGCCATCACCATCACCGCCACCACCCGCACACGGGTCGGCTGTGATCGTGGTCTGACAGGGCTCCCCCCTCTCACCAAACCACCGACGCCGACCCGCCCAGGGTCGGCGTTTTTCGTTCGGGACCCCCATTCACGGGCCGAACGGCGTCGGCCCCGGGGCACACACCCCAGCCACCGCCCAACGGAACCCGACGATGCCAAACACCACCCCCGACCAATCCGACCAACAAGCCCCGATCCGCTTCGCCATGCCCAAAGGCCGCATGGCCGACGGCGTCTCCTCGCTCCTCAAAGACGCCGGCATCAAGATCCGCGCCGGCGCTCGCGACTACCGCCCCACCATCAACCTGCCCGGCTACACCGTCAAGATCCTCAAGCCCCGCGCCGTCATCGAGATGCTCGACCTGGGCACCCGCGACCTCGGCTTCGCCGGGGCAGACTGGGTCGCCGAGGACGGCCGCGACATCGTCGAGCTCCTCGACTCCCGCCTCGACCCCGTCCGCCTCGTCGCCGCCGCGCCGGAATCGATCCTGGTAGACGGCCCGAACGGCCGCCTGCTCCCCGACCGCCCCCTCCGCGTCGCCAGCGAATACGCCAACCTCACCAGGCGGTGGATGAACGCCAACGACATCGCCGGCGAGTTCGTTCTCTCCTACGGCGCCACCGAGGTGCTGCCCCCGGACGATGCGGACTGCATCGTGGACAACACGGCAACCGGCGCAACCCTCGCCGCCAACGGCCTGCGCATCATCGACGACCTCGCGACCTCGTCCACACGCCTCTACGCCTCCAGGCAGGCGATGGCCGACGACGCGAAGCGCGCGCGCATCGATGAGTTCACCATGCTCGTGCGATCCGTGATCGAGGCCCGCTCCCGCGTCACCCTCGAGGTCAACATCGCCGCCGACCGGCTCGCCGAACTGCTCGCAGGACTCCCCTGCATGCGCGAGCCCACCGTCGCGAGCACACACAGCGCGGCCGACCCGACCGGCACCCCCACCGGCTACGCCGTCAAGGTCGCCGTCCCCCGCGCCGACCTCCCGACCCTGATCCCCCAGATCAAAGCCAGGGGCGGCACCGACATCATCGTCACCAATCCCGAGCAGATCGTGCCATGAACAACAAACCCGCGAAGCAGAACGAGCCGCTCGGTGCCGTGG
>DDFO01000003.1:69297-71480 GCA_002337215.1 Phycisphaerales bacterium UBA1926 | reverse complement strand
CCCGAAGGGCGAACCACGAACGACACATGCCCAACCCCGCCGCCTTCACCCTCCGGGCCGAAGGCTGGCACGGTTGCGCCCGCATCCAACCTCCTCGGCGTACAGCCCTATTCGCCCCCCGCGCAGACACACATCATCGACCTCCGCCTCGACGCCAACGAGGGCCCCGCCCCCTCCCGGGCCGTCCTCGACGCGATCGCCGCCGTCACACCCGAGACCATCCGCCGCTACCCGGATGCGTCACTCCTCGAATCCAAAATCGCGAGCCGACTCAACATTGATCCATCCCGCGTCCTCGTCACCAACGGGGGCGACGACGCGATCGACCGCGCCTGCCGCGCTGTCCTTGAGCCGGGACGCACCGCCGTCCTTCACACCCCCACCTTTGAGATGATCCCCCGCGGCGTCCGCCTCGCGGGCGCGACCCCGATCGAGATCCCCTGGCGCACCGAGGGCTTCCCCAAGCAAGCTTTCCTCGACGCGATCGAAGCGTGCCAACGCGACACCGGCCACCCCCCGGCCATGATCGCGCTGGTCACCCCCAACAACCCGACCGGCTGCGTCATCCCCCTGCGAAAAATCCTCGCCATCGCCGAGGCCGCCCCGACCGCCCTCATCCTCGTTGATCTTGCCTACGTCGAGTTCGCCGACGAGGACCCCACGCCCTCGCTGCTGGGCCGTCCGAACGTCATGATGGTCCGCACCTTCTCCAAAGCGCTGGGTCTCGCCGGCCTCCGCGTCGGGTACGCCGTCGCTCCCGGGCCCATCGTCACCCTCCTCCGCACCACCGGCGGGCCCTACCCCGTTTCCCCCATCTCCCTCGCCGCCGCGTCCGCCGCCCTCGACAACGACGACCGCCTCGCCGAAACCGTCAACCGTGTGCGCACGGAGCGGACCGAACTCACCGCCCTGCTCGCCCGCCTCGGCGCCCGCCCCATGCCAAGCCAGGCCAACTTCGTCACCGCGGATTTCTCTTCCATCCCCGTCTCGTGTGCCAAGGCCGTCCCGGCCGTGCCCCCCGCCGAGCACATCCGCCTCGCCCTCGCCGCCCGCGGCATCGCCGTCCGGGGCTGGCCGACCCGCCCCGATCTCGCGGGCCTCCTCCGCATCACCATGCCCGCCAACGAACCCGACTTCGCCCGCCTCACCACCGCCCTGAACCAGATCCTGGGAGGGACCAACGAATGACCCGCACCGCCACCATCACACGCAAGACCCGCGAGACCGACATCGCCTGCACCCTGACCCTCGATGGCACCGGTGTCGCCAGCATATCCACCGGGCTCGGCTTCCTCGACCACATGCTCACCGCCCTCGCCAAGCACAGCCGATGCGATCTCGAACTCTCCTGCACAGGCGACCTCCACATCGACGACCACCACACCGCCGAGGACTGCGCCCTCACGCTGGGGCAGGCCCTCGACGAGGCCCTCGGCGACCGCGCCAACATCGCCCGCTTCTCGAGCGCCTACGCACCGCTCGATGAGTCCCTCGCACGCGTCGTCATCGATCTGTCGGGCCGGCCCTTCGCGTCGGTCACCATCCCGTTCGTGCGCGAGTCACTCGGCACCATCGCCACCGAGAACATCACCCATTTCTTCCAGTCCTTCGCCACCACCGCGCGTACGACCCTGCACGTCGATCTGATCCGGGGCGACAACGATCACCACAAGGCCGAGGCCTGCTTCAAGGCCCTCGCGATCGCCCTCCGCCAGGCCGTCGCAGTTGACGACACCGCCGGCATGCCCAGCACCAAGGGGACGCTCACATGACCCCGCCCGACGCGACGACCACCATCATCAACACCGGCATCGCCAACACGGCCTCCGTCGCCGCCGCGTTCGCCCGCCTCGGCACACAGGTCGAACTCACCGACGACGCCGATCGTGCGCGCGCCGCCACCCACCTCGTCCTCCCGGGCGTCGGCGCGTTCGGCCCAGGCATCGAGGCTCTCCGAGCGCACAACCTTGACACCGTCATCAAAGAACGCCTCGAGGCCGACCGCCCCACCCTCTGCGTCTGCCTGGGCCTCCAACTCCTCTGCACCAGCAGCGACGAGACACCGGGCGCACAAGGCCTCGGCATCATCGACGCCCACGTCGCGACCTTCCCCGACACCGTGCGCACGCCCCAGTTCGGATGGAACCGGGTTATCCAACACGAAGACCCCCGCGCGGGTGCCG
>DDFO01000003.1:66583-69173 GCA_002337215.1 Phycisphaerales bacterium UBA1926 | reverse complement strand
AACCGCCTTCGCCCTCCGGGCCGAAGGCGGGCACCGGTTTGCGCTTCCTCACCCCGGGCCACGCCTACTTCGCCAACTCCTACCGCCTCACCGCCATCCCCGAGGGATGGTCTGGACTCACCGCCGACCACGCGGGTCCGTTCGTCGCCGCCCTCGAACGCGGCAACACCCTCGCATGCCAGTTCCACCCCGAACTCTCCGGACCGTGGGGCCTCGCCCTGCTCCGCCGCTGGGTGAACGGCGATCGGATCTGGTTGCCCGATGCCGAAACGCAGGCCAATCCGGGTGTCACCAACCGCGTCATCCCCTGCCTCGATATCCGCGAAGGACGGGTCGTCAAGGGTGTGAAGTTCCAGAACCTCCGCGACGCGGGTGATCCGGTCGAGCAGTCGTCGGCGTACGAAGCCCAGAACGCAGACGAGATCGTCATCCTCGATGTCAGCGCGACGCCCGAGGGCCGATCGACCGCCGTGGAGACGGTCGCCTCTGTGCGCGCGAACCTGTCCATCCCGCTCACGGTCGGCGGGGGCGTCAAGCAACTCGCCGACGCGCTCGCATTGCTCGACGCGGGCGCCGACAAGGTCGGGATCAACTCCGCGGCGGTCGAGAACCCCGCGATCATCCGTGAGCTCGCGGAACGCGTCGGAACGCAGTGCGTCGTGCTCGCGATCGATGCCGCGCGGTACGAAGATGCCGCGTCAGCAGGCAGGCCGGGCTGGGAAGTCGTCACCCGCTCGGGCACGAACCGAACCGGGCTCGACGCCGTCGAATGGGCACGGACCGGCGCACGGAACGGCGCGGGCGAGATCCTCCTCACTTCGTACGACCGCGACGGAACGCACGAGGGGTACGACCTCGACCTGATCCGCGCGATCGCCGGCGTGGTCAACGTCCCGATCATCGCGTCGGGCGGCGCGTCCAACGCCGCCCACATGGCCGAAGCCATCGAGGCGGGCGCCGACGCCGTGCTGGCCGCGTCCATTTTCCACGACGGGCACACCACCGTGGGCGACATCAAAGACGACCTCGTGCGCGCGGGGGTACCCGTCCGCCGCGAACCGAAGCTTCAGGAGAACGCGTCGTGATCATCCCATCCATCGACATCGCGGACGGTTCGACGGTCCAGCTCGTGGGCGGCAGGGACCACGCCCTCGACGCGGGCGACCCGCGTCCGATCGCCGAGAAGTTCGGGCTCGTGGGCGAGATCGCCGTGATCGATCTCGACGCCGCGCGCGGTATCGGCTCCAACAAGGAACTCATCAAGGAACTGCTCGCGGTCGCGCCCTGCCGCGTGGGCGGGGGCATCCGCGATGTCGAGACCGCGATCGAATGGCTGGATCTCGGCGCGCGCAGGGTGATCCTCGGCACCGCCGCAACCCCCCAGATCCTCCGTGAACTCCCGCGCGACCGCGTGATCGCCGCCCTCGATGCGCACAACAACGACATCGTCGTCGAGGGCTGGACCAGATCGACGGGCGTGAGGGTCGAGGAACGGATCGATGAACTCAAAGAACTCGTCAGCGGGTTCCTTGTGACGTTTGTTGAACGCGAGGGCCGGATGGGCGGGCTGCCAGAGGACCGCGTGCGTGAGCTCGCCGAGCGGGCGGGTGACGCACGGATGACCGTGGCAGGCGGCGTGCGCACACCCGAGGACATCGCGATGGCGGACCGCGCAAACGCCGACGCGCAGGTGGGCATGGCCCTCTACACGGGCGCTTTCTCGCTCGCCGACGGGTTCTGTGCGCCGCTCAAATCGGACCGCGCCGACGGGCTGTACCCGACCGTCGTCACCGACGAGCGTGGCATCACGCTGGGGCTCGTGTACTCGAGCGACGAGTCGATCGCCGAAGCGCTGCGCACAAAGAGGGGTGTGTACCACTCCCGCTCGCGGGGCGGGCTTTGGGTGAAGGGCGAGACGTCGGGCGATACGCAGGAGTTGCTCTCGATAGCACCCGACTGCGACCGCGACGCGCTCCGCTTCACCGTTCGGCAGGCCGGGGTCGGCTTCTGCCACACCGGCACGCACACATGCTTCGGCGACCGCACCGGCCTGGCGGCCCTCGAACGCACGATCGCGTCGAGGCTCACCGACGCGCCCGTGGGTTCGTACACCCGCCGCCTCCTCGACGATCCGGGGCTGCTTCGGAGTAAACTGCTCGAGGAAGCCGGCGAGCTGATCGACGCGGACACGCCCGAGGACGCTGTGTGGGAGGCGGCGGACGTGATCTACTTCGCGCTGGTCGCCGCGATGCGGCGCGGGGCGACGCTCGCGGAGATCGAATCGATGCTGGGAGCGCGCACGAGGAAGGTCACGCGTCGGCCCGGGGACGCGAAGCCCGCGAAGGAAGCGACCAGGTAGGAGCGCACGATGATGGATCTTCTCAGACGGGTTACACCCGGCGAAATCGATCGGCTCCNNACCGCCGGTGGATGAGGCGACGCTTGAGGCCGCGGGCAAGATCGTCGCCGATGTGCGCACGAACGGGGCGCGCGCGGTCCGCGAGCACGCCGAGCGGTTCGGCGAACGCGTGCCTGGTGATCCCCTTGTGCTCGGGCACATCGAGATGGCGGCGGCGCTGACGCGGATCGA
>DDFO01000003.1:65433-66498 GCA_002337215.1 Phycisphaerales bacterium UBA1926 | reverse complement strand
GCGGCGGCGCTGACGCGGATCGACGACGATGATCGGATGGCGCTCGAGCGCGCGTCGTCGCGGATCATGTCGTTCGCGCGCGCGCAGCGCGGGTCGATTGCAGAGCTTTCGATGCCGATCCCGGGTGGCCGAGCTGGGCACACTGTCGAACCCGTGCGGTCGGCGGGGTGCTACGCGCCGGGGGGGCGGTACCCGCTGCCCTCGTCGGTGCTGATGACGGCGATCGCGGCGCGGGCCGCGGGGTGTGAGCGCGTGGTCGTCGCGAGCCCCAACGCGAGCGATGCCATGCTCGCGGCGGCGGCGATCGCGGGTGCAGACGAATTTCTGGCGGTGGGCGGCGCGCACGCGGTCTCCGCCTTGGCGTACGGATTTAAGGACGGCGGGAGCGGGTTCGAGCGCGTCGATGTCATCGCGGGCCCCGGGAACAAGTTCGTGACCGCCGCGAAGCAGATCGTGAGCGGGGTTGTGGGGATCGACATGCTCGCGGGCCCCAGCGAGTTGCTGGTCCTCGCGGACGGCTCGGCGGACCCGGCGGTCGTCGCGGCGGATCTGCTCGCGCAGGCGGAGCACGACGCGGATGCGGTTCCGATGCTGGTGACGACGGACGCCGGACTCTCGGGCTCGGTACAGCAGGAACTGGGGAAACAGCTGGCAGAACTCGCGACGCGGGAGACCGCGCAGCGGGCGCTCACGAACGGGTTTGTGTGCGTCTGCGGCTCGCTGGCCGAGGCGATAGAGGTGACGGATCGGATCGGTCCTGAGCATCTGGAGATCATGACCGCCGACGCGGAGGCCGTCGCGGCTCGGGTTCGGAACGCGGGGGCGTGCTTCGTCGGCGCGCGCACGGCGGAGGTCGTGGGCGATTACGGGGCGGGGCCCAACCACACGCTTCCGACGGGGGGGACGGCCCGCTTCCAGGCGGGGCTGAGCGTGATGGACTTCCTGCGTCTGCGGACGTGGATCCGGCTGGACGATCAGCCGACGGATGCGGGCGGGGCGCTGCTCGCGGATACCGTCCGGCTCGCGGAGATGGAAGGGCTGGCGGGGCACGCCGCGTCGGCACAT
>DDFO01000003.1:64836-65355 GCA_002337215.1 Phycisphaerales bacterium UBA1926 | reverse complement strand
GGGCACGCCGCGTCGGCACGGAAGCGGATGTGATCGTGCGTTCTGTGGAATGCCACTGATCTGCCCGCGGGTCATTGCTGGACATGCTCGGCCGCTCACACTGACCTGCGATGCAGGTCAGTGGCACAGTGGAACCGCGTCCGGACGACTTGCGGCAAGCGTCGGGTGCCATGGAGACGGCGGAGCNNCGCGGTGTCTCCATGGCACCCGGCCGCGCGAGGCGTGGTACGGACATACGCTGTCGACGAGGAACTCGCGGGCGGGACGCTCGTGCCACGGGAGATCGTGCGTTTGGAGACCGAGACGGATATTCAGAGCCGGATCGCGGCGGCCGTCAAGGAGGTCTGGGGGTACGACGCGCTCCGGCCCATGCAGGCGGCGGCGATCGCGGCGGGTGTCGAGGGTCGAGATTGCCTGACGGTGCTGCCTACGGGCGGCGGCAAGAGCCTGTGCTATCAGGTACCACCGTTGGTGACGGGGCGGACGACGGTTGTGATCTCGCCGCTGATCGCGCTGATG
>DDFO01000003.1:55288-64761 GCA_002337215.1 Phycisphaerales bacterium UBA1926 | reverse complement strand
ATCGCGCTGATGCGCGACCAGGTGCGTGCGCTCGAGTTGAACGACTACCCCGCGGCGGCGCTGCACTCGGCGCTCGATCACGACGAGTCGCGGGCGGTCTTCGAGCGGCTGGACGCCGGCGAGCTGCGCGTGCTGCTGGTCGCCCCGGAGCGCGCGGTCACGAGCGGGTTCGGGTCGACGATTGCCAAACTGCACGACTCGGGTCGGCTGAATTCCATCGCCATCGACGAGGCGCACTGCATCAGCCAGTGGGGGCACGATTTTCGGCCTGAGTACCGGATGCTCGCGGGGCTTCGGAGGGTCGCGCCGGGCGTGTCGATGCAGGCGTTCACCGCGACGGCGACGCCGCGCGTCCGGGAGGACATCGCCAGGCAACTGGGACTGCACGACCCCGAGGTGCTGGTCGGGACGTTCGACCGGCCCAACCTGACGTACCGGGTCCGGGCTCGGAACAAGGCCGCGGAGCAGATCTCGGACGCGATCAAGCGGATGCACGACCGGAGCGGGGGGGGCGCGATCGTGTACTGCCTGAGCCGGGCGGGGACGGAGGGCCTGGCGGAGAAGCTGAGCTCGCTGGGGCACGACGCGGAGGCGTACCACGCGGGGCTGAGCCCCAGGAAACGGCACGACGTCGAGGAACGCTTCACGAACGAGACGCTCGACATCGTTGTCGCGACGGTCGCGTTCGGGATGGGGATCGATCGGTCGAACGTCCGGCTTGTCGCCCACGCGAACATGCCCAAGTCGATCGAGGCGTATCAGCAGGAGACGGGGCGGGCGGGACGCGACGGGATGCCGGCCGAGTGCCTGCTGCTCTATTCGCCCTCGGACGCGGGGAAGTGGGAGCAGCTTGTCCGCCGGAGCGCCGACGAAGGGAACGGGGACGAGGCATCGCTGAAAGCACAGATCACGCTGATCCGCGACATGCGTCGGCTGCTGACAGGGATGCGGTGCAGGCACCGGGCGCTGTCGGAGCATTTCGGGCAGGAGTACCCGTCCGACGACTGCAAGGCGTGCGACGTGTGCCTGGGCGAGACGGAAGCGGAGGCGGACAGCACGCGGGTGACGCAGATTCTGATGAGCGCGGTGGCGCGCACGGACCAGCGGTTCGGGGCGGGGCACATCGTCGATGTCGTGCTCGGCAAGGACACCGACAAGGTGCAGCGGCACGGGCATAGTTCACTGAAGGTGTTCGGCATTCTGAACGGCAAGCGGAAGGCGGAGTTGACGGGGTACCTCGACCAGCTCGTCGCGGCCGGGGCGCTCGAGCAGGACCCTGAGTATTCGACGCTCCGTTTCGGCGATCGGGGCACCGAGGCGATGAAGGCGGAGCTCGAGATCAAGCTCGCGCGGCCCATCGGGACGGGGACCAAGAAGAGCGAGAAACGGCGGAGCGAGGCGGACTGGAAGCCGCCCCTGTCCCCCGATGAACGCGGGCTGTTCGAGTCACTGCGTGCGCTCCGGAAATCGATCGCCGAGGAGCGGGGCGTGCCGCCCTATGTCGTCTTCAGCGACGCAACGCTGCGCGAGATGGCGCGTGAGAAGCCGAGCGACGATGGAGAGTTGATGCGCATCAAGGGCGTGGGGACAGCGAAGCTGGAATCGTTCGGCGCGCAGTTTCTCGAGGCGATCGCCGAGGCTGGATAAACGTACCGCCGCGGCTCGAGCGAGTCGGTGAGCCGCTCTTTCGAAACCTCGGCTCAGCCTTCCCCATCCCCCGCCGACCCGCGTTGGTCGTGGACATCGGATCCGGAGAAGACGACCGGGGGCGGGGCTTCGTCGCGCCAGGGCTGGGAACCGGTCAGGGCGCGGGCGGCCTCGATGCCGGACCGGCGGGCGGACATCTCCGTGTCGCGCTGGGGCGTGGGGAGTGGCGCGTCGGGCTCGGCGAGATCGGTGTTCTTGAACTCGATGGTCTGGGTCGGGAAGGCGAAGCTGACGCCGAGCTTCTCGGCGAGGCGCATGACATCGAGCATGAAGCGCTGGCGTTCGCGGAGCTCGGTGCCCCAGTCGGGGCACTCGTGGAAGATGTAGACGAGGATGTCGAGGCTGCTGGGGCCCCACTTGTTGAGCCAGACATGGAACGAATCTTTGCGGGTGTAGGGGTGGAGGCGGACGATCTCGCGGATTCCCTCGCAGAACGCCTCGATGGTCTCAGGGGGCGTGTCGTAGGTGATCCCGATGTGGGTGGAGAACCGCCGGAAGCGGCGGCGGCCGTAGTTGTCGACGGTGGCGCGGACGAGCGTCGCGTTGGGCACGGTGACCAGCGAGTTATAGAACGTGCGCACGCGGGTGGACCGGAGGCCCAGGTGCTCGACGGTGCCCTCGGTGTCGCCCGTCTTGATCCAGTCGCCGACCTCGAATGGCTGGTCGACGATAACAGAGATGGAGCCGAAGAAGTTCTCGATCGTGTCCTTGGCGGCGAACGCGACGGCGAGGCCCCCGATGCCGAGCCCGGTGAGCAGGGGGAGGACCTCGATGTCGAACGATTCGGCGATGTAGACAAGCCCGAACGCGGCGACGAAGACCTTCGCGGTCTTGCGGAGCAGCGGGATGAGCAGGTCGTCGAGCTTGGTGTCGGTCTTGCCAGCCTGCTGGGTGAGGAACGACCCGATGAGATCGACGAGGCGGAACGCGGCCCAGACCGACGCGATCATGACGATGATGCGCACCGCGACGAGCAGGACGAGCAGCGCGAGCGTGGGCAGGCCCAGCAGGTGGAGCGACCAGTACCAGAGTGCGCCCGCGGCGAGCAGGCCGAACGGGCGGACGGCCTTGCGGGTGATCTGCTGGTCTTCCTCGACGCTGCGGCGGGCGTTGATGCGGTGCCAGACGCCGCGGAGGATGGCGCGAACGGTGAAGTCGAGAGCGAAGCCCAGGAAGATGACGACGAGGATGGCGAGCCATTGCCAGATCTCGATGTCGAGGAACGGTGCCCGGCGGAGCTCGACGGGAACGGCGGACCGGAGGACCATCGAGGCGGTGACCGGGGCGTCGGTGGACCCAAAATCGGCAGGAAGGCTCTCGATATCGCGGTACAACGCGTTGAGGCCGGCGATGGTCTCGTTGTTGAACCGCCACTCGCCGGTCTCGTTCTTCTCAAAGACGATCTCGCCGTCGGTGAGCCGGCTGACCTTTCTGTGTTCAGGAATACGGTCCTGGGGGAAGTAGACGAAGCGGTCGGCGTCGGGGTCGCCGAAGAAGGTCAGGAAGTCGCTGGTCTCGACCCGGCTGATCCGGTTGAGGATCTGCAGCATCTTGATGGCGTCTTCGGTCTTGTAGACGCGCTCGGTGCCCGGCAGGAACTCGAAGCAGCGCAGGGCCCTGTCGAGCGCGGCATCGTCGGACGCTTCGGCGTACCGCTCCATCGCACCGAGGAAGGTGAACATCGTCGCCTCGGGTGTGGCGAGTTGGGCGTCGGCTGCGTTCTCCGTCGTCGTCGGCGGCGCTTCGTCGCTCTGGGCGAAGGCGGGGCCCGCGAGCGCGAGGCAGAGAACGGCGAATAGGGTTCGGATTCGTGCGGTCATCGCCGCATGGTAGTGGACGCGCTGCGCGCGCACCGCGTCCGGTTCAGAGCGAGATCCAGGCGTCGGGATTCGGGCCGTGGTCGATCGCGGCGCGGATGAAGCGGACACCGCGCACGCCGTCGTCGAGCGTGGGGTAGTCGATCTCCGGTTCGTCGCTTGCCTCTGATTGGGATTGGGTTCGGGCCTGGGTTCGGGCCTGGGTCTTGAGGATCGCCTGGCGGGTGCCCCTGTAGATGTTCGCGAACGCCTCGTAGAAACCCTCGGGATGGCCGCTCGGGATGCGCGTCGCGGCCTTGGCCTCTGCGCAGAGCCCGCCGTCGCCCCGGTGGAAGGTTCGCGTCGGACCATCGAGGGCGTCAACACGGAGGGTGTTGGGCGTTTCCTGGTTCCATTCCAGGCCGCCCTCGGTGCCGAAGATGCGGATGCGGAGATCGTTGAGCCGGCCGGTCGCGACCTGGCTGGCGATGAGCACCCCCTTGGCACGCACCGGTCCGGCGGGGGAGCCGACCTCGTTGAACCGGAGCAGGATGTTCGCATCGTCGTCGATCGCACGGCCCGGAACCAGCGCGGACAGGTCCGCGAACATCGACTTCGGCGTGAGCCTGGTGATGTACCGGGTCAGCTGCTCGGCGTGGGAGCCGATATCACCGATCGCGCCCCCGGCGTTGGGCCCGCTCGCGTCGGTCCGCCAGGCGGCCTGCTTCTGCCCGGTGTCTTCGAGCCTGGTCGCGAGCCAGCCCTGGTTGTACTCGACGATGATCTTGCGGACGGCACCGATCTCGCCGTCGCCGACCATCCGCCTGGCCTGCTTGACCATCGGGTAGCCCGAGTAGTTGTACGTCACCGCGAAGATCAGGCCCGTTTCCGCCTGCGCTTTCTCCAACGTCTCGGCCTCCTCGATCGAGGTGCAGAGCGGTTTGTCGCAGACGACGTGGAAACCCGCCCTCAGCGCGGCCTCGGCCGGCGCGGCGTGGGTGTGGTTGGGTGTCACGATCACGACCGCTTCCATGCGGTCATCAGCGTCGCGCTTCGCCTCGGCCTCGATCATCTCCTGCCACGAGCCATACGCGCGGTCGTCCGCGAGCCCGACGTCGCCGGCGGAGGCTCTGGACTTTTCGGGCGTGGACGAGAGCGCTCCGCAGACGAACTCCCACCCGTCATCGAGCCGCATCGCGGCGCGGTGGACCGCGCCGATGAAGGAGCCCTGGCCACCGCCGATCATGCCGTAGCGGATTCGTCGCATGGTCAGATCTCCTCGCCGCGGGTCGGCTTACTTCGCGCCCTTGTCGAAGCTCTTGTCGAACGCGCGGTCATTGGTCGGGAAGTCGATCGAGCGTGTGAACTCGCACGATTCGCGGGCGCCGTGCTCGCGGTCCATCCCGCTGTCTTCCCACTCGACGCTCAGCGGGCCGGCGTAGCGGGCCCGGTTGAGCGCGCGGATGATCTCTTCGAAATCGACCTCGCCCCGTCCCACGCTGCGGAAATCCCAGCCGCGCCGTGCGCCGCCGAACTGGACATGGCTCGCGAGGATCGAGGAATCGCCGTCGAGCGTGCGGATCGCGTCTTTCATGTGGACATGGAAGATCCGATCGGGGAACCTGTTGATGAAGCGGGCGGGATCGATGCCCTGCCAGACGAGGTGGCTCGGATCGAAGTTGAAGCCGAACGAGTCGTGGTGATCGATCGCGTTGAGCGCGCGTTGGGCGGTGTAGGTGTCGTAGGCGATCTCGGTGGGATGGACCTCGAGCGCGAACCGCACGCCCTCGGCCTCGAAGGCGTCGCAGATGGGTCCCCAGCGGTCGGCGAAATCGGTGAAGCCCTTGTCGATCTCCTTGTCGCTGGTGGGCGGAAAGAAGTAGAGCTTGTGCCAGATGCTCGACCCTGTGAACCCGTTGACGACGGTGACGCCCAGGCGGGCGGCGGCCTTCGCCGTGTCGATCATCTCCTGGGCGGCGCGCTTGCGGACGCCTTCGGGCTCCCCGTCCCCCCAGACGTGCTCGGGGAGGATGGCTTTGTGCCGCGCGTCGATCGGATCGCAGACGGCCTGCCCCACGAGGTGGTTGCTGATGGCCCAGACCTGCATGCCCTCGTCGGCAAGCATGTCGTGGCGGAGTTTGCAGTAGTCATCGCCGCCCGGGCCCAGGGCCTTGGCGACCTCGAAGTGGTCGCCCCAGCAGGCGAGTTCGAGGCCGTCGTAGCCGAACTGGCTGGCCTTCTCGACCATCTTTGCGAGCGTGAGATCGGCCCACTGGCCGGTGAAGAGCGTGACGGGGCGGGGCATGGTTCGACGGCCCTTTCGTGCGAGCAACCGGGGCGCACGCGGAGACGGGAACGACTCGGCTCATCGCGGACGCGCGGGACCCAGAGGGTAATCCAGAACAGTGCGCCGCGCGCGGCCGGTAGACTCGGTGATCTCTCCCGGAGGCCGAGCCGATGCGAAACACGCCGCTGATTGACCTGCTGACCACCGTTCTGCTCGCGTTCGGCCCGCTCGGGTCTCGGGCGCTCGCGCAGAAACCCTCGGAACTCGAACCCGGGGCGACGCTGCGGATCTACGAGATCGGTCGGCCCATCGACCGGCTCGCGCCGCTCGGGCCGGAACAGACGCCCAACCACGACCGCCTGATCGAGAAGATCGACTTCCCCGGCGAAGCTTCGCTCTGGGGGGGCGAGGCGGGGCCGAATGACTACCTCGTCGTCACCGTGACGGGCTATCTGAAGATCGACACGCGTGGCGAGTACGCGTTCGAGTTGACCAGCGACGACGGGAGCCGGCTGTTCGTCGATGGGCAGCGCGTGATCGACAACGACGGCCTGCACGCCCCGGTCGCGGTCCGGGGATCGATCGAACTCGGTGCGGGTCTCCGTCCGTTCCGGGTCGAACACTTCGAGTCGGCGGGGGGCGCGGCGCTCAGGCTGTCGTGGAGGCCGCCCGGCGAGTCGGGCTACTCGGTCGTGCCGAGGGCGGCACTGCGTGTCGAGAAGGGGGTGACGCGCGTCACAAGCCCCGGACGCAAAGTACTGCTCGACGGCAACGAGCACCTCCGGCCCGGCGACGGGCTCCCCCTCGACGGGGTCCACCCGATGTGGACGGTCGAGACCGTGCGCCCAGAGGGTGTCGAGCACCGCATCGGCGCGATGGACTTCATGCCGGACGGCGCACTGGTCTACTCCGAGTTTGTCCCGGTCAACAACGGGATCCTGCGCACGCGTACCAACGGCACGCTCTGGAAGCTTGAGGGCGTGGACGGCGGGCGCGGGCGTGCGAAGGCGATGCCGGTCAGAGTTGCCGACGGATTCCATGATCCATCCGGGATCGTGTGCATCGGAACAGATATCTGGGTGTCGCACAGGCCGGGGCTGGTGCGGCTGCGCGATTCGGACGGCGACGGCGAATACGAAACACGCGCAGAATTCCCGGTGTGGGTGGGCAGCAACTACCACCATTTCTCGTTCGGGCTCCAGCACCACACCGATGAGTCCGGCTCCTGGATCTATGGCACGCTCTCCACGTCGATCTATTTCCAGACGACGTACGAGGCCGACCCGGTGGACAGCGAGGTCATCGGAATGAACGGTCCCAACCCGCCGCACCGCGGGTCGTGTTACCGGTTCAATACCGAGACCCACGAGGTGCAGTGGCTGGGCGGCGGGTTGCGGACGCCCAACGGGGTGCACGTCGATTCAAAGGGACGCGTGCTCGTCGCCGACAATCAGGGCGCGTGGCACCCCGCGAACCGGCTGAACCACATCAAGTACGAGATCGGCGGTGACGGAAACGACGACGGGACGGTCGACAACGGAGTCGCCGGCCGATTCTTCGGGCATTACAACGGGCTGCAACGCTCGAAACTGTTCCCCGGTGGTGGGACGCGGGCCGACTTCATGGAGGGGGGCGAGTACCCACCGGCGGTGTGGCTGCCGCAGAACGAGGTCAGCAACTCGCCGACGACGCCGCTCGAGATTTTGGAAGGCCCGTTCGCGGGGCAGTATTGGCTGGGCGAACTCACCGCTGGCGGCATCCGGAGGGTGTTCCTCGAAGAGGTGAACGGCGAACTGCAGGGGGCCGTCTTCCGGCATTCCCAGGGGTTCGAGTCGGGCGTGAACCGGCTCATTCGCGGCGAGGACGGGTGCCTGTACATGGGCGGCACGGGGGCCGACGGGAACTGGAACTGGCGCGGGACGCAGTTCGGTTTGCAGCGGTTGCGGCCAACGGGGGAGACGGCGTTTGAGTATCACTCGATACACGCGCAGAGCGACGGCTTCCTTGTCCGCTTCACGGAGCCGATCAGCCTTGCATGGCTCGCATCCCCGGAGAATTACGAGATCCGCAGCTGGCGTTATTTCGCGACGCCCGACTACGGCGGCCCGAAGTTGGATGAACGAATGCATCGTTTCATTACCGTGCAGCCCGGTCGCAGCGGCGACGCTGTTCGTCTGAAAATCAGTGAATTTGATCCGGGCCGCGTGTATCACATCCGATGCAACCCGACGAGCCGAGCGGGCAACGAGATGTGGTCAACCGAAGCGTGGTACACGCTCAATCAGATCCCGGGTGGCGTAAACGATCGGGTCCTGGAACTCGATTCGATCTCTTCGTTCCACGAGCCCATCGGCGAATGGATTGAGGCCGCCGCCGTGACCGCTGATGGCACCGGGTTAGGTTTCAGCGATATCAACTATATTTCGTTCGATAACCGCTTACGACTGGACGCTGTGCCCCCTCCGGTCTTGGTCACCCAGAACGGCCGTACAAACGACCTCATCACCACCTTCGAGCACGGCGATGTCGCCGCCCACATCGAGTTCATGATCCCCGAGGGCTCCAACTCCGGCGTCTATTTCCAGAGCCGGTACGAGATCCAGATCCTCGATTCGCACGGAAAAACAAACCCCCAGCAGAACGACATGGGCGGGATCTACCAGCGGTGGGACCCGTCGCGAGGAGCCGGGAGCGAGGGCTTCGAGGGTGTCCCGCCCCGGGTGAACGCGGCCAGGCCCGCCGGCGAATGGAACGAACTCGATGTCGTCTTCCGCGCCCCCCGGTTCGATCCGCAGGGCGCGAAAATCGCCAACGCACGCTTCGAATCGGTGCGGCTCAACGGTGAGATGATCCATGAGGATGTCGAGGTCATCGGGCCGACACGGGGCGGGGCCGAGGGTGAGGTACCGTTCGCGCCGCTGCGGTTGCAGGGCGATCACGGGCCGGTGGCGTACCGGAGTATCTCGCTCCGAGAGGTCGGCCCAAGCGAGGATCCTGACGTCAATTTCCCAGGACTTCTCGAGAGTCTCGGCTTTCTTTCGTTCTCCGGCACACTCAAGGACACACACGTGCTGGTGTTCTCCAAAACCGCCGGCTTCCGCCACGGCTCGATCCCCGATGGCATCGCCTGCTTCAACGAGCTCGCCGAACGGCATCGCTTCACAATCACCGCCACTGAAGACGCCACTGCGTTCAATCGGGCCAACCTCGAGAACTACGACGCTGTCGTCTTCCTGAACACCACGGGCGATGTGCTCAACGATGAGCAGCAGGCCGCGTTCGAGGCGTGGTACCGCGACGGCGGCGCGTTCCTCGGCGTCCACAGCGCGGCCGACACCGAGGACGACTGGCCGTGGTACGGCCGGTTGGTCGGTGCGCGGTTCAAAAGTCACCCCCAGATCCAGCCCGCCCGGATGATCATCGCCCGGCCTCTTGAAGACGGTCGAGATCACCCGGCGGTCAGCCACCTCGGCGGCTACCCCCACTACAACACCTGGACCCGCACCGACGAGTGGTACGACTACCGGGCCCAGCCCGTCGAGGGCACGATCACGCTGCTCCGCCTCGACGGGGCGACCTACGCGGGGGGCCGGATCGGAAACGACGCCTCGATGCGGCGGACGCACCCCATCTGCTGGTCCCACGAGTTCGACGGGGGGCGGGCGATCTACACCGGAGGGGGG
>DDFO01000003.1:34831-55132 GCA_002337215.1 Phycisphaerales bacterium UBA1926 | reverse complement strand
GCGATCTACACCGGAGGGGGGCACACGAAGGC
Source organism: Phycisphaerales bacterium UBA1926 (assembly GCA_002337215.1). Taxonomy (GTDB): domain Bacteria; phylum Planctomycetota; class Phycisphaerae; order Phycisphaerales; family UBA1924; genus UBA1926. Next base: position 55,100 of record DDFO01000003.1, on the reverse strand, counting down.
GTCCTACGCCGAGCCCGATTTTCGACGCCACCTGCTCGGGTGCCTCGCCTGGGCGTTGGGAGCCGAATCGGGCTCGATGGACGCGGCCCCCGCCGAGACGGGCGCATCCGGATCGGATTGAACACGACCGGGGAGGTCTCCATCGCCAGGCGGTGCGGGCCGGTCCCGGCCGGCCTGTGCCGTGCAATCCGCGCCGTTTGTTCCGTGTTCTGCTGGGCCTATTATGTTGTCCCCGGGGTTCTGCCGAGCAGAGCCCGGGCGAGACGGAACATCTAGCAGAGGCGACTCCGACCGTATGCCGAAAGAAGACGATAAATTCAGTATGGAAGCCATCGTGCTCGAGGCGCTCCCCAACGCGATGTTCCGCATCCAGCTTCCCAATGAGCAGAAGTCGGAGATCATCGCGTATGTCTCCGGCAAGATGCGCAAGCACTACATCCGCATCCTCCCGGGCGACACCGTCACCGTGGAGATGAGCCCCTACGACCTGACCAAGGGCCGGATCACCTTCCGCGGGCGGTAATCCGACCGTCTCCCCGAGGACACATTCCCGATCCGCCCGAGAGATCGGCCACGCGGGTTGTCTTTCTATAGTGCATACGCCGGGCAGGGCCACCCTTCCCGGCGTGTTCGATGCTCAGTGCACCGCAAATGTTTGTGCGGCCCGCCCGCCGGTTCGCCGGCCTGATTTAGGACTCCCCATGCCCGTCCCCCGCATCGCCATCGTGGGCCGACCCAATGTCGGCAAATCCTCGCTGCTCAACCTGCTTGCCAAGGAGCGGCTCGCGATCGTGGACCCGACGCCGGGCGTCACGCGCGACCGGCTCAGCGCCGTCGTGACCCTCGACCCGCCGAACGGCGAGGGCCCCGACAAGATGGTCGAACTCACCGACACGGGCGGGTTCGGGGTCTACGTCGCCCAGGGCAAGCGCTACGACGAGGTCGGCAAGGACCTGTCCACGCTCACCGATGACATCGAGCACCAGATCGCCGAGGGCGTCTCGGGCGCGGATCTCATCCTCTTCGCGATCGACGTGCAGGACGGCATCACCCCCCAGGACCTCGAGATCGCCAAGATGCTCCGCGAGCAGAAACTGGGCTCGCGAGAGAAGAACGGCAAGCTCATCCCCGTCCGCGTGATGGCGACGAAGGTCGACGGACCCTCGTGGGAGACGCACGCCTACGAGCTCGCGGGCCTCGGGTTCGGCGAGCCGCTCATGTGCAGCGCCAAAAGCAAGTACATGCGCCGGCAGATGATCGACACGCTCTACGACCTCGTCGAGCACTGGACCCCCAACGAGCACGATCCCGACGAGAGCGTGAGCGATCTCAAGCTCGCGATCGTCGGCAAGCGGAACGGTGGCAAGAGCACGCTGGTCAACGCGCTCGCGGGGCAGGAACGCGTGATCGTCAGCGAGATCGCGGGCACCACCCGCGACGCGATCGACGTCCGCATCAATCTTCCGGACGGGCGGACCGTGACCGCGATCGACACCGCGGGCGTCCGGCGCAAGAAATCGTTCCAGGACCAGATCGAGTGGTACGCCTACGACCGCGCGCAGCGGGCGATCGGTCGGGCGGATGTCATCCTGCTGATGCTCGACGCGGAAGCGGAGGTCAGCCAGGTCGATGAGCAGATCGCCTCGCTGGTCGTCGACAGCCACAAGCCGGTCGTCATCGTCGTCAACAAGTGGGACCTGGCCCAGGGCCAGCGCAACAAGCACGGCAAGATCATCAACGCGGGCGACTACGAGACCTACATCCGCAAGGAACTGCTCGCCCTCTCGTTCGCACCCATCGCGTTCATGGCGGCCAAGGACGGGTTCAACGTCAAGGAGGTCCTCGACCTCGCCTTCGAGCTCAAGGATCAGGCCTCGACCCGCGTCGGCACCGGCGAGCTCAACCGCCTGATCCATCAGATCATCGACAAGCACCACCCCTCCGCGGTGGGCGGCAAGTTCGGGCGCGTCTTCTTCATCAGCCAGGTGAAGACCAACCCCCCCACGATCGTCATGATCGTGAACCGGACCGAGGTCTTCGCGGGCTCCTATGAGCGCTACCTGATGAACCGCCTGCGCGAAGAACTCCCGTTCGGCGAGGTCCCGATCAGGCTCATCTTCCGCAGCCGGAAGCGGGCGGAACTCGCGATGCTCAAGGCTGGCAAGGTCCGCCGCGACGAGGTGAAGGACGCTCGCCTGCACACGACCGATGCGGAGACGCAGGGATTCGCGGGTGACGACATCGAGGCCTGGCTCCGCGATCTGCCCGAGGACCCCGAGGCGTATTTCGACGATTGACGCACCTCCGGGTGCCACCAACATGCTCGAAGATCTGCTCAACTGGGCCGACCGGCATGAGACGCTGCTCTGGTGGCTCGGTGCGGCCTCCGCGGCCGCGCTCGTCGTCACGCTCGTCGCCGTGGCGGTCATCATCGTGCGCATGCCCGCCGACTACTTCGTCGACCGCCGCCACCACCATCTCGCCCGCTTCCGAGAGCGCCCCGCCCTTACGCTCGCGTTGACGATCGCCCGCAACGTCCTCGGCCTCGCGTTCCTCGTCGCGGGCATCGCGATGCTGGTCCTGCCCGGCCAGGGCCTGCTGACGATCTTCGTCGCGCTCGTGCTGCTCGATTTTCCGGGCAAACTCCGCCTCGAACAGAGCCTGATCCGCCGCAAGGGCGTGCGGCGCCCCATGAACTGGATCCGCCGAAAGGCGGGCAAGCCGCCGCTGGTCATCGCCGAAGGGCGCGGCCCAGCGCGGTAGACTTCCGGCGGAGGACCACAGCATGCGGACCGCACTCGCTCTCGCACTCGCGTCGATCTGCTCTGCCGCCGCGATCCCGGCATGTTCCACGCACCAACACGCGACGCAATCGAACACCGAGCGTGGCGCGATGTCCTCGCCCGTTGCCTTTCTCACCGGGCATTGGCGCCACGACGACGGCGAGACCGTGATGGAGGAGATCTGGTTCCCGCCGCACCCGACCGATGGCGCGAGCGCGGGGATCCTCCGCTGGACCGCCGACAACGGCACGGTCCGCATGTACGAACTCATGAGCCTGACGCCCGCCGATGACGGGTCGGTCGCGTTCCAACTGCGGCATTTTCGCGGCGACATGCAGCCGTGGGCGTCCGAAACAAACGGCCCGTTCCGGGGCGTCGCCGATCGGCCCGGCCCCGCCGCGTTGGTCATCCGCGGCACGGAACGCAACGGCGACGTCGTGTCGATCACCTACGAACGCACGGGAGACGCGCTCGTGAGCACGCTCCGGTTCGCCGAATCGTCGGGGCGCGACCCGATCGTCATCGATTTCGAACTCGTCAGATAAAACCGGCCCGCGCCAGGTGAGCGCGGGCCGATGATCGTCCGGTGTGACCCGATTCGCTCAGGCCTCTTCGGCTGGCTCAGGAACACTCGTCTCCTCGTCCTTCGACGGCTCGGCCTTCTTCACACGCCCCAACGCGCTCGGCAGGTCGATCCCGGCCTGTTCGGCCAACTCGTGCACCTGGGGCAGCGATCCGATCATGCCGGCGAGGAAGTCCGCCGTCGCGCCGCGGGCCTGACCGCCCTTGCCCTCGATCTGGCTCCCGCGCCCGCCGTCCCAGACCGTGATCTTGTCGATCTTGAGGTTCTGGATCGCCTTGACCTGCTCGGCCACCAAGGCCGGCATCTGCTCGATGAGAAGCAGCGTCGGCGCCACCTGCGGGTTCGCGCCCGCCGCTTCCATGAGCTGGCGGTAGCCCTCCGCCTTGGCCTCGAGGACCTTCTGCGTGCCCTCCGCCTCGGCGAGGTACTTCGCGAGCACGGCGTCCGCCTCGCCCTTCGCCTCGATGCGGCACTTCTCGGCCTCCGCGGCCGCCGCGATCTCGATCCGCTTCTTCTCGATCTCCTGCGGGGCGAGCTGCTCCTTGCTCAGCCGGGCGATCTCCTGCTCGCGCTCCGATTCCAGAATCGCCTTGCGCGCCTCGGCCTTCGCGACGTCACCCCGACGCATGGACTCGGCCCTGACCTCCGCGAGCTTCGCGTCCGACTCGGCGACGCGGGCCGAGTTGGTGTTCTCGCCCTCGACCGCCGTCGCCTCCGCCGTCGCGACCTGCACGCGCTGCTCCTGCTCGGCGCGCTTCCGCGCCGCGATCGTCTCCGCCTCGCGCTCCGCCGTCGCGATCTCCCGGTCGCGCTTGCTCTCGACCTCGCCCGTCACCGCCTCGGCTTCGAGCCTCGCGACCGCGATCCGCTGCTGCTGCTCGGCGGCCTTCTGCCCCTGCTCGGCGAGGCTGCGTTCCTCGGACACACGCACGTTCCGCTCGCGCACCGCCATCGCCTCACCGACCGAGCCCTCGCGTTCCTGCTCAGCGACCTCGACCTTCGCCCGGTTGATCGCTTCCGCCGCCGCACGCTGCCCGATCGCGGAGATGTACCCGCTCTCATCGGTGATGTCGCGGACGTTCACGTTGATGAGTTCGAGGCCGATCTTGTTGATCTCCTGGGTCACGTTCTCGTTGATGAGACCCATGAACTTCTCGCGGTCCTTGTTGATCTCCTCGATCGACAGCGTCGCGATGACGAGCCGCAACTGTCCCAGGATGATGTCCTGCGCTTGCTCGCGGATCTGCTGCTGGTTGAGCATCAGCAGGCGTTCCGCCGCGTTGTTCATCAAGACGGGGTCCGTTGCGATACCGACCGTGAATGTCGAAGGCACGTTCACACGGATGTTGTTGAGCGACAACGCCCCCTCCAGCGGGATCTCGATCACGAGCGGCTCGAGCATCATGTACGAGTAATCCTGGAAGATCGGCCAGACGAGCTTGCCCCCCGTGTGCACGCACTTCAGGCTCGAACCCTTATCCCCCTGCTTCCAGATCACCATGATCCGGTTCGGCGGGCACCGTTTGTAGCGGGCCGCGAAGAACATGCCCACGAAGATCACCAGGAACAACGCCACGCCGATCAGCACCAGCGCGAGGATCCCGATCCCCGCGCCCGTGTCGCCCTGCCCAAGTGTCATCACTGAATCCAGTCCGAATCCCGCCATCGTGTTGCCTCCCATCCCAAGTGTGCTCCCTGCCATCCCATCCATCCCGGAACTCCCCATTCAGTCTCCCTTTCTGCGTTTCCCACGATTCGAAAACATCCCACGTCCCCTGTGCCACGGCCATCCTGGCCGTGCCTGCACGAGCCGACCTCCCGCACGGCCAAGGATGGCCGTGGCACAAGACCGCCTCCGCTCAGATCACCTCCACGCTCACCGTATTGCTCGGCCGGTCCACCCCCACGATCCCGATCCGCGTGTTCGTCGCGATGGGCTCGTCCCCGTGCTGCACGGCCGCGAACTCACGCCGGCGGTTGTTGACCACCACCGTCACCCGCCCCGTGCCCTCGCCCTTGGGCGGGACCGCGATGTACACCGTGCCGGTCTGACCCAGCGTCGCGTCGAGCGCGATGTTGCCCGAGCCCTGCAGGCTCAGCGCGGCTCGCAGCAGCGTGACGATCAGCCACGCCGACGCAACCCCGCACACGATCGCGACGACCGTCGCACCGGTGAAGCTCAGGTCGAGCACGCGGTAGGCGGTGATGCCCGTCCACCCGCTCCCCATCGCGAACGCCGAGATCGTCTGCAGCGACAGCACCCGGAACTCGGCGGTCGGCGTGTCGCCCCCGTCGAGATCCACATCAAGGTCGCCGTCCCCGCCCAGTTCCCCCAGCACGAGGCTGATGAGGAAATACGCCGTCCCCGCGATCGCCGGGACACTGAACAGATACGCCTGATTTGAAAACAACCATTCCATCCGACCACCTCCGACACGACGCGACCCGGCTGCGAGTTCCCAAAAGAACCGCCGCACCGCGCCCTGTCGGACATGGTAAAGACTTCATCAGACGATCACCGACCGGCACGAAACCATCCCTGGACCCGGGTGATCACCGGGGCCGGCCGGCGTCGATCTGATGCACCCACTTGTTCGGAACCCGCTCGCACCGATTTCATCGCGCATGACGCGAATTCTGCGACCTCGACCACCCATTCCGAGCAGCACGCTCGAACGAGCCCCCGGCGCAAGCCAGGGGGTTCCCAAGGTCCATACCAATCTGAATACCGGCCAATCAGCCGATCCAGGCCCCCACCAACCCGGCGCCTCACGCCGCCAGATCGATGTCGTCGTCCACGCCCCACAACTCGTCGGGCTTGTGCCGGTGGTGCACGCGGATCACCCGCGCGAGCTGCCGGCCGAACAGTTCAGAGGCGACCTGCACCGTCCGCTGCGCCTCGGCGCTGAACGGTGTCCGCCGGTCGCGGAACAGGCACAACACCGCGAGGCACTCGCTGTCCTCATCGCCCGGCGTGTCGTGGCACCCCACCGCGATGACCGACTCGCCCGCGAAGAACCCTGCCTCGTCCCCGAGACGGTCCGCGATCGCGATGTCGTCGTTCAGAAACACCACCCGGCCCTCGCTCTCAAACGCCGGCGCGATGACCGACGCGCGGTCCTCGAGTTCCGATTCCGCCGTCGCCCGAGGCCGGTCGTAATTGATGTACGCCCCGAGTGTGAAATCGCCCACAGAGTTGGGCAGGAACACCCCGGCGTTCGTCGAGCCCACACGCCCCAGCAGATACTCGAGGAATGTCCGCAGCAGGCCCTCGATATCGAGCTCCTGCCGCAGAATGCCGCGGAGTTCACCGGCGGTCGCGAGTTCGCCGATCTGTTCGGCCAGTTCCTCGTAGGCGTCGGCGAGATCGTTGCAGAGCCCGCCTACGTGCCCGGTCACCTCACGCCGGGCGCGATCGAGCTTGCTGCAGAGCCGCTTGAGGCGCGCCTCGCGGTCCGCCGCGTCGCGGGTTGATTCGCCCGCCTCGATGGCGGCGAGGAGCCGTTCGCAGAATTCGGCGCGAGCGATCTCTGGGCCCAGCAGATCGCGCACGCCGAGCCGCATCGCCTTGGTCGCCAGTTCGAGCGTTCCCTGCGGGCTGTAGAGCACGACGCTGGGGGCGCCGCTTCGCGCACAGATCGTCTCGCACGCCCGCAGCGCCTCCGCGTCGCAATCGCTCGCGATGACCAGCACCGCGTCGAACCAGCCCGCATCGAGCCGTGCGCACGCCGCGGCCGCGTCGGGAACGTGCTCGATGTGAGCCACAAGGTCAGTCAGCATCGCCGAGACCGGATCGACCGACCGGTCCCCCGATTGATCAGAGGAGCTGCGGCCCGGATGGCCGCCGACCAAGAGCACGGCGCTGTCGCTGAGCGTCTCGCCCACACGCCGCGCGGCGTGACGCCGGGGATACGGGGCGGGTCGTTGGTCGTGGTGCGGAAGGTCGGCCATGATCGGTTCCGTGTCTCAGATCGTGTCAGACAGGGGCTCAGGGACTCCGCGGTGTGTCGGCCGATGCCGCCCGCGTCCCCCTTCCGATCGACACAATCCGACCCCCGATCCAGCCGGAACGCCCAGATCGGTACCACCGACTCGGTTCTCGACCGGGTTGTCTCAGGTCATCCGCCGGCTTTGATTCGTCGCGCTCGCCCTGTGGCACTCAAGCAGACTCGGCCTTGTCGAGCAACGCCACGATCCGCTGCTCGATCGCCTCGGGCGCGTGCCCCGCATCGAGTTGCAGCGCGATCGGCGAGCCCAGCGTTCGTGCCAGCGCGGCAGATTCCGCGTCGCCCACAACCGCGACCAACGGCGCAGCCGCGCCGGGAGCCGACTCGGCGAGCTTCTTGAGCACCGACATCGTCACGCACGCGTCGAACGCGCCGTCGATGAGGACAAGCGCGGGGCGCCGGTCGCACGCCGCCCATCCCGCGTCAAAGGCCGACGACGCGACCGTGACATCAAGCCGATCTCGCGGGTTGACGACCTCGGCAAGCTTTGTGACCACCGAATCGGGTGAGCACAGGCACAGCACCGACCGGCGTCTCCCCTCGATCCGGGCGAGCGGGATGTCGTTTTCCTGCATAAAGCGGATCAGTTCGTCGCGCGGGATCCGTCGGAACTTCGAGCCGGGAACACGGAAGCCCTGGAGCCGACCCTTGTCGAAGCAACGGATAATCGTCTGCTGTGAGACGTTGCAGACGTCGGCGGCTTCTCCGGTCGAGAACACCGCTTTGGCCGACCAATCCTGTTCGATACCGGGCTCACTCATTCAACCGGCCTCATTTAAACCACCCGATCAGGGGAAAGTCTATACCCGGACGGACCGAATGGCCATCCGCAGACCCCGGGCGATCGGTCGGAACCACGCCCACCTTGAGGTCAACCCAAACCCCCGCTGTTGCAAGAACTTCAGGCGTTCTTGGCCCGGCGCTCGCGCCAGAGGCGGACCGCCTCGGGCTCCCTGGCATACTGGGGCGTCAACACAACGGGATCAATCCCGGATCGCCCGTAACCCGCGTGCAAACAACGAGTCGCGGAGAACCGCGGGGCGAGAATTCGCCCGTGTCTCTGTAAGCACGCGGCGCGGATCGGTTCCGGCAAAAACCGGTCCGCGACCAGAAGAATCTCCCCCGAACCGGGACCAGGCCCGTCGTACCACCCGATCAGCCCCTCAGCGTCTAAAACCCCGATCGGTTCGCCGTCGCCATCACCGGGCCCGGGAAACGCCGTGACGTGCGTCCGATCACCTTTCGACGCCAGACAGACACAGAACGGCTGATCCGGCCGGTCCTCGCCGACGGCAACCGTCGCCGAGGGCACCCCGACCAACTCGGCCCCCGTCGCCCGCGCGATCGACTTGGCGACCGTGACCGAGACGCGGAGCCCGGTGTAGCCGCCCGGCCCGACGGACACGCACACCCAACCGAGGTCGCTCGGGACGACGTTCAGGGCTGTGCGCACACGGTCGATCGCCGGGAGAAGCCCGTCCCGCTCACGGTTCGCGGCGGGGAACTCGATCTCGACGATCTCGCCGAGTTTTCCGTCTCGATCGGTGCGCGCACCGGCGACCGAGGCGGTGCCCGGTGTCCTGGTGGTCGGGCTGGCGGTGCCCGCACCCGGATCGGCCGAGGCCGCAGACGGGTTGCTGGTTTCGATCGCGAGCACCCATCGCCCGGTCAGCGGTTCTGTCGCCCGCTCTGTCTCGCTGTCGGCCCGGTTTGACGGCATGGGCCACGATAGGTCGCCGAGATCCCGGTCCGGTCTGGTCACCAGTCCTTGGGACGCTTCCGGCGGGACTTGATCTGCGATCGCTGTTTCTTGGAGTCGATCCGACGCTCGACCGACCCGCGGGTCGGCTTGGTCGGCCTGCGGATCTTCGGACGCACGCTGGCCTCGACCAGCAACGCCCGCAGAATGTCGGTGCAGGCTTCCTTGTTGCGGCGCTGGCTCCTGTGCTCGTCGGATGAGAGCAGGATCTCATCGTCGCCTGTCAGCCGATGCCCGGCGAGCGCGCGCAGGCGGTCGGCGACCCCCGGACGCAGGCCGAGATCCCCCACCGCGACCCGCAGCACGGCCTTCGTGCTCCGCTTGTTGACGTTCTGCCCGCCGGGCCCGCTGCTGGCGACGTAGGTGTACCGCAGTGCGCGCGCCTCGACCCACACCCCGGGGGCGAGGTGGAGGCGTTTCGACGGGTTGGGGCCGGCCGAGGACATGCAATGGAGCCTAGCCAGTCGCCCCGGCGTTCGGCCAGACGCCGCGCGCGCCGAATCGACGGCGCACAATCCGACGCGGTAGGCTCCGTGTCCTCGGCCCCGGACTTTCGCGACGGACCGATGCAGATGATCGAAAAGGACACACCATGCCCCGTCAATGGAAACTCCCTGTTGGTCGAATCACCCCGATGGTTCTCGCCCTCTCGGCGATCGCGATGCCCGGCGTCGCGTCTGCGCAGTCCACGAGCGACCCGGCGGCCCCTGATGCCGGGACAGATGGCGAGCCGGTGATCGAGGCACTGAGCCCCGACTGGACGATCCGGCTTGAGCCCTACGTCGGCTTCATCGCGCCCGCTGGCGATGTCCGCCTGCCATCGACGACGGTGCGCGGCGGAAAGTTCGAACTGGCCGACCTGAACCTCGACAGTCCCCGGGTCGCGCCCGTCGGTCGGATCCAGGCGAAACGCGGCAAGTGGCGGTTCGCGCTCACCGGGCTCGGCTTCAACGCCGACGACGAGGGCTCGACGCAGACCACCGCGGGCCAACTGGGCGCGATCACGGTCGCGGCGGGTGATCGGCTCGTGAGCGATCTTTCCTATGAATCGTTTGATCTGGTCGCGGGCTACCGGATCTGGTCCCACACCTCGGACACCAACGACGCGGGGCGTGTCCGATTCGGTGCCGGCGTGGACCTGATCGGGGGCCTGCGGTTCCACCACGCCGATTTCAACATCCGGAACACCCCGGCGTCTGCACCGCCCCCGGGCGCCGTGCTCCGTGCTTCGGCCGACGAGTTCTTCGCCGAACCCGTTATCGGTGCCCGTCTCGATCTCGCGATCGACGAGCGGTTCGGGATCGAGGTCGAATCGCTCGCGGGCGGGTTCGGCGTCGGCGACCGGACCTCGGGCAGTTTCTCGATCGACGCCGGTTTCGCGTACCGGCCCGTTCACTGGGCGGGGGTAAAGGTCGGCTATCGGCTGCTGGTCTTCGGGCTCAACGACGGGGACGGGGCGGACGAGTTCGAATGGTCGGGCTCGATGGCGGGGCTCTACTTCGGCGCGCAGTTCTCGTTCTGAGAACGAGGGAATCGGGGGCGACGGTCCCGCGGTGTGCGGGGAAATCTCATATGAGATCCGCAGCCAGACCCCGCAACATGGGCCGCTATCGGGGGTTCCGGTAAGTTTAATACGCCGTATCGCGCTGAAGGATTGACCACTCTCGGCGAGGTCGGCATACTGTGCAAAGAGAGATGGGAAGGGGCGAGGGCCGGAGGCAAATGCGTCCGGCACGAGCCGCGACAACGTGCGTCGGACCATAAGGATGGGCAGCCGCCCACCACCAGGGGCCGGTTTCGACGCGGGGGGACATTCGAGCACGCAATCCGATCGGACGCGTCCGGGCCACCCCGGGTCCGTTGATGCACCGACCGGTTGACCACAGGGATCGCGGATGACTACCGGGAATCACACGACGAGCAAGACGATCACCAAGCGCGATGTTGTCGAGCGCATCGCGGAAAAAACGGGCCTCAAGAAGACCGACGTAAAGGTGGTCCTCCAGGAGTTCCTCGATGAGATCATCTGCGATCTCGGTGATGGGAACCGTCTCGAGTTCCGCGACTTCGGTGTCTTCGAGGTCCGCGAGCGCAAGGCCCGGACCGCGCAGAACCCGAAGACTCTTGAGCCGGTCATCGTGCCCGCGAAGTTCGCGGTGAAGTTCAAGCCGGGTCGGCGGATGAAAGAAGCGCTCGACGCGATTGGTTCGACTGACGGCGCCACGGCCAGCACGGCAGGCAGCACCGGGGCATCGTCGGCGCCCGTCGAGATCGAATCGAAGCCCACGGCAGATGCGCTCGCCGGAACCCCGAACGGATCGCCGATCGGCAATCCCTGATTCCCGTGTCGCCGGTCTCCCCTCCTCCGTTCTTTCTTCGTGTTTCAGCCCGCTCCCAGTAGACTCTCAAGAGAGGTCTCGGGCGGTCGGTACGGCGAACCGTCTGCACGATCGCTTGTGCGGTTGGAGTCACAGCACGACGCTTGGGGGAAAACCGGGGGGTTGAGGGCTGTCCCATGCGAAACAGGATCGTTGTCGGGCTCGTCGCTGGAGCACTTCTTCTCGCCGGCACCGCGAGGGGCCAATCGTTCAATATCGATTTCGGGACCGCGGGAACATCGCCCTCATCGAACTACGGAGCCGTTGGACCCGCGGGGGTCTGGAATTCGTTCGACGCGATGCCCAACTTCAAGCGGCTCCCGCTCGTGGGCCTCGACGGCGCATCGATCTCGGCCGACATCATGAACATCGGGTTCGATGTCATCGAGAGCGGGCCGATCGCCGGAGCGACGGGCGACGACGCGGCTCTGCTGGGCGATTGCTTCACCTCGTTCAACGACCCCATCGACGGGTGCCTGTTCATCCGCTTCGTTGAGCCGGGCGAGTACCGCGTCATCATGTACGGCGTCGCCCCCGATGACGCCGACCTGCTGAGCCGGCTCCGCATCGACCAGAACGCCGAGGACCCCGAATTGGTCGGAGGGGCTTGGGGCGGGCAGCACGCCGAGGGCATCACCTACATGAGCCAACTGGCGACCGTCGGGGCGGACGGCCGACTCGATGTGCATTCGGGTCTCCCCAACGGCAATCTCCGGTCGGTGCTCAACGGGATCCAGGTCGTCAGGCTCGTCGACACGTGCCCCGCGGATCTCTCCGGGGATGGCGTGCTCGACCTCGCGGACTTGCAGCTGTTCGTGACGGCGTTCCTGAACCAGCAGCCACCCGCCGATTTCGCGATGCCGGAGGGCGTCTTCGACCTCGCGGACCTGCAGGCGTTCGTCGGCGGGTTCCTCGCGGGCTGCCCCTGAGCGTCGTACGGATGCCGGCCGATCCGTTAATCGATTGTCGCCGGCATCGGCGCGGAGAGATCGAGCATCCGGTCGATCGCGAGCAGGGCGGGGCCGCGGACCTCGGGGTGCACGCGGATCACGTTGCGGGTCTGCGTCTTCGCCTCGATCGGCTCGGAGTCACCGCCTGTCGTCGCGAGGCCGCACAGCCCGTCGAGCACCCACAGCAGGTGGGGCTGATCGATGCGGTACATCGTCGTGCACAGGCACTGGCAGTCCGAGAGGATGCGCACATCGACGCCCCGCTCGGCGCACTCGGCCGACATGCGGTTGACGAGGTGGAACTCGGTCCCCACCGCCCACTTCGTGCCGGGCTCGGCGTCGCGGAGCGTGTTGATGATGAACTCGGTCGAGCCCGCGAGGTCCGCCTTGTCGACGACCTCCTTGGCGCACTCGGGGTGGACGAGGATCCGCGTGGGCTGCTCGCCTGCCGCGAGTTCGGCGTTGCGCGCACGGATCTCGTCGCAGTGCTCGGGGCGGAAGAGCTTGTGGACCGAGCAGTGCCCCGCCCAGAGAATCACCTTGGACGCCTCGATCTGCTCGGGGGTCGAGCCCCCGATGCCGTCGCCCTTCGCGGCGGCCCGCGGGTCGTAGACACAGGACTCGGTGGCGACATCGACGCCGAACTTGTGCGCGGTGTTCCGGCCCAGGTGCTGATCGGGCAGGAAGAGGATCTTGATCTCCTCGCCGTCCGCTTTGGGGCGCACGCCGCCGTTCATCGCCCACTCGAACACCGCGTCGGCGTTGGAGCTCGTGCAGCAGACGCCGTCGTGCGCGCCGACGAACGCCTTGATCGCGGCGGTCGAGTTCACATAGGTGATGGGCACGACCCGGCCGTTCCAGTTGCCGCCGTGCTGATCGTTGAGGGTCTGATGGATCTCGTCCCACGCGGCAACGGTGTCCTCGTAGGCCGCCATGTCCGCCATCGAGCACCCGGCGCTCAGGTCGGGCAGGATCACCTCGACCGAATCGGGGGTGAGGATGTCGGCGGTCTCGGCCATGAAGTGAACGCCGCAGAAGACGACGAACTCGACAGGCTTTTCATCCGCGACGCTCGCGGCGAGCTGGCTGAGTTTGAGTGAATCGCCCCGCAAGTCGGCGTGGGCGACGACCTCGTCCTGCTGGTAGTGGTGCCCCAGGATGACGAGACGATCGCCGAGCCTGGTGCGGCGATCGGTGATCTGGGCGGCGAGTTGTTCGCTCGTGAGGCCGCGATAGACCTCGGGGAGCGAGGGTTGCCAAAGCTGCATGAAGTTCCACCTCCGGAGTCACTTTAGGGGCACCGGGGTTCCCGGCGCGCACACACAAACCGCGCCTTTCCGCGATTTATTCCGGAATCTGTTCGGTTCTGGGGTTCGAGAGGATGCGATCGCGGATCAGGCCGCGTCGGCACCGAGCAAGGCGTCCGCCTGCTGTTGCGGCTCATCGAACTCGACCGCGACGCGTTGCGATTGATCGAGCAGCGGGCCGGCCCGGACGACGGTGGCGGTCACGAGTTCATCCCGGCTCATCAGAGGCCGGCCGTTCCAGTTGACCGACATCGAGAGCGTCTCGCCGGCCCGGAGCGGCTTGGGTGTCCGCAGATCGAGCAGGGCACCCCCGGCGGAGATATCTGTGGTGACCGCGGTTCGGTAGCGGCACTGCGCGTTCTGGATCAGCTTGCAAGCGATCTCGGTCGGCGTGCGCGTGTGTCGGCGGCGGTCTGACGCGTTGGGCATGATGATCCCCGATCCGTGGGATGTGCTCTCGTGAAGCAGAGTCGTGAGCCGGTCCTTGGCTCATCGGTCGATATCGGCCTGCGAGCGCCGGCGGGGTGAAGGATCGGCCGACGATCTCGCTCAGGACGCTCGTCGGCTGGGTTTCTCCCCCTGCTTCGGGGCGGCTTCGAGCGCCTCACGGTAGACCGCGAGCATCTGCGCGATCACCCGATCGGGGTTGCAGCCAAACGCGACGCGGGCGTGGGCCGCGTCCGCCATCATCGAGCGGAATCCGGCATCGCCCAGCAGGCAATCGACGGCGAAGGTGTACGCCTTGTGCTCCTGGATGACACGGATCCCGGAACTGCCGTTCTCGACGAGGCCGTTGTACTCGGGAATGTCCGCAACGACGACCGGACAGCCCAGCGACATCGCCTCGAGCACGGTGATCGACTGGCGGCGGGCGTTCTCGGGCTGCAGAAACACGGTCGCACGCGAGAGCGACTCGACCAGTTCGGGATGGGTCACGCCGCGGCGAAATTCGGCGTTCACGCCCAGCGATTCGGCGTACGCGGGGAGGTCGAGTCCGTCGGGGCCGTCGCCGATGATCTCGAGTGTCAGCGTCTCGCGCTGCTGTGGGCTCAGGAGCCCGAACGCCTCGATCGCGAAGCGGATCGCGGTGCAGCCGCCGCTGAATCGGCCCGTTGTCAAGACGCGATCGTTCACGCGATTTGCGCTGAGCGAATCGGGGTCCCGCGGCATGGAGACCGGCTGGTTGACCACGCGTGTGCGCTTCAGGTGGATCCCGTGTTTCCAGCAGAGTTCGTCGATCATCGATGCAGAGGTGCCCGCGACGATCTGGGCGGCGGCGCAGACCCGGCCTTCCTTCTCGGCGGCGAGTCTCGATTCGTAGTGGTGCGGTCCGCGCGAGGCCGAGAGCACGCGGGACTCGATGAACGCACCGCGGGCGACGAGCGCCACGCGGATGCCTGCCCTGCGGAGCGGGTTGAGCAGGCGGAGCGCAACCCCGTCGTCGTCGTACTGGATGGTCTGGATCACGACGCGACTCGCCCCGGCAACGGCGGACAAGACGCGCTGCTCGAGCGTTCGGGTTTCGCCGAGGTCCGGGTCGGGCTCGGCCTCGGAGATCGCGTCGATGCGCACCCCGGTCTGTTCGGTCAGGTTGCGGGCGATGCGCCGCTCGTCGGTGCCGGCGGTCGAGACGCAGATGATGCGGGGCACCGACCGGCCGACCCCCTCCACAAACCCGATCTCGCGCCCGATGACGCCGAAGCGTTCCCACCGAGAGAGCGACCCGCCCCCCGGGAACGTGAGGATCAGGATGTCGGGCGTTTGTGTGTCGCTCATGGGCATCGGTCGATCGCGCAGCGTGGACCGGGCCTGGACCAGCCTGGACCCCGGGGTCGGATCGTCGGGAACGCTCCTTTCTCGGTTTTCGGTCGATCGGCGCGCTTTCTGAACCCAGAGTCGGCCCCGGGCTGTGCTTCGGGTGGTGGCCGGGCGGGCCGAGGGTGCGAGTCTCGCTAGGATGGTCGGCGACGCGACGGGGGTTCCATGCCGCAGATTGATGTCATCCTGACACTCACAGAGCCGCACGCGGGGCTCGAGAAGACCGTCGCGACGGTGCTCGGGCAGAACCTGCGCGACTGGCGGCTGCTTGTCGCGGTATCCCCCGCGGTCGAGGGGGCACGCGGGATGATCGGGGTCGAGGACGACCGGATCGAGATCCACGCGCTCCCCGGCCGGTCCGACGCGTCGCTGCGGAACAAGGCGCTCGACCTGACCACGGGCGACTACATCGCGTTTCTTGAGGCGGGCGATGCGCTCGCGCCGACGGCGCTCGCGGATCTGATTGCGGGCGCGAAGGCGGGTCGGTTCGGGGCCTCGTGCGGCTCGTGGCTGGTGGCGGACGCGGGGGGCACGCCGGACGGACCTCCGATCGACCCCCCGGAGGGCTCGCTCGGGTTCGCGGAAATGGACGCGGTCGCGGCACTCCCGGCGACCGGCGTCGTCGTCGAGCGCGGCCTTCTCGAAGGCAAGCGATTCGGCGCCAATCTCACGACCGCGTCCCACGCCGATATGTGGCTCCGGCTCTGCGAGGACGGCGTGCGGTGGCAGGTGATCCCCGCGATGGTCGCGACGATCCGCCACGATTCACATCGGACCGGAGCCGCGGAGCACGACCGGCTCGAGGAGATCCGATCGGTGATCCAGCGTTCGTTCAAGCGGGCATCGTCGCGCGGGTGGGAGCTCGATCTGCTCGACGAGGGGAACGAAACGGCGATCGTGCGCTCGGCGCTGTTCGCAGAGACGACGCGCGCGGCGCTCTCCGATGAGGCGGTCGATCCGAAGGCCGCCGCGGACCGGTTCGCAAGGGACGGCATCGAGCGGTTTCTGAGCCCAGAGGAACTCGCGCGCGCGTCGGCGATCGCGCTGCGGTTCAGCCCGGCGCACGCGGCGCGGATCGACGGGTCGGCCGAGCGGTCGTGGGCGCGAGCGGTGCACGGGTGGTGGAGCCGGTGCGTGACACAGAAGTGGATCGCGCGTCACGAGATCGACAAAACGATCGAAGCGCTCGCGACGGAACTCGTCGATCCACGCAGCGTCGCGAACGATCTGCTCGCCTCGTTCGGTTCGCCCGGCCGCCTCTGGGTGGGCGGCACGGACCGGACGGCGCGGGCGGTGATCGGCGCGGCGCTCGACGCGGGGTGGCGTGTGCTCGTGCTCCCGGGAAGATCCTCCGGGGGTGTCAACACCCGGCTCATGGCGCTGCCCTCGCGCGTCATGGTCGCCTCGGGTGACGAGGGTATCGGCGCGAACGACCCGCTTGTGATCGGGGCCGCGAGCGAACGCGAACTGCTCGAGCGGTACGGCTCGCGTCAGAACGTCGCTCGCTGGAACGGTGCGTGGCGGCGCGCTTTCGAGACGGCGCACCGCCGGCTCGAATCGGCCTGGCCGAGGCGCGAGATCTAACGCCCATCTGCTTCAATCCCGACGGCTTCCCACGTCAGTGCGCCGCGTCGGTGTCGGCGATTTTGTGATTTTCCTTTGGAAAGACCCGACGCTTCTCGGATACTCAGAGATTGCGCGGCGGGGCGTGCAGCCGCGGACTGGATCTGTGCGGCGTTGCGCCGGCGCGTGTCCGTGGGCGGCTCCGCACCGCGATTGGGAAAATGAAGGAGCTGGCAATGGAAACTCGCAGAGTCCGAGGCGGTATCGGTGCGCTCGCGTCGATGGGGCTGCTTCTGTGCGCGTCGAGCGAAACGGCGCTCGCGGTTCCCGACTGTTGTTCAAATGTGACAACGGAGAACAGCACACGGAGCGATGTGCTCGGGAATGATTTCTGTGCGTCGAGTTGGTTCAGCACGCAGCGGGCGGTCGGGAAGTTCTGCCTGCCGCTCGGGTCGGGCTACGCGTGCGGCATCCAGAACACACTGACGGTCGGGCAGGAGTTCACGCTGACCGCGGGGTTCACGATCGGCGGTGATGTCGGCGGGGTTTCGGTCGAGGCCGCGACGACGTACTCGGTCTCGCAGGCGTTCCAGCACACCGCCGGGCCCTGCCAATCGTGCCAGCTCTACGCGAGCTATCCCAACGCTGTGCTCCGGCAGTGGGACGTCACGTCGTTCTACTTCTACGGCAAGTCGCAGAAAAAACGAACGACGTTCTACCCGAACGGAGCGCCGACGATCATGCCGTGCTGTGAGGTGAACACGAACTGCCCGGGCTGCCGCGTGGGTGGCGACGGGAACGACGAATCAGGGTCCGCCTGGTTCGAAGCCGACCCGATCCGTTCGGGCATTGCGGGCGGACCCGACCGGGCGGGGCTCGGCATCGGCCCCGAAGGTTCGTACATTGTCGATCTCCGCGACCCCGACTTCACGTTCTTCGGCGGGCTCCCCCCGTGGCACCCGATGCTGTCACCCGGGATGTCGCTCGCCGATCTGAACGGTTGGCAGAAGCGGCAGATCATGCGTGAGGTCCGCTGGATGGAAACCATCCAGGGCGGGCCGCTCGCGGAACTCGTGATCTTCGATCTCGACGGGACGCCGGCGTTCTTCAACCTCGCGGCCGACCCCGCCGGGATCGTGCCCTGCGACGCGGACCTGAACTGCGACGCGGTGCTCGACCTTGCCGACGTCGGTCTGTTCATCAACTACTTCTTATTCATGGATGTCGCGGTGGACTACGACGCGACCGGCGTGATCGATCTGGGAGACATCGGCATCTTCATCGGGAGCTTCCTCTCCGGATGCCCGTGAGCCGGGACCGTTCGGATGACGGCGGACCCGTCGACCACAAAACAGAGACGGCCCGGTGCGGTACCGGGCCGTCTCGTTCATTCTCGATTCAGACGCTTTCGGCATCGCCGACCGCGTCGGATCCAGTTGCCTGGTTCACCCGGAACCACGGGAAACTCAGGCGTCGGTGGACGCCATCGCGGCGGTCTCGAGGGCCTTGAGGGCGTTCTGCACGCTGGCGAGCGTCTTCATGTAACCGGCGCTGGTCTTGCAGTTGGTGCGCTGGCCGTTCACGACGTACTCGACCGAGCAGTTCTGCGCCTTCGCCATCTCGCCGGCGGAGACCGAGCAGGTGGTGGTTTCCTCGCCGACGGCGTACTCCATCTTCGTGTTCATCGCGGCGTTGTAGGCCATGATGGAGGCCTTGATCGCGTCCTCGGCCTTGTTGAAGGTCGCCGGGCCGACGCGGTACTGCAGGCTCTTGGACTCGCAGGACGCGGCCATCTCCTTGGCGGCGTCGGGGCAGGCGACGCACTCGCCGTCCACGGCGTACTGCACGCGGACGAGGTCCATCATCATGCTCTCGAGCTGCTTGGCGTGGGCGCTCATCGCCTTCGCCTGGTCGTCGTACTCGACACCCTTGACGACGTAGTGCATGTGGGTGCTCTTCTCGCTGGCCTTCGCGCCCGCCATCTTCGAGCAGGTCATGGTCTCGTCGCCGACCTTGTAGGTCATCGCGGGCATGTAGCCAACGTAGGAGATGCCGGCGGCGGTCGAGCAGGTCGACGCGGCGTCGCAGGTCGCGGCGCAGTCCTTGCCATCGCCGGCGACGGTCATGGTCGCGGCCTCGGTGTCGCACGACGACGCGCCACAGCACTCGCCCGACGTGGCGTCGGAGACCGCCAGGGTCGCGGCGGCGGTTGTGTCACACGTGCTCGCGCACTCGGTCGAACATTCTTTCGCGTTGGCGCTGACGGTCTCGGTTTTCGCGTCGCTGCACCCGCAGGTGGGGCAGGCGACCGACATCGACGCGGACATCACCATCGTGGCAATCAGGGTACGGACCATGGGAGGCTCCTTTTCTTCTCTCTTGTGTTCTGCAGGCTCTGACTATTGACGCGGATACGCGGTGATCGCGGATCGTAAACGTGTGATTTCAGACTTCGGCGGACGGGGATAGTGTTCCCGGTCGCCGGGTCCGAGTCGAGGAGAACCCCCGCCGATCACGGATCATTCCATAGGTTGAACCCAAATTTTTCCCTATCATGGGGCGGTGACCTCGTTGCGCACAATCCTGCACGTCGATATGGACGCCTTCTTTGCGTCCGTCGAGCAGCTCGACGACACCGAGCTGCGGGGCCGGCCTGTCCTCGTGGGCGGGCGGGGCAAGCGGGGCGTGGTCGCCGCGGCGAGCTACGAGGCGCGGGCGTTCGGGTGCCGGAGCGCCCAGCCGACGGCGGTCGCTCTCAGGCTCTGCCCCGATGCGGTGGTCGTGAAGCCGAACGGGACCCGCTACCGAGAAATCTCGACGCAGGTCTTCGAGATCCTGGGATCGTTCAGCCCGCTTGTGCAGCCGATCTCGGTCGATGAGGCGTTCGTCGATGTGACCGGCTCGGCCGGGCTGTTCGGCGATGGGGTCGCGATCGCACACGCGGTGCGTGAGCGGATCAAGAACGAGACGCAACTCACGGCCTCGGTCGGTGTCGCGCCCAACAAGTTTTTGGCGAAGCTGGCGAGCGATCTGGACAAGCCGGACGGGCTGGTGGTGATCGCGCCCGATCGGATCCACGACATGCTCGACCCGCTGCCGGTCGGTCGGCTCTGGGGCGTGG
>DDFO01000003.1:26590-34686 GCA_002337215.1 Phycisphaerales bacterium UBA1926 | reverse complement strand
GGGCTGCGCACGATCGGTGACATCCGGGCGATGGACGAGTCCTCACTCGTCGCGAACCTCGGCGAGCGCACGGGACGGCACCTGGCAAGGCTCGCGCGCGGTGAGGACGACCGGCCTGTCCACTCGGATCGAGAGGCGAAGACGATCAGCCATGAGCGCACGTTCGGGGAAGATCTGACCGAGGCCGACGAGGTGCGCGCCGTGCTGCTGGGGCAGGTCGAGGATGTCGGGCGTCGGCTGCGCGCGCACGGGCGCGTCGCGGGGACGGTGACACTGAAGATCCGCTACGGGGCGTTCGAGACGATCACTCGGTCCGGGACACTCGGGAGCAAGTCCGATCGGACCGACGACCTGTGGGCCGAGGCGTTGGGGCTGTTCGATCGGTGGGCGTCGGGTTCGTTCCGGCCCGTGCGGCTGATCGGGATGGGGGCGGGACAGTTGAGCGAACCGGGCGGCGAGCAGTTGGGGCTGTTCGCCGGCGAGAGCGACGAGAAGCGCACGCGGGTGGACGAGGCGACGGACGCGATCCGGGCGAAGTTCGGGGACGACGCGATCCGGCGGGCGGGGGCGTGGAGCCGGAAGCGGGCGCAGTGGGGTCCGGGGAGCGAGGAGCGCGAAGGGGACGCCTCCTGAACATCGGGTGAGCGCACGAAAAAGCCCGGGCGTGCGCCCGGGCCTTGTGTGGGAGTGGGTTGTCTGACCCGGGGTCAGTTCGCGTTGGTCGGGCTGCCCATGATGCCGTCGGCGACCTTGACCTCGGGGATGCCGGCGCGGTCGGCACCGAGGGCCTCGGCGGCCATCGCGGCCTCTTCCATCATGCGGTCCTCGTCGTCGTCCATGTCATCGATCTCGACGAGACGCTTGACGCGGAGGTCCTGATAGGGACGGAAGCCCGTGCCGGCGGGGATGAGGTGACCCAGCAGGACGTTCTCCTTGAGGCCGACCAGGGTGTCCTCGGCGCCGCGGAGGGCGGCCTCGGTGAGGACCTTGGTCGATTCCTGGAACGAGGCACCCGAGAGGAACGACTCGCTGGAGAGGGCGGCCTTGGTGATGCCCAGGAGCAGCGTCCGGCCCGTCGCGGGGCGCGCCCGCTTGGCCTTCGCCGGTTCCTTGCCCGCGGCCTCGGCCCGGGTGTTGGCCTCGCGGATGATGTCGCGGTTGATGAGATCGCCCACGCGGAGCTCGGTGTCGCCCGACTCCTGGATGCGCGCCATCGTGGCGACCTCGTTGTTGTGCTTGCGGAAGATCTGCCGGTCGACGACCTCGTGCGGGAGCAGGTCGGTGTCGCCCGGGTTCTCCACACGCACCTTGCGGAGCATCTGGGACAGGATCAGCTCGATGTGCTTGTCGTCGATGCCCACGCCCTGGGCGCGGTAGACGTTCTGCACCTCGTCGAGCATGTAGGTCCAGAGGGCCTCCTCGCCCTTGATCCGCAGGATGTCGTGCGGGACGAGCGGGCCCTCGGAGACGGGGTCACCCGCCTGGACGTAGTCGCCCGCGTGGACGAGCAGCTGCTTGTCGGTCGGGACGTGGTGGTCCTTCTCGATGCCCGAGTCGCTGACGACGCGGACGGTCATCTTGCCCTTGCGCTTGTCGGAGAGGATCTCGACACGGCCCGAGATCTCCGCCATGATGGCGGGGTCCTTGGGCTTGCGGGCCTCGAAGATCTCGGTGACTCGGGGCAGACCGCCCACGATGTCGGCCGAGCCGGACGCGGCACGCGGCTGACGCGCGAGCATGTGGCCCGCGGTGATCTCCTGGCCGTCGGCGACTTCCAGGCGTGCCTTGGCG
Organism: Phycisphaerales bacterium UBA1926; assembly: GCA_002337215.1. Taxonomy (GTDB): domain Bacteria; phylum Planctomycetota; class Phycisphaerae; order Phycisphaerales; family UBA1924; genus UBA1926. Next base: position 32,895 of record DDFO01000003.1, on the reverse strand, counting down.
GGCAGGTAGTGGAAGTCGAGGATGTTCCCGTCGTTATCGACGATGTTGATCTGCGGGTGCAGGTCGCCCTTGTGCTCGATGACGACGAGAGCCTGCTGGCCCTTGCCGGCGTCCTCGGCGCGGACGGTCTCGCCGACAGAGATGTCGACGAAGTTCACGACGCCGCCCTTCTCGGCGAGGATGGGCGAGCGGTGCGGGTCCCACTTGACGAGGATCTCGCCGCGCTTCACCTTCTGGCCGTTGGTCACGTAGATGAACGCGCCGTAGTCGAGCTTGGACTTCTCGATCTCGCGGCCCTTCTCGTCGAGGATCGCGATCTCGCCGTTCCGCTTGAGGCTGACGAGGCAGTCCTTGCCGTCCTCGTCGACGACGGCGACCTCGTTGCAGTCGCGGATCTCGACGGTGCCCCCGTTGATGGCGCGGTACTCGGTCTCGGAGACCGAGCGGGTGCCGACGCCGCCGGTGTGGAAGGTCCGCATCGTGAGCTGCGTGCCCGGCTCGCCGATGGACTGGGCGGCGATGATGCCGACCGCGAGGCCGCGCTCGACGAGGCGGCCCGTGGAGAGATCCATGCCGTAGTCGAGGACCGAGCAGCCCGAGTCCGAGTCGGTGGTCAGCGGGCTGCGGACCATGACCGAATCGATGTTGAGCTCTTCGATCTTCGCGGCCGCCTCGGCGGTGATCATCGCGTTCTCGGCGAGGATGACCTCGTCGGTGATCGGGTTGACGATCGCGTTGACGCTCGTCCGGCCGACGATCTGCTCGGAGAGCGCGACGTCGACCTGCTCGCCCTTGTAGATGGCGCGCTTGACGATGCCGCGGCGGGAGCCGCAGTCGTGCTCGCCCACGATGACGGACTGGGCGATGTCGCAGAGCTTGCGGGTGAGGTAGCCCGAGTCGGCGGTCTTGAGCGCGGTGTCGGCCAGACCCTTCCGGGCGCCGTGCGTGGACGAGAAGTACTCGAGGACGTTGAGGCCCTCGCGGAAGTTCGCCCGGATCGGGGTCTCGATGATCTCACCGCTGGGCTTGGCCATCAGGCCGCGCATGCCGGCGAGCTGCTTCATCTGGGTGATGTTGCCTCGGGCGCCCGAGTCGCTCATGAGGTAGACGGGGTTGAGGAACTTGGTGCCCTCGCCCTTCTCGATGGAGGCCTCGGAGCCGTCGTCGAAGCGGCGGTCGGCCTTGAGCGTCTCGACGAGGACCTTGGTGAGCTCCTCGTTGCAGTGGCTCCAGATATCGAGCAGCTGGTTGTAGCGCTCGCGCTCGGTGATGATGCCGTTCTCGTAGTTCTTCTCGACGCGGTTGACCCGCTTCTGGGCGGCGTCGAGCAGGTCCTGCTTCTGGTGCGGGATGCGGAGGTCGGTGACGCCGAAGGAGAGACCCGCGACCGTCGAACGCTTGAAGCCGATGGACTTCATGTCGTCGAGCAGGTCGATGGTCGCCGGCTTGCCGCAGTAGGCGAAGACGTCGTCGATGACCCGAGCGCAGCCCTTCTTGCCCAAGGCACAGTTGTAGAACGGCATGCCCTCGTTGAGGATGTCGCTGAAGAGCACACGACCCACCGTCGTGACGATGCGCCGGTTGTCGGGCATCGGCTCGACCTCGCCCTTCTGCGAGTTGACGACCTCGCTGAAGCGGTCGAGGCGGACGCTGATGGGCTGATGGATATCGATCGTGCCCTGGTCGAAGGCGAGGATCGCCTCGTGGCGGTCCTTGAAGCGCGGGACAGTCTTTTCATCGACCGCGGACACGTCGTCCTGGGTGACGGTGATGAAGTAGACGCCCAGCACGATGTCCTGCGACGCGCTGATGATCGGCCCGCCGTTGGCGGGGCTGAAAATGTTGTGCGTGCTGAGCATGAGCACATGCGCCTCGGCCTGGGCCTCGACGGAGAGCGGAAGGTGGACGGCCATCTGGTCGCCGTCGAAGTCGGCGTTGAAGCCGCCGCAGACGAGCGGGTGCAGACGGATCGCGTTGCCCTCCACGAGGACGGGCTCGAAGGCCTGGATGCCCATCCGGTGGAGCGTCGGGGCGCGGTTGAGCATGACCGGGTGCTGGTGGATGACCTCTTCGAGGATGTCCCACACCTCGGCGTCGCGGCGCTCGAGCATCCGCTTGGCGCTCTTGATCGTGTCGGCCAGGCCGTGCTCTTTGAGCTTGCGGATGATGAACGGCTGGTAGAGCTCGAGGGCGATCTTCTTGGGCAGGCCGCACTGGTAGAGCTTGAGCTCGGGGCCGACCACGATCACCGAACGCGCCGAGTAGTCCACGCGCTTGCCGAGCAGGTTCTCGCGGAAGCGGCCCTGCTTGCCCTTGATCATGTCCGTCAGCGACTTGAGCGGGCGGTTGGACGAGCCGAGGACCGGGCGGCGGCAGCGGTTGTTGTCGAACAGCGCGTCGACGGCCTGCTGGAGCATCCGCTTCTCGTTGCGGATGATGACCTCGGGCGCGTTGAGGTCCATCAGCTTCTTGAGGCGGTTGTTGCGGTTGATGATCCGGCGGTAGAGGTCGTTGAGATCGCTGGTCGCGAAGTTGCCGCTCTCGAGCAGGACGAGCGGGCGCAGGTCGGGCGGGATGACGGGGACGACATCCATGACCAGCCACGCGGGGTCGTTCTCGGAGTGGCGGACCGACTCGATGAGCTTCAGCCGCTTGGCGAAGTCGGTGATCTTCTGCTTGCTGCGGGTCTCTTTGAGGTTCTGGCGGATCTCGGCGGCGATCTCGTCGAGGTTCAGGCCCTCGATGAGCTCGCGGACGGCGTCGGCGCCCATCTGCGCGCGGAACGCGTTGCCGTACTGCTCGACGGCGACGCGGTGCTCGTCCTCGGTCATCACCTGCTTGTAGGTCAACTCGGTGTCACCCGGGTCCACGACGACGTAGTCCTGGTAGTAGATGATCTTCTCGAGGTCGCTGGTCTTCATGCCCAGGAGGGTTCCCAAGCGCGATGGCAGGCTCTTGAAGAACCAGATGTGGACGACGGGGGCTGCGAGGTTGATGTGGCCCATCCGCTTGCGGCGGACGCGGCTGTGCGTCACCTTGACGCCGCACCGGTCGCAGATGATGCCCTTGTACTTGGTGCCGCGGTACTTGCCGCAGGAGCACTCGTAGTCGCGCTCAGGACCAAAGATCCGCTCGCAGAACAGGCCGTCCTTTTCGGGGCGGTATGTCCGGTAGTTGATGGTCTCGGGCTTCTTGACCTCGCCGTACGACCAGGCGCGGATGTCGTTGGGCGACGCGAGGGTCACCTTGACGGCGGAGAAGTCGTTGACGCGTTCGTAGACGGTTTCAGCCATGTCAGCTTCACCTTCCTGCGGCCGATCGTGTCTCGGCCTTTGTCTGACGGACCGGGCTCGTTTCCGCCGCCCTGTCCGGAGTGTTCGTGATTCAGATCAAACCGGCATACCCGAGAGCACGCCCCGAGAAACTCAGAGGAGGCTGCCACCTTCGAGTTGCTTCTTCTCCAGGCTGATGTTCATGCCCAGACCCTTGAGCTCGTTGCAGAGCACGTCGAACGCGACGGGCATGCCCGCCTCGAGCTTGTTGGTGCCCTTGACCATGCTCTCGTAGATCTTGGTCCGCCCCTCGACATCGTCGCTCTTGACCGTCAGCAGTTCCTGGAGGATGTACGCGGCGCCGTACGCCTCGAGCGCCCAGACCTCCATCTCGCCGAACCGCTGGCCGCCCGTCCGCGCCTTGCCGCCCAGCGGCTGCTGGGTGATGAGCGAGTAGGGCCCGGTTGCGCGGGCGTGGATCTTGTCGTCCACGAGGTGGTGGAGCTTGAGCATGTACATGTAGCCCACCGTGGTCCGCTGGTGGAACTTCTCGCCCGTCCGGCCGTCGTAGAGCTGGATCTTGCCGCCCGCGGGCATGCGGGCCAGCAGCTCGCGCTGGTAGGGGTGGGTGCCCTCTTCTTCGTGCTTGGCGAGCTTGGCGGCGACGAACTCGTTCGCCTCCTCGATCGCGGCGTGCACCTCGGCCTCGGTCGCCCCGTCGAACACGGGCGTGCGGGCCTGGAAGCCAAGCACCTTGGCGGCCCAGCCCAGGTGGGTCTCGAGGATCTGCCCCACGTTCATCCGGCTGGGCACGCCCAGCGGGTTGAGCATGATCTCGACGGGGGTGCCGTCCTCGAGGAAGGGCATGTCCTCTTCGGGGACGACGCGGGCGATGACGCCCTTGTTCCCGTGCCGGCCCGCCATCTTGTCGCCCACGGAGAGCTGACGCTTGCTGACGCAGTAGATCTTGACCATCTCGAGGACGCCCGACGGGAGCTCATCGCCCCGCTTCATGTGGGCGACCTTGCGCTTCTTCTCGGTCTCGACGGCTTCGATACGCGGCCAGAACTGGTTGTAGAAGACCAGCCCCGCCTCGCGCGATTCCTTGCTGCCCTTGATCCACTTGTCGCTGAAGGTCTGGATCTGCTCGAGGATGACCTCGGGGATGTCGGACGCACCGACCTTCTGACGCGTCATCGGGTCGACCATCTCGGTGCCGGTCGCCGTGTTGACGAGATCGACCATCTCCTTGAACAGGTCGATGGCCTTCTGGTCCTGCTCCGCCTCGTAGGCCTCGATGTCGGCCTTGAGCTGCTTCTTCTGGGCGTCGGTGAGGTGCACCCGGCGGCTGAACTTCTTGGCGCCGATGACGATGCCCTCGACACCCGAGGGGACCTCGAGCGAGTCGTTCTTCACGTCCTCGCCCGCCCGGCCGAAGATCGCGTGCAGCAGCTTCTCTTCGGGGGTCAGCTCGGTCTTGCTCTTGGGGCTGACCTTGCCGACGAGGATGTCACCCGGGCTGACGCGGGCGCCGATGCGGATGACGCCGTTCTCGTCGAGGTTGCGGAGCATCTTCTCGCTGACGTTCGGGATGTCGCGGGTGAACTCCTCGCGCCCGAGCTTGGTCTCGCGGATCTCGACATCGAACGAGTCGACGTGGATCGAGGTCATCGCGTCGTCTTTGACCAGACGCTCGTTGATGACGATCGCGTCCTCGAAGTTGTACCCGTCGAAGGTGTTGAACGCGACGAGGATGTTGCGGCCGATGCCGAGCTCGCCGTAGCGGGTGGACGCGCCGTCGGCGATGATCTGCCCCGCCTTGACCTTCTCGCCCGGGACGACGATCGGCTTCTGGTTCTGGCAGGTCCGCTCGTTGAGACCCACGAACTTGCGCAGCTCGTACTCATCGGAGTTGTCGATGATGATCCGCTCGCTGTCGACGTAGGTCACCGTGCCCGCGTTCTTGGCGTGCACGCACATGCCGGTGTTGTGACCGACCGAGACTTCCATCCCGGTCGCGATGACCGGCGGATCGACCTTCAGCAGGGGCACAGCCTGACGCTGCATGTTGGAACCCATGAGGGCCCGGTTCGCGTCGTCGTGCTCGAGGAAGGGGATGAGCGACGCCGAGATGCCCACGATCTGACGCGGCGAGACATCGACGTAATCGACTTCCGACGAGTGGACCTCGCGGAGCTCGCCGTCCACGCGGGCGAGGACGACGCCGTCCTTGAGCGTGCCGTCGGGCTCGAGCGCGTCGGTCGGCGCGAGGACCGCGCGGATCTCCTCGTCGGCCCGGAGATCAGCGATGTCCTCGGTAACGGTGCCGTTCTTGACGGTCCGGTAGGGCGTGCGGAGGAAGCCGTACTCATCGACGCTCGAGAAGATGCCGAGCGAGACGATCAGGCCGATGTTGGTGCCCTCGGGCGTCTCGATCGGGCAGACCCGGCCGTAGTGCGAGATGTGGACGTCGCGGACCTCGAAGCCCGCCCGCTTGCGGTTCAGGCCGCCCGGGCCCAGGGCCGAGAGGCGACGCTCGTGGACGAGCGACGAGAGCGGGTTGGTCTGGTCGACAACCTGGCTGAGCTCGGAGCGCCCAAAGAAGAAATCGATGGCGCTGCTGATCGACTTGCTGTTCACCAGGTCGGCGATCTTCGCGACCTCGTCGGGGTCCTTGACGCTCATGCGTTCCTGGACGGTGCGCCGCAGCTTCAGGAAGCCCTTGCGGAGCTCCTCGACCGCGAGCTCGTCGAGCGTGCGGAGGCGGCGGTTGCCCAGGTGGTCGATGTCGTCCACCTGCGCGACGCGACGGCCCGTCTCAGGGTCGGTGCGGTTGGAGCGCAGATCGAGGATGTACTGGATGACGCGGAGGAAGTCCTCGCCCCGGATGAACATCTGGTCCTCGGGGACATCGAGGTTGAACTTGCGGTTGATGCGGAAGCGGCCGACGCGACCGAGGCGGTAGCGGTTGTCGTCGAAGAACTTCTCCTGGAAGAGCTGCATCGCCTTGTCGACCTGCGGCGGGTTGCCCGG
>DDFO01000003.1:26022-26459 GCA_002337215.1 Phycisphaerales bacterium UBA1926 | reverse complement strand
TGCGGCGGGTTGCCCGGACGCAGCTTGCCGTACACCTTGAGCAGCGCCCGGCTGTGGTCGCTGTCGGCGTCGATCTGGTCCAGCTTCTCTTCGGCGATCGTGTTGAGGATCAGCGTGTCCGACGGGTTCTGAACGACCTTGACCGTCTTAAGCGACGAGTTCTGGATCGCCTCGGCCCCCTCCTCACCGATCATCTTGCCCTCGTGGATGAGTTCCTCACCCGACTCGGTGTCGATGATGGACGCGGCCGCGTAGTCCTCGGGGCGGACGTCCGCCGTCTTGACCTCGCTGACCTCGTAGAACAGGCTGATGATCGCATCGGTCGAGGCGACCGACTCGTCGAGGCACCGCAGAAACGTCGTCGCCGCGAGCTTGGTCGACTGATCGATCCGCATCGCGAGGACGTCTTTCTTGGTCACCTCGAGCTCGATCCACGA
>DDFO01000003.1:8051-25917 GCA_002337215.1 Phycisphaerales bacterium UBA1926 | reverse complement strand
CTCGAGCTCGATCCACGAGCCGCGCTCGGGGATGACGCGGGCCGAGTGCAGCGGGCGGTCGGCCTCGCTGGACACGATCGAGAAATCCACACCCGGCGAGCGGTGGAGCTGGCTGACGATGACGCGCTCGGCACCGTTGACGATGAATTCGCCGCCGCCCATGAGCACCGGGAACTCACCCAGGTAGATGTCCTCTTCGGGGAGGTCGGGGTGGGTCTCGCGGCGCAGGCGGACGCGGAGCTTGAACGGGAGCCCGTAGGTCAGGCGGAGCTCACGGCACTCGTCGGCGGTGTAGCGGGGCTCCTCGAGCTCGTAGGAGATGTAGTCGAGCGACATCGTCCCGTCGTAGCTCTCGATCGGGAAGACCTCGCGGAGAAGGCCCTCGAGCCCGAAGTGCTGCACGCGGTCCTGGGGCGAATCGGCGTTGAGCTGCAGAAACCGCTCGTAGCCGTCCGTCTGGAGCTGCGTGAGGTTCGGCACCTCGAGCGCGTCGCCCCGCTTGCGATAGTTGCGGACCTCGATCTCGTTGATCGTCTTGCCGGAAACGGTCTTCGCGGGGATGCCGCTCTCGTGAACCGTGCGCTTTGTCGCCATAGCTCGTCACCCTCGAATCTGTTGCGGGACCCGGAGGCCCCGGTCGGCTCCTCGCGATGCTGTGCCTCGACGGCGTCGCGGGGCCGGGTTGTGCTGCGTCGAATCTCACTGCCCGCCGGCTCTCCGCCGGGCACCGCTGCGATCAGGCCCCAGGTCGCTCTCCGCGTCCGCCTGTCGCGATGCTCATCTCGAGGCCCGGCATGCGGCCTGCTCGTCTTCCCGTCTTCCGTCGTCGCTCATCGTTCCGGGCATCGACCCGTCAACGGTTCCCCCACCGCCACGGCGTTCCCCGTGCCCTGTGCGGTCTTCCGCGGCCGGCTCGCGCCGCCGCGCTCTGATCTGTTACAGTCTCCAGCCGAATCGCACGCCCACCGAATCGTCCCGAAAAAGCTCACCCTGTTCGCCCCCCCGGCCGATACTCGCGGAGCGCAATCCCGGAACGCCGGGTTGCTGACCCTTCAAGGGCTTTTTCCTACGCGGACCGCGCACAAAACCGCCGGGCCGCGAGCGCGGTCCGGCATCGGCCGAAAGAACGCGATTTGGATCCGCGAACGGACGGGTTTGCGTGTGCAGCATGCCACTCCCGGGGGGCTAGTGTAAATGCTAGTCGCGCGTCAAGGGCGAAGACGCGAAGTCTTGCGGAAAAATTCAAGAAAAAAGGCCCCGTGCGGGGCCTTGTGAAAACCAAACAAAGTCGGTAAAAATCGATCCCGAGCCGCCGATCAGGCGAGCTCGACGTCGGCGCCGACTTCCTTGAGCTTCTCGATGAGGGCCTCGGCCTCGTCCTTGGGCAGGCCTTCCTTGACCTTGCTCGGGAGGTTGTCGACGACTTCCTTCGCTTCCTTCAGGCCCAGGCCGGTCGCCTCGCGGACAACCTTGATGACCTTGATCTTCTGTCCGCCGTCGCCCTTGAGGACGACGTCGAACTCGGTCTTCTCTTCCTCGCCGCCGCCGCCGCCGCCGTCGGCGGGGCCTGCCATCATCACGGCGCCGCCCGCGGCGGCCTCGATGCCGTAGGTGTCCTTCATGTAGTCACCCAGATCGACGGCTTCCTTCAGGCTCAGGCCCGCAAGCTGGTCGCCCAGGTCAGAGATCTTCTTGTCGAATGTCTTCGCTGCTTCGTCGCTCATATCAATTCCAACTTTCTCAAACCGCCCCAGCGTACCGCCGAGACTCGCATTCGCACCCAAGAGGGGAGAGCCCTGTGCTCACTCTTTAACCCTGTCCCGCTGCACGCAGCGGGACGCAGGGCCAGTCGGGTGTCGGATGTATCTAAACGGGCAACGGTGAGTGGTGAAAGGGCAATGGGTTCATACCCCACTGCCTACTGCCTATTCCCCATTGCCTTCTTCTCACACCTTCGCGATTTCCTCGCCCTTTTCAAGCTTCTCTTCGATCGCCTTGATGACACCGGCAAGACGCCCGCCGGGGCCCTTGACGGCGCCCATCAGCTTGCGGCCCGGGCCCAGGATCAGCGTCACGTCCTGCGCGATCGCCTCGTCCTTGGTCGGGTACTCGCTGAGCTTCTTGACGCCGGCGTCGCCCTCGAACAGGATGCCGTCGAGGACGGCGCCCTTCAGCTCGATCTGCTCGTGCTGCTTGGCGAGCGCGACGATCTCGCGGGCGACCTCGACGACCGACTCGGCACCGTACGCGATCGCGTTCGCGCCGTTCAGGACCGGCTCAAGGTTCGACAGGTTGGTCCCCTCGAACGCGCTGAGGAACAGCTTGTTGCGCACGATGGTGACGTTGATGTCCTTCTTCGCCAGACCGGTGCGGATCTCGTTGTTCGTGTTCGCATCGATCCCGCGGAGCGTGATGACCGTGACGTCCTCGATATCGCCGAGGCGGTCGCGGTAGTCCCGCATGATGATTTCTTTGACAGGCTTGCTCATTGCGTATCTTTCTCCGCGGCGGGGGCCGCGAGCTGAGAGCCAACTCCCGTTTAGGCCTCGGCCACGACCGGCGGCTTGATCTGCACGCCGGGGGTCTGCGTCCCGCTGAGTGTGATCTTCTTGATGTAGGCACCCTTCACCGTGCTGGGACGGATCTTCTCGATGGTCTCGAAGAAGTGGGTGTAGTTCTCCAGCAGGTCGCTCTCGGCGAAGCTCATCTTGCCGATGATCGCGTGGATGTTGCCGCCCTTGTCGGTGCGGTACTCCACCTTGCCCGCGGCGAACTCGCCAACGGCCTCGGCAACCTTCGGGGTCACCGTCCCGTTCTTGGGGCTCGGCATCAGGCCCTTCGGACCCAGCACCCGACCCAGCTTGGCGATCACCCGCATCATGTCGGGACTCGCGATCGCGACGTCGAAATCGAAGAAGCCCTTCTCGACTTCTTCCATCAGACCCGCGCCGCCCGCCTTGATCGCGCCGGCTTCCAGCGCCGCCGCCTTCTCATCATCACCACAGAACGCGATCACGCGCTTGTTCTTGCCGATGCCCTTGGGCAGGCTCACCGAGCCGCGGAGCATCTGGTCCGCCTGCTTGGTGTCCACACCGAGGTGCAGGCAGATCTCGACCGACTGGTCGAACTTGGGTGCCTTGAATTTCTTGACCGCGCTGATCGCCTCGGCGGCCTCGAGCTGCTCGCTCGGGATCAACGCCTGGTTCTCACGGGCACGCTTGCTCATCTTTGCCATCGCCATGCCCTCCTTTAGTCAACCACCGTCACGCCCATGGAGCGCGCGGTGCCTTCGATAACCAGCATCGCCGACTCGATCTTGAACGAGTTCAAGTCGGCCATCTTCTCTTCAGCGATCTTCTTGACCTGCTCACGCGTGATCTGCCCCACGAACTTCTCGTGCGGCTCGCCCGAGCCCTTCTCGACCCCCGCGGCCTCTTTGATGAGGACCGACGCGGGTGAGCTCTTGACCTCGAATTCGAAGGAACGGTCGCTGAAGACCGTGACGACGCAGCCCACCTTCTTGCCGTTCAGCGACGCCGTCGCCGCGTTGAACTGCTGGATGAACTGACCCGGGTTCACGCCGTTGGCACCAAGCACCGGGCCCAGCGGGGGCGCGGGGGTTGCCTGGCCGCCGGGGGCCATCAGCTTGAACTGCGCTGTGATTTCTTTTTTGGCCATTCGATCTCCACCTCCCACCCGCCTGGTGTCGCATCGAGGCCAGTCGATGCGAGGCTGGGTGGTGCTGCCGGTTCACGTTGTCGCCCGACGGCACCGCCGGGCAGGGGAGAAGTCTAGACCGACCCCCGCGACCGCTTCCACAGCGCGATCTGATATTCGTTGAGCGAGTCATTATTCAGAGATGACGAGGACGACCGAGCCCGGCCGCGTCCGGAGTCCGGTTATCGCCCGACTACCGCAACGCCGCCTTCAACGGGTCCGCGATCCCGCTCGGAAGACCGCGATCAACCGACCGCTGGAGCATGTCCAACCCGACCGAATCCCGATCCTCGGCCTGCATCAGCAGCGTGACGAGCAGCCACGCGGACGCCGACTCGCGATCGTGTGCATGCCGCACCGCCCGCACGACCGCCTTGCGGAGCTCGCGCCGATCGAGCGACACCCGCTCGTTCACGGCCTTCGTCGCGAGTCCGGGGTCACGCTCATACGCCAAGCGGGCGAGCGCGGCCGCGTCATCGAGCCGCCCATCCCCGGCGAGCGCCACGACCAGCTCGGCCATGACCTCAAACGCGTCGGGGTTCTCAGCAAGGTGGGCGCGATAGCGCTCAATCGCGGTCCCGAACGCCGACCCGCTCAGCAAACGTCGTCCCGCGTCGAGGTCCGTCTCGGGTTCGGGGGGCGGCGCCTGCACGCTGCCCGCAGCCGACGAAGGCCCGGGCATCCGCAGCTGGCTCCCCGGCTGGATCCCGCTGACGAGCCGACCATCGATGCCGTAGGGGTACGGATCCCACCACCAGTCGTTCCAGCCGCGGTAGTTGGGGTAGCCGAATCCGCTGTTGTTGTAGTAGACGGTATTGAACCCGCTCCCATAGACGCGGACACCCGAACCCCGCCGGGAGCCGTTGTGATCGTGCTTCCAGGGTTTGCGGTCGTCGTAGTGATCGAGGTCGAAGTTGTCAGGCAGTCGGTCATCGTCGGGGTCGAAGCCGGGATAGTCGTGCCCGTAGTAGCCGCCGGGGTGATGCCCGCCGTGGTTCCCGTATCCGTAGCGCGGGAGGACAAACCCCGTGCCCTGGTAGGTCTGACCTGCGGGCGGCTGATTGCCGAACTGGTTCCCGAACCGGCGGATCGCGAGCTGATCGGCGACGGTCGTCGCCCCCGCCGCCATCTCCGCAACGGGGCTCTTCCGCAGGTTCTCCGCGAGCGCCGGGTTCCCGGCCGCGGTCCCTGCGAAAGCGAAGAACGCGACGCCGGTGAGGCAAATCACGGGGAAAGAGCCCGTGAGATCCCGGGCGGTCTGTCCTGTCCTGTTCCCACTCATAACCGTTCCGCCCCTTTCTGTCCGGAACTCCATTCTATCTGCTGAACAATGTTCTACCGACGTTTATTCGACAGGATGCGGCCCCCAGACGACCGCGGTACGCTGCCCCGATGACCAGCCGGCCGACCCGATCTGAACGCCCAATCACGCCCCGCCTACGCCAAACCCTCATTCCGGGGCTGTTCTGCGGCCTCCTCATCGCCGCCCTCCCCGCGTGCGGCTCGATCACCATCCTCCGAGGCACCTCGGGCGCCCTCGTCTCGAGCGAGCAGCCGCACCGGCTCGACCCCGACCTGCGGACCCGGATCTTCGATTCCGAGGACAAGAACACCGCCGACCTCGTGCTTTCCGACCTCCCGATGGAGGTCCTCACCGACGGCGACGCGTGGCAGAACGCGACCGGGCAGGTCATCCACGCCCGCATGTTCGTGAAGCCCCGCCCGGGCCGGACGCCGATCGAGACCACCGCCTGCACCGTCACCATCCGCTACCTCGTCCTCGCGGGCGACGGCGAGTACGGCCTCTACGCCGGGGGCGGGTTCCTCATCCCCAACGGTGCCCCCGAGGGCAGCAAGTTCAGCGGCGAGATCTACAACGCGACCGTCCGCCTCGTCAGCGCGACGCCCGGCTTCAAGGACCTGATCGGCTCGGGCCGACTGGATATCGACTTTTCAACCCGGCGCAACGCCGAGGCCGTGAAGCGGGCGACCCGCAACGCGGACTTCCTCGCGTTCGCGGCGTTGCCGGTGGCGGATCATCCGTTGCTCGTCAACGACGAGTGAAACGGACCCGACGACTCATGGGCATGTCACGCCTTTGGTACCGGGCGACCGTCGCCCGGTCTTGGAGTACGCTGCCATGATGCTGTGCTGCAACCGGTCGGAGAGGCCATCCGCGAGACGGCTCTCGCCGTCCTTCGATTTCTCGAAATATCGGGTCGCTAGTTCCGTGCGGATCTCTGGATCTGGGAGGAGGAGGAGCATCGCCGGAGCGTGCGCCGCGCCAACCGTGGTCGCCAGCCGGTCGGCCTCCTCGGCGTAGTCGTCAGCACTCGAGCATGTCGCCGCGACCTTGACCGCGTAGGCAAACTGGCGGAGCGAATCCGGTATGCTGCCTTTGGGAGCTGCCCAGAGTGCCTCTACGTCGATGGGCGCACGAATCGAGGGTTCATAGAATGCCATGATGACGGCGTTGGGTTTCGGATCCGACTTTGCCATCTCCTCGCGGATTACTCGTTGCCCGCCCTCGCCCAGACCCTCGCTCGCGACCCGAGCCGCGTCGGCCGGCGCACCACGTTCGATCGTGAAGCGGATCACCGCTGGCTCGATTTGTGCCCCGCAGTCGCTCAGCCCATAGAGCGTGTACACCAACGCTGACTCCTGCGGGGTCACGGGGTGAATCCCCGCGAGGGCATCGATGTAGTCGCTGAACGAGCCGCAGTCGAACCCTCCTTTAAGTTCATCGTGATCGGTTGATGCGAGCAAGCTCGCCGCGTTGGTCGCAACGAACCGATCCGCCACCATCCGTTCGATATCGGCGCGGGGCGTCGCTTTGGTGTGCAGCGCGAACTCCGTAAACCAGACCGGCGCCGCCGCGGTGAGCGTGTCGAGCAACTCGACGGGGTCCGACCGATGGAGATTCCGAGCGGCGTTGTTACGGACATGCGTTGGCGCTGTCTCATCCACGTAGGTGGCGTGCCATTCCGTGACTAGGTCCCGAGCGGGCGGGGCGGCCCCACCGCTGTCTTGCACTTCAGTCGAATCAGCGGAACCGAATGCGGTCACCAGCGCGAGTGGTATTAGAAAGGTCTTCATCGCTGACCCCTTTTTAGCGAACGACATCAATCAGCCCCATGTCAATCTTACGGGTAACTTCGCCCAACTCACCGCCGAGGTGTCCGCGGAGCACCGGACCGAAGTCCGTGTTCCTCCGGTCGAGATCCTCTTGTGTCAGGTTCGAGACGTCCTCGTAGTCCATCCCGAGAAGAACAAGCGGATAGGGATCGGTGACCTGAGTCGGATCACTCTGGCTCGGGACAAAGAATGGACGCATCAAATAGCTGTCATTGTGTATGTGGTAGTTACCTGTTTCGAAACAACGCTCGCCGAGCACAGATGTTCCGTAACACGGCTCACGCCGGTTATCATTGTCTAGCGAAGTGTTAGTACGGTGCGTGTGGTAGAGACTGTTGAATGTTGTAAACGGCCCCAGATAATGACCGATCTCGTGCTGGAGCACGTTCGAGTCCATGTACGTCGACGCATTGTATCTGGTGATGAAGGGCTGTGCCTGACCGCCATCGTTGACCATGATAAAGCCCGGTTGGATCCCGGGAGGGAAGGAACTCTGCGATAGGAACTCGGGCGAAAAAGCGATCGCGGTCGGAAGGATAGTACCCGAAGTATAAGCGCCGGTGAAGTAGATCGTGATCTCGCCGGGTTGGGGCTGGAACGCGGGTATCCCGTCGATCAGATTCACAAGATTTATTCGATCAACCTCTCTAAGCTGTAGCAGTCCACCCAAATTGGGATCGACGATAGTCGTAACCACATCGTTATACGTAAATTTATAGTTCTTCCCGAATACACCGCTACGCTCGTCAACGAGTTCGTTGACAACCTGCTTGATCGTCGCGACGCTCAGCCGGCACCCATAATTGCTCGGATCGCCGTTGATATCGCCGCCACCATGGACTCGGTACACGCGGATCGGGATCTCCGAGGAGGACCGCGAACCAGCCCTGGTGCCGCCCCCGAAACACCCGCCCAGCAGCACGCCGGCTGCAATGAGTACAATGCCGAGGACATACACGCGGCACGACGATCCACATTCTGGTCTTCTATTCATCAAGAGTCCTTACCAACGGACCAGAACGGCTGCAACTCGACGATCACCTCACCGCCCGGTATCGCTCGCAGCGGATACGTCAGCGAAAACTGTGCGCGGTCACGCGATTCGTCAATGAGCACTACGGGACGGAACAGATCCGCCGCGTACTTGACGGCACCGTCGTTTAGTGGTGCCCGCTGTGTCAGCGTGAAACCAGGGACACGGTCGATCTCGACGCCCGCGGTGTCGAACGAGACGACGTCGGCAAAGATCGAGCCCGAGGGCAACGGGGCACCGGGCGCGAACTCCACGATCGGTACCAGGTGGTGCCCACCGCCTCTAGCGAGCCTGGCATCGAGCACCGCGTCTGCGAACCCCAGCGACATAGTTTCAACGATCGCGACATCTGATGCACGCCCCGCGATGTCCGCCTCAGTTGCGGTTGCGGAGAGACCGAACGGATAGAACACCCGATCGAGGCGGACATTCTCCGAGTCCACAGAAAGTGAAGCACCGTCTGCGATCGACTCCGCAGCGTCGCACCCTGCGAGGAACTGATTCACGAATAGGACGATGTCGTTGAGATCGAAGATGGTGTTTCCGTCAAAGTCCGCGATCGGATCCTGCGAAGTAAACCCGACGACAAACGCGGTGATGTCGTCAAGATCGAGCGCTCCATTTCCGTCAAAATCCGACTGGCATGGCGGGACGGTTTCAACGAAGAAGGTCCCGGCAAGGATTCCGCCCGCCGTGAGCGAGAGCACACCCGGCGCTCCGGGACTCGCCGCTCCGTCGCCCGGTTCGAATACAAAGGACGACGCATCGAGCTCCTGCACCGCCTGCTCATCGAAAGTAATCGTGAACTGATCAGTTGTCGTACCGCCGGGCTCGGTGTAGGTACCAATAGAACAGCGCACGAGTGGATGAATCGACCTGAAATCCCGGGGCATTGCTGATCGTGACAGTCAACGGGCTGCCAATCCGAACAATGCCAGGGCTGATCTGGATATCCGCCTGAGCACGTGCTGGCGAGTGAGACACGAAGAACGTAAGCAAGCAAGCGTAAACAAGGCAATCATACGACTTCATTGGGATCACACTCCATATACGGGCACCACTCCAATGAACATGTATCGCAATTTAGTATAATGCCTATGCGCTCTGAGTTCATCCGAACATCAGGCCTGAATCGCAAGGATGCCCGAGATTACCAGCCCCCCCAGCACCGCCGCGAGGGCGATCCGGTACCAGCCGAAGGGTGTCAGGCCGTGGGTGTTCAGGAAGCCGACGAGCCAGCGGACGGCGAGCGCGGCCGAGACCGTCGCGACGGCGATGCCGATCACGATCGGCATCACGCCCAGCACCTCGAACATATTGGGGCCCTCGCCCGACATGTCCTTGTAGAGCTTGTAGACGCACGCGCCGCCGAGCGTCGGGAGACCCAGCAGGAAGCTGAACTCCGCCGCCTGCTTGGGCTTGAGGCCGACCAGCACGCCCCCGGTGATCGTCATCATGCTCCGGCTCGTTCCCGGCCACATCGCGACACACTGCATCAGCCCGATGATCAACGCGTCGAGCGCGCGCAACTGGGTGATGTCTTTCCCGGTCTGATTCTCCGAGTCCGCCCGCTTCGGGTGGATCTTGTATTTATCCAGCAGCATCATGTAGACCGCCCCGATCACCAGCGCAATCAGCACGGGCCACGTGTTGAACAGCTTCGCTTCGATCCAGTCGTTGAGCGGCACGCCGAGCACCGCAGCCGGCAGGAACGCGACGACGATGTTGCGCGCAAGAACGAATCCCTCTTTGTCCTTGCCGAACACGCCCTTGATCATCTGCAGCACGCGCGGCCAGTAGAGCCCCAGCACCGCGAGGATCGCCCCGCCCTGCACGACGATGTTGAACGCGTCCACCGCGGACTTCTGCTCTTCGCTCCCGTCGAGCCCCATGAGCGACGACGCAAGGATCAGGTGCCCCGTCGAACTGATGGGGAGATACTCGGTGATGCCCTCGACGAGCCCGAGGACGATCGCGTGCCACCATTCCATTGAGCCGTCTCCTCGTGCCGCCGCTCTTCGTACCGATCAACTCGCCGATCATCGCCCGGCGTGCGCACGCCGCGCCCGGGCCGTACGCTCGATCTCTCATCGGGTGTTCGGGGCGGGCGATCCTATCGAAACGAGAACCCCGGGCCCTCCCGCGAACGACCGAGAACACGCGCCACCCACCATGCCCTACCTCAATCTCATCCCGATCGACGACCTCGACGACCCGAGGCTGCTCCCGTTCGCCAACCAGCGCGACCAGTGGCTGCGCGCACGCCACCGCCCCCACCTCACCGGCGAATCGACCAACCCGGTCCCCGAAGACCAGGTCACCGGAACGGGCCTCCCCGGGGATCTCTTTATCGCCGAGGGCGACAAGGTCGTCGCTCAGCTGATCGCGAGCCCCCACACGACTCTCAGCGTGATGGTCAGCGACCACCGCTTCGAGCACCACCTGCCGTTTCTGGCCGGCCTCGACCCGGAAACACCCGTCTACAGAGTTGCCCGCTCCGTCATCGACAAAGTCGCGGGTTTCAACATCCACAGGGGCCTGCTCGCCTGCGGGAAGCGGGTCGATCCGGGGTCGGCGGCAGAACTCGCGAGCAGAGCCGGACTCGTCGTCGTGCTCGAAGACCTGACAAACCACGACAATGTTGGCGGGATCTTCCGGAACGTGCGCGCACTCGCCCCGACGAATCCCCCCTGGGAGCCGGGCGCCGAGTTCCCCGCGTGCGTGCTGCTCACGCCGCGCTGCTGCGACCCGCTCTACCGCAAGGCGTTGCGAGTGAGCATGGGCAACGCCCTCCACGTCCCGTTCGCGTTCCTCGACGACTGGCCGGGCGGGCTCGCGGAGCTCGTCGGCGTGGGGTGCCAGCCCCTGGCGATGACGCCGTCGCACGATTCGGTCCTGCTGACATCGCTCGACCCGACCGTCGGCCGGACGCCGATGGTGCTCATGGGAACCGAGGGCCCGGGTCTGGCGTCTGAAACTCTGGATGCGGTCCGCGAACTGGGAGGGCGGGCCGTGCGGATCGACATCGACGACGACGCGGACTCGCTCAACGTCTCGGTCGCGTGCGCCTTGGCGCTCCACCGCCTCCGCGAGTCCGCGGCTCGATGATCTGCCGGGAGGCAAGTCGGACCCGGCCGGCCCTCGCGGCGTCCGCAACAGTCTCGTTCCCTCGAACGGGCGTGATACGCTCTCCCCTGAGCACACCGCTCCGACGACCCTGCTTTCCGATTGACACCGCTTCGCATCCCTGGAGACCGATCCCGATGGCAACCCACCAGGCTTCAAACCGTTCGCGACTCTTCACCACCGCGCTCGCGTCGGCGGCGATGCTCGGCGCGATGTTCTCGACCCCGGCGACCGCGAGCCCAGACGTCGTGCGCGAGGGCGTGGGCGATCGCCGCGCAGCGCTCGACAAGCTCGAGCTCACCCCGTTCGACCAGGGGCTGTGGTCCGGCCTCGCCGACTGGAAGAACGGCGGACCCTTGGACGCCGAGTCGACCCGGGGCAAGGTCGTGGTGATCTACACCTTCGCGGGCTACCTGCCCACCGCGGTGCGCCCGATCTCGATCGTGAACCGTCTCGCCGAGCGGTACGGCGACGAGGGGCTCGTGGTCGTGGGTGTCCACGCCGACGAGGCCTACGAGGACGGTGTGAAGACCGCCGAGCGTCGCCGTGTCACCTTCCCGATCGCCCGCGATACCGGGGGCGCGATGCGCAGCGCACTCAAGGTGGACCAGGATCCTGACTTCTATCTCATCGACCGCTCGGGTCGGCTGCGATACGCCGATGTCGAGACCGCGTCGATCGAGAAAGCGGTGTCGGAACTGATCGCCGAGAGCAAAGACGACGCCGAGTCGCTGCTGGACCGCCGCGCCGCAACAGCGTCGAAGGCGGACGCGGACGCCCGTCGGTCGGCCAGGCTGCGGAGCCAGATCGACCTCGACCACCTGCCCTGGGTGCCCTTCACCCCGCCGAGCCCCGAGGCGTACGCCAACACCGATTGGCCCGAACTGGACCTGGGAGACAACAACAGCCGTCGCCGTTCACGCAACGCCCCGTCGGGTCCGGTCCGCCTCGATCTCGCGATCGATCAGGACTGGCACCCGGCCCCGCCGCAGCACACCGACGGTCGGGCCGTGCTCGTCTACGTGTTCAGCGAGAACATTCTCGAGGACTTCAACAAGTTCGGCCTCACGCCGATTCAGCTCTTCTCGGAGATGGACCGGATCCAGAAGGAACACGCCCGCGATCTCATCGTCGTAGGTGCGATGGTGCCCTCCAACCCGCCCAACGCACGCCGTGGGCGGCGCAACAACGACGGCGAGGAGGCGCGGAAGCGGCTCGAGGACGCCAACAAGGTCTTCGAGACGGTCACCAAGGAAATGCCCGTCGATCACGTTCGGATCAACGATTTCGCCGGCAGCTTCGTGACCGGCCGGTTCACCCCCAACAACGGCGAACTCCCGGGGGGCCGGGGCAGGCAGCAGGACGGGTTTGTCTATCCCTACCACTACATCGCGAGCTCGGACGGCATGGTGCGCTGGCACGGGAGCATCGTGACCTCGCCCCAGCGGAACGCCGAGTGGGAAGCCGCCTTCGCCAAGGTGCTCGCGGTCGATCCGGGCATCAAGGCCCGTCGCGAAGCCGAGCAGGCGTACATCAGGTCAAAGACCGAGTGATCGGCAGGCAGACGGCCGCCGGCCGCGGCGCTTTTAGAAAGGTCCAACTTTGGCGTTCTTTCACCGCGTGCGTTCCGGTTTCTCGCTGGCAATCCTGATCTGTGTGATCGCGACGATCGGCGTTTCGATCGCGTCAGCATCGCTCGAGCCGACCCCCGAGGACCCCTACCGCCGTCTGGGCGACGACACGCGCACGGTCGCGATCCGCGAAGCCGAGACGAAGCCGTTCGATTTCGAGCGTCTCGCGTCGCTCCCCGGCTGGCAGGGCACCCCTCTCAACGCCGAAGCAGTCGGAAACCGCGTGCTCGTGCTCCTCGCGTGGGACGCGACGGACGCGAAATCGATCCGCCTGCTGCCCACGCTCTCGAGGATCAACCGGACGATGGGCGACAACGTCGCGTGCGTTGCGGTGCACGTCGCCGAGGGGTGGGAGGCCGGGCTCGAAAAGGTCGAGGCCGGGCGCGTCTCGGTGCCGGTCGCGCACGACGCCGAGGGCGAACTGCTCGGAGCGCTCTCGGCCGACGAGCACCCCAATCTCTACGTGATCGATCGCTCGGGGCATGTCCGCATGGCGGATCTCGACCCGCGCGACCTGCGCAAGGCGGTCGGCGCCCTGAGCCGGGAGACTCCCGAGCAGGCCGAGGCGGACCTGCCCAGGCGGATCGGTGTGTTCGCCGAGGTGAGCAAACTCGTCCCACCAGCGAACCCAACTGGAACCCCGGCGGACCCGCAATCACCCGCGACCGACGAAACCCCGGCTACCCCGTCGAGGGATGTCCGGACCATCCCCCCCGCGTTGCGCGGGGTGATGCACCCCGACAAAGCGGTCTACGACGCGTCGGACTGGCCCACCCACAACCGCGGCCGGATCACAGCGATCGACGTGCAGGGCAAATCCCTCCCCGAGCCGCTCGGCTCAGAGAACTGGGTAACCCAGAAGCCCAACATCCCCATCAACCAGCGTGTGCTGGTCGTCGATTTCTTCGCGACCTGGTGCGGCCCGTGCATGCTCGCGAGCCCCACGCTCGATCGGCTGCAGCAGCGCCATGCCAGCGAATTGCTGGTGCTCGCCGTCGCGGGCCAGGCCATTAACGGCTACCCCGAAGACGAGAACGCCATCCGCGCGCACATGGGGCGTCACCGCGTCTCTTACGCCTATGTGCACGACCCCGAGCAGCGCGTCTACCGCAGCCTGCAGGTCCGCGCGATCCCGCACGTGCTGGTGATGAGCACCGACGGCGTGGTCCGCTGGCAGGGCAACCCGCTCGCCGAGGAGTTCCAGCGGGTTGTCGAACAAGTGATCCAGGCCGACCCGTTGCTCGCCGCCCGCCGGGCCCAGCAGCCGTCGGAGAAAACCCCGACCGGCCGCCGTCGGCCCTGAGCGAGTTCTTGATGCGATACTGGGACGGCGTCGAGCCCCTGCTGCATGTTGTGCTCCACGAGCCGGAGATCCCCAACAACACCGGGAACATCGGGCGGACGTGCGTCGCGCTCGGATCGGCCCTCCACCTGATCCACCCGATGGGGTTCGATGTCGGCGAGAAAGCCTGCCGTCGAGCAGGGCTCGACTACTGGCCCCGACTCCGTGTTCAGGAACACGCGGATTGGGTTCGCTACAAACAAAGCACAA
Organism: Phycisphaerales bacterium UBA1926; assembly: GCA_002337215.1. Classification (GTDB taxonomy): domain Bacteria; phylum Planctomycetota; class Phycisphaerae; order Phycisphaerales; family UBA1924; genus UBA1926. Next base: position 11,723 of record DDFO01000003.1, on the reverse strand, counting down.
TCATCGACGGCTCAACTCCAGAAGCAGCCCCACGTGCACCACGCCGATGGTTCCTGACGACCAAGGCATCCTGTTCGGTGTTCGATGCCGATATCGAGCCCGGAGACCATCTCGTGTTTGGGAAAGAGAGCCGAGGCCTGCCGGCATCGATCCGTGATGAGGACCCCGCGTGCTGTGTCAGTCTGCCGATGGTCGCGGGGGAACGATCGCTCAACCTGTCAACGGCGGTGTGCGCGGTGATGTATGGTGCCCTCCGGCGGTTCGCCGACCAGGGCGCGGTGCGGATCGACCCCGAAGGCCGGCTTGCCAGAGGTGTGGTCCGCCACCACGAGGAACATAAGAAAGACACTACAAGATGATGTGCTTCTCAACCACCACCACGACATGCAGAGGACGCGCCGGGGCGCGGTGGCTCGCGGGCACGTTGGGCGCCGCGTTCGTGTTGGCCGCCTTCGCGTTGTGTGTCGGATGCCGGAATTCGCCGATTACCGAGAACGACGAGCGCAGCCCGTACGATCGGTACGACATGATCCGCGACGAATACGCGGTGCCATACCTCGAAGACGCGTACGGCCGAAAACGTCCCAACCTGCGCGGACGACTGATCGACCGGCGCTGATCATGAACTCACAAACGCCGACCTTTGGTCGGTTTTGGAGTTTCTTCTTGAAATTAGCAAGAACGCGGACCAACGCGTCCGATGCCGGTGATAGCCTGCAGGACAGCCGGGCGAGGAAACACATCGCACTACAACTGTTAGGAAGACAGTCGGTGCGAGGGACGGTCGGCGCGAGCGAGAGCTGGCGGATGGCTGGGAAGGCAACGGCATGACCCACGGCAGGCCCGCGAATTCGAGCACACGTGTTGGTGGATCGCTCACGATGCGCACACGCGTCGTCTGGGCGAGCTTCGCCGGTGCGATGACGCTCGTGACCGGTGCACTGTTCGTTCTCGGCGGGAACGAGACCGGTCCTATGACAGGACGGACGATCACCCCGCTCGTGGATATCAACACGCCGCGGAGCATGGAATCGATCTTCACCCCCGCCCAGGCGATCGAGCCGGGGCGTTGGGACGCGATCGTGATCCATCACACGGGAGAACCCTCCGGCTCACCCGCCTCGATCGATGCGACGCACCGCGGGCAGGGGCTCGCGGGGCTCGGGTATCACTTCGTGATCGGCAACGGCGTCCAAATGGGCGACGGCGAGGTCCACGCGGGCTTCCGTTGGGTGGACCAGCTCGCGGGCGCGCACGTCGCGGGGCCCGCCGGCGCGGAGTGGAACCGCAACTCGATCGGTGTCGCGCTGGTTGGGAACGGCGACCGCCGCCCGTTCACGGATACCCAGATCAACCGCCTGGTCGTGCTGGTGAGCGAGCTCGCCCGCCGGCTCGATATCCCGAGTGACCGGATCTATCTCCACACCGACCTCGCCGCGGTCTCGAACCCGGGTCGGTACTTCGAGACATCGGCCCTGACTCGGATGACGGACCTGATCGACCGCTGAACACGGCATCGACGGGCGATTCAGAGGACTCTGGCCGCCCAGCGTGACGCGACCCCGCCCACGACGGCAACCTTTGCCGGCTTGGGCGGTTTTTCTTCCGAGCCGAGCCTGAGAAGCCGAGATAGACTAACCTCCCTTGCGTTACGCATTGCCGGACTCCCAAGAGGCCGGCCCAGCCCCGAAACCGGCGATACTTCGCCAAAGACGGGCCGGAACCCGGGAGGCGGGACACGCGTATGGGCACGCACGCCGGATCGTCGAGCATCGGCGGCAGGCGAGGAAGAGACCGAGGCGGCTGGACCGGATGTCTGACGATCTGATTGCCAAAAAGAACGGCGAGGTCATCGAAGGCCACCGGATCCTCTCGGAGATCGGTCGCGGCGCGGCCTCGATCATCTACCTGGCACAGGACCAGAAGTCCAAGCAGATCTGGGCGCTCAAGCACGTCCAGAAGAAGGTCGACAAGGACCAGCGGTTCCTCGATCAAGCCGAGATCGAGTGCAAGGTCGCCCAGGCACTCGACCACCCAGCGCTCCGCAAGATCCCCCGCCTGATCAAAAAGGGCAAGCTGCTCCGCACGACCGAATTGTTCCTCGTGATGGAACTCGTGGACGGCCTCTCGATGGAGCGGCACCCGCCCGCGACGTTCGAGAACGCCGTCGACATCTTCCACCAGGTCGCCCGGGGCCTGCACCACATGCACGAGCGGGGCTATGTCCACGCGGACATGAAGCCCAACAACATCGTCGTCAGCGACAACCACGTCGCCAAGGTCATCGACCTCGGGCAGTCGTGCAAGATCGGGACGGTCAAACCGCGCATCCAGGGCACGCCCGACTACATCGCCCCCGAGCAGGTTCACCGGCGCGAGATCACGCCCAGGACCGATGTCTACAACTTCGGCGCGACGATGTACTGGGTCATGACCCGCAAGAACGTCCCCACGGCCTTGGGCCGGGGCGACTCGCTCATGGGCAGCAAGGACGACAACCTCATCGAGCGGCCCAAGCCCGCGATCGAGCTCAATCCGCGCGTCCCCGAGATGCTCAACGAGCTCATCATGAAGTCCGTCGAGATCGACCCGGACCGCAGGCCCGCCAACATGCACGACGTCGCCGAGCGGCTCGAGCTCATCCTCGGCAAGCTCCGGGCCGAGCGCTCCTCCCGCGATCTCACGAGCGAAGACTTCGACGACGAGACCCGCGTCGTCGCGGGCGAATAACCGGCCCCGACCCGTCCCCGCAGGAGGCCGCGCCATCCGCCAGATTGACCTCCAGGACGCCGAGACCACCATCGCGGTGTTCCGAGAGGGCGCTGCGGCGAACCGCACGGCCGGCTGTCGACGCGGCTCGATTGACCTCATCGAACCGCCCGGGACGCTGATCGCGACCGGCGACCTTCACGACAACCCGCTGCACCTGCAGCGGCTCGTGAACATCGCGGGCTTCGAGGGGCACGCCGACGACGACACCCAGGCGCTCGAGCTCGACCGCTACCCACAGCCCCACCACCTGCTGCTCCACGAGGTCATCCACTCCGACCGGCTGATGAACGGGATGGATTTCTCGTACCGCGCCCTCGCCCGCGTCGCCGCGCTCAAGGCCGACCACCCCGAGCTCGTCCACACGCTGCTCGCCAACCACGAGCTGAGCCAGATCATCGGCGCCGGCATCATCAAGGACGGCATCAAGGTCGTCGAGGCCTTCAACGACGGCGTTGACTACGTGTTCGGCGACGACGCCCAGGACGTCAACGACGCGATCGAGGAGTTCGTCCGCTCCATGCCCATCGCGCTGCGGTGCGTCTCCAAGATCGGCGACATCCTCTGCGCCCACAGTCTCCCGGGCATCGGCATGATGAACAAGTTCGACCCCACCGTCATCGAACGAGACCTTACCGACGACGACTACGTCCCCCGCCAGGGCTCGGCCCACCTGCTCGTCTGGGGTCGCGGCTACGACAACGAGCAGCTCGAGGACCTCGTCGAGCGATGGGGCATCAACATGTTCATCCTGGGGCACGAGCATGTCACCGGGGGTGTCCAGCTCGTGGAACCCAACGCGATCGTTCTCAACAGCGACCACCACGAGGGTGTCTATCTCCCCATCGACCTCGAGAACCCGCCCAGGCCGGAAAACGTCGCGGGGATGGTGCACCGGCTCGA